>JANNEQ010000138.1:0-17400 GCA_031378885.1 Flavobacteriales bacterium
CGCGATATTTTGTGGGCAGATTTTGTGTGGGCAAATATTTGGCCACACAAAATCAGCCCACAAAAATTGACACTAAAATTTAATCCGCTACGGAAGGGGCGCTGGAAGTACCTCATGCCGAACAACAAAAAAAAGTTGCTCCCCGAAAAGGCCAATAAATTCCGGAGTTGGCGCCCGACAACCTGAATAGGCTCCTAAACAAATGAATATCAGTAGTTAAGTGTTGATCGGGTGACTTTTTACACTATTTTAAAATGTCATCTAACTGGATTTATCTTTGCAGCTCTTTAAAATACATTCCTGCACTTAATACCAATGTTCATTTTAATTTAGTCCATGTACCAGGTGAAATGATACAGTGGTAAATGCCGAGAGAGTAGCTGTTTAGTAGAATCAAGCTCAGCGCAGATTGTACTAAAACAGATACCAAATCGGTATAAAAGCGGGTTTCTGAGGTATAACTTGCTATTGTACACCATGAAGAAACTTTTTAATACAGTGGATAGGAGGGTTTTGAAAGAACGCATTGCGCATACGACTGAGTCGCGCGTTACAGTCTCGTTCTACAAATACCACCCAATCAAAAATACTCCGCTATTTCGCGATTACCTTTTTGCCAATTGGGATGACCTGGGTGTTTTGGGACGCACCTACATTGCTGCTGAAGGTATCAATTCACAAATTTCTGTTCCCGAAAGTACTTTCACCCAATTCAAAGAGCATTTGTACTCGATTTCATTCTTAAATGGAGTCCGGCTGAACGTGGCCGTGCAAAGTGATCCCAAGGCTTTCTTTAAACTAATCATCAAGTTGCGCAACAAGATCGTAGCCGATGGTATTGAAGACCCTTCTTTTAATCCCTCCAATACAGGAAAGCATCTTGGTGTGGACGAGTTTAATAAACTCACCGACAAAGAAGACACTATTCTCATTGACATGAGAAACCACTACGAGAGCGAAGTCGGGCACTTTATAGGAGCCATACTGCCCGATGCAGATACTTTCCGCGAAGAAATTTCGATGGTTGAAGAAATGCTCAAGGGCAAAGAAGATAAAAATATTGTGATGTATTGCACGGGCGGCATTCGTTGCGAGAAAGCCTCAGCATATCTCAAACACAAAGGATTTCCAAATGTGCACCAATTGGAAGGCGGCATTATCAAATACGCCCGAGATGCGCGCGAAACCGGACTCCAAAACAAGTTTATGGGAGTCAACTTCGTTTTCGATGAACGCCTTGCCGAACGTATCTCTGATGATGTAATTGCAGTCTGTCATCAATGTGGCGAACCATTCGACCACCATACGAACTGCGAGAATCAGGCTTGCCATATTCTCTTCATTCAATGCGATCAATGCAAGGCCAGATTCGAAAACTGTTGTTCAGAAGAATGTCAGCAGGTGATTCATTTGCCCGAAGAAACCCAAAGGGAACTGAGAAAAGGTAAACCTGCAATGCGAAATGTTTTCAGAAAAGGCAGAAGTCAAAAACTTTTATTCAAATCCAATAGTGAAAAACAAAGCACCGGAGATGTCAAAGACCAAATGGAGTAAACAATATTTGCTCATGCATAAATTGGTCTTCACCCTTCTTTTTTCATGCTTCACTTTATTTCTTTTTTCTCAGGAAAAAAATGTAGAATTGGTTATGGAAAAAACCCAGGTCAAATTGGGAGAGGTATTTCATTTCGAAATTAAGGTCGACGAAATTGAAATACTGGATGTAATGGTTTTTTCCGATGATCTTCTTGTGATGAATCAGAAGGCACAACTCAAAAAAGGAGTGCTCAATCCATTCGATATTCAGACATCGGAATTGCCCACTGGAAAATATATTCTGCTGATCTCAGGAGAAAATATTCAGAAGAAAACAGAATTCTGGGTTTGGAAGCCTTGATGAACTTATGAATTCATCAGCTCCTCAATGTGATCGGCTTCCACAGGAAAGTCTTTGAACATATCGCTGTTGCCTTTCTCACCAATGATTATGTTATTTTCAATACGAATACCCAGGCTTTCTTCGCGAATATAAATTCCGGGTTCTACTGTAAATACATTGCCCGCTTGTATGGGTTGGGTCCAATCCCCTACGTCATGCACATCAAGCCCGAGAAAGTGCGATGTTCCGTGCATGAAGTATTTTTTGTAAGCAGGCCAATCCTGATTTTGATTTTTCACTTCATCGGTTGTGATAAGCTTGAGATCAATTAGCTCTTTCGTCATCAACTCACCAACTTGTTTGTGGTATTCGTGCATATATACCCCAGGCTTGAGAAGTTCTTTTGCGCTGTTCATCACACGCAATACTGAATTGTATACAGCCTTCTGCCGGGGGGTGAATTTTCCGTTTACCGGAACACAGCGCGTCATATCTGCATTGTAATTTCCATATTCAGCTCCTACATCCATCAGGAGGATATCTCCGTCTTTGCATGGCTTCGCGTTTTCGATATAATGCAAAACACAGGCACTGAATCCGGAAGCAATTATGGGCGTATAAGCAAATCCACGTGATCCGCTCTTGAGAAATTCATGCATGTACTCCGCTTCGATTTCATACTCCATTACACCGGGCTTAATGAATTTTAGAACCCTTTCCCATCCCGCTTTGGTTATATCAATAGCTTTCTGAAGCTGTTGGGTCTCTTCCAGATGTTTTACTGCGCGAATGGCGTGCAGAATCGGCGCACTTCTTTCTATTGTATAATGTGGATATTTGCTGCGGAAGGAATTCGAAAAACGCATTTCGCGGGTTTCTGTTTCAATTGTCGCGCGGGTATGTTCATTCGAATTGAGATACACACTCTTTGCTTCGGCCAGTAAAGTGCGCAGTATCTTTTCAAAATCACTAATCCAGTAAATAGTCGATACGCCGGTCTGCTGGCGTGCTTCTTCCTTAGAAAGTTTAGCACCTTCCCAGATGGCAATAGTTTCGCTCGTTTCTTTCAAAAAAAGTATTTCTCTGTTTTGGGGTAAAAAAGCATCTGGAAAAATAACCAGCATGGATTCTTCCTGATCTACTCCGCAGAGGTAGAAAATATCACTCGCCTGTTTGAATGGAAGATGGCCATCC
Organism: Flavobacteriales bacterium; assembly: GCA_031378885.1. Classification (GTDB taxonomy): domain Bacteria; phylum Bacteroidota; class Bacteroidia; order Flavobacteriales_D; family Sanyastnellaceae; genus JANNEQ01. The sequence continues at coordinate 3,074 of JANNEQ010000138.1, forward strand.
GCGCTCGACGGATAAACATCGTTACTGCAAAATATAGCGAGCCCACCTTTATTGAGTTTTGCCGCGAAATTTTTTCGGGCTTGTATGTAGAAATTTTTTGAAAGCTGTTTGTAGCGCATTAATTGGATTTGTTAAAGTAATATTGAATTTTTCGAAATTTTAAAAAAAACCTCTCTTTTAGTGAGTACAAAAAATCAGGTTTTTCGTAAGGTTTAAAGTGAATGACTTGACTATGTTTTAATTCTAATTTCATTTGTCTTTTAACTGATTTTGGAATTTGTGAGCCATCAATGGATAAGTCGCAATGCGAATAGTTGTTGTCCAGTGGCTTATGTTCAATTTTCCAAAAATAATTGCCTTCATTACTTTCTTTTTTCAATAAATGCGCAAGAAAAATCCCTACCACAGCGTAATCATCTTTGTAGTTTTTTGAGTCGTCGAATCTCACCCAAATGGGGATTGACAGAAGATCCCAGTTACAGGACTGGTTTTCTGTTCTAATTTGATCATAGCGCGGTATATCCTCTCCAGGTGTCCACTGTATCTCTGGTTTAAATCGGATGAATACCTGACTTTTTGTGGCATAAAGAGAAATTCTGATTTCGGTCCGATTCCTTTTAAGAAGGGTTCTTGGAAATCTCATAAATCACTTTAAGTATCTTCTTAAATAGTCAATTAGCTCAGGCCTGGATTCGACATCCCGATTGTCAATAATTTCTTTGGCTGAGACATTCTCTGCAATAAATCCCATCGAGCCATCATCATATATTTCTAGGTAAACTTTAACATTCGACTTTGCTAGAGTGAGGCATAACGAGTTGTCTTCAATAATTGATACTCGTATTGGAATTAACTTGTTTTCGATAAGATCGCTGTAAATGTGAATTGCAGAGTTTTTACATTTAATTCCAATATCATCATTTCTTTCTAAAAACGCTCTTTTAAATTCTGCTATTTTTTGTTTTGATTCTGAAAAACTTATAGCATCATTCCTTTCTTGAATTGATGCTGGTTTGTACTTGTATGTTGATGTGCTATTTTTTTTTAAGAAATTGTTGCCCTGATCTGGATCAACAATAGTTTCTAGTTTTTTGTGGGATTTGGTAAAATTGCTAAGTGTTTGACTTAACCCGTGTAGATCTGGATGATTGAGCGCTGGTGTCATGCGATTTTTTTAATTTATTGAGAAGCCTAGTTTTTCTTTTGTGTGTTCGGACAAAATTTCCACGAAAAATTCTACTAAGTGGTCATGACTAGTATTAAACCAATCTTTAATGTCTGTTAGTGTATTTCCCTGAAAACCTCTTATCGTCGTTTCAAGCACTAATATAGGGTCATTATTGTCTATACTAGATGCCGAAGAACAATTAAATGTTAAAACACCGTTTAACTCGGGCTTATTGTACAGCAAGGAAAACTGAAGATATTTTGATGGATAATTAAAATTAAAAATTGAAAGGGCATTTTGCATTTGATCAGCACTAAGAAACAAATCATTAAGATTTATGTGGTCATAAAACGTGATTTCTTGCTGAATGATTGACCCCATAAAATCCTTAACCCCTTTAACTCTTTCAATTAGCTTATAGAACTCTTCTTGCACCGGTTCGAATTTGGGATAGTCAACAGGAGATTGTGTCGTGAATTTACGCCAATTAAAAATAATTCTATTGTTTTGCAGTTGTAATAGTTTATCTTCATTTTGACCAATGAATTGTTTTCTGAAGCTGTTGAGTTGGGGTTGTATATAAGAAGTTGGCCCAGATGTATTCTCTATAATAGAGGTTAGTGCATTATACTCTTCAATTACTGGATAATCAGTTTTAATACTCTGGAATATGTTGTATATATCTAGTGAAGACAAACAATTATCCTCAAGCCCTAGCCCCATTACTAATTCTACTACTGGTGGTTTTTTGAATCCAAAACGTCTTGTTTTCTCGTTCATTACGGGATAAAATTACTGATTAATTGACGCGTATTTTTTTTTGTTATTCAAGTTTTACACGGAAAGTGGTTAAATGGTTTAATCCAAAAAATTCCATTTCATTACCTCGTCTTCTTCTATGGTTCTCACTGCCTTTTTACCTAGCACCTGGTGAATGTCTCTCGGAGAAATTCCACTGGCCGGTCTTTTCCAGGTAAGGTCGCTCATTTCTATTACTTTTCCCTCAGGAATATTGCGCGATGCTACCAAACTTCTTCTGGCATTGGCACGGGCGGGAGCTTCGCTTTCCAGAGCCTTCATTTCAAAGGTGCCCATCAGCTCAAAAGTTCTGTCCATTCTTTTCCAGAAATGTTTCAGGTCTTCTTTGTCCATTGCATGGTAGTGGTCATTACCGGGAAGGGTCTTGTCGTGAGAGAAATGTTTCTCAAGAACCGCCGCGCCCAGCAAAGTCGCTACCTCAAGTGTATGCATGTCTTTGGGCAGGGTGTGATCGCTATATCCGGGCACTGCGTCAGGAAAAAGTCTGATCATGTCTTTGATCATTCCCAGGTTGGCATTTTCATCCATGGTTGGATAGTTCAGCACGCAATGCATGAGACACAACTGATTGCCGTATTTCTCAATGGTTTCGACGGCCTGCATTACTTCCCATTTATAAGCTGCTCCGGTGGACAGAATGATGGGCTTTCCAAATGAGCACTGGTACTCAATAAAAGGAAGGTTGGTAATATCGCTGCTGGATATTTTAAAGACTGGCATCAGCTCATTGAGAAAAGTAGCGCTCTCCACATCGAAAGGCGTACTCATAAATTCAATTCCCGCTGTTTCGCAGTAACGCGCCAGCTCTTCGTATTCTTTCTTCCAGAATTTGTCGTACTTTTTAAAGAGTTCAAACTGGCTGCGCGTGGGCTCTTTGGTAATGTCCCAGTAGTAAGGGCTATCCTTACTGGCTATTGTTTCTGCCTTGTATGTTTGAAACTTTATGGCCTGGGCGCCACCTTCAGCGGCCTCATCTATAAGGCGTTTGGCAAGGTCCATAGATCCTTCATGATTCACACCTGCTTCTGCGATTACATAAGGTCTTGAAAGGACTCTTGGATTGTATTGGTTGAGGAATTCGATTAATTTCATGCGGACGAATTTAGGCGAAATGCCACACTTGTCGTGTTTTTTTGCCACGAACCTTTATGAATTAAGAATTTCCCCCACCTATTTCAACCTGAAAATGACCTGGCCGCTTATTCATCTTCGCATTTGCACGGCGCGCTGAATATGATTTTGGTGCGGGGAAGAAGGCCGCCAATGCGCTCCTGGGTGTCGGCACTCATTTGATTGTTCAATAAATCAAGAACCAAAAGATTGGAAAGATCTTCCAGCGTATCAGGATAATAGTCTATGGGATTATCCCATAGGATGAGCTTTTTAAGCGACGACAAAAGGCCAATTTCTTCCGGGATTTTCACTAAAAAATTATCGGCAAGATTTAATTCCTTTAGGGAGTTCAATTTGCATAATGCCAATGGAATATTTGCGATCTGATTATGGGCAATGCTCAGTTTTTGAAGAAAAACAAGTGATCCGATTTCATCGGGAATGGAGTCTATTTTATTTTTATCCAGTATCAGTTCGTTAAGATTTTTAAGTTGAAAAACCTCCGAAGGAATTTCTTTGAGTTTCTTTTTGGACAAATCCAGTCGGAAAACTTTGGTGGGATTTTGCAATGCCTGAGTGAGATCGTAATACACTTTCATGGTATCCAGCGACTCAGGGCTCAGAACCTGTGCATAGGAGACATTGGCCATCAGACCGCATATTAGGGATATGGTAAAACTGCGAAGCCTCATCGAATGGATATTGTCTCTGCTATGTCTTTGCTTATTTGTAATTTTAATTCATCAATTGAGCCAAATTTCTGTTCGTCTCGTATTTTCCTTAGAAATACCATCCTAAGCTTTTCTCCATAAATGAACTCATTCCAATCCAATATATGGACTTCGATTACCACATTTGAGTTGCTGTGCACAGTGGGGCGCTTTCCTATATTGACAAGTCCCGTGCGGATCTTGTCTCTCAAATGTACTTGCACCTGGTATACGCCGTTGGAAGGCACAAGTTTGAACGGGTAATCCAATTGGATATTGGCAGTGGGATAACCGAGCTGTTTGCCAATGCCAGCCCCCTCAACTACAGTGCCTGTTACTTCGTAAGAATAACCCAGAAACTTACCTGAATAATCCAGATCTCCTTTGGTTAAAGCATTGCGAATTTTAGTAGAGCTGACTTCTATGTCGTCAATAAGCTCAGCGGGTATTTCTTCGACAGTGAAACTGAAAATTTCTGCCAGCTCCAAAAGTGTATTGTGATCTCCTTCGCGGTTGCGGCCAAAGCGATGGTCGTAGCCTACTACTACCGTATGGGCATGTAGTCCGGTTACCAATAAATCTCTTACATAATCAAACGCAGACAATCTTGAAAACTCTTTTGAAAATGGATAAATCACCAGATGCTTCAAGCCTGAAGCCTCCAATAATTTCACTTTTTCCTCAGGTGTATTGAGCAATCTTATCTCCTCATCATCAGGATAGAGTATCATTCTTGGATGAGGATAGAATGTCAGAAGAACGGATTCACCTCCTATTTCTTCTGCAATTTCGTTAATTCTTTGAATTAGCTTGTAATGTCCTAAATGTACACCGTCAAATGTTCCTATGGTTACCACAGGGTTGAGTATGTGCCGAACAGAATAAAAATCAGTATGTACTTTCAAAACGAACGATTGAAGTGTCAAAAGTATGTAACATAATCAAAAAAATAGGGGCTGCAATTGCAGCCCCTATACACAGAGTTATTGACCTCTATATTATTTTACAATACTCAACTGTTGAGTGAAAAGGTGTACACCGTCAATAACGAGATTAACGCTGTAAAGACCTGTAGGATAATTGCTCACATCAAGAGAGAATGATTGCTGACCAGAGCTGAATTGCCCCATGTTCTTCCAGTCTACCAAACGACCGCTCATGTCACGAACTTCGTAAGCAATAAAGCGTGAACCACTTAGGTTGAAACCTATTTTGGCATCATTGGTTGCCGGATTTGGGCTAACGTTGAAAGAATTTAGACCAACCTGAGCAGGAGCTTCTTCTACGCTTACATATTCACATAATACAAGACGTACCGCAGGGCTGAAGTCAGTTTCAGTACCCAAACCGAAGAACCAAATGAAAGTTCCTTCAGTTGTTTCAGCCCAAACACCGGTTGAAAAGTCTGCATCATCTTCTACTACAGCCTGCACAGCCAATTCAAGTATGCCTTCGTCTGCCGTTTGTACGCCTGCAAAGTAAGATACTCCGGATTCCAGATCAGCGGATGCTTCAAATGGCAAGTAATATGGGAAAGACTGTGCTCCACTTGGAGTCCAGACATTGATCACGTTTAGTTCATTGCCAGTTATAAAGTCTGCGTCTGTCAGATTGTAGTCTTCGTTGCGCTGGTAGAGAACCAGAGTTATTGGCGTATTTGTATCTGTAGGACTGGCAAAGCGGATGGATAATCCGTGGCCAGTGGATCCACCATTTGGGAATGTATAATAAGAACCATAGCCATGCGGTGGAAATGGATCTGCAGCAGTTCCTGCGCCAGCAAGTGGCGACATTACTCCTCCATCAATAATGTCAGGATTGTCATGGCCATATTCGCAAGATGTAATTTCAAATGATTTTGTCCTTGTGTTATCAAGCGGAGTGTCGTCTGTATTAGCATAAGTCACAGTTGTTCTCACAGAATAAGTTCCTATAGCCGTTGGAACCCAATTGGTATTAATATACAAAGTATCAATTGGATCACCAGGGTTAAGAAGCTCCGCGTTAGACGGAATTGTTATTGTCTCAGATGTGCTGTTAACTACCACATTATTCGAGTTAAGAATTTCGGCAGTAATTGTTGCTTCCTGAGTGTTAGTTCCATAATTCTGGTATATTGTTCCCACGATCATACCACCAAGATTGGCCGGATTAGCTTGCTCGAGAGGGATTGCGTAATATTCGAAATCATTCTGAATATCTCCGGTGGTAACATAGCTTACACTAATGTCATTTTCAACAGGGTTTTCATAGATCTCAATATCGTCTACTCCCCAAAAGTAATGAGAGTGAGTTTGGGTGCCATTTGGCTGCCATCCCCAACGAATAATTACATTGTCTTCTCCTGTTGCAACTCCTGAAATGTCAATAACGGTCGTAAGCGGATTTGCTGAAGCATCATTTGCACCACCGGTAAAGCTTGGCGCTGCGTCAAACTGAACCCAAGTGGCACCACCATCATTACTTACCTCAACGACTACAGGCTTTGAGTCAAAACAGCAATACCTGAAAGCTTGTTGAAATTCAAGAAGTACACTGGTTGTTGTACTTAAATCTATACTTGGGGAAGTTAGATAACCCGTAACATCTTCTGCGGGGTTATTGGCAGTGATTTCGCCATCCTGAAACAAATCACAATCGAAAATGACCCAGCCGTTGGCTGCGGTTGTAGAGCTCAGCCCCTCTGCCGGATCTGAATAAAATCCGCCAGGACTTGTAGCGGTGGCCATCATCCAGATTGTATTGTTTCCAGTGTCTTCGTGAGTCCAGGCTCCGAAGGTATTGTTTCCTGCGAATCCATTGGCAAAGTCTTCACTGAAGAAGATTGTACCTCCTCTGGAATGACCTGGTTCCTGTGAACCAGACTCCTCAGCCATCCGAACCTCATCTGCTGTAGCGGCGCGAGGCGAAATTTTTCTTTGGTGATTACCGTTTAGATGCTGTTTGTTTTGTGCAAAAGCTACTAGCGAGACAAATGCGAGTGCAAGGGTAAAAATTTTTTTCATTCTTTGATTTATAGTGTTATGTGAACCGAGGCTAAAGTACATATTAACCTAAATTGACCCTAAACTTTTGGAAATAAAAAAAGCCCCAAGTGGGGCTTTTATGTTTTTTTAGACTTTGTTGACAATTAACGCACTACCATTTTTTTGGTAATTTGGGTGCCGTTGGCAACTAATGTGTAGGAATATACTCCTGAACCAAGCTCGTCTGTGTTCAATGTAATAGAGTGTTGACCAGAAGATCTGGCATCTAAATTTTCAGACTTAACAATTCTACCGGAAATGTCGCGAACTACAAATTGCACTATTGAAGGAGTTTGAACACTATAAGTGATTTTTGTATTGCCCGCTGCAGGGTTTGGAATGTTCTGTCCCAAAGTCAGACCATCAACAGTAGAGTCTTCGCCCACTCCAGATGCAGGATCTAAGCTAAGGCGAACTGCCGGCGTGAATGACCACCCATTGAAAAAGTTTATAGCGTTACCAGCTCCAAATGGACCCCAACCTATTGTTCCCAAATCATCGTCGTATTGATCGGCACGAACATACATGCGGTCACTGCTATCATCGATTTTACGTATTTCAACCATGTAGGTCTCACCTGCTATTAAATCAATCGGACCATCTACGTTCTCATTGTACACAGCGAAATTATAGTATCCATTGTCAATCATATCGGTAGTTAATGCCCACTCATCACTTTGTCCTACAAATGTAGGATTGTCTTGAATGCTTGTGCCGGTTAGCTGCCAGACAATGGCCTGAACTACGATATTCAAATCAGTACTAGCACCAAACCATACCTTAACACTATAAGCCACATCGTTCGCATTCATTGCATAAAGATTACCCATACCAACCGGGGCGTCATCATTGAAAGTGCGCTGAATCAGACACTCATTTGTTGCGTGACCATAGTCGTATTGAGAAATTTCATATGAACTATTAAAAGTATCCCCAACAATAAAGTCATCCGAAGGAACACTAACAGAATAATTATAAGCACCAACTGTATTGGGTATCGCAAATGGAGCGGTCCATATGCTATCTGTAGTATTTATGGGTAATGAAGCAATTGTTTCTGTAACAGTTGGACCACCGGCAATGCTGAATGTAATGGGTACATTGGATTGATCTGTAAAACCATAATTGGTAATGCTGGCACCAAATGATATATCAGCCAATTGAGATACCGGTGTAACGTAGTATTCAAAATCGTTTACGATATCTCCATTATAGCCTTTATTGATGGTAACATCATTTTCCGGAGTTACAAAGAGCTCAAGATCATCAATCATCCAGGCATAGCCGAAAGTACCTTTCCAGCGGAAGCGAAGAAAGACAGTTGCTTCTCCGGCAGCTACTTCAGAGATGTCAAATATTTTTAATGTAGGATTTAATACCGGATCCTGAGTTGCCATAGTTGGCCAAAGCTCAAAACGTGTTCCGGCTGGTGCTTCGCTGACTTCGAAGGTATTAACATCCGGCCAGTTTATTCCGTCGGTTGATACTTCTACCAGACAGTACTCATTACCATCGTCGGCTCCTCCGTCCCACATTCTGTAAAACGTATCGAACTTTAAGCTTACATGCGCAGCTAGAGCGCAGTTAATTCCTACTGTATTCTGAAACCAGCAGTTTTCTACCCAGTCTCCTCCGGTAGTTCCTCCAAATTCATCAGAGTCAACCATCATAAAGCCATTGGCTGCTGTGGCAGATTCAATTGGATCAATGGAAGCCGCTCCGGCCGGGCCATCGGTGCCACATACGAAGTTGATTCCTGTAATGTAGGCTGGATAACCGGCATCAAATGCGTTTACCGTAGTCCAATCAGAACAAGTGCTAAAGTCATTGGTGTAAATGGTCTCGCGATTCGCAGGAAGCTGAGCTGGCTGTACAACGGACTCTCCACGCATCGGCTGACGACCGAGGCTGGCAGGATTGTATTTGTACTGGGCAGACCCAGTAAGAACTGCAAATACTGTTAAGGCAAGCAAGTAAATTTTCTTCATTTTTTTATGATTTAAAAAGGTCAATTTTGAAAAGGTCGCCAAATATAGTCTTAACAATCATTAACTAGTGTAAAGCCTGTTTTTTTTTACCATAAATCATTATAATGAATGGTATTGACGCTCCTCGTGGGAGAATTACAATTGTATCTGAATCAACCCTACCTTATTGATAGCGAGTGTCAATGAGCAGCTTTTTCTTTGCGCTCTACTCTTCCGGCAATGAGTATGCTTAGCTCATATAATAGAAAAATGGGTAGGGCCACAAGTATCTGGCTGGTAATATCTGGCGGTGTGATAATGGCAGCTACAATGAGGTTTATTATAAAGGCGTGTTTCCTGTACTTTTTTAAAAATGCTGAATTGACCAATCCAATCTTGGCAAGAAAATACACCATGACAGGCAATTGAAAAACCAGACCGGTACCGAATACCAGTGAAGTGGTGAGTTTGAGATAGGACAAAATAGTCGGAACGTTTTTTACGTCGGCAAATTCGTAGTTGCCCAGAAATTGAATGGATAGCGGTGCAAGCAAAAAATACCCGAATAATACCCCACCAAAGAAGAGCAATGAAATGTAAAATACTATTCCACTCACCGACGAAATCTCTTTTTGCTTCAACCCCGGCTTGATAAAGCCCCATAATTGCCAGATGATAAAAGGGAAGGCCAGCACAAGCCCCGCCATAAGGCAAACCATAATGTCGGCATTAAATGCTCCTGCCATGGTTGTGCTTTGAAGTTCCATCTGCGGCGGAACAAGGCAAAGCTTATCACCCAGGTTCATTTGATGCGACCAGTGGCAAAAGGCTCTGTAGGTGATAAAATCAGCTTTACGGGGCCCCATGATAATGTCTTTGATAACAAAATCGTGAAAGCTGAATACGATAATAATGCATACAACGAGACCAACTACACTCCTGAACAAACGGCCACGAAGTTCTTCGAGGTGCTCTAAAAATGACATGTCCTTTTGTGCTTCAGCCATAGTAAAATTAAAATATACCTTCTTTTAGAATATCGTGGAGGTGTATAATTCCAAGATACTTGTTTTCTTGGGTGACAATAAGCTGAGTGATATTGTGACTTTCCATTAGCTGAAACGCTTCAACTGCCAGGGCATCCCGTTCAATTGTCTTTGGGGCATGGCCCATAATGTTTTGTGCGACCAGATTTTTGAACTCTATGTTGTTTTGAAGCATACGGCGAATATCACCATCGGTAATAATTCCAACCAACCTGGAATTGTCGAGCACAGCCGTAGCGCCAAGTCTTGCCGCAGAAATAACCACAATTACTTCCGGAATTGAAGTTTGCGGTGATACCGAGGGTGAAGAATTGGCGGATAATAAATCTCCTGCTCTTAAATAAAGTTTTTTTCCAAGAGCTCCTCCCGGATGATAACGGGCAAAGTCGCTGGCTGAAAACCCACGGCACTCCATCAAAGCAACCGCAACAGCATCGCCCATAGCGAGTTGGGCTGTAGTACTGGTAGTCGGGGCAAGGTTGTTTGGGCAAGCCTCCTTAATTATAGGTGTTTTCAGTAGCATGTCGCTCTTTAGTGCCAGAAAGCTCTGCATATTACTCACCATACCCACTATCTTATTGCCCATACTTTTTACAAGGGGTAAGAGCATTTTTATTTCAGGTGAGTCGCCACTTTTAGAAATACAGAGCACCATGTCTTCTTTTTGAATGTTCCCAAGATCACCATGTATGGCATCTGCTGCGTGCATAAAGATAGCAGGCTGACCCGTGCTATTGAATGTGGCAACCAACTTTTGGGCAATATTTGCGCTTTTGCCAATTCCGGTTATAATGAGTCGACCTTTCAGGTGAAGTAAGGATTCTACCACATTTACAAATTCATCGTCAACCATTGCCTCAAGATGAGTAATGGCCTCAGATTCGAGGCGTAAGGTTCTCAATGCGGCCTGCTTTATGGTGGTATGATTAGACAAATGCCAGGTAGATATTCTATAATTGGACGGCAAAGATGCATCATCCTTGGCAATACCAAAGAATCAAAAAAATCATTGTTAAACAGCGTAAATAAAACTTTTATTCAATGAATTAATTTTTCTTTAGGAAATTGATGCAAAGTTTTGCATCTTTGGATGACGCAAAACAAAACTAAAGATTTTCTTGATTGTAGATTTTAAAGGGAATCTAAAAGTCGTTTTTGGCACGTAGAATTAATTTGATTGTACAACCAAAAAAAGATTTTTATAAGGATAGAACACATGTTATATTCGCGTCCCTTTTTTTCAAGGCAATGGCTTTGAGCTAAAAGGAAAACTACTTTTTCAGGAATTAATTAAAACGTTTTTGCCCATAAGACGATTTATACTTACTTTTAAAAACGTTTCGAAAATATATTTGACATGCAGACAGTAGTTGAAATTTCACCGCGCGAAGCGCTGAAACAGTTCTTCGGCTTTGACAAATTCAAAGGTTTACAAGAAGATGTAATATCCGCAGTTCTGGAAGGAAATGATACATTCGTTATCATGCCTACAGGAGGAGGAAAGTCCTTGTGCTATCAATTGCCGGCTCTTATGCTGGAAGGAACAGCTATTATTGTTTCTCCCCTCATTGCATTAATGAAGAATCAGGTGGATGCAATGCGCGGATTTTCCGAAGTAGATGGAATTGCACATTTTATTAATTCTTCCCTGAACAAAACCGAAATTACTCAGGTAAAATCGGATATTATGGAGGGCAAGTGCAAAATCCTTTATGTTGCTCCAGAATCCTTGAATAAGGATGAGAATGTAGAATTCTTCAGAGGGGTGAAGATTTCTTTTGTGGCAATTGACGAGGCTCACTGTATCTCCGAATGGGGTCATGATTTCAGACCAGAATACAGACGCCTCAAACCAATCATTCAGCAAATTGCTGATGTGCCTATTATGGCACTTACTGCCACAGCAACCCCGAAGGTACAACAAGATATTCAGAAGAATTTAGGAATGTTGAATGCCAGGACTTTTAAGGCATCATTTAATAGAGCTAATCTCTATTACGAAATCAGACCCAAGGCAAGTGTGGGCAAACAAATTATTCAGTATATCAAGGCCAATCAAGGCAAAAGCGGAATTATTTATTGCCTCAGCAGAAGAAAGACAGAAGAAACTGCCGAACTTCTTCAGGTGAATGGAATCAAAGCACTGCCTTACCACGCAGGTATGGACGGACACCAAAGAAGCCGCGTGCAGGATCAATTCCTTATGCAGGATGTGGATGTAATCTGCGCCACAATTGCATTTGGTATGGGTATCGATAAGCCGGATGTTCGTTTTGTAATTCACCACGATATTCCAAAAAGCCTGGAGAGTTATTACCAGGAAACAGGCCGCGCCGGACGCGATGGTGGTGAAGGTGTTTGTATAGCTTTCTATAGCCCGAAGGACATTGAGAAACTGGAAAAATTTCTTCAGGGAAAACCAGTGGCTGAACAGGAAATAGGAATGTTGTTGCTGCAGGAAGTTATTGCCTATGCAGAAACTTCCCTGAGCAGAAGAAAATACCTCTTGCATTATTTCGGTGAAGAATGGGATGAAGTGAATGGAGAGGGAGCCGGAATGGATGATAATTCAAGAAGCCCAAAGGAGAAATTCGAAGGCAAAGAATATGTCCAGCTTATTATGGGCTGTATACAGGAGTTCAAAGAAATGCACAAATCTGCCTTTATTTGTAAGGTACTTTGTGGAATGATGAACTCGGAAGTGACCACCTATAAAGGTCATTTAAGTAAGTACTTCGGTGAAGGCAATGACAAGGACGAAAAGTTCTGGAACGCCATTATCCGTCAAATGTTTGTGAGAGGACTTCTCACCAAAGAAATAGAAACTTACGGTACCCTCAAGATTACTGATGCGGGAAAGGAATACATCAAATACCCGCAGAGTTTTATGCTCGTGAAAGAGGAAGAAATCGGCGAAACAGATGATACAGACCTGATTATTCCTAAACAAGGCGGAGGAGCTGTAGATGAAGCTTTGTTCGCCATGTTGAAAGACTTGCGTCAGAAAGTTTCGAAAGAAAAGAAGGTACCACCTTATGTTATTTTTCAGGATCCTTCCCTTGAGGAGATGTGCACTGCTTACCCTATTACCATCGAAGAGTTAAGTAATGTCAGTGGTGTAGGTAAAGGAAAAGCTACCAAATTCGGACAGCAATTTATCGCTCTGATCGAAAAGTATGTGGTGGACAATGAGATCGAAAGGCCCATGGATTTTGTGGTAAAAAGCGCCGGGCACAAAAGCTTGCACAAAGTTCAGATTATACAGAATATCGACAAAAGAATTCCATTGCCTGATATTGCCAAAGGCTTAGGCAAATCAATGGGCGGATTGTTGGATGAGCTTGAAGCAATTGTATCTTCAGGAACCAAACTCAATATCCAATACTTTATTGACGAGGAATTGGATGAAGATGCGCAACAAGACATTATGGACTATTTTATGCAATCATCATCAGACTCTATTCGCGAAGGAGAAGATCATTTCGAAGGTGATTTTACAGAAGAAGAACTTCGACTTATGCGAATTAAATTCCTGAGTGAGGTAGCGAATTGATATAATTCATAAATGAAATATTGAAAACCCGGGGCGATGCTTCGGGTTTTTTATTTGAGGAAAATGGCCTGAAAAAATTAATCTCATTTCAGAGTAGAGTTTAAAGTCGTTTTTCCCCGAACGCAATATTTTGTGGGCAAGTTTTGTGTGGGCAAAATTCTGCCCACACAAAATCTGCCCACAAAATATTCAATCAAAAAAGTTTGGAATACAGCGCCTTTCAATTTTTTTTGACTTAGAAAATGATGGCCTTCCTGACCAGGCTAGAATGAACTATTGTGGCTAAAGCTCTGATATTAAGCGTTCAATGGTCAGCTTTTCGGCTTCCAGCGACGCAATCCGGACCTTTTTCATTACCTGAAGTTCCGCATTACATCTGCCTAATATAATGCTTTCTGTATTCAGCCTCAATGAATACCAGACTTTCTTCCGCTCCGATGAATTCTGATCGGGTTTGAAATAATTGAGGTAATAAAGGGCTTGATTGGTCTTCGTGTACAAATCTTCCATAGCCTTGAGTTGAATGGTGTTGCGGTACAAATGTTCTTTTACAAGAGCCAATTTGTTATTGAGTTTGGCTTTTAGACCCGCAGTCTCTTCTTTTTTGAATACAACTGCTTTTTTGCTGTTTTTAAGCTGATTGGTGAGGATAATTATCTCCAGGTATTTCTCCATGGCTTCCTTTGGCAACGGACGTTGATTCAGCTCGAACATGGAAAAGGTGGATTTAGAAACCCCCAATAGCATGGCCATATCCCGTTGGTTGCAATTGAGTAGTTCGCGGAGTGGGTTTGGTTTGCGCATTTTATTTAGTTTGAACTTTGTGGGCAAGTTTTTTTTTGGGGCAAATTTTTGGAAAACAAAAAAAACCCCAAAAAAAAAAAAATATTTTTTTATAACTAAAAAAATATAAAAAAAAAAATTT
>JANNEQ010000165.1:0-16983 GCA_031378885.1 Flavobacteriales bacterium
TTTGTGAGCTTTCCGCTCAAAACTTCCAATACAACCTTGCGCTTGAAATCGGTTGAAATTGTTCTTGGTGTTGCTTTCATTGTCCGTCTTTTTGTTGACTTTTCAACAGGTAAAACGGTCAACTTTTTTCAGGACGAGACATAGCAACAAAAAATTATCACAAAACCACCCCCTCCCCAAATACCCCCCCCAGGATTTTGGTTTAAAAAAAGCCCTGTGGCGAATTGTCCTTTCAAAACAAAAGGCCGGACAGCCGGCCTTTTTGAAATTTTCATTTCTGAGATGGGGCTTACAACCCCAACAAAATCTCTTCAGCCGACTTTCCTCCAAAGAGCATACGCTCCGGATTCTCCAGCATTTCTTTTACTTTCACAAGGAATCCTACACTTTCGCGACCATCAATAATTCTGTGGTCGTAGCTCAGGGCCACATACATGATCGGGCGAATAACCACCTGGCCATTTTCGGCCACGGGTCTTTCAACAATATTATGCATGCCCAGGATGGCGCTTTGCGGGGGATTGATAATCGGGGTGCTGAGCATCGATCCGAAAACTCCACCATTGGTAATGGTGAAAGTTCCTCCCTGCATTTCATCCACCGTGATTTTTCCATCGCGGGCTTTTTTGGCCACATCGCCAATGGATTTTTCTATGGCAGCCAGCGAAAGGGTTTCTACATTCCTCACTACCGGAACCATCAATCCTTTTGGCGTACTTACGGCTACACCAATATCGCAATAATCGTGGTAGACAATATCGGTTCCGTCAATTCTGGCATTTAC
Organism: Flavobacteriales bacterium; assembly: GCA_031378885.1. Taxonomy (GTDB): domain Bacteria; phylum Bacteroidota; class Bacteroidia; order Flavobacteriales_D; family Sanyastnellaceae; genus JANNEQ01. The sequence continues at coordinate 785 of JANNEQ010000165.1, forward strand.
TGCAGGGAAAAGGTGAAGAGCCTCGCAGACAGCCTTGGAGAAAAACGACATAAAGCCGAGTCCTACCTGGTGTTTTTCTTTGAAAAGGTCTTTGTATTTCGTGCGCAAGTCCATCACGGGTTTCATGTTCACCTCATTAAAGGTAGTGAGCATGGCAGTGTTGTTCTTCACGGATACCAGTCGCTCCGCCACTTTCTTGCGGAGGTTGGTCATCTTTTCTCTTCTATCAGTTCTCACACCGCCCCATTGCGGAATGGCAGCCGTATCAAATCCTCTTGACATGGCGGCGATGACATCACCTTTGATAATTCTTCCACCCGGACCGCTTCCATTTACCTGAGCCGGACTGATGCCGTTTTCAGTGAGAATTTTAGCAGCGGCCGGAGAAGGAACTTTGTCCGCATAGCCAGCTTTTGCAGCGGGCATAGGATTGGTAGTAACAACAGCGGCAACAGGCTGAGCTTCTTTTTTGGGCTCTGCCTTCACTTCTACAGCAACCTGACCGGCAGGGCGCACGGCGTCTGTATCAATCACGCAGGCAATTCCTCCTACGGCTACAGTGTCGCCAGCCTGGGCTTTCAAACTGATTGATCCGGAAGCTTCTGCGGGCAGTTCTAATGTGGCTTTGTCGGAATCAATTTCGGCAATCACTTGTCCGTTTTCTACATAATCGCCTTCTTTCACCAGCCAGTTGGCTATGATTACTTCGCTAATACTTTCGCCCGGTGAGGGCACTTTCATATCAAGTTTTGGCATATCTCAAATTTTTTCGGGAATTCTTCCCGCTTTTATTCTTTGGGTTATTTTTTTCTGATGATTCACTAGTGTCAGTGATCACACTTTCATTTTGGCAAACGTAAATAATCTGTCGATCATTTCGCGTTGTCTTTTCTCATGAATCTTGGGCGATCCCGGAGCAGGTGAGGCGGAAGCAGGAGGACTGATCACTTCGATATTCAAATCGCGGAGCATACGCATTACATAACTCCATGCGCCCATATTTTCTGGTTCTTCCTGCACCCAAAGTACTTTGCAGTTTTTAGTAAAGCCTTTGAGTAATTCGCGTATTTGTAGTTCCGGCAGCGGATACAATTGTTCAATTCGAATCAATGCGATATTCTCCACGCCTAATTTTTCTCTTTCTTCGAGCAATTCGTAATAGACTTTTCCGGAGCACATCACCATGGTGTCCACTTCTTTTTTCTGCACACCGGCGTCTGCAATTACTTCCATGAACCTTCCTTTGGCCATTTCATCTACCGAAGATACAGCCCTTGGATAACGCAGAAGTTTTTTCGGAGTAAACACCACCAAAGGCTTGCGGTAAGCAGTTTTTACTTGTCGGCGCAGCAGGTGGAAATAGTTGGCGGGTGTAGTGCAATTGCAAACCTGCATATTGTATTCTGCACAAAGCTGCAGGAATCTTTCCATGCGCGCGCTGCTGTGCTCTGAACCCTGGCCTTCGTATCCATGTGGCAGCAACAATGTGATGCCATTCATGGTAAGCCACTTGTCTTCTGCGGCAGAGATAAATTGATCGATAATAATTTGAGCGCCGTTGTTGAAGTCGCCAAATTGTGCTTCCCAAATAGTGAGGCCCTGTGGTGTTCCAAAGGCATAGCCATAGTCGAAACCAAGAACGCCATACTCACTGAGAAGACTGTTGTATATGGATAATTTGGCCTGTTTGTCGCTGAGAAGATTGAGTGGGATAAATTCTTTTTCCGCATCTTCATCTGTTTTTACCACAGCATGTCGGTGTGAGAAAGTTCCACGTTCTACGTCTTGTCCGCTCAATCGCACAGGACTTCCTTCTGAGAGCAAAGTGGCATAAGCCATCAACTCTCCCATGCCCCAATCGAGTTTGTCGGCTTCAATCATGGCCAAACGATCTTCGAAAACCTTTTCGGTTTTTCTGAAAAATTTTTCACCTTTCGGCAAAGTGGACATTTTTTTAGCCAGATCAACCAGCTTCTTTTTGTCGAAACCGGTATCGGGAGATTTTTCGAAATCTACTTCGGTGGCTCTTCTTATATCTTTCCAGGTATCTTCAAGGAAATGTTTTACCTGCGAAATATTTTTGCTTCTTGAAATGTCATATTTCTTATCCAGAAAATCTTCAAAGTCTTTTCTTACTTTTTCGACATGGTTGTTGTCGATTGTACCCTCGTCGATGAGTTGTTTCTGGTAAATTTCTCTTAATGAGGGATGCGAAGCAATGAGTTTATACAGCGAAGGCTGCGTGAATTTTGGCTCATCACCTTCATTGTGTCCGTATTTTCTATAGCCCAGCAGATCCACAAAAATGTCCATGTGGAATTTCATTCTGTAATCGAGGGCAATTTTCATCACCTCAATAACCGCTTCCACATCGTCTGCATTGACGTGGAACACCGGGCACAATGTTGTTTTTGCAACGTCAGTGCAGTAGGTAGAAGTTCGGCCATCCAGATAATTGGTGGTAAAGCCCACCTGATTGTTGGTGACAATGTGAACAGTACCTCCTGTGCGGTAGCCAACCAGCCCAGCCATTTGCACTACTTCATATACAATGCCCTGGCCCGCCAGTGCTGCATCACCGTGCACCAGCACCGGAACTATTTTGTCTTCAGACTTGAGATGGTGGTCAATTTTTGCTCTTGTCAAACCTTCCACCACTGGATTTACAGCTTCAAGGTGAGAAGGATTGGGGCAAAGTGTAACGTGTATTTCGTTTCCATTGGAAGTCGTTACGTCCGTCGAATAACCGTAGTGGTATTTTACATCACCATCGAAAGTATCTGCTTCATCGTAGAGCACACCATCGAACTCTGCGAAGATTTGTTCCTGAGGTTTGCCCATGATATTGGTGAGCACATTCAATCTGCCGCGGTGGGCCATTCCAATCACGAATTCTTTTACACCCATATCGGCGCCTTTGCGCACAATGTAATCTATGGCAGGCACAACGGCCTCGCAGCCTTCAACACTGAATCTCTTCTGGCCTACAAATTTTCTTTGGATGTATTGCTCGAACAAGGTGCTCTTGCTCACCATTTCGAAAATCTGTTTCTTTTCGTCAGTGGTGAATTTTGGTTTATTGACCGCTTCAATTCTTTCTCGGATCCAGGCTACTCTTTCCGGGTCGCGGATGTACATGTATTCAACGCCAATGTGCTGGCAGTAGCTGTTCTTGAGGTGCTGGATAATATCCTTGAGTTTGGTCGTGCCAATACCAATTTCATTACCAGCGTGGAAGGTAGTTTCCAGATCTGAGGCAGACAATCCGAAATTTTCCAGGTCGAGTGTCGGAGTGTGTTTTCTGCGCGTTCTTACAGGATTGGTTTCTGTAAACAAGTGTCCGCGCTGGCGGTATCCATTGATCAGGTTGATTACCTTAAACTCTTTGTGAACATTTTCGTCCAATGGAAGGTCAGCACCTCCCGGCAGGGCAGGGAACTCAGACCGCTGAAAGTCGAAGCCTTCAAAAAATCTTTTCCATGAAACATCTACCGAAGTCGGATCTTGTTTGTACTGGGCGTACAATGCGTCTATGGTATTGATGTCTGAGTTACCTAGATAGGAATGATTGTCCATTCTGTTGTGAAATTCTTTCGTTGTGGGGTGTAAATTTAGGCATAGAGGCGGAGCGGGTAGAGGGCAATTCTTACGAAAAGCAAACAACCTTGTATCTCCAACTCTGCAGGGCGCTGTTGAACGGGGGCGAGGGCCAAAAGTTTGGAAAAACATGCTAAAATCCTTACCACAGCTCCATTTCTGATAAAACAGGATATTTAGCAGCCCGATAATCCGATGCCCGGACTTGCCCATTTTGAACCAAAATATAGGGATTCAGATTTTCTGAATGTTGAAAAACAGGGGCTAAGGCCTGAACTTTCTCCGCAGCCAGATTTTTTGGGCTTCGCACCGGAGAATCATTATGGTGAGATTCGCATACACTTTGGTTTTAAAACAATATCGAAAGGAATTACCTTCAATTTGGACCAGACGGAAGAATAGAAATATTGTAAAAGGTGAGGCTATATATCCCTATTAATAATCCCCTTGCCAGACTTATTACAGATGTTTTATAAAAAAAAATAGTTCCACAACTTAATTTTATATAACTATTCTTTTTATGGTCTTGATAAAAAATGGCTTCACTTTTTGATGATCATGCCAAATCCAAATTGATTTATTTTCAATTTGCTAAGTCAATTTCCTCTTCTTCGCTTCCATCTAGCTTAATTCGTACAATTTTGGAGGTTATTTTAATTTCACTATTACCGAGGTCGTGCCAATGATCTTTTGAGGCAATTAGATGATCATATCCCCAAGGCCCTAAATTAAAATAATACTCATTCACACATTTGCATCTCAAAAAGGATTGAACCTGATTGTGGTAATCATAAGAAAATAAGCCTGAGGTACTAGTCACGTAAATAGTTTGCCCATCAGCAGACCAGCAAACATTGCCCACTCCATCACCGCTCGCTGCACCATTGGATGGGTTTGATTGCAGAGGTATAGTAAAAGTTTGTTGATTGTCCACATTTAATACGTGCACAGAAAAATCTTCATCACCTCGTCCGATAAGTAAGTTGTCATACCAACTTAAACCACCACCCGACAAGGTATCAATTAATTGCCAATTGTTATTCCTTACTGGCAAGCCTACATAGTTCAATTGCTCATTTTGCCATCCATACATAAATTTATCTCCTAGATTGTTCCACAATCCACCAGAACAATAAAAGGAATCGTCTAAAACCTGAAGACTGTCCCCGTTATCCTTTATGCGCCAAAGCTTTCGATCACTTGGGTTTAGTAATACCCAACCATTTTTTCCCCAACTCGGAGAAGAGAGCAAGTTACCCGAAAAAATTAATAGCTTTTCTAAAGTGCCAATATTATACTTAAATAACTTACCCACCCCGTCGGGCTGTGTATCAGGTGATTTATAGTAAATAAATTCTAAATCATTATTGGGGCTACCATGGGCATATCTTATTTCTGAGGGGTCATTTTGAAAAATATAACCGGACATACCGGGTTCTGGCAGCTCACCTCCAAAACAATTATTGGGTCGGAATGCACAACTGCCGGCAGGATAAAGCTCTTCTTCGCTGTCGTATTTGCATGCGATCATGCAGCAAAACAACAAACCGATAAATATCTTTGAACTCATTGTCTGTGAAATAGGTTGGCGTAAATTATGAATGTCAAAAATTAGATTTAATGCTGAATTAAGATTTTCCTTGTTTCAATTGCGCCTTCGCTTCTAAAGTGCAAGTAGTAGATACCGGAAGGATACTTACTCGTATCTAAATATTCTAAATGGCTACCTGGAGCGCAATTTATCAATGTTCTTTTATCTATTATTTGTCCAAGCGAATTAGTCAATTGGAAGTTCACATCAAACGATCCTTTTGTGATGAAACCCATCCAAAAAATGTCATTACATGGGTTGGGATAGATTTTCAAAAATTCATTTCCAAGATTGGGTTCAATTATGCTTGTAACGGCATTTGGGTCGTAAACGTGAATGGAAAAATCAGCGCTTAACAAGTTATTGGGAGCAGGATACCAAACGTCCATTTGTTGTCCTAATGAATTAGTAAGAATATGCCAGCAATAAGTTGTAGTAACTGCTGTAATAGTTGTTCCGTTTACAGTAAAATTATATGCACAATAGGGTGCGCCAGTATTGTGATTGGCTGCAGAAACACCTGTAGATGAAAAGCCTCTTCCCCAATAATCAATAATTTGAGTTCCTGCAGGCACGGTCTCGTTGTAAGTTCGATTGAGAGTGTAAAGTTTTGCAACATAAGTACCGGCTGCAATTCCCAGGGAATTTTCCAAGACCCAGAAATTCTGTTCTCCAGAAACACTCAGATTATCAACATCTGGAGCGGTATTGTGCTGAACCCAGTATTGGGGTTTATTTATCATTTGCATTGCTGCGCCAGCATTAATCAATCCCCAACCGCTTCTTTCATCATAGCCTGAGGGAAAGACATAATTATCATAGGGCACGGGCCCTACACGATCATTGGCGTATTTTTCGAGCAGAATTTCAACATCATCGCCATCAAGATTATTCGGGTATCCGCTATTCATATGGTGTCTGCTCATCATCAAGGCTCCAATACCTGAAGCGTGCGGTGTGGCAGATGATGTGCCAGAGAACTCAGTATATTTTGGATCTGAAACATCTCCGTACGCATCTTGACCGTTAGCGAGAGTAGTAACAACGATATCTAGTGAGCCCGGAGCAATGACATCCATGCCGAGTCCGTAAATAGTTTGATATTTGTTATCACCATTATCATTGTATTTTTTGGGGAAGCCATCATTTCCGCTTCCTCCTATACTGAAAACCCAAGTGTCAGGAAGGCATGCCGGATACCTGGCTTCGATCAAGTCACTTGCGTTGCTGTCTATATTGTAATTATTACCTCTGGAAGCAACAAATAGGCATTTATGTTGAGAACAAGTGCGAACAGCTAATGCGATTAAATTGCTATAGCTCGGACCGCTCCATGAACTATTCTCTACATTTAGCCCGTAACCAAAGCCTTGAGAGTTAGCAGCTCCTTCGACAATCGCGTTGGCCAATGGTACCATTGATATAAAATCAATACCATCTGTTACGGCTAGAGAAAATAACTGAACTCCAGTGTTACCATATTCAACATCTCCTCCTGCAATTCCCGCCGTGCCTAAATTGTTATTGCTTAATGCGCCTATAATACCAGCGCAAGCGGTACCATGTGGGTCAAATGAATTTGTTTCAGAAATAGGTATGTTATTTACAAAATTCCAACCTCCTACTATCTTGCTTCCCGCAAAACTTCCGTCACCAAAATCTTCATGTGTCCAATCGATTGCGCCATCAAGCACGCCAACTTTAATATTGATGTAACCCTTCTCTATATCCCAGGCGGGTTCTAGATTAATGTTGGCCGCCGGATAAGTTGTGGTGGGTACAATACTAGATTGTATATCAATAAAAGGGTCATTGGGTATATAAGAAGCATAATACAAATAATGCAATTCAGCAATTTCCAATTCATAGTTTAAATCATGCAGAGCATACACACAGGCAGCTTCATCAGTTCCTTGAGGAAGAGTTAGTAAAAATGCACTCCAAAAAGGATCAAGTGGAATTTCATTACCATTTCTATCAATACTCGTGGTCTTAGAAGTCGTTAACCGTGTAAATATTTTGACCAAATTGACATCCTTATGGCGCAAATCAATCCCCAATTTCGTATTCAGAGTTGTGATAACTTCATTCGAAAGCACATCATTAATAGGCGCAAACTGAAGTTGTAAATTATCAACGAATTGCGTATTCACAAGCGAAGGCCGGAATTTTACTATAATTTGGTCATCAAGATAAAGATCAGTGCCATTGGTCAAAACATTTTGGGCAGGCATAAAAGAACTATACCGAATTGTAGTCAGGCGTTTGATATTGCCCGCAGCAGTGGACATTCCTGTTACAAAAATATTACCTTTATCATCAATTGTGATATCAGATGATACGTCGTTCCCAACTCCTTCGCCTGAATAGTATTGCTTCCACTTTACATCACCTTCTAAGCTGTAATCTATAGTTAAGAAGTCCAAATTGCCATTATTTTGACATGAGCCTGTTACATACAAATGTCCATTTAAGCCAACTTTTAAACTAACCGCCTCGGCAATATCAAGACTGTTGGGCGCTGAATTGCGCCTTGCCCAAACCTCATTGCCATACGCATCGTATTTAATGGTAATAAAATCGCGCCCGCCTTGGCTCTTGGAGGTATAACCAGTAACATAAACATTACCAGAATTATCTAATCCAATGCTTCTTCCAATATCTTCAAGGTTTTCTCCATCAAATTGGGCAGCCCACTCAAGTTCAAAACTGCTGTTGAGTTTGATGGTTTGAATATCCTTATCACCCGCATTTTCTGTATATCCGGTGATATAAATATTTCCCAAATTATCTCTATCCATAGCCATAGGTTTATCCAACCCAATGCCAAGTGCGCTTTGCCTATTTGTATTAATAATACTGCCATCAATATGATTCAACTCAATTGTAGCATAGTCCCAAGAATTGGACTCTGAAGCGCTTGCTCCAGAAACCAATACATTACCATTCACTCCCACATTCACATCTGTTGCAGCATCATTATTACCTGAATAATCATAGTAAGCAATCCAAACAACCTGACCAGTTGGATTAACTTTGACTATAGAAAAATCCATTAAATTATTGATAGTTAAAGAGCCGCCAGCAACATAAACATTACCAAAAATATCTGTCCGAAGGCAACTTGGCAAATCATATAAACTTGATGCACCTTGCCAAAAAACTGACCAAATGAGGCTGCCTGATGCGGAGTATTTCAGAACGCCAAAATGTATGTAGCCATAAAGGCCGGTAATGGCACCGGCAACATAAACATTATCATTTACATCACATTCTACAGCCACGCCGTAGTCAGCTCCATTGGCATTGCCATTGTGAGATTGCTGCCAGAGTATATTCCCACTTGGCGAATATTTCGTTGTAATTATGTCTGTATTGCCTTGGGAATTTAATGTATTGCTTGTAACAATAAGATTGCCTTGAGTATCCATTGTTGAAACGGATAAGTTAATGTTATCAGGCAAAGCCGTTTTTGAAACCCAGTGCTTATTGACCACTACCTGAGCATTTGAAATGAAGAAATTAAAGTAAATCGAACAGAATAAGAGAATAAATTGTTTCATTTTTTAAGAATTTCAAAAGTTAATTAAGTTTTCCTGAAATCTAAAATCCGCTTTCAGAACTAGTTACGAAAGTAATAAAAATCCAATTGCCCACAAACAAAAAATCGGCAATTTTGGTTTGAATTCAAGATGGCATAAATTATATAACAAAACCCGGAGCAGTTTAATTTTGCGGGCATTTCGAAGTACTCATTGCTTATTATTCATGCAAAAAACCAATTCAAAACAGGGGCTAAGACCTAAACTTCCTCCGCAGCCATATTTTCTGTGCCTCACGACGAAGAATCATCATGCTCAGGTTGGGGATTTGCTCATGTTCCTCAGAAAATTCAAGGTTTTTTTTGGTTGACTTTTCTGGTAAATCTACTCTGTACACTATTGCTCCCAATGCGGAGGCTTGTTTGGACAGCACTTCGGTGAGCAATTCATGCACTTTATTGTACAGCCATTGGGGTGTGATCAGATCTGGCGCATCGCCTGCGTTGGCATGAGGATGAAAGTCTTTTTTGATTTGAAGAAATACTTCGCGGTAGAGGATTTGGTAATTGTCTTGCAGCGCTTCGCCTTCAGGAAATAAAATCAATGAGGATTCCATGGTAGTGAAGGAGTTTAGTGGTCTCTGACCATGATCAGATCAGCAAACTGACGCAGTTCCGACTTTCTGTTTTCATCCACCTTCAATTGATCGAGGCAATCGGTAGCAACTTCATAGTAAAAGTTGATTTTGCTTTCGATTTCCTCCTTCACGCCAAGATCTTCAAAGAGGCCCAACATGGTCTCTACTTTTTCGATCGGCGAATTGCGGCTTCCTTTGTATTGGTCAATCATTTTTCTCTGCTCAGGGCCGGAAAGCTGTTCTGCTCTTATTTGGAGGAAAGTTTTTTTATCGGCAAGAATGTCTCCACCTTTTTGTTTGCCTGTTTTCGCTTCATCGCCAAAGGCATCCAGGTAATCATCGCGCAATTGGAAGGCCATTCCAATGTGCTCGCCGAAGTTGTAGACAAGCTGTTGACTTTCTTTATCAGCTCCGGCTATAATTGAACCCACCTTCATGGCGCCTCCTACGAGCACAGAAGTCTTGAGTCGGATCATTTCAAGATATTCCTCCAGGCTTACGTCGTTTCTTATTTCGAAATCCATGTCTTGTTGCTGACCCACACAAACTTCCAGGGCAGTTTTATTAAAGACAGCCAGTATTTCGGGAAGCAATTCTGCTTTGGTATTGATTAAAAGCTTGTAAGCCAGAATCATCATGGCATCGCCACTCAGAATGGCCACATTGGTATTCCACTTTTCATGCACAGTAGCCATTCCGCGCCGAAGCGGTGCTTTGTCCATGATATCATCGTGCATTAAAGTAAAGTTGTGAAAAACCTCGATGGCCAGAGCAGGAGAAATACAATCTTCTATCCGATCGGAGAACAACTGAGTGGACATCAGCGTAAGCGCTGGCCTCAATCTTTTACCTCCCAACTTCATCAGATAATTGATGGGCTGATAGATATTATGATTCTGATTTTCGCTGCAAAATTTATCTGCTTCTGTAGCGATAATTCGCTGAAGATCTTCTAAGGTGTGCATATATAATTGTGATATCCAACAGACAGCGAAGGTAGATGGAATGAGACTTATTTCCCTACTTTCAACTGTTCCATCAGGTATTTACCATAACCACTGTTGATCAGCGGAACAGCCACTTTCGACAATTGTTCATCGTCGATGAATCCCATTCTCCAGGCAATTTCTTCAATGCAGCCAATCTTTAAACCTTGTCGTTCTTCTATTACCTGCACATATTGCCCGGCTTGCATTAGCGAGGCAAATGTTCCGGTGTCCAGCCATGCAGTTCCCCGGTCCATTTTCTGAACTTTGAGTTTGCCTTGCAGGAGATATTCTTTGTTTACGTCGGTAATTTCATATTCGCCACGCGCACTGGGCTTAAGGTTTTTGGCAATGTCTATTACATTGTTATCGTAAAAATAAAGTCCGGGTACTGCATAATTGCTTCGGGGTGTTTTGGGTTTTTCTTCTATAGAAATGGCTTTGCCGTTTTGATCAAATTCTACTACGCCATATCTCTCCGGGTCGCTCACGTGATAGGCATATACAAGGCCGCCATCAATATCTGTGTTTTCACGCAGGATTTTGCCAAATCCTTTGCCATAAAAAATATTATCACCGAGTACAAGTGCTGCTTTTTCATTGCCGATAAAATCAGCACCCAGCACAAATGCCTGCGCAAGTCCATTGGGAACTTCCTGCACCTGATAGGAGAAATTGCAACCCAATTGAGCCCCAGTGCCCAATAGTTTTTGGAAACCGGGCAAGTCGTGTGGTGTTGAAATAATTAGAATGTCTTTTATTCCGGCGAGTAAGAGAGTAGACAATGGATAATAGATCATCGGCTTATCAAAAACCGGCATCAGTTGTTTGCTTACAGCAAGAGTAAGTGGGTAAAGTCTTGTGCCGCTACCTCCGGCGAGAATAATTCCTTTCATTTTTTATGAGCTAAAAGTTTTTTTGAAGTTTAGCGGATTCATACGTGAATAGCATTACTCAGTTTCCTTTTCTCCAAGCTCTGCCTCAATCTTTTTTATTTCCCAATCTCCGTAGTACAAATCATCTTCTTCGTCGAGGATTTGTAGCAATGGCTCGCCAAAAGATTTTGTAGTAACACTTCGCTGGAAGGAAAGAAGGAGGGCGGGGAGAACAATCAGGTTGGTGAACATCGCGACCAACAATGTAACTGCGGTCAAAACTCCAAGTGCTCTGGTGCCTTCAAATTCGGATGCGGCGAAACAGCCGAAGCCAAACAATAACACAAGCGAAGTATAGACCATGCTGGCGCCTGTTTCGCGTATGGCCAGCAAGGCAGATTCTTTGATTTTCCAATTGTGGTATTTCAATTCTTGTCTGTACTTGGCCAGGTAGTGAATGGTATTGTCTACAGTAATACCCAATGCAATGCTAAACACCAGAATTGTGGAAGGTTTGAGAGGAATATTTGCAAAACCCATCAATCCTGCTGTGATGATTTGAGGAATAATATTGGGAATAAAAGAAATAAATACCATTCGCGCACTCCAGAACATAATGGCCATCAAAACAGAAATGACCAGAATACCAAATAACAATGAACTGAAGAGGTCAGACACAAGATAATTGGTACCTTCAAGAAAAACAATTGAAGTTCCTGTAAGTGTTACTTTGTATTTGTCGGCGGGGAAAATGCTGTCAATTTCAGGCTTAAGCTCTTTGAGCAGGCGGTCCATTTCTTTGGTACCAATATCTGCGACCTGGGTGGTGACACGTGTCATTGTCCTGGCCGTATCGAGAAAAGTCTTTTCGACCCCACCTGAATTGTAATTTCCACCTTGAAGGTATGGCCCGATAAAACTCTGTTCATCGCGCGACATTAGCGTGTAGAATTCAGGATCGCCATTGTAAAATGCTTGTTTCACAAATTTGCCGGCATCTACAATAGAAAGCGACCTTGAGAATGGGTGTATGGTGGTGTCTCTTTCTTTGTTGTTAATTTTGAGCGTATAATCGGCAAGCAAGGTTTGTAATTCCTCCACCCGCTGAAGGTTTTTCTCCTTGGTTATCTGTCCTTTTTTGTGGCCGTCAATAAGAATTTCAAAAGGCATTACACCATTAAAATTACCCTCAAACCATTTAAGATCTGTGATTACTCTATCTTTATCCGGTAGATCGTCCACGATATTGCCGGTGGTGTGCATAAGAGAAATGCCAAAAATACCAATTGCACAAATAAGTATAGTAGCCAGATAGATCAAACGGCGCTTGTACATTACCAAACGCACCAATTGATCCAGTGCCCATTCGAGCCATTTGCTGTTGAGGTGTCCCAGATGCCTCTCTGTAGGCGGAGGCAGATAGCTATACACAATGGGAAATACCAACAGCGAGAGAAAGAATGCCAATAGACAATTTAAGCTGGCAATCACACCAAACTGCACCAACAAATCGCTTGAGGTAAAAATGAAAGTGGCAAATCCAACAGCCGTGGTGGCATTGATCATAAAAGCCGAAGCACCTGCTTTCTGCACCACACGGGTAAGCGCCCTTGTCTTATTGCTGTGGCGTTTGTATTCCTGGTGGTATTTGGTCACCAGATAGATACAATTGGGCACCGTGGTTACAATCATCAATGGAGGTACCAATCCCATGAGCATAGTAATCGGGTAATCAAACATGGCTATGGTGCCTGTTGCTACAATCACCGAAACGATCACCACACTCATCACGACCATAGTGACCTTAAAACTTCTGAAGAATACCAGAAGCAAAACCATACAAATGAAGGCAGATAATATGGTAAAGAACTTGAGCTCCGCTTTGACTTTGGTAGTCATTACAGTCCGAATGAACGGCAGTCCTGAGATATACGTTTTTATTCCGGTTTCTCTGGTGAACTCATCTGTCAGTTGCACCATTTGCTCAATGGCATTGCCCCTGTTTTCGGAGTTAAACAGGGATGCATTTACAAAGACCATCATCAAGCCGGCATTGGTTGAATCCTGATAAATAAGTCCTTTGTAAAATGGCAAAGAGTAGAGCAAACCTTTCAAGCTGTCTAGTTCTCCCTGAGACTCTACTGGTTTTTTGAAAATACTTTGAAAAACAAATTTCTGGTTTGTAGTGTCTTTTGTGAGGTTATAGCAATGGCTTGTGGTGAATACACTGTCCACCATTTTCATGGATTGCCCGTCAACATCTACCGAAACATTTTTAAGAGATTCAACGAGTTTTCTCCAACGGTTGAAGTTGTCGAGTTTCCACATGTTTTCGTCGCGGTAACCCACGGCCAGAATGTTGCCGTCTTCAGAAAATTGATGGATGAAACGTTCGTACTCCACATAAGTGCTATCGTCTTTTGGAAGAACGCCTCCAAATTTATAGCTCATTCTAACGAATTGAGATTCATAGCCCATAAAGACCGTCATCACTATCAGTGCGATACCAATAGGGAGCCTATATCTCAATATGAAGGCACCAATTTTTCCCCACATAATTCAGCAGCAAATAAAACCCAAAAACGCGATGAAGACTTGAGATTCGTGATAAAATGATCGGGACAATTAATTAACCTGGGTTTTGTACTCCCGGGTTGAACGGAATTTTAAAAAAGGAAGCGCGTTGAAATTTTAGCAATCAGTGATTTAACCCGATAGTCTGAATATTCTGCGCGGTCAATTGTGTCGGAGATTTTTGAATTCTCCTTGGGTGATTTCTACGTCCGTGCCCGTTACAAACATATCGGTCAACGATGCAGCAAAAGTGCCGCTGATTCTTTGTGAAGTTGTGTCAGTAATAATCACCGACCCTGTTGGATTGTTACCTCCGTCGTACGTGATATTCCCCACAATGTATTGCATAGTAGTCAGATCGAAATCCAGCGGGTAAGTCCCAGGAGCGAGGTTGGATAGATTGAGTATCACCTTGCGGTTGCTTGAGTCCTGACCTGTAAAGGAGTAATAACCAAAGTCATTGTTGTAGTATGTAGTATCTGCGGTAAACAACGACGCTCCGATGGTGCATTTAAAACTGGGTAAAGTGTCCGCAGGATCAACAACATTCGGTTCAGGAGTTCCACATCTGTTGGGACCAGTGTCCTCATTATTGTCCTTTTTACAAGAAACCATTACAAAACTTCCAATGGCCACTATAATAACCGCCAGAATCCAATCTTTTCTCAACATACTCAAAACTTAGGTGGCAAAGGTAATAACAAAGCAGGCAGGGCGCTTCAGATGGTCTTATGCGAGGTAATTAAAATATATGAGCCTTAGGATTTTAATAAACCTGTTGATTGTCGATGGGCGAATTGGATTCGGCTATTACTTTCGCGCTCGTTTTTAAATAATAAACCAACGCATAATGGCAAGTAAGTATCAAGCACAGATTGATGCCTTCATGGCAGATATCAAAGGCAAGAACCCTAATGAACCTGAGTTCTTGCAGGCGGTGCACGAGGTAGCCGAGGCGGTTATCCCATACATCGAAGAAAACCTAAAGTACAAGACAGCAAAGATTCTGCAGCGTATTGCAGAGCCGGAGCGCACCATCATTTTCAGGGTGCCCTGGATGGACGACAAAGGTGAAGTACATGTAAATCGTGGTTACCGCGTGGAGTTCAACTCTGCAATCGGACCTTATAAAGGTGGCCTTCGTTTTCACCCTACGGTAAACCTTTCGGTTTTGAAATTCCTCGGTTTCGAGCAGATTTTCAAAAATTCGCTCACAACCCTTCCAATGGGTGGTGGAAAAGGCGGATCTGATTTTGACCCAAAAGGAAAGAGCGACCGCGAAGTAATGGCATTCTGCCAGAGCTTTATGACTGAACTTGCCCGTCACATTGGTCCTGATACAGACGTACCAGCCGGTGACATCGGAGTAGGTGGTCGTGAGATCGGATTTATGTTCGGTCAATACAAGCGTCTGCGCAATGAATTCACAGGCGTATTGACAGGAAAGGGCCGCAATTGGGGCGGATCGTTGATCAGACCAGAAGCTACAGGATATGGCTGTGTGTATTTCGCACAGGAAATGCTTGGAACCAAAGGCCACGACTTCAAAGGCAAGACCGTGGTGGTTTCAGGAAGTGGCAATGTGGCTCAGTATGCCATTGAAAAGGCAACTCAGCTCGGAGCTAAAGTGGTTACAGCCTCAGATTCTGATGGCTATATCTACGATCCTGCAGGAATTGATGCAGAGAAACTGGCTTTTATTCTTGAGTTGAAAAACGTGACAAGAGGAAGAATCAGCGAGTACGCTACCAAATACAAATGTGAGTTTGTAGCTGGCAAAACTCCATGGGGAGTGAAATGCGATATCGCATTGCCATGTGCTACACAGAACGAATTGAATGGTGACGACGCCAATACCCTTATCGCCAATGGCGTTACAGCGGTGGCAGAAGGAGCCAATATGCCATGTACACCAGAGGCAGTGAACAATTTTATCGCGGGCAAAGTATTGTTTGCACCGGGTAAAGCTTCCAATGCTGGTGGTGTGGCCACTTCAGGTCTGGAGATGTCTCAGAATTCTTTGAGATTGTCGTGGACGAGAGAGGAAGTCGATGCTAAACTTCATGGAATTATGAAGAGCATTCACTCTGCTTGTGTTCAATACGGAACTGATGGCGATTACATCAATTATGTAAAGGGCGCGAACGTAGCAGGATTTGTGAAAGTAGCAGATTCAATGCTCGATCAGGGTCTTGTATAATTAAAAAGAACGTTTCTTTTTTTGAAAATAACGAACCGCTTCGGGAAACCGGAGCGGTTTTTTTAGTGTGTCAGGCATGTCAATTATCTCTAGGGTGCAAGTCCCGAATGAGAGTTGCAGTACTTATCATTAGCTGATGGCAAGGGTGTCCATTGTGAATTGGAATCTGAAGGAAGCCTAAAGCAAACACTTGAACC
>JANNEQ010000182.1:0-5303 GCA_031378885.1 Flavobacteriales bacterium
ATTGATTGTTTTAAATACCTTGGGCACTGCTGCCCAAGGTATTTATTTTGATAGTCTATATCATGCCAATGAAACGGTCAATAATTCTGTATTGGCTCAAATTTTTGCGACTGATTCAGGCTATGTTACCGTAGGTTTACATGGCCCCTCGATTCAGTCACAACTTGAATTAGTTCATCTCGATTTTGATGGCACGCAATTAAGTGCTAAAAATTGGGCATGGCCTGATCCGACCAGCACAATTTATTGGTATGGCAAAGCCTTTTTACCTTTACAGAATGGGGGGTACTTATGGTCAGATGATTTTGGCGGTTTCACTGGAATTATTAAATTTGATAATAACTTAGATACTGTTTTCACTATCACATTTCCATCAGTATTTTATCAATATAGAAGACCTTACTACATGCTAGAGAGAGAAGATTTTTTTTTCGGAGCAACTGTAATCATTGATTCAGAGAACGGGTGGGTTTATACAGGGGACATCGAAATAATTAAGTTTAGCAACACTGGAGAAATATTAATGCAAGATACACTTGAATTATACGATCCGGAATATCAATACATGCTCAGCGGGATTTATGATCTTGATGATGGTGGCTTTATCATTTCAGGTGCCAGACTATTCGATTGGGATCCGTTTATAGCTAAATTCGATGCAGAGGGAAATTATGTAAACGAATATCATTGGGGGGGGCAATACAACGATTGGTTGCCTTTTTTAGAGCCGGTGGGAGTTGATAGTTTTATGGTTTCGTCTGCCATTACAGAAGTTTATTTAGGAAATACATTCTATGTAAGAAGGCCAGAAATTATGTTGTTTGATGCAGATGGTATGCAACCTATTTGGACATCACAAGCTGCTGATTCTATTCTTCATTATTACAATTATAGTTTTGCTAAAACCTCAGATGGAGGCTTTGTAAGTTGCGGTAATTATTTGGCTCCTTATGGCTATGAATATGGATACATCCAAAAATGGAGTTCCAATGGAGAAGAAATGTGGTCTAGGAGTTACAGGCATTTTGAAGAACCCTCCGATAGTATTGCTGACGATCAAGCCTTCTGGGATATAACAGAGGCTCCAGATTCCGGGCTCATTGCCTGTGGTTACTATAACAATGGTCAAAGCGATCCTCAGCACGCATGGGTTCTAAAGTTAGACGGCTGTGGCGATCCAATCTTCGACAGTTGTGTAGTGGTATATGATGGTGTTTGGACAGGTAAAAATATACCTGCTTTGAATAATTTATTTGTTTGGCCCAATCCGTTTCAAGATCATTTGAACATTCAATTGCCGGAACATTCTGCTATTGTGGATATTCTTGATGTGATGGGGAATTTGGTGTATTCGACAAGGTCGTATCAACTTACTTCTATATTAGACTTGTCTCATTTGCCCGTTGGGGTTTATATAATAAGGACAAGGTTGGAGAGTGGAGAGGTGTTGAGTAAGAAGGTGATAAAGAGTGAGTAGAAGATGGTTCTTCTGTAGTACTCAGTATAATTAAGCAATGAAGTTATTAGTAATAATATTTATCATTTCAAATACCCTGGGCAGCGCTGCCCAAGGTATTTATTTTGATAGCTTGTATCATGCAAACGAAACTGTCAACCCCTCCGTTTTGGCACAAATATTTGCAACAGACTCAGGTTACGTAACCGTAGGTTTACATGGCCCCTTGAGTCATTCGCAGCTTGAGTTGGTTCATCTTGATTTTGACGGTTCTCAATTGAGCTCGAAGAATTGGGCTTGGCCTGATCCGACTGGAGTAATTTATTGGTATGGTAACGCTTTTAAACCATTACAGGATGGTGGTTATTTATGGTCTGATGAATTCGCAGAATTCGGAGCAGCAGTGATCAAATTTGATGAAAATTTTGATACATTATTCACCCTTGTACTTCCTCCGGTTGGTAATCAGTCTGTTGAAGCTTACTACTTTTTGGAAAGAGATAGTTATTATTTGGGTGTTTCTCAAATTAGCACTAGTAATAGTTTTTCGGATGTTTCGATATTAAAGCTAAGTCACGAGGGTGAAATAATCTCTAGTGATACCATTGAGATATATAATCAGGAATATCAACTCATGATTCATGAAATTCACGAATTAAGCGATGGTGGTTTCATTATTTCAGGGGCGTTCTCCGCTCATAACGCGACAAAATCATACGAATATTCGTAATTAGCTCCAAATTAATTACTTGAAAAGCAATTGCCTTTAGCTGAGTAAAAATCAGCCATCAAAAACACCAACAAACGATTTTCATTCTTCAGACAATAAACTCAATTTACAAATATTAATTATAGCTTGATCGAACTTTGAAAATTCATTTCAAAGCTCCAATTTATTTTCAATTCTGGCATCTCAATGAAGTAATACACTGAAATGATCGGTTGCTTTCCATTCGTTTCTCTCTAGCAGCTATGGCCTGTGCTGCAAATCGTTTTTTGTCTATTACAACTCCATTCAATATTTCATGGCATGTATAACCATCATGCACAATTGGCAATCGAATGTGGTTGTGGTAGTTTACAAAATCCAAGAGTTTTTTATTCAATTCTTCTTTGTGCTTTGGAATGCCTAATTTTATTCCAAATTCATTTTTCAAAATGTGGTGTACACTTTCTGACATCGAGTTAGACTTGATGTCAATACCCGATGTGAGTTTCTTTACTTCTGGAATGACCTGCTGTGCAATCCAAAGCAAAAGTTCTCCTTTGTTCTCTGAACCTTGATCGCTCACAATGGAAACCATTTCAGTCTGTTCTTTGAGATTGTATTGTTCAAAGGTGGCCTCAAATAAATTCTTTATTTGAATAGATAATCCATTTTCCAAAATGGCCCAATTCAACACCGCTCGTAGAAATTGTCTTTGATAAAAGCCACTTTAAACTTTCCCTGTTCGGTGAAAATCTCTGTAATATCAACATGTATAAATTCAAATACTCTTTTGGCAAGCAGTGGTTCGCGCTTTGGCTTTAGTACCAATAATTTCTTACACAGCCCAACACTGTATTTGTAAAAGGTAGTCAAAGAACAAAACAACTTGCTTTCATTTCTGAGCCCGTAGAAAACGGTTGACTTGGGTAAGTGATCGTGATTTTCTTCCATCGCTGTTGCTATCAACTGCGCTTCCTGAAAACTCAGTTTTGTGGTGTATCTCTTGAAGCATTTGCCAAGCTTGGACTTCACACAAACCACGTCACTTTTTATTCTGTGAAAAGAAGATAGACTGAGTCCTAGAATTTTTGCGTGAAATTTTGCATTTACTTTTTGCCCGATATAGGCGGTTTGTCTTACCAGTTCTGTCTTTGCTTTTTTCAAAACTGATTTGGAGCATTGTATTGTATCTATTGCAGATTGATAGCCTTTGTATAATCTGCAAACAAATCGGGTGAATTGAAAGAGTAATTTTGAAGTATAGACTCCTTTGATGTCTTCATGCCTTTGCATATAATCTTGCACTGCCTCAAAACCAAATTGGGTAGTGTGGTCGATGGAGTTCCAATAACTGATGGTAGTGGCAGGGATTTCTTTCAGCACGGTATCATTCAAAAGGTTTAGTCGAAAAAGTACCAGCAGCATAGGGTGGTAGGAGGTTTTGCGCAAATTATTGTCTTTCATATTGCTCTGAAATATAAGGAAGATAATTCCAATTGAACAAGGCATAATTACCTAATAAATCTTTCCTTTCTCCTGTTTTTAGTTACATTCTGTTTGTAGATTCCAGTTTGTCTATTCTTAGGAATTTCTTCTATATTTGTTGAGCGAGAACAGTAGAATAGCTGGTTTGTTTCTTTTGAAAGTTTCGTTGTTCAAATTATCTTGTCATAACGATGTATCGGGTAATTTCTCAGTTGTAATCGAATATTTAATTGTTCAATCGGCATTTCTTCTGTTCTCCTTTTTTACTTACCATTAAGGTTTATAAAAAAATCCCCGATTACTGACCATAATCGGGGATTTTGTTAATCTAATATTAGTTGATTACCAATTCATTTTAGATTCCAGCCGCATTGCCAAAAGTTCCATATCCGCTCCAACCTTTTCATCCACGATCTTAGCGTAGTGTTGGGTGCTTTGAATGTTTTTATGCCCCAGCATTTTACTCACAGATTCAATTGGTACGCCATTCATCAATGTAACCGTTGTAGCGAAAGTATGTCTGGCAATGTGGAATGATAAATTCTTTTCTATTCCGGCATTCCGTGCTATCACTTTCAGATAACGATTCGTGTTTTGATTGGTATAAGTGGGAAGAATTGGAGAATCACTATTTGAACTATCATTGACATATTTCTGTATTATCTGATCTACCACAGCAAGCACTGGTATATGCGCTCTAACCTTTGTTTTCTTTCGTGCTATGCGAATCCATTGTTTTCCGTTGGGGTTCAATTCCAGTTCACTTCGTTTTAGTTTTCTAACATCGGCATGAGCCAGTCCGGTAAAACAAGAAAAAACAAACATATCGCGAACTCTGGCAATGGGTTCCTTGTCTATCTTTTGCTCAATAATGGCTTTCAATTCCAATTCTGTCAGGTAAGGGCGGCTCACTTCTTTCACCGTCAAAGTAATAGTTGCGAAAGGATCGTGCGTGAGCCAACCGTTGAGTTGGGCCATCTTGGTGAGTTTTTTAAGGTTTTGAGAGTACTTCATTACCTGATTGTGGTTATTGAGTTTCTCTACTTTTAAAAAGTGCTGGAATTTCAGAACAAAATTCCGGTCAACCATTTTTATTAATATGTCTTCCGCTTTGCAGTGTTTCAAAAGGAACTCTTTCATATACCCCAAACCAGTGCAATATCGCTTCCAATTGGCCAAAGGACTATTCTCCTTTAAAGTCTCCTTTAACTCCCTGTTGTGTTCTTCCCAGATTTGAACGAGCGTCTTTCCTTTGGAGGTATTTACATTCAGTAGTGCATCCCGCAGCAATTCAGCCGTGACTTCATCGTACCTGGTCAAAAGCTCATTGTGCTTATCATAAGTGCGCACCCGAATAGCATCAATAAATTGATTGATACCGGTTGCTTCGTGCGATTTTCCCTTGGCAAGCCCAGAAGAAGGGTTCCAAATATCGGCTTCAATACTTCTTTTCAAACTGATGGCCACTGAACGACCACCCAGAGTAATCCTTAACATTAATGGAAACTGTCCATTTTTCTTTTGTTTCGATCTGTTGATGTAAAATAACAGACTGAATGAATTTCTCGACGACATAATTGACATAATCTTAAATGCGCCCTCCAATGATTTTACAAAACTACTTTTCCCAAGTCATATTCAAAAGCGCATTAG
>JANNEQ010000190.1:0-1901 GCA_031378885.1 Flavobacteriales bacterium
GATAAAAATGATCGACCGCAAGTTTGTGTTGAAATTCCAACATTTTCTAAAAGTAGAGAAATTCAATAGCCACAATCAGGTAATGAAGTATTCTCAAAATCTGAAAAAACTCACCAAGATGGCTCAACTAAATGGTTGGCTATCTCACGATCCTTTTGCCACTATTGCTTTGACGGTGAAAGAAGCGAACCGCTCTTATCTGACTGAATCTGAATTGAAGGCCATTATTGAACAAAAGATTGACAAAGAACCCATTGCCAGAGTTCGTGATATGTTCATCTTTTCTTGTTTTACCGGACTGGCTCATGCTTTTGTTATAAAACTAAAGCGAAGTGAATTGGAACTGAACCCCAATGGAAAGCAATGGATTCGCACAGCGCGAAAAAAGACAAAAGTGAGGGCGCATATTCCAGTGCTTGCAATTGTGGATGAGATAATTCGGAAATATGGCAGTGGTAGTTCAAATAGTGATTCTCCAATTCTGCCAACATATACCAATCAACATGCGAACCGTTACCTTAAAATAATAGCTCGGAATGCCGGAATAGAAAAGAACCTCTCGTTCCACATTGCCAGGCATACATTCGCCACAACTGTTACATTAATGAATGGAGTACCAATTGAATCTGTGAGTAAGATGCTTGGGCATAAAAACATTCAAAGCACCCAACATTATGCTAAAATTGTTGACGAAAAGGTTGGCGCAGATATGGAGCTTTTAGCAGAGCGCCTGGAATCGAAAATGAATTGGTGATCTAACAATACCTCAGAAATGAAATCCCCGATTATGGTCAGTAATCGGGGATTTTTATAAACCTTAATGGTAAGTAAAAAAGGAGAACAGAAGAAATGCTGATGGAACAATTAAATATTCGATTACAACTGAGAAATTACCTCATACATCGTTATGACAAGATAATTTGAACAACGAAACTTTCAAAAGAAACAAACCAGCTATTCTACTGTTCTCACTCAACAAATATAGAAGAAATTCCCAAGAATATACAAACTGGAATCTACAGACAGAATGTACTCAAAAAGAGGAGAAAGGAAAGATTTATTCGGTAATTATGCCTTGTTCAATTGGAATTATCTTCCTTATATTTCAAAGCAATATGAAAGACAATAATTTGCGCAAAAACTCCTACCACCCAATGCTGCTGGTTCTTTTCCGGCTAAACCTTTTGAATGATACCGTGCTGAAAGAAATCCCTGCCACTACCATCAGTTATTGGAATTCCATTGACCATACTACTCAATTCGGCTTTGATGTGGTAGAAGAATACATGAAACGACACGAAGACATCAGAGGAGTATATACTTCAAAATTGGTCTTTCGATTCACCCGATTTGTTTGCAGATTATACAAAGCATATCAATGGGCAATAGACACTATTCCATGCACCAAATCGGTTATAAAAAAAGCACAATCAGAATTGATAAGACAAACTGCATATATCGGAAAGAAGGTAGGCGCAAAGTTCCATGCAAAAATTCTAGGGTTGAGCCAATCTTCTTTTCATAGAATAAAAAGTGAGGTGGTTTGTGTGAAGTCCAGGCTGGGCAGATGTTTTAGGAGATATACCACCCAACTGAGTTTTCATGAAACACAGTTGATTGCAACAGCAATGCAAGAAAATCACGATCATTTGCCCAAGTCAACCATTTTCTACGAGCTCAGAAATGAAGGCCAGTTGTTCTGCTCGCTTACTACTTTTTACAAATACAGTGTTGGGTTGTGTAAGAAATTATTGGTACTCAAGCCAAAGCGCGAACCACTGCTTGCCAAAAGAGTCTTTGAATTTATACATGTTGATATTACAGAGATTTTCACCGAACAGGGAAAGTTTAAAGTGGCTTTTATAAAAGACAATTTCTCACGAGCGGTGTTGAATTGGGCC
>JANNEQ010000215.1:0-7070 GCA_031378885.1 Flavobacteriales bacterium
CTGCTCTACAAATACATCAGCCTGGGGATCTGATATAGTGTATTTGGCGAGGAATGCATCCTCTCCATTGGTGGTTCCCAGATCAAAGCTAGTATTTTCGTCAAAGTCAAAATCGGTGCTGTAGGTGGTGAACCAACCGCCGATGTACATTTCGTTATTGGGTGTGATGCAGATGTCTTCAACTTGATTGCTTCCGCCATTACTAATTGTATAGGCCCAGACAAGTTCACCTTCAGGTGTCCAGCGCGCAATAAAGCCAGATTCAATCGCTCCCGTTAATGTCAGATCATTATCAGGAAATTCAATAAATTCTTCAAATGAACCTGCTACGTTAATGAATCCATTGTGGTCTATTCTTATACTTTTGAGAGTACTGAAATCATCCAAAGGAAAAGTTTTAATCCAGTCCAGTTCTTTATTAACGCTTAATTTTAGAACAACAAAACCAAAAACACCATCAATAAATATAGGAATGCTGACATTGTTAATTTCCAAGCTATATTGACCTCCATAAACACAACCTCCGATATAAAGATTCCCGTTTGAATCATAAGCAGAGCAATTAAATCTGCTATCATAAGGATTCATATCGCCCTCATAAACCAAGCGCAAAAACGAAGTTACGGCGAGATCTCCGTTATATGTTACAGCGAAAGCTTCGTTATCTGTATGATCGACTACAAATGTTTCTTCACCTTCCCATTGATAGTCCG
This sequence comes from Flavobacteriales bacterium, assembly GCA_031378885.1. Lineage (GTDB taxonomy): Bacteria > Bacteroidota > Bacteroidia > Flavobacteriales_D > Sanyastnellaceae > JANNEQ01. Next base: position 714 of record JANNEQ010000215.1, read on the forward strand.
GCGAACCTTCTCCCTGTCCAACAACAGTTAACTCATCTAACAATTGCGAATACGCACAACTATGATTGACATTAACACCCGCAGCTTCGTTCAGAAAATAATTTACAAGATTATTATCAATGTCAAATTTTAATATCATCGTTTCTGTGCCATCAATGCCATTGTTACTTATGATTAGAGTATCGGAAAGGTTGATGATTTGACTCTCGTTCAGAAAAGTTGTGACAGCGTAATGACCTGAATTCATGAATACGATATCGCGAACTGTAAATTTACCATACGAAATTGAGCTAAGATTGCCTCCGCTTTCATTGTTTGAGATAAAACCATTTGCCAATGATGTTGAGTAGAGAAAAAAATCATCTAAACCAAAATCAAAATCGGCTGAATCCGAAAATCCACCAACGGTGAAAATTGATCCATCAGATTTCTTATACGAATCAAAAATACTCGAAGATGCAATTGCATTATATGAAATTAGTTCGCCATTAGGGTGATAATAGATTGTCGCCCCTACATCATTCTGATAACCAGAAAGTAATACAATTTGATTGGTTAAGTCTAAAGTGCACTCGCCTTCCAAGGACGAGTTAATTACTACAGTGTCATTTATACAACTAATTGAATTAACTGACTCGGAGTTTTCAGGAATTGGTGTCTCATAGTGAAGAGTCCAATCCAAAAGAGGATTTTGACAGTATATGGCTTTTGTCAACATAAATAATATGAAAAAGGACAAAATTCTCATGGTATAATCATATCTTTAGAATGAACAAGGAAAAGAACGGGTAATTGGGTAAGAATGCTTGCCATACTCGCTGAACTTGATCCCCAAACTAGTCCGTTTTCTTCATTAACCAATTCTTCTTCGGAATAAGTAGTATTAAGTATTTTTGGATTACCTAGATATTCCCAAGATAATTGATCCCAGGATACTGGCATTTCTCCTGAACTAAAAGCATTTTCTTCATCCAACCCAAACCTCAACTGCCCGGGCCTTTCCTGCAAAGCGAAGAAATAACCTGCGTCGTCAGTTGTGAATTCGTTCAAGGCGTTCCAGCCAAGAGCTTCCTGTTTGGACATTTCGAATCCTACCAATCTTACATCGGTGCCGAGTTTGGCTGTAAAGGCGGGAAATTTCGTAAGTCCGTCTGTTTTCATTTTCCGTTGGGCATTGGCTAAATTATCGGGGTTGGGTGTTCCATCAAATTCGGCTTGCTGAGCAAATATATGCTGTCTGGAAATTTCAACAATTATCTTCCGGAAAAAAAATCACATCTTCACAAACACCAAATTGCTCTTTTCACTTCCATTCTGCATGACGATTGTGTAATGTCCGGCGGCGAGTTTACTGATGTCAATGGCGGATGACTTGCCATTGGCTTTTGCAGTTGTTACCAATTGACCTGATTCATTGTAGATATGAAGAACAGTGTTGTTCTGGTATTGTGTAAATGAAACATTTAAAATATCCTCCGCTGGATTGGGGGAAATGCTGAACAGGTTTTGGCTGGGTTCGCTGATGCCAATATTGTCGTTGTCTGTGATGGCGACTGCTATACTGTTTTCCGTTAGAACATCAAAAGCCCCATCGGGGCTGTTGATGGTGAAAGAGATATTTCCTGTATGTGCACCTTCCACAACGATATCGTCGAAGGCCGTTACATTGACCACCTGCTGCTGAATTGCAGTAGCATCGGCAGCAAAATTCAGGGTGATGGCATTACCGGCACCATTACCCAGGTCGATCTGAGCGTTGGGTGTTACCAGCACTTCTACAGGAGAAGCTGGTGCATGTGAAAGTCTCACGTACAATACATCCGATGCTCCGCCTTCGGTTGCTTCTGTTGTTTGCCACCCCTGCTCTACAAATACATCAGCCTGGGGATCTGATATAGTGTATTTGGCGAGGAATGCATCCTCTCCATTGGTGGTTCCCAGATCAAAGCTAGTATTTTCGTCAAAGTCAAAATCGGTGCTGTAGGTGGTGAACCAACCTCCGATGTACATTTCGTTGTTGGGTGTGATGCAGATGTCTTCAACTTGATTGTTACCTCCATCACTAATGGTGTAGGCCCAAATAAGTTCTCCTTCGGGCGTCCAGCGAGCAATAAAGCCAGATTCCGTAGCCCCATTCAAGGTCAAACCATTTTCAGGAAATTCCAAGGACTCATCAAAACTGCCAGCTAAATTAATAAACCCATTGTGATCGACTCTTATCTTTTTCATTGTACCAAAATCAGCCAATGGAAGAGACTTGATCCAGACTAATTCTTTATTGCGATTCAACTTAAGTAAAACAAAACCGAAAAGACCATCAATATTCAATGGAAAACTTGCTCCATTAATCTCTAAATTGCTCGCCCCGCCATAGATACATCCTCCAACGTAAAGACTGCCATCAGCATCGTAAGCGCATGTAGTAAACCGGCTATTATAAGGATTCAGATTACCTTCATAAACTATTCTTAAAAATGAGTTTACTGCTAAATCTGCGTCATAAGTAACTGCAAACGCTTCTTCTTCATTATTGTGATAAATGATATATGATTCAGATCCTTGCCATTGATAATCGGGCGAGCCTGCTCCTTCACCAACAACAGTTAATTCATCTAACGTTTCTGAGTATGAACACCCAAAATTGACATTATTTCCTTCCGCTTCATTCAAAAAATAATCAACCAGATTATTATTACTATCGAATTTTAAAATCATAGTTTCCGTTCCATCAATGCCATTGTTATTTATAATCAGAGTATCAGACAGGTTGATGATTTGACTTTCATTAAGAAAGGTTGCAACTGCATAGTGCCCTGAATCAAAGAACGCAGCATTGCGAATGGTGAATTTACCGAAGGAAATTGCGTTCACATGTCCGTCGACATCATTATAGGTAAGAAAACCATTTACTGAAGATGTTGAGTTAAAAATTAACTCATCAGAACTAAAATCAAAATCCGCTGAATCAGAAAATCCACCCACAGTCATAATTGAACCATCAGACTTTTTGTATGAGTCTGAGATACCAGTGGATGCGATTGCATTAAAATCTAATAATGATCCATCAGCTTGATAATAAATTGTTGCACCAACATTGTCGTTGAAACCAAACAAGAGAACTGTCTGATTATTAAGGTCTAATGTGCAATCACCTTGCAATGAGGCATTGACGGCTAAGGTATCGTTTAACCAATGAATTGAATTGACCGATTCCGAGTTATCAGGAATTTGTGTCTCGTAGTGAATAGTCCAATCTAGAATGGGATTTTGGCTATTCGCAAAAAAAGGTAATATTGAGAATATAAATATCTTAAGAATTTTCATCATACATCATATCCTTTGAATGAACTAGAAATAGAACAGGAAACTGAGTGAGTATGCTCGCCATATCCGCAGCATTTGATCCCCAAGCAAGTTCATTGAGATCAACAACCGATTCCGGCCCTGAATAAATAGTTGTTAACAGGTTAGGGTAACCCAAGTACTCCCATGATAATTGATTCCAAGTGCTAGGGGCATCTCCTTCATCAAATGTGTTTTCCTCATCCAACCCAAACCTCAACTGCCCTGGCCTTTCCTGCAAAGCGAAGAAATAACCAGCGTCGTCAGTTGTGAATTCGTTCAAGGCGTTCCAGCCAAGAGCTTCCTGTTTGGACATTTCGAATCCTACCAATGTGACATCGGTGCCGAGTTTGGCTGTAAACGCTGGGAATTTCGTAAGTCCGTCTGTTTTCATTTTCCGTTGGGCATTGGCTAAATTATCGGGGTCGGGTGTTCCAACAAATTCGGCTTGTTGGGCAAATATAAGAGTGTCGGGAAATTTCAACAATTATCTTCTGGAAAAAAATCACATCTTCACAAACACCACTCTGCTCTTTTCACTTCCATTCTGCATGACCATTGTGTAATGTCCGGCAGCGAGTTTACTGATGTCAATGGCGGATGACTTACCATTGGCTTTTGCGGTCGTTACCAGTTGACCTGATTCATTGTAGATATGAAGAACAGTGTTGTTCTGGTATTGTGTAAAAGTAACGTTCAAAATATCCTCCGCAGGATTGGGAGAAAGGCTGAACAGATTTTGGCGGGTTTCGCTGATGCCAATATAATCGTTGTCTGTGATGGCGACTGTTATGCTGTTTTCGGTAAGAACATCAAAAGCCACATCGGGGCTGTTGATGGTGAAAGAGATATTTCCAGTATGTGCACCTTCCACAACGATATCGTCGAAGGCCGTTACATTGACCACTTGCTGCTGAACTGCAGTAGCATCGGCAGCAAAATTCAAAGTGATTGCATTACCGGCACCATTGCCCAGGTCGATCTGAGCGCTGGATGTTAACACCACCTCTACCGGAGAAGCTGGTGTATGTGAGAGTCTGACATACAACACATCCGATGCTCCGCCTTCGGTGGCTTCTGTTGTTTGCCAACCCTGCTCTACAAATACATCGGCCTGGGGATCTGAAAGAGTGTATTTGGCGAGGAAGGCATCCTCTCCATTGGTGGTTCCCAGATCAAAGCTTGTGTTTTCGTCGAAGTCAAAATCGGTACTGTAGGTAGTGAACCAACCACCGATGTACATTTCGTTGTTGGGTGTGATGCAGATGTCGTTGACAGAAGTATTTCCTCCGTCACTTATCGTATAGGCCCAGACAAGTTCTCCTTCGGGCGTCCATCGAGCAATAAAGCCAGATTCTGATGGACCAGTAAGTGTGGTTGGAGTGCCTTCAAATTCCATGGAGGTGTCGAATTTGCCACAGGCTTGGATGAAGCCATTGTTGTCTGTCCTTAGCTTATTTATGTAGCAAAAATTGTCTACAGGCATAGTTCTAATCCATAGTAATTCTTTGCTCGCATTTAGTTTTATTACGATCAAACTAAATACTCCATTCAATTCAACAGGTATTGAAATATCATTCAACTCTAATACATTGGAACCTCCGAATACACATCCACCTATATATAAGTTTCCGTCTTTGTCATAAACACAAGAAGTGAATCGACTACTGTATGAATCTAGGTCCCCTTGGTATACCATGCGAATGAAGGAAGTTAATTCCAAATTTGAATTGTAAGTAACGGCAAAGGGTTCATCATCTTCATGAATAATCGTAAAGCTGTCTATTCCTTGCCACTGATAGTCTTGAGAACCGGTACCCAAACCAACGACAGTGAGTTCATTGACAGCACTAGAAAAAGCTGTACCATAGTTACCATTTGATCCATCAGCTTCATTCAATTTAAAATTTAGAAGCTGATTATTTTCATCATATTTCAGAATTAGTGCCTCACTACCGTCCAAACCATTATTTGGGATATTCAATGTATCCGTCAAATCTATAATTTGAGTTGCATTACTAAAATTTGCAACAACAAAATATCCTGACTCCATAAAAGCCACGTCTTGAATTGTGTATTTTCCATAGGATATTTGATTTAATTCTCCGCTAATACTATTATCGGTCACAAATCCATTGGAAAGTGATGTTGAATTTATGAAATACTCTTGATTTGAAAAATCGAAGTCCACAGAATCTGAAAAAGAGCCTATTATTGTATATGATCCATTATCTTTTTTTTTCGAGTAATATATGCCGCCTGATGAAATTGATTTATGGTCTTGTACTGATCCGTCTGGAAGATAGGTCACCACTGCTCCAGCCCAATCGTTAAATTCAGGTTCGATAATTACTTGATTATTGATATCAATACTACAGTTTCCAACTAGACTGGCATTTACCGAAATTGTATCAACCTCATTGCATATACTTTTAATATATTCAAAGGCATTTGGATTCGGGTTTTCGTAGTGAATTGTCCAAATAAAATCTGGTACTTGGCACCGATTTATTATTGTGATTAAGCCTAGAAGGATTGTAAGGATTATTCTCATTGCAGTATCAAAGAATTCGAATGTACAAGAAACAAGACAGGTTGTTGATTAAGAATTGCAGCCATGTCCGCAGAATTCGAACCCCACACTAAATTGGCTAGATTGGAAACCATTGTTTCTCCCTCATATGAGGTGGTTAGAATATTGGGATAGTTCAAATATTCCCAAGACAACTGGTTCCATTCCAATGGATCAGGAATGCCAATAGGAATGCTCTCATCCAACCCAAACCTCAACTGCCCTGGCCTTTCCTGCAAAGCGAAGAAATAACCTGCGTCGTTAGTTGTGAATTGGTTATTGGCATTCCAGCCCAGCGCTTCCTGTTTGGACATTTCGAATCCTACCAATGTGACATCGGTGCCGAGTTTGGCTGTAAATGCTGGGAATTTCGTAAGTCCGTCTGTTTTCATTTTCCGTTGGGCATTGGCTAAATTATCGGGGTCGGGTGTTCCAACAAATTC
>JANNEQ010000217.1:0-36015 GCA_031378885.1 Flavobacteriales bacterium
AGGTTCAAGTGTTTGCTTTAGGCTTCCTTCAGATTCCAATTCACAATGGACACCCTTGCCATCAGCTAATGATAAGTACTGCAACTCTCATTCGGGACTTGCACCCTAGAGATAATTGACATGCCTGACACACTAAAAAAAAGGGAACCAAATATGGTTCCCTTTTTCTGAATATCGAGAAATTATCTTCGACTTACTTCACTTTGTCCACCACAGCCTTGAAAGCGTCTGGGTGGTTCATCGCCAAATCAGCGAGGACTTTGCGATTCAACTCGACGCCGCTTTTGTGAAGCTTATCCATAAATACTGAATAAGACATTCCGTGCGGACGTACACCTGCGTTGATACGGGCAATCCAAAGTGTGCGGAAGTTGCGTTTCTTTTGTTTACGACCAATGTAAGCGTAACAGAGTGCCTTTTCAACGGCGTTCTTGGCTACTGACCATACATTTTTTCTTGAACCAAAATAGCCTTTGGCCATTTTCATGACTTTCTTTCTCCTGGCTCTGGAGGCTACTGCATTTTTTGCGCGTGGCATTGTACTTTTTGTTTTTTGACGTTGGTGTCGAGGCCTTTTACTTTTTTAAAACTTCGAACTTGATTGACCAATTGTCGGGTTAAACATTACCGTGCTTCTTTTATAGCGTGTAAGCGTTATGGGACGAGCAACTGTGTCCTGATTGATTTTGCGTCAGAAGGATGAACGAGTCCATCGATACCCAAAGCTCTCTTTCTTGCGGTAGCTTTTTTGGTAAGGATGTGTCTCTTAAAAGCCTTCTTGCGCTTAATCTTTCCAGTGCCGGTGACCTGGAAGCGTTTCTTCGCACCGGACTTCGTTTTTGATTTAGGCATTTTACTTTATATTGAGATTTAACTTTTCTTCTTGGGGTTGATCATCACAAACATCCGCTTTCCATCCATCTTGGGCATGGCCTCTGGCAAACCATAGTCCATAAGCTCCTGAAGGAATTTGGCGAGTAAGATTTCTCCACGATCCTTGTAAACAATAGAGCGTCCTTTGAAATGCACATGGGCTTTCACTTTAGATCCCTCAAGCAAAAACGCCTTGGCGTGCTTCAACTTGAAATCAAAATCATGGTCATCGGTATTGGGGCCAAAGCGAATTTCCTTAATGGTAACATTCACTTGCTTGGCTTTGAGCTCTTTTTGCTTCTTCTTCTGGTCGTACAGGAACTTCCTGTAATCAATAATTCTGCAAACCGGCGGAACAGCAGTGCCCGATATTTCTACCAGATCAATTTCTTGTTCCTGAGCCATACGCAGGGCGTCGGCGCGGGAATAAACTCCCTGCTCCACGTTTTCACCTACAAGGCGAACTTCAGTTGCAACTATTTTCTCATTGATCCTGTGCTCTGGTTCCAGTGAACGACGACCTTTGAAAATTCTTGGATTCGTGTTAATCTCTCCTCCTTTTTTTGTGTTAATCTATTGTTTTATTGCTAATCAAAGGCTTACTCTGCAAGCATTTGACGTATTTCCTCTTCAACTTTCGCTGCGAAATCTGCAATGGTATACTTCCCTGTATCTCCCTCTCCTTTTTTACGAGCCGAAACCATTCCTGATCCTTGCTCTTCTTCGCCTACAATCAACATGTAGGGTACTTTTTCCATCTCAGCATCGCGGATTTTTTTACCCACTTTTTCGTTGCGATCGTCTACGAGGGCGCGAATATCGTAATTATTTAGCTTCGTTGATACCTCTTTTGCATATTCGTTGTATTTCTCGCTCACTGGCAGAATTTTCACCTGCTCCGGAGTGAGCCACAAGGGGAATTGCCCGGCGCAATGCTCAATAAGAATGGCCACAAAACGCTCCATGGACCCGAAAGGCGCACGGTGAATCATCACCGGGCGGTGCTTGGCGTTGTCTGCGCCTGTGTATTCGAGTTCAAAACGCTCTGGTAAGTTGTAGTCGATCTGCACAGTGCCCAATTGCCACTTCCGGCCAATGGCATCCCGCACCATAAAGTCGAGCTTCGGACCGTAGAATGCGGCTTCGCCCAGTTCCACAACTGTCTTTAATCCTTTTTCGTCGGCCACTTCTTTGATGGCTTTTTCTGCCTTCTCCCAATTCTCATTTGAGCCGATATATTTTTCCGGTGTGCCGGGATCGCGCAGGGAAACCTGGGCCAGAAAGTCATGAAAATCAAGGGTCTTGAAAATATAAAGTACAAGGTCGATCACCTTTCCAACTTCTTCTTTCACCTGGTCGTTGGTACAAAAAATATGGGCATCGTCCTGGGTAAAACCCCGCACGCGGGTAAGTCCGTGAAGTTCTCCTGTCTGCTCGTAGCGGTAAACGGTACCGAATTCAGAAAGGCGGTGTGGAAGGTCTTTGTATGATTTAGGCGAACTTTTGTAAATCTCGCAGTGGTGCGGACAATTCATCGGTTTCAACATATACACCTCTCCTTCTTGTGGAGTAGTAATAGGCTGGAAACTGTCTTTGCCGTACTTGGCCCAATGGCCGCTGGTTTCATAAAGTTCTTTGCTTCCGATGTGCGGAGTGATTACCTGCAGATAGCCGGCTTTCTTTTGCGCGGCTTGCAAAAAAGCCTGCAAACGTCCGCGCAGATCGGCGCCTTTTGGCAACCAAAGGGGTAAACCGCTTCCTACTTTTTGCGAAAAATGGAAGAGTCCGAGTTCTTTGCCCAATTTGCGGTGGTCGCGCTTTTTGGCTTCTTCCAGCAACTTCATGTGCTCTTCGAGCTCACTTTGTTTGGGGAAAGTGATGGCATACACGCGGGTGAGCATTTTATTTTTCTCGTCGCCTCTCCAATAAGCACCGGCTACATTGAGCAATTTGGCTGCTTTGATAAATCCGGTGTTTGGAATATGCGGTCCACGGCAGAGATCGGTGAAATTGCCCTGGGTATAAAAAGTAATTTGTCCGTCCTGTAGGCCCTCGATCAATTCGAGTTTGTAAGGATCATTTTTCTCAGTAAAATAAGCCATGGCGTCAGATTTTGAAACCTCCTTGCGGATAAATTCATTCTTTTCGCGGGCCAGCTCGAGCATTTTTTTCTCGATTTTGGGAAAATCTTCCTGGGTAAAGCTGTGGTCGCCAAAATCCACATCGTAGTAAAATCCATTTTCGATGGGCGGTCCGATGGCGAGTTTGATACCGGGGTAATTGGCTTCAAGGGCCTCTGCCATAAGGTGAGCAGAAGAGTGCCACATGGTGCTTTTACCATTTTCGTCGTTCCACGTGAGGAGCTTGAGCAAACTGTTTTGGGTAAGGGGGCGACTGGCATCGACCACCTCACCATTTACTTCTGCGCTGAGCACGTTGCGGGCCAGTCCTTCGCTTATGGAAAGCGCCACCTGCATTGGGGTAGTGCCATTTTCCACTTGTCGCTGGCTTCCGTCGGGAAGAGTAATGGTAATCATCATAGATAAAATTTTTTCGGGTGCAAAAATACAGACTTGGGGCTGGTTCCCTGCATCTGGTTCTTGAAAACATTGCAGGAAGACGCAAATGCTTGTTTTTAGGGAGAATTTGGGATCAACCGCAAAAGTTGGGGGTTTACTGACTTTGATCAGATGCGACGCAGAGAAGATCGTATTATCCCTGACATGAATCGCACTAATTACACGAATCCTTTCATCTTAACAAGTCGATGATAGGGGATTAATTCCAAATTATTTTGGCAACACTTTTTTGGCAACACGATTTTATGTTTCCAGGTAAATGTTGTTACCATTATCTTGGTAAAAAAAACTGATTGAGAAAATAATGCCCTTTGAAAAGCGATGAAAATATTTTCTTCTACAATCACTTCACCCATTCTGGGTTGGTGTCGGGGTTTTCAGCACCAATTGCACTCATTCTGAGTTGGTTTGTTTATAATTTGAACCACCACAACCCAGAATGGGTGTTATTAGTGTAGGGTATCTACCTAAACGGTGATCCAAACCTCGCAGAGGTGATATATTATACTTCGATGATTCAAACATAGAATCATGTCACCCATTCTGGGTTGGGTTGATTACCAAATATTTTATTCTACAATCATGTCACCCATTCTGGGTTAGTGTCAATGCAAAAGCAACCAGATGAATAGCCAAACATCTAGTTATTCTATCACCATTTAACTCAATCACTCCCCAACTTTTGCTGCTGATCCAGAATTTGTTGGGTTGGATTCAGTCGGATAATAAAAGCCTGAATAAATGTGGACGAATTGCCAATGGATAAAAAATGATGAATTTTCAGCGCATTTTTTGACCACATTTTTTTGACCACGAAAAAAATTCGGGCTCCGCAAATCCGGTTTTTTTTCCGTAATTAAAATTCAAAAGATTATTTTGTTGGCTTTTAGCACATTGTGAAAAAGCTGTGCCGGGGGAATTGGGTAAAAAAATTGTTTGGACGGATGCGGCCTGACAATAAAAACCAGAATAAATGGGGACGAATTGCCGGTGGACAAAAAATTCAAGAATTTTCCAGTGCATTTTTTGCCAATACTTTTTTGCCAACGAAAAAAAACGTTGTCAAAAAAGTGTTGACAAATTTCAACCGGAAAAATTAAACCCAATAATTACACAGAATAAAACGAGGAAAATCACTAACGCTCCAAAATACTCCTGATATCTGGCTTGAAATATCTGTTGCTCTTTAATACTTTGCCGTCTTCACGATAAATGGGCTGACCATTCTCGTCGAGTTTGCTCATATTGCTGCGCTGAATTTCCTCGAAAATATCGGCCATTTTATCCTGAAGTCCGTGGGCATTGATGGTACCGCACAATATGTATAGCATGTCGCCCAGTGCGTCGGCTATTTCCACCAGATCTCCGCGTTGGGCGGCTTCGAGGTATTCTTCGTTTTCTTCTTTCATCAGATTAAAACGGAGAAGAATTTCTTTTTCCGACAAATCCACAGAAGGTTCGTGGCGGTTGGTGATTCGAAAAGATTCATGAAAATCTCTCACGTAGGTGATGGTTTCGCGAAGCGTAAGGTCTTTGGTAGTGGTTTCTGACATGTTAGATTTGTTGAGGTGCAAAGGAGAGGAGAATTCTTTGCGAGAGTGCTCAATACGAGCGCTGAATTATGAACCACAGATTAACATTTAATTGCAATGAAAAATTCAACTAACTGTCAATAGCAATTTGTACAAAGAAAATCTTTTCTTTTTGTCAATGAAATTTTTGAAAATAGAAAAAGTCTTTTTCAGTCTGGACGAAAATCAACAAAAGAGCTTTGTGGCGTCGTAAGTAGAAAAGATTGATTTAACATATTCATTGGGGACTTTGAACCCTTTATAAAAACTATATACTTTAGCGCTCTAAACAATAACCACAATAAATGAAAAAAATTCTCACCTTATGCTTATGCCTGATAGCTGGCATTGCATTTTCGCAAAAAATTACAAGAATGGTTTGGTTGGACAACGAAGAAATTCAAAATCTTACCAAACGTAAGTTGGTTTTATGCGCTTTCACTGAATCGGATTTTGAAATTGCCAGATTGACAAAAAAACTTGAAAAGGCAAAAGATGAAAAAAAAGAAAGGATTCTGAATAGAATAGCCTTACATGAAAGTATGAATGCAATTTTCAAAGATGGACTGAAGGCTTTGGTTCAGGAAAACTGGCATTTGAACTCAACCGATCAACTTGAAATAAAAACCTATGCTGAGCTGGCGGAGATGAAGAAAAATAAAAAAGGAAGCGACATGGCAGTGCTGATGCTTCGTTTCTTTCAGTTGTCGCAAGTCGATTATAACCCCAGTACTTCTTCAATTGACTTACCTGCTATGACATTACAGGGTATTGAGCATTTTGGGAAAGCTAACAATCATATTTCATTCCCATTGCTTTATAGCAATGAAAACGCGCATTGCAGAAAAGATGCCGCGCTTACTATCAAACTTCTTGAGCGACTGGTAAAAGCGAATATAGCAGGGGAAAAAAGAATTCAGGTCGAAGACTTTGTTCAGGCCGATGTAAAAGCCAACTGCAATCTTAAATCAAAGATGGAGACCATTATCAACGAAGATTTATTAAAGAACACAGAGATTTCCGAAGTGAAGGAAGCGTATGGCAATAAAATCAGTCCGCTTTCAAATGACGAGTTTGTTGCAGCCTATGAGGGTAAAGAAGCTACTCTTGCCGCTGTTTGTCTGCCAGCCACAATTGTGGAAGATGCTATGCTACCCATCACGTACCTGTTGTTTGGCCGACTGGTAATCAATACCGAAACCGCAGAAGTAGTTGGATATAGTGATTACCTGGTTGGTGAAAAAGCAGGGCAATTGATGTTCAAGAAAAATCACTTCCTGTTTATGGGAAAATGTAAATAATGTACATCTTGCTGATGGGTTGGTAGTTGTCCAAAAACATTTGGTTCCTTACCTCCCTGATCATGGTTTAGAATAATTGAATCATTTCCTTTGTTGACCCCTGGTTTTAAGGCCAAATGCCTGAAATCAGGGGTTATACCGCTTACAAAAATAATATAGTCCAATTTCGGCTGCGCCTCATAGTACTATTTATTTTTAGTAACGGCATAACCAATTCACAAAATAATTTACCCTTTGGGTTAAATTATATTTGGAATTGGTATTATTCAATTTTAAAGCTTTTAAACTTCTCAAAGCAACGAATAACCTGAATTTAGCAGAGAACCTCTTAAATTCGTTGGTATACAAAAAAGAAAACGCCCCACTTCAGAGGCGCTAATCTTTACTTAACCAAAACCAAACCATCTATTTAACTTAACAAAAAATAGACTTCATAATAAAAAACCAACAAATACCCAAAGAGGTTGCTTCGCATTTTGAAAAAAAGCTGAATAGGAAAAATCCAAGCCCAACGGGCAGAAATGAAGGTTCAATAACAAAAATGGATCTCTTGCCTATTCAGGAAAGAAAACTTTGGGTTACCTTGCTGGTTGGATGTCATTAATGAACAGGAAATAAAATTTAATCAAATGGTCCGGAAAATCAGCCTTGTTCTGTTTGTCTTATTGGCTCAGATGAGCAGATTGTGTTCGCAAGAACAAATAATTCTTGACTCTCCTTTTATTCGGGAAAGATATGTATTGCTTCAACATATCACATTCTTATTCGACTTTCTGAATTTTGATGTAACACAAAAATCAGACAACGGTAGAGAGTTCGTGAAAAACAATCGTTCACTCTACCCATATAATCCAATTCTCTCTGAAGATGCATATTGGTGCAAAAGAATTTGGAAAGAAATCCCAATGAACCTCCCAGAGAATTCTCATTTTGACATTTACAAGTCTGCCATAAGTGATGCAACACAAATTGACTCTTACTTTAGATCCGATCGATCCTTCTACAATATTATTAGAAAATCTATTGAAAGCGGTGAGATTTCAGGTTATTCAAATGATGATTTCTACATCCTTATGGAACCATCCGATGCATTATCACTTTTCAGTTCAATCGAACCAGATAAAATAATACTAAAAGAAGATTACTGGTATAAAAAAGAAACGGGCGAAATTCACTCTTCAATTATTGGTTTAGGAATTAAAGATAAAAATGATGAAGAACTTTGGCTTTACTATCCTGAGGTCAGTTGGGTTCTTCGGAATCTTTTCCCACAAACAAAACTTTGGAATACCACATGGGATGAAGTTTTCAAAAAGCAAATGTATTCATCTGTTATTACAAAAACGGCTATGGCGGATGGCCGCGAAAGTGCAAAATGTGAGATGAGCCAATCCCTCATTCCTCCAAATGTGGAATTAGACGCGCTCGTTGATTTGAAATGGATGAAGGAAGATTATTTGTGGAATGGAAAATTCCATGATCCCTATAACATGATAGATTTAAAGCCGAAAACTTTTGAGTTAAAATGCCTGGATGGTTCAGTAATTTCCGGCCAAACCGAAAACGGAATATGGCAGGGAGAATGGAAAAGAATCGCACCCAATGGAAATGTCGTTGTTCGTTGCCAATTCGTAAATGGAATACCTCATGGAAAATTCGAAAGCTATTATCCAGAAGGAAAAATAAAAGAATCAGGCAACTTTTATTTCGGCTTACGGGCTGGTAAATGGAATTCGTTTTTTGAAAGTGGTAAAAAACAATCGCAAAGAAATTACAAATCGGGTGTAATGGATCTGAAACAAATTTACTACTACGAAAATGGCCAGAAACAACTTGAGTTTTTCTACCACCATGGCCTTCCAAATGGTGCCTGCAAACGATGGTGCAATGACGGACAATTATTTGAATCCGGCGAACTGACGGACGGCATTCAGAGCGGACATTGGATTGTAAACTTAAAACTGAGTGAGGAATGTCTTGCATTGTTCAATGAATTCAAAGACCGCATTAACTACTCAGCAGAATCGCTCGCTGATGGAATACTCACTTTTGATGGTTACATTATTCTTTCACCCGGAAGTTGTCTGGATTGTCCTGGTCAACTTGGCATAAGCGCGCGGGTTTCACCTGAAGTGGATGTTTATCCGAAGTTAAAATAGCTACTATTTTGAAAATTCTAAAATCACACGAGAAATACTTACCAGTTTATCCGCAAGGTGAAAAAAACCAGTTCACCCATCCATTGGCAGTCAATTTGACTAAAAACCAATTGAATAGGCTCTTCCCATTGCAATTTAGGAGAAACAATCAGTGATCCCGAATTTGTTGCATCATGCTTTAACCTATGCCCCCTTATATTTGGCGTCCCTATATATATATTATGACAAAAAATTTTACACTCTTATTGCTTTCACTTTTAGCGACATCCATTTCGTTCGCGCAAGCTCCGCAATACGCCTTCAACAAAATATTGGGCGGTGGAATGAATGATATTGTGGTTGGATCTGATGGTAGTCTATACGTAACAGGAACATGGACCGGAGTCCGCGATTTCGATCCCGGTGCTGCTGCAAATAACATCACCAGTAGTTCAAGTGGAACCAAGGAGGCTGCTTTTCTGGGCAAGTACACAGCCAATGGAGATTTTGTCTGGGTTCGAACTTTTACGATTGTTACCAATTATATTGCTCCACTTCAGGCTGTTGATCTTGAAATTGATGACGCAGATAATTTGTATCTGCTTTTATCAACAAGCGACATGAATATCGATGCCGACGCCAGCATTGATGGTGTTTCACAACCCTTATTGGGAGGCGACTATGGCGTTAGTGGCGTTGCTGCGAAGTACAATGCCGATGGCGATTTCCAATGGTCCGCTCCCATAGGTCGCCATAGCAGCGACGCAGTTTATGTTGGTGAGATAGTAACCAATGGACAAATTGTTTTAGTTACAGGATCGGCACCCGCGGAGTATTATGGAGACGACATTTATTACGGTCCCGGTGGTTCATATTTCCCAACTCCATTTGGATTTACTGCGCAAGACATGGGATTTACTGTAGCCTGGAACGCAGCAGATGGCAGCCCTTCACCTACGAACCTTGGTTTCACTCATGTCTATGATAAAGTAGCTCCTAAAGTCGCCTTCGATGAATTGGGATATCGATATGTGTTGTCATATAGCAGCTACAGTGAGGACTCATCCGTAAAGCTGATCAAGTATGAACCTAATTCTTCCATTGTAGCCTGGCAAAGGAATGATGTAATTGTTCCTTCTTATTATATATCCGGAATTTCTTCCATTCAAATTGCCGCAATAGATGTGGATAACGACCACAATATCTATATCGCGGGAAATTTTGGCACAGACAGCGGATACAATATGCTTTTTAATACTAACCCGGTGACAGCTCTACCCGGAACAAATAACTACTCTACAGATAACTTTGTTTTCAAAACAAATTCGCTCGGCTATGGAATCGATGTGATCCGATTTGTCAATCCGACCATCAATACTGAAGGAATTGCGGATTTTGAATTGAATCGCGAAACGGGAAAATTCTACATCACCGGATCTTTAATGGGAGCAATTGATTTTAATCCTGATGCTCCTGATGAATCACTCTCGGGCGGCGGTTATAATGAAGATTATTTCATTGCGCGATTCAACACAGACCTGAATTTTGAATTTGCAGGCAAGTACGATGGAATAGCGAGTGCATATTATTATCCGACTGGTCTTGCTTTTAATAACAACAATGAATTGCTCGTGTCAGGCTATATCAACAATGGGCCAGTAGACATCGATCTCAATTCTGCATCTACAGTTAACGCAACAGCGGCCAGCAGCAATTACGGAATGATCGTAAGTTATGCAGCTTGCAGCGCAGCTCCCGGACAACCCGCTTCTATTGTGGGCCCTGCTTCTGTCTGTGCCGGCAATAATTACAATTACACCGTTGGCCTTGTCAATGAAGCGACGTCTTACACCTGGAATTTACCCTCAGGATGGAACGGTTCGAGTTCGTCGAATACTATCTCCGTTAGCCCTGGAAGTAATCCGGGCACTATAACAGTTACAGCCAACAATCCTTGCGGTGTTGGTGCAAGTCAGACTTTCAACATTGATACCTATTCGCCCGAAGTGCAGGCAAGTGCTTCTGAAATTTCAATATGCAGCGGCGAAAGTGTTACTTTATCTGCTACTGGTGCCGACAGTTATTTATGGAGTACAGGAGGTGCGGGCTCAACTACCGTCTATCCTGAATTGAACACTACTTACACGGTAACCGGAACTGATGCCAATGGATGTCAGGGCACAGATCAAATTGCGATCGCTGTGGCGCAACTTCCAATTGTAGCTGCACAGGCAAGCGACGAAGAAATTTGTGATGACGAATTCATCACTTTAAATGCTACCGGAGCGCTTTCTTATGTATGGAATAACGGTGTATCCACAGGAGTTCCTTTTTCCCCGTCGACCACTACTACATACACTGTAACAGGCCTGGGTGCAAATGGATGCAGCAACACCGATAACATTACTATTGTAGTGCATTCACTTGCTAATATGCAAGCCAATGCAAATACAGAATCTATTTGTGAAGGTGGTGAGTTAATTCTTTTTGGAACTGGCGCGTTATCATACAATTGGAACCAGAATGTAGAAAATGGGGTTCCATTTTTTCCAACGACTACCAATACTTATGTAGTAACCGGCACCGACGAATTTGGATGCACAAACAGTGATGCAATTACAATTGAAGTAACTCCACAACCTGATGTGCAAGCTCAGGCTTCTTCTACAACTATTTGTTTTGGTAATACTGTTATATTGAGCGGCGACGGCGCAGACATTTATAATTGGAACAATGCCGTTCAGGATGGTGTGGCATTTAGCCCGCTAATTACTGCTACATATACTGTTGTTGGAGTGAGCAATTCAGGTTGCACTGATACAGATGTCATTACTATCGAAGTGGTTGACAATCCTACTGTAATCGCCAATGCCAGTGCGACAGAAGTTTGTGCCGGCTCACAAATTTTACTTTACGGAGAAGGTGCTCAAACTTATCAATGGTCTGACAACGCACAGAATAATGTAGCCTTTACTCCCAACTTAACTACTACCTACTCAGTAACTGGAACAGATGAAAACGGATGCACAGACACGGATGAAGTTGAAGTGGTGGTAAATCAATTGCCTGTTATTCTGTTTTCTATTTCGCAAGATACCATCTGCACCATTGATCCTCCGATAATATTAAATGCTACGCCGGGCGGTGGTACATACTCCGGACCAGGATTAAGTGACAATGTCTTCAATCCATCAGGACTGGCAGAAGGATTGTACAACATAACCTATATCTACACCAATGGGGATGGATGTACCAATTCTTCGACCCAACAGGTGAATGTAGAAATATGCGGCAGTGTTTTCGATGAAACCAACGAATCTGAAATTGCATTGTTCCCCAATCCGGCCGAACAATGGTTGAATGTATCCTGGAGCACTGAATCGGCTGTAATGAGCATTACAGATGCTTCCGGAAGAAAGGTAAGCCAGTGGAATGTGAGCGGCAAAAGACAACATACTTTGGATGTATCAGATTTGGCTCCGGGAGTTTATTTTATTGGGATGAATTCTGAGAGAGGGCTCGTAAGTATGGTTTTTGTGGTGAGGTAATTATTTACGGTCTGTGAAAGATGTTCTTTAAACAATCATTTCATTGACTCAATTCGCTAAATACAATACAAGAACCTGATAAGTGTATTACAATTCTACACTTTTTGTCCTGCTCTTCAACCATATCTCAACTAAAATTAACACAAAAAGAAAGGGTAAAAGCCAGAAGACCCTGGTTTGATACCTCGGTGTGACGACCGACAATGTTCCGCAAATTGCAGCATTCGAGAAACAAAACAAAATAAAAGGTAAAATAAATTTGTTCAAGCTTGATTGCTGAAACTCCCGCCAATATTTCCAAAACACATAAATTAAAAGAATTGACAAAACCAAAAGCAGCATGTTTTGGCGTTGGTTAATTGCCCCATAATTAAGTTTGCCCTGATTTTGATTTGAGGATAAGTATTGTGGCATCTCGTGGCTAAAAACGTCTCTCAAAGCGCAATGTGGCGCTGAATCATAGCCTAACATTACATTCTCATCCTTGTTGGAAATTTGAAATGAAGCGAATTGCTGAATAGTTTGTAAAATTGATTTGCTCACAATTCTCTTCCGATGATTGGGTGAGAGAAGAATATCTTTGACAATGAAATCAAACTCAGCAGACGGTTCTTCCCACCCACCCATTTTGTACAAAGGACTTTCATTATCCCACAAAAAATCAAACGGGATATGCCCCTTGTATTTGCACAATTCAAGGGATTTTGATTGGCAATTACAATCCAGATAATCATTTAAAATTCCGTTCTCGGCAAAACGCCCCATCAGAAACACATTGCTTGTTTTACTCCAGAAAAAAGTACCCGCATATTTTAAATTGATGAGGGGCGTTACAAATATTGACACTATTACAAGGCAAGTCAGAAAAACTGTCTGGCGAATCATTGGTACTTTCAAAAATTGAAGAGCTGATCTTGGCTTGAAAAGTAAATAAAGTACCAAGGTTAGAATGACTATCATGAAATGGCTTAGGTGCACCGCAATACTAAAAACCAGAATTGAGCTAAACCAAAACCGCAACAGACCTTGGGTTTTCTCACCAGCCAATATCAAAAAACTAAGCAATATCAAAGGTGTAAATGCGTCAGGAATGAGCGTTGAAGATTTTATAGATAGGGCTGTGAATAGGACCAGCAACAAAACAACTCCATAGAATATTGCTTTATAATTGAATTTGATAAAATAAAGTTTTATGAATGAAAAGAGAACAGAAGATACCAATATAGTCTGGCCAAACAAAGATAGCCATACCGAAGCTCTCATGCTCACATGTCGCAAGAACAACCCGTATAATAAAGGTCTGTCATAAGGCACCTTTCCATGTAAACCATAATAAAAATATGATCCGGTATCGGGATAAACCAGTGGGAATTTATTCAACAGGGCAGCAGAACCAATCAGAAACGCACCAATAAATACCGGTAGAAATTCCAGTGACTTAAAAGATTCAAAAAAAATTGTGATTCTTTTCATTTATTACAAAAGAGAGCATTGGAGAGTTGGTTAAATTCCGGCAATTATACCAAATATAAGAATCTTGGTGAAATTTATTGAAAACAGATCAAATAAAACAAAAGCCCCACGTATTGTGGAGCTTTTTGTGGAGATAATCGGAGTCGAACCGATGACCTCTTGCATGCCATGCAAGCGCTCTAGCCAGCTGAGCTATACCCCCAGTTCTCAAATTTTGAGGGCGTAAATATAAGGAGACCGAGGCGCTGACCAAATTTGATTTTCAGATTAGTTTTCACAATATTAGCGGCCTAATTCAAAGATTTTGAGATATTGTATCACTATTAAAGGCCGGGTTCAAGGTGTATTCTTTAGAAAATATACCAACGAAATGGCCGCCGAACTTGGAATACGGGGATTTGTTCGCAACCAGCCCGATGGCAGTGTATATTGCGAAGCCGAAGGTGAAGAAGGTCAAATACAGCACTTTCTTGACTTTTGTGGCCAGGGCTCTCCGATGTCCACTGTTACAAGTGTTGAAGTAAAAATGGTTGAGCCCTCGAACTTTAAAGTCTTCCAGATTCTTAAGTAATTCAAAATTGTATGTACCATTTTTCTAATTTCAATTTTGAATGCATAAATTAAAGAACCTGTTCTTTAAGATTGAAGAGCCAATTTCCATAAGAACGAGCTGGATCTTGTCTTCAATCACCCTGTTGGTTCTTGTCATTATAGCCGCTTCTTACAGCTATTTTGATTTCCTTTCTCTTCCTCCGAAAGGATTTCATTTTATAAGACAAACTGATAGCCTTTCTTTTTCTTCAACCTATTTCCATTATCACAATGGATTATTTAATCCTCAGATTTACAACTTGACCAGCACCAACGGCAATGCGGCATGCGAATTTCCCTTTTTATATTATCTGCAAGCCCGGTTGTATTCTCTTTTTGGTGAAAACTATTGGATAGCCCGGGGATCAAGTCTGCTCGTTGTAATGATTGGATACTTTATGGTTTTTAGAAGCCTGATCAAGGATTCGCAATCATGGCTCATCTCCATTGGTACAGTACTGGCCTCACTTTCATCTACCATAATTTTATTCTACAGCATTAATTTTCTTCCTGACGCTGCCGCATTCGGATTCTGTCTTATGGGTATTGCCTTCATGATGAAAAGTAAATACGCACCTTCTAAAAAACACTTGTATCTGGCTTTTCTCTTTTTTGCATTCGGTGCTTTAATAAAAGTCACTTACCTGATTTATCCTATTGCTTTTACATTAAACGAAATCATTCGATACAAGCTGGGACAAAAGAACGAAATGAAACCACAGGGAACTTTAATTGTAGTATTAACTCTGGCTATTTCGTGTTTGCTGGTAGTATCCATCTGGATTCTTTATGCCAACCAATACAATAAAGAAAATGGAAGTAATTATTTTATGATGCAATCTTCTCCTTATTGGAAACTTACCGCGCCCGAAATATCCTCTGTCTGGGACCATCTTCTACATTACTGGAGGGTCAGTTTTTACTACTTAACCACTCAGCATTTATTTTTCTACACTGGTTTATTTGCTTTGATTGCTGCAATAATTAAGAAGTCCGGAATCAACTTTTTGCTTGTTCTACTTATCTGTGGAAGTTTGAGTTATTTTCTTCTTTTCTTCGAGAAATTCAGAGATCATGATTACTATATCCTCACTATAATGCCCACTTTTATGCTAGCCTTCTATTATGCCCAACTGGAAGTAATTCGCTGGAAAGTCCATAAGGCAATTGGCCCAATAATGCTTCTGGCTTCAATATCTATTTCCCTGTTAAGTTTTAATTACGGCATGAAAAAATGTAGTGAGCGTTTTAATGCAGCCGACCCATCAGGTCAGGAAGCTCCTACCAAACTACTCAATAAAGATGCGGTGAAAAAAGTGCAACAGATTATTCCTGAAAACAAAAATGTAACTGTAATTGGAGACCTTACACCCAATGCCTCTTTGTACTATCTGAAACGACAAGGCTTTAGCATAAGCAACAATTCTGACTTCCAATTACTGCCTCATCCGGAATTTTGTGCAAATTTTATAATTTTACTTCCAGGCAACATTATCTCCGAAGAAATCAAACTTAAATGCCAACCAGAACTTCTGACATCAATTGAGGGAATAGAAATATATTCTACACATTAATTATCAAAATCTAAATGGAATGTTTTTGTTACTTCGACACTTCCGTCTTGATATTCTCTTCGAATTATATAAATTCCTGATGGAAAAGATTCATCCAGTTTCAATTCACTTTCTTCACCGCTTAAAACTATTCTTCCCGCCAAATCCAAATACCGACAACTCCATAACTTTGCTTTTGTAATCACGCCATTCAACTCGAACTGAGAAACAGAAAAGCAATCATCCTCCAGATAAAAATTCTGAAAATAATCTCCGCTAACGATATGTGTAAGCTTTATTAACAGCATCTGCGGATTCACTGCGTCATTAAGACTCTCAGATTTACCTGTAAATATGAAGCTGGAGTCGTTAGACATGACTCCTGAGTACAAAATTTCATTGCCTGTTGATCCAAAACTTGGTGCCCCAATAAAATTCCAGCCTCGCCAAAAGTAAGGACTGGCGTCCTCACCTCCGGCGCCTGTATAAGATGTGCCACCTGCAATTACAATTGTATCTCCCAGGCTAATCGTCTCGTTGTAAGTAAAAGAACCAGAATTAGTCAGCTCAAAATAATCCATGCTTATCAAATCGTAATTCAGCGAGCCCCTTATTCCAAATACAAATTGACCGTCATCTCTATTCCCGGAATAATTCAACCTATCTTGAAAAGCTTGACTAGAGGTCATTTTCACATTGGTTGTGTCAGTATATTGATAATAACTCTCCCCAACCCCGCTCCCATAATCCAAAGATAAAATCCATCCCCTCCACAAAGCAGAAGCCTCCGACGATTTTGTATTTCCGGTTAGAATAATCCGATCGCCTTCAGAATTGGACCAGTAATCTATGTCCACAAATTCATCCTCTCCATCCCAGCCAAATGTCCACTCCGTTATTAAAGAGCCATCATCTGCAATATGTAAAAAATATCCGTCCGTATCTCCATTACCCAGACTATAGGTTTCGCCACAAATCAAATAGCCTCCTTCCGGATGGCGAATAATTTTGTAGCCGAAATCCCAATCGGTTCCGCCAAAAGTTTGTACCCATTCAATATCACCTATTGCGTTAACCTGATAGACCAACACGTCGAATCCTCCATTTCCATAGCTATTGGTATAACCACACAATACAAATCCTCCGGCTTCATTCTCCACCAAACTATAACCCTTATCGGCCTGAAGACCACCAATACTTTTGCTCCAGACACAATTTAAATCTTCATCCGTTCGAAGCAAATAAATATTGGTGCCATTGGCTTCATCGCTGCCAGTAGTTCCTATTACACAATATCCACCGGAAGTGCACTCAATCACCTGACGACCTTCTTCAGAAAAATCACCACCAAAAGTTTTCACTGTGGCAGTATCTGATTGTGCCGAAATATTAATGCTGCTTACCAGTGCAATAAGAAAAACTACGAAACAGGAGATCTGCCTGTAAGAGAATCGCATAAAATCGTACTGTATTTTTTGGTAAGATCTGATCATCAAACTATGGCTTGTCGGATGGTACAAAGTCTTTCAAGGATTCCCTCCATGAGATCCAGGCGCAGCATATTGGCGCCATCACTCTTGGCCACCGCCGGATTGGGATGTGTTTCGATAAAGAGGCCATCGGCTCCCACTGCAATGCCTGCGCGCGCTATGGTCTCAATCAATTCTGGTCTGCCACCAGTTACCCCACTGCTTTGATTGGGCTGCTGCAGCGAATGTGTACAATCCAAAATTGTTGGCGCAAATTGTCGCATGGCAGGAATTCCGCGAAAATCAACTACCAGATCCTGATAACCGAATGTAGTTCCTCTTTCGGTAAGCCACACCCTGGAATTACCTGTTTCCTTTACTTTGTTCACCGCATGCTCCATACTCTCCGGCGAAAGGAACTGCCCCTTTTTAATATTGACGAACTTCCCTGTCTCGCCGGCTGCAATCAACAAATCAGTTTGTCTGCACAGAAATGCAGGAATCTGAAGAACGTCGGCGTATTCAGCAGCCATTGCCGCCTCCTGTGCCGAATGTATATCGGTCACAACAGGTACATCGAAATGCGCTCCTACTTTCTTCAAAATAATTAATGCCTTTTCATCTCCCAACCCCGAAAAACTATCGCTTCTGGAACGATTGGCTTTCCGGTATGAGGCCTTGAACACAAATGGAATCTTTAATTTCTGTGTCATCTCAAAAAGCTTCCCGGCAACTTCGAAACAAAGCTCCTCGCTTTCAACGACACATGGTCCGGCCAAAAGAAAAAAGTTATTTCCTTCTGTAAATTTTATTCTGGGTAATCCTTCTAGCATATTTTATTCGATATACAAATAGCACTATTGGCTATTCAAAATTATTTTTCCTGATAAATTTGGCAATGGTAAAATAAACGTCTCTGGAATGTGAACTGCCCATAGTAAATCCACCCAGATTGTGTGTACCTGCTTTCAATACCCAACTGCCTTTAGGCATCCACTGAACTTCAGCTCCAAGGCCCCATCTGCCATAGCCGCCAAACGACAAGCGCTCAGTGAACAATAAATTGGGTCGCACAAAATGACTCAGCCCTGCATAGATAAATGGTATTGCAGCCTTATTGGGCCAAATGGTCAGACCGGCCTCGTAGAAATCTTTGTCGGAAAATTTCCTGCACAAACGCATGGAAATACTTGCGGGCAACGGAGCTGCAAATGCTTTTCGCGAAGAGGTGTAGCGCAGTGAATCTTTAAGGTTGGGAAAATTAACTGAATCTGTATTCAATAAGAAAAGATCATTCACTTCTACGCCGGTAAAACTATTGGATGAATTGAATGTGGTTTGTTTGCTTTGTTTGTTCCAAAATACAAAGCCAATATCCCGCACAGAGAGTGAAATAAAGCCCTTGTTTCCTTCCAATGGGAGATTGTAATCGAAATCAAAACACAATCCCAAACCACTGCCGTTGGCCAACCCCGATTTCGCTGAATCCGATTGGAAATAATCGCCACCATAGGTCAGTGACAAACTATCTCCTGTTGGGCTGGTGTATAAATCTGAATTGCGCACAATCAGCGATTGAAATGCCTGACCTGCCACCAGTGACACAGTGAAAGAAGTATATGTTTTTTT
Organism: Flavobacteriales bacterium; assembly: GCA_031378885.1. Lineage (GTDB taxonomy): Bacteria > Bacteroidota > Bacteroidia > Flavobacteriales_D > Sanyastnellaceae > JANNEQ01. Next base: position 18,726 of record JANNEQ010000217.1, read on the forward strand.
ATTAAAAATACCCACTCCAAATTTTTGCCAGGCCTGGTACTGGGCGGCCAAAGGTCCAGGACTTACAGTATCTCCCTTGAACTGAGAATTTCCGCGATAAATTAGGCTGAACAAATCTTTGGTATAACTCAGCGATCCATGGTAATTCGTGGAAAGCGAAATTTTCAATCCGAGTTTTGAATCGTGAAGTAAGGTATCCTTGAAATTATAGAAGTCAATTCCCCCATTCATCAAAAATCCGGCGCGATTGGTATTGTGACTTTCCTTCTGAATATTATCCAGATAACGGTCTTCCAATTTCCCACCGAAAATTGATTTTTTTACAAAAAGCAAATCCAGACTATTGGCACCAATATAACCTTTGGAACTAAGGTCAACCATTGAATGTGTTTTCTCGAAGCTACTGTCATTGCGCATCAATAAGATTGTGGCGGTTTGTGTATAGCAAACATCGAATGTCAGCAACAATAGAGCTGTCAGCGACAGGCGAATTACATTGCAGCCCTTTGTATGAATTGGCTTAGTCATAAGAAACCTCCATCACCACATCACAATACAACTTGAAATTCATTTTATACCATTTGTAAATTCCTACAGGAGTATTTCCTCCCGGGGTATTGAGATTTATTCTGATCAAAAATTTATTCCCTGCTTTTAATTCGCTCAACAATGCTGGGTCTACTTCGATTGCCAATTTAGATTGCACCGCGTTGGTATTTCCAGGAATTTCAGTGAGATTCGCGGAATTAATTGATTCGTTGTTGATGATCGACCTGATAAAATTTCCTTCTGAGTCCATTAAATCAAGTTTGATGTTGGCTGAAAAGGGAAAGTAATTTTCTATTTCCAGAAACAACTTTCCGGATGCGTTGGGAAGATCATTAATGTCCGACAATTCCAGGGTGTCCTGCAATACAAAATTATTCATTGCAATGCGCAAGGGAAGATCTATATCGAGTTTGGTCTCGATGGTGCGATCGGCATAAATAAAATCATTGCCATCCATTACATCGCCCAATGGATTGATCTGAACTACTCCATCCACAGCAAATTGATTGGGCAAATTTTCCATAAAATCGGCTATGTTGCTATTGGAATTATTCAGCCCAAAACTTATCTGCACTGGTTCTATGTTTCCACCATTGTCGAACGCACGGGTTACATTGATCGGATCGAACAACGGAGAGTAATTCAAATAAACGGAATTGTTTGCGGCTGTATTATAGCAGGATAAATTACCAAAATGTATTCTTGCATCTGTTCCAAGATAATTAGTCACGCTCAGATTCACATTTGCTTCATCTATGTTGAGAATGCCTGTGGGCATATTAAAATTGAGTCCGAGATCTACAGTTTCATTCACCAGAATTTCATGTTGACCGAAATAACCACGGGCATAACTCAATACGGGATCGATAAACTTCAACTCCACTACTACACTGTCGCCACCAGATACTGTGGCTGGAACATTGCTCTCCGGATCAACAGTTAAGGTAAGATGTGTAAGGGCTTCATTGAAGCTAAATCCATCCTGCCCGCCCAAATCAAAATTATAATCTGTAAGATCAAAAACACCATTAGCTACTGATGGAGTATTGTCGTCAATGGTTGGCACAGTAACAGTTTCAATAGCCACTGCAACTCCCTGATGAGAAAGACCCGGCAATTCATAATTCCACTTCAGATAGCCATTCACATAACTCTTGATGGTGTATTCAAGATACCCTGATTTAATAAATACTTCACGGAGTTTAACCTCATTCAATTTCAGGGTTGTACTTTCGAACTGGTCATAAAATTGAAATCCGGGTTCAAGGGTAACTGTAAACGGACCAGATTGAACCACAAAGGATTTCTTAATAATAGTATCGGGAATGGCAACCAGCGAATCAATATCAAACTCCGTCAATTCTTCGCTGATTTTTAAATGCCACAAACAATTATCGTCGTAGTAAAGCAACGAATCTGCAATAAGATTATTCAATCCTAAAGTTCCTTTTGCAAGTGGAATAGCCAAACTTGTGTTCCAGGCAGTGGGTTCTTTGCGCTGGCAAGACAGCACTGTTGTGCAGACCAAAATCAGCAGCCCTATTCCATGATATTTATTTTTCATTTGGTTATTATTGGATTGGGCCTGGCCTTGCTGAGCATATCCGGCTTGACTATTTTCAGGACGGTAAATAATAAAGCAAGTATCAATGGTATTGCAGGCAGTGGTAATCTTTGGGGAAGTATAACCCATGTAAGCAATAAAAGAATCAGTAATATTCCATAAAATTTAAAATATTTCAGTTTCCACCCGGAGAAAGCACCCCGCCCATGAAAGGCCAGAATTAAATTAATAGGATTGGCCCAAAGAATATTGAGGTTGTTTTTTGTGGCCTGATGGTCTGTAAAAAACCATAGAAACACTACCAATAAACCCAATAAACCAGTCAGAAATAAAATAACCCGGTCAGTCGCGTCAATTTGTTTTCCTCTTTTCAGAGATATAATGCCCATAATAATATGAAAAACCAAAAAGATTATGAAAACCAACATCGGCGTAAAAAACTGATCTGCTTTAGGGAAATATTCCTGGGGCAGGATGTCATTCTCTCTTTCAGCCAGGGCACCTTCACCTTTGGTAGCATAATGCACTTCCTTCATCAGCGAATCGGGAAGAAACATACACTCTTCTTTCTGCATCACCTTATCGCAAGGCATTCCAAGTGCCAGATCAATTCCAAAATCACTCCAGGGCATAAAATCCAGGTAGTTTTGTATGGCATCCCGAAAAGTATAATTATCAGGATATTCATAAGTAAAACTTACTGAATCGGCGCATGACTTTCTGATGATATCGCGAACACGGGTGGAACAATTGTCATAGAAAAAATCATAGCGATAAACCCTGTTTTCCGGAAGATGATTGGTTTCTAATGCAAAGAAAAGTTGGTTCTTTTCATCTGTAGTCAATTTCAAATCCTGCTGCCAGATTCCCCTTCCATAGTAGAGATATTCTTCCTGAAAATTGGCAAACGACTGCTTGGAAAGACTATAATCAAGCTGGCCTTTCGCAAATTTGTAATAAAAATTATCACTGTATTGAAACGTACCGTAATTGAATACCCAATCTACAATTTTACCCCTAAGCGTATCTTCAACGCGTATTGCGGTGTGACCGAAAATGCTGTACAAGTCAGGGCCTGTGCTACAAGTAAGCAAACTAATGCGGGCGCCTTCAGAAAGCACAGGGAATCTTGAGCCATTGGTCAGTGCAGCAGCGCTTAAACTAAAAACAAATGCAAGCAGCAGCACAAACCCTTGCGACGTAATCCGGATTATATTCTTAAATGAAATATTCAAATTTCTAATCAATATTTATTTTTCCTTCAAAAACAAATGTGGCAGGTCCACACAACCAGATATCGGTGAAGTTTCCTTCTCCATTATTTTTAAATCCCACATTCAGTGCTCCGCCTTTGGTAGAAACTTGTACTGAAGAAAATTCCGGATGCCGATAGCCAAAACTCAAAGCTACTGCCGTTACACCGGTTCCACAAGAATAGGTTTCATCTTCTACGCCGCGTTCATAAGTGCGCACCAAAAGTTCATCGCCATGGGGTTGGACATAATTTACATTTACTCCGGAAGCACCATACTTATCACCGTATCTGATGCTGCGGGCCTCATTCAATAAATCTATTTCGCCAATATTGTTCTGGTAGATAATGTGGTGAGGCGATCCTGTATGAATAAAAAAGGAATGCTCATCAAGCACCTCTACCCTATTTACATCTTTCATTCTGATTTTTATTTCATCGCCATCTATTCTGGCTTCATGGTTGCCATCAATGGCCCTGAATTTTATCAATTCCGATTTTTGTAAAAAATGAGAAGCGAACTTCACGGCACACCTACTGCCATTTCCACAAAAACTTTGGCTGCCATCGGGATTATAAAAATTCATGTAAAAATCAGCCTCATTATCCTCTTCTATCAAAATGATTCCGTCGCTCCCCACGCCAAATCGTCTGTCGCAAATGGCCACAATTTGTTCTTTGTTTAAGGTGATACCGGCAACGCGATTATCTATCACAACAAAGTCATTGCCCGTTCCCTGATATTTTGAAAAACCAATTTGCATATTTAGCGGATAAAATTACTAGATCGCCGGCCTTTAAATCACTTTTAAAATAGCATTTTACAAGTTATACCAATGTTCATTTCAATTTAGTCCATAGACCAATTAAAATGATATAGTGGTATTTGCCGGGAGAGTGGCTGTTTAGTAGAATCAAGCGCAGCGCAGATTCTGCTAAAACAGATACCAAATCGGTATTATGCGGTGTAAAAATGCAATAACAGCCATTTCTAAAATTTTGATATCCATCTGATTTATGCAGAATCTTACACAAGCTTATATCCAACTTTGTGGTCTCCACTTCGGCAAAAATGAGGCGAGTAAGCAATCTTCAACGACGTTAAGTACCTTATAAACCATACCCATACAATGAATTAGTAAATAACCATCCTTCAACCAACAGTTAATATTCTCAGAATATTGGCATCATCAGATTCAATGAACTAAGCCTATTGCCTTACCTTGCGCACCCCACAGAATGTTAAGAATGTCCACATCAGATAAGACAGAAAATAAATCTGCTTCCTTGAGTAGCGACTTGCTCCTCAAGGCTTTCAGGTTGATGTCAACGGCCAAATCAATGGCCGACATCTACGAAGAAAATGCAAAATTCACCAGCAAGTACGTTCACGCCACCAGCCGCGGACACGAAGCTTGTCAATTGGCACTCGGCCTGCAATTGCTCCCGCAGGATTATCTAAGCGCGTATTACCGCGACGACAGTATTCTGCTCGGAATCGGAATGAGACCTTATGAACTCATGCTCCAACTCATGGCCAAACGCGATGATCCTTTTAGTGGCGGCCGCACATATTATAGCCACCCTTCTTTGAATAGGCCCGATATGCCCAAGATTCCCCATCAAAGCAGCGCAACCGGAATGCAAGCCATCCCGGCAACCGGCATAGCAATGGGCATTCAATACAAAGAACTTCAGGGAATTGACGAAGGTTACGACGAAAAACCAGTGGTAGTGTGCTCAATTGGCGATGCAGCCATGACAGAAGGCGAAGTGAGCGAGGCCTTTCACATGGCCACACTTAAAAAACTGCCTATCATATTCTTTGTTCAAGACAACGAGTGGGACATCAGCGCGCACTCCAGAGAAATAAGATTTGGCGACGCCATTACTTTTTCTATGGCCTTCCCCGGAATGAAATCCAAATCGTTGGACGGTACTGACTTCGTACAATGTTTCAAAACAATCCAAGAAGTACTCGCCGATGTACGCAAAAACAGAAGACCCTGGTTGATCCATTGCAAAGTTCCGCTTCTGGGCCATCATACCAGTGGTGTAAGAAAAGAATGGTATCGCGACGACCTCGACCAGGCTCAGAGACGAGATCCATTTCCCCGATTCAAGAAAGACCTTAAAAATCTGGGATTTGCCGAAGCCGACCTAGATAACATTACCAATGAATCCCGCAAGCTGGTTGAAGAAGATTATAATCTGGCGTTGAATGCCGAAGATCCAAGGCCAGAAGATGTACTCACCTTCGCTTATGCCCCAACTCCAGTTACGGAAGAAAAAGGACAGCGAGAACCTTTGGGAAAACAGCCCACAGTGATGGTAGATTGTGCTCTTTTCGCTATGCAGGAAATTCTGGAGAATCATCCGGAAGCCTTGCTATACGGACAAGACGTAGGAAAAAGACTTGGCGGTGTATTCCGTGAAGCGGCCACCCTGGCCGAAAAATTTGGCGACAACAGAGTCTTCAATACTCCTATACAAGAGGCCTTTATTATTGGCAGTACAGTAGGCATGAGTGCTGCCGGACTGAAACCAATTGTGGAAGTTCAGTTTGCAGACTATATATGGCCAGGTTTAAATCAACTCTTCACCGAAGCAAGCCGAAGCTATTATCTCAGCAACGGCAAGTGGCCTGTGAGTGCTTTAATCAGGGTACCAGTTGGAGCCTATGGCAGCGGTGGCCCTTACCACAGCAGCAGTGTTGAGAGTGTATTGTGCAATATTCGTGGAATCAAAGTGGCGTACCCATCAACGGGGGCCGATCTGAAAGGCCTGCTGAAGTCTGCCTTTCACGATCCCAATCCGGTGATAATGCTCGAACACAAAGGTCTTTACTGGAGCAAAGTAAAAGGCACCGAAGAAGCGCGATCGATCGAACCAAGTGAAGACTACATTATTCCCTTTGGAAAAGCCCGCAATGTGCTTTCGGCCGACTCCAACGCCGAAACTTCAGTCGCCATTATTACTTATGGCATGGGAGTATATTGGTCGCTGGCCGCTGCAAAAGATTTTCCGGGAATGGTAGAAATTGTCGACCTCAGAACGCTTGCGCCATTGGATTACGAAGCAGTAAGTGCTGCTGTAAAAAAATGTAACCGCTGCATGGTCGTCACGGAAGAGCCCGCGGGCAATAGTTTTGCTCAGGCACTTGCAGGTTGGATATCGGAAAACTGTTTCCAGAATCTGGACGCTCCTGTCAGCACTTTAGGCTCATTGCCCGTTCCCGCAATTCCGCTCAACTCTACCCTGGAAGCAGAAGTATTGCCCAATGCAGAAAAAGTTGCGGCAGCAATTGACCGTGTGCTCAGCTATTAATGCGTCATGTAATCTGGCTTTTGGCCTTTAGAAACAGATTGTTTCAAATGCAGATTTTCTAATTTCTGGTAAAGAAGAAAAAAGGTGGTTGTTGAAAATTGATTGCCTGTATGTAAATTTGGCAAAATTCTTGTCAATTGGCGACCACCCGAATTAATTAAAATATTGTAGCTATGAAATCTTTTACCAAAATTCTCAGCCTTGCATTTCTCCTTTTATCTATAACGGTAAGTGCGCAAACCTTTGAAGGTAAAATCACCATGAAGGTTGAAGCACTTGAATTACCGGAAGACATGCAGTCAATGGCCGAAATGTTTAAGTCCACTGTAACTGTTTATTCTAAAGGCCTCAAGTCCCGGACAGAATCAAAAACTCCAATGGGTTCTGCTATTATCATTACCGATGCCACGAAAAAAGAAGCCATTATGTGCATGGATATGATGGGTAAGAAAATCGCCATGGTGAACAAGTATGACGAAGACGACAAAAAAGATGCAGACGCAAAAGTAAGTTTTGAAGGAGGAAACTTCGAGTTGACTTCCGAAACCAAAACAATTGCAGGTTACAAATGCACCAAAGCCATTTGGCACATGGATCCTGAAGACAAAGAGACAGTTACTGAAATCTGGTTTGCCAAAGATATTCCCAATACATCTTCAGAATACGGTGATCTTCCAGGCATGCCGATGGAATATTCCATAAAAATGCAGGGAATGACAATGCATTATGTTGTAACAGAAGTAACCAAACAATCTGTGGCAGATTCTAATTTTCTGATTCCGGAGGGCTATGAGCTCAAAACTGAGGAGGAAATGAAAAAGATGTTTCCGGCATTCGAAGATTAATTTATTTATATCATATAAATATTGATTGGGGTGACGTATTGTTGCCCCTTCTTTTTGAAATGAAGAGTTGGCTTCCATATCTGTTGATAGGCCTGGCAATTGCCGGGTTTTACTGGTATCGTTACCGGACTGCTCCAAATCTTCAGTGGTCGGAGATTGAAGTAACGGCCCGCGATGGCTCCGTAAGTACATTGGACAAGTTTACCTCCGGACACCCTGTTATACTTCACTTTTACGCCACATGGTGCGGCCCCTGCATGAAAGAGTTGAGAGAAATAAAAAACCAATGGCCGGAAATCGGGTCCAAAATTCCTCCGATAATTTTTCTGACTGACGACCCAATGGAAAAAATTAATACAATTGCTAATGATCTTCCCGGGGAAATATCTGTTTATAAGATTAATTCACTCAAAAATATTGGGGTCTATACAATCCCTACTACATATTTACTGAACAAAAAAGGTGAAATTATCTGGTCGCAAGTTGATCCTTGCAACTGGAATGATCCCGCTTTTATTCAAAAAATAAACGACTTACTCAATTCGTAATATGGCAAAAATTACAACCATCCTCGATGGAATCGAAACATCCTTCGAACTCAATGAACAAGGCGATTCAATTCTAAACGCAGCCATTGATGCCGGCGTAGATGCCCCATATAGCTGCAAAGGTGGCATTTGTACTACATGCAAAGCAAAAGTACTCGAAGGCACCGTGAAAATGGATGTCAACTATGCACTTACCAACAAAGAGGTAAGTCAGGGCTATATAGTTTGCTGCCAATCGCACCCCACTTCTGATGTGGTGCGGCTGACCTGGGATGTTTAATCCGGAGCAGAGCAATCTTTAGAGAAAAAAGGAGCTCCTTTTTCATCATGCTTTTTCACGTAACTTTGACCTATGGCCAATAGCAAATAAGTGTGATCAAATCTTTTCTAAGAAACAGGTATTTTATTGTTCTCATTCTGGGACTTCTTGCCAATTCTATTCATTCTCAACAATTGTATGAGATGAGCAAGGGTCTGGTAAAATTCAGCTCTGATGCGCCACTTGAGAATATTGAAGCCAAAGCCAAAGAAATCAAAGGCTTTCTGAACCTCGACAACCAAACCTTCGCATTTTCATTGGATGTGCGCAGTTTCACCGGATTCAACAATGAGCTGCAAAGAGAACATTTCCATGAGAATTACATGGAGACAGAAAAAATACCAAAAGCCTCCTTTTCAGGTAAACTCATTGATAAATTCAATCCGGAAGTCGATTTTCAGAAAATTCGTGCGAAAGGTCAGATGGATATCCATGGAGTGAAGAAAGAAAGAATCATAGACGTAGTAATCACAAAGAAAGGCGATCTTTTCGAAATATCTTCTTCATTCAATATTACATTGCAAGACTATGGAATCAGTATTCCAAAAATAGTCTTTCAGAAAATAGCTGAATTTATTGTGATTGAAGTTTCAGGTACCATGATTCTGAAAAAATAAAATGAAAAGGTCGGCACTTCTCATCACATTATTATTGGGAATATTGATTGAAGCCAATGCCCAGGAACCTCAATTCAGGTTATTGGAAGTGGCCAGAAAATTAAGTGAAATAAAAACTTATCAAACCGATCAGGACCAATACGGATATTTATGGCTGGGCACCAACAAAGGAATTCTTCGCTTCGATGGTTTGCATTATACCGAAATTGAAATTCCTGACTCCTTAAAATCTATAAGTGTCACGAAACTAAAAGTCTTTGGGGATTCTGTAATGGCAGGATTTCAGAATGGAAGTTTCTTTGTAATCAATGCAAAGTCTAAATCTGTCGTCGACAACTACTATCTTGGTGATAAAGCCATAAGCTCTTTTATACTTTTTAAAAAAGGTCTCTGGGTTGGAACAGAAGGAAACGGCTTGTTTCGAATCGAAAAAAAAATAGTTACAAATTATACTACACAGAACGGTCTTGCCGACAATGTGGTTCATGCCATTGAAGAATCTAATGGTAAAATTGTATTGGGCACAGATCTGGGCGTTTCGCTGTGTATTGTATCTGGTTCTTTATTCAATTGTCGCAATTTGTCGCAAGAAGACGGCCTCAGCGACAACCTTACCCTTTCACTCTGCAAGTACGACAAAGATTATGTATTGGCCGGAATGCAAAATGGAAGCATTAGTAAAATCAATGTATATACCGGCACAACTGAATCCAATCTGGCCTTTGCTGCCGCCAATATCTGGCCTATAATCAAAATAATGCGGGTCAACAGCAAGATCATGGCATTTACTGAAACGGAAGGAGCTTTTGTGATCAATTGGGAGGTGCAGGAACAAATCCAACATTTCAATCTTAAATACACCAGCAACAGAGTAAACCTCAACCAGATTTACGACGCACTATCCGATCAGGAAGGCAATTTAATACTTTCGGTTGGATCAAACTATCTGCTCATTGCAGACTTCCGCCTCATGCACATCAAGGAACATGATGGATATTCTTTTGCCAATGCCTCTGCCGTCATTTGCAACGATCAGGGCAATCTTTGGTTCAGTAATTCTTTAGGTATTTTCGAACACCATGCTGAGTTCACAGAGGACAAAATATTGAAACAGATTTATCAATTGCCCAAGGGAATGTCCAACATTATCAGTATGTGCCTGGGAAATAATGATGATCTTTGGTTCGGAACTTTTGGAAGTGGATTGGGTCAGATCAATCTGAAAACAAAAAAAGTAAAAATATACACCGAAAAGGACGGCCTGCTGAACAACAATGTGTTGTCAATCACGAGAAATGGAAACGACTTGTGGATGGCAACCCTGGGCGGAGCCTGTATGGTTAGCTTGACTGAATGGTCGAAAAAACCATGGCTCAAACCCGTATTTAAAAAGTACGAATCTACCAACGAACTTGGCAGCAGTTATGTCTACACCATTCATACAGATCCGTATGGCAGAATCTGGCTGGGCACCGATGGAAAAGGCGCAGTGATAATTGACGGCGACAAATACACCATATTAAGATCGCTGTACCCGGATTTGGGTAAAAATGTAGTTTCTATTTGCACAGATACTCACGGCATTACCTGGCTGCTGAGCTCTGACAAAGGATTACAATACATTACAGGAAATGAATTGAAAAAATTCGATATTATTTCTGAGAATGAAAGACCGGAAGTATTTGCCATACACGCTGCGCAAAATGGTCAGATTCTGGCCCTCACATCAATTGGCATTGCTCTCATCGATGCAATCAACAACACTTGTTCTTTTGTAAGACTCGACTTTCCTATTAGCACCAATTTTCTCAACATTATTGCTAGTGATGAGAGTGGAAGAATTTGGATTGGAACAGAAGAAGCTATGATCAGACTTCTCGACCTGAATGAAAGCAAAGCTCACTATCCCATCGCCAGAATAGATATTGTAAAAGTACTTTTGCAGGCTGTAGATACCAATACACATGAGTTTAATTTCAATGAAAATCATTTTACGTTCGATTTTTCCGGATTCTGGTATCAGCAAGTGGACAACATCGGATACGAATATAAACTTTCGGGATTTGATCTGGGTTGGGTAAAAACCAAAGATGACCAGGTAGTATTTCCAAAACTCTCACCCGGAAAGTACACCTTCTACGTGCGCGCTTCTGCCTCCGACAACTACAGCAATGCTCCCATACACTCCTATTCTTTCACCATTAAAAGAGCATACTGGCAAGAGTGGTGGTTTTTTGCGGGATGCATTTTTGTAACTTTTTTGATCTTCGGAATTTTCCTTTGGCTTAGGATAAAACAACTCCGTCGCTCCGAAGCAATTGAACGACAAAGAATTCAGGGAGAATTCGACACACTTCGCAATCAGGTCAATCCTCACTTCCTGTTTAATTCTTTCAATACCTTAATAAGTACAATATCGAAAGACCAGGATGAAGCAATCGACTATGTGCAGCGACTTTCTGATTACTTCCGGATTGTATTGGAGCAAAGAAATAAAGACATTATCACAGTAACCGAAGAACTCGAACTTGTGATGCATTATCTTTTTTTACAGCAAAAAAGATTTGGAGAAAATATGTTGTTCGAATGTACCCTCTCCGAATCGACCAAAAAATCTGCAATTCCACCACTCACTTTACAACTGCTCGTTGAAAATGCCATTAAACACAATGTCATCTCCAGATCAAAACCTCTCACAATCAGTATTATCGAAGATGATGGATTTATTCATGTAAAAAATAATATTCAACCCAAACTTACGAAGGAACCCAGCACAGGAATCGGACTGGAAAATATCCGCAACCGCTACCACATTCTGTTCAACAAGGAAATTGAAGTGGTGAATGGTGAAATAGACTTCGTGATCAAACTACCGATTATATTCACCTCGTAGTATGTTTGTAACAGATAAAATATATGATGAAGCTATTTTTGATTGAAGACGAACCCGGAGCTTTAGATCGACTCGAAACTTTACTGAAAGAAATAGATTCAGCAATTCAAATCTCAGGAACTGCTGACAGTGTAGAGAGTGCTTTGGAATGGCTTCAGAAAAACAAGCAACCCGACCTGATTATTACTGATGTTCAACTCGCTGACGGAACCTGCTTCGATCTTTTCACTCAATTCAAACCTACCTGTCCGGTTATTTTTAGTACGGCATACAACCAATACGCCATTGATGCTTTCAAAGTAAAAGCACTTGATTACCTTCTCAAACCTCTTAAGAAAGAGGATCTGACAAAGGCAATTGAAAAAGCACGCGAAAACATTGGCATTCCGGTTTCCAATATCGACTACTCAAGACTGGCGCAAGCCATCCTCGAAGAAGAATCAAAATACAACAAACGCTACCTGATCAGGTACGGCGAACAAATCAGAACAGTCCAGTCGGAGGAAATTGCCTACAGTTATACTACACACAAGGCCGTATTTATTACCCTCTTCTCCGGAAAAGAATACCCCATAGATAAAACGCTGGATGCCCTTGAAAAAGAACTGGACCCGAAAAAATTCTTCCGTATAAACAGGCAGTTCATTGTCAACTTCAAGAGTATCGGTAACATGCACACAGTTTCCAAATCGCGCGTGCAACTTGACCTTACTCCCCAATTCAAAGGCGACGATGTGATTGTAAGTACAGAAAAATCGCCACTTTTCAAAGAGTGGCTGGGTGGACAATAGTTTCTGAGGTGAAAAAACAACATTTCTGACAAATGCCAGTTCAATCTATGATTTTTCCCATTGGGCGAATAAAGGAACTGAAGTACATTTGTCTATCATTACTTTACTCAATTATTAAAACATATTTTCCCACTTAATGAAGTTGAAGTTCTCATTTTTTATTGTTGCTTTTGTAATCCTCACAATGTATGCCTGTAAGCACCCTCCTGAATTTGTTCTTGATGATGGCAACAATGGGGGCAATGACACAATTGTGAATCCACCGTGGGTGAATCCTCATCCTTGTGACCCTGACACGGTCTACTTTGTAAATCAAGTACTTCCACTTTTGATATCAAGTTGCGCCCAGCCTGACTGCCATGATGCTATTACCCACGAAGATGATGTGCGTATGTACAACTACTCTGACATTATGGAAGAAGTTGACCCATTTGACCCCGACGGCAGTGATCTGATCGATGTAATCAATGAAACAGGAGATAATATGATGCCTCCCTCTGGTTCAGGCGGCCCGCTTTCACAGCAACAAATAAACATGTTGGTGACCTGGATCAATCAGGGAGCGCTAAACAACGAGTGTATTCCTGATTGCGATCCTGATGCTATTGTTACATTCGCAGGTGTAGTGCAGCCGATTATTCAAAATTCTTGTCAGGGATGCCATTCCGGAAACAATCCCAGCGCAAATCTTTCGCTTACCAACTTCAGCCAGATTTCGTCCATTGCACTTGATGGTAGTATAATGAACTCGTTGAATGGAGCCAATGGTGCAACCTTGATGCCCTTAAATACCAGTGGACTACCTCAGTGTCAGAAAGATCAGATACAGGCTTGGATCAATGCGGGTGCACCCAATAACTAAATTGTTTGTATGAAGAAATTCAGTGTAATTATTGTTGTTGTAGTTGTCGCGATTTTTGTGGTCAACTTTTCTTCTTGTTATTATGACAAAGAGGAATATTTGTACAATCAGAATGCAGGCTGCACTGATACTGTGAGCACTTACAACGGACAAATCAAAGCCATTATAAACCAGAATTGCGCCTTCTCCGGATGCCATAGTGGATCAAGCCCTTCCTCTGGAATAGGATTGGAAACTTACGCACTAACCAAAACGGCAGCACAGAATGGTTTTATGTGTACCATCAACTGGGAAGCCGGCTGTTCTAAAATGCCCAAAAATGCAAACCAACTCGGAGCCTGTGATCGCGAAGTACTTCAGCGCTGGATCAACAGAGGATATCCTGAAAATTAATTTTATATGTTCAAAAAAATCATCATTTTTCTTCTAATCACTGCTGCCATCGGCGGAGCCATTGGATATTACGTGTGGCACAAACCACCCCGCACGGCAGAAGATGAAAAACCTTTTGCCACACTAAGTGCTGATGCTTTGTTTACAGAATTCTCTGCCGACGAAGTGGCCGCAACTGCCAAATACCTCAACAAGGTGATCGAAGTAAGCGGCAAGGTGGCGGATATTAAAAAAGACGCTTCAGGCAATACAGATGTGACTTTAGAAACCAGCGATATTCTTGGTACTGTAGTTTGCACCCTTAAAATAGGTGCCAATGCAGATGGAACTGAGGTTGGCACAACTGTTGCCTTGAGGGGAATTTGTACGGGCTACCTTACCGATGTAATTCTCAATCAAGGTGTAGTCGCAAAAAAGAACCCACAATAAAAACATTTTTTAATTATTATGAAAAAAATCATCCTTTCAATCTTCCTCGCTACAGTAGCTATTACTCAGTTATCGGCCCAGAAGTATTTCACCAAAGACGGATCTATAAAATTCTTCTCTGCTACCAAAGCTGAGAATATTGAAGCCAACAACAACAAAGCAACTTTTGTATTGGATGCTGCAACAGGTCAGGTAGAAATCTCTGTTCTTATCACAGGCTTTGTTTTCAAACAAGCGCTTATGCAAGAGCACTTCAATGAAAACTACATGGAAAGTGAAAAATTTCCAAAAGCCACTTTCAAAGGTAAAATTGAAGATCTGTCTTCTGTGAAACTTACCGCTGATGGTTCATATAAAATCAAAGTAACTGGTGATATGACCATGCACGGCGTAACAAAACAAATTACAGTTGATGCGACCCTGAACGTGCGCGGTGGAAAAATATCAGTTGACTCGAAGTTCGGAGTCAATCCTAAAGATTACAACATTGCAATACCCGATATGGTAAGAGATAATATTGCCAGCAACATTGAAATCACCCTCAAAGGTGACCTTCAGGAATTGAAGAAATAATCCCTATGAGATTGATTCACATCAGGAAATTTGCAAAAGCAGGTCTCACTTCGTTGGGCCTGCTTTTGTTTTGTGGTGCCTACAGTCAGGAAGATGATCTGCTCGCTCTGCTCGGCGAAGATTCAACCACTACTACTTATACAATGGCCACTTTCAAATCGACAAGAGTCATTAATATGCACTCCGTAGAAAGTCCGGGCACAGGAGTACTGGATTTCAGAATTTCGCACAGATTCGGACCATTCAGCAGCGGAGCCAACAACCTTTTTGGTTTGGATGTGGCCTCCATGCGTCTGGGATTTGAATACGGGGTAACCGACAAACTCATGGCCGGTTTTGGAAGGTCTAACGTGAACAAAGAAGTGGATGGATTCCTGAAGTATAAACTCCTGAGACAAAGTAAGGGACTCAAGAATATGCCGGTAAGTGTATCACTCTTTGCCTCAGTGGTTGTGAGGACTACGCCCTGGTCTGATCCTGAAAGAAAGAATTATTTCACTTCGAGACTATATTATTGCTGGCAGGTATTGGTGGCCAGAAAATTCAATGAAAAGCTGTCGATACAGCTCGCTCCTACCCTCGTACACCGCAATCTGGTAACCTATACCTCCGAACAAAATGATGTATTGGCCATGGGCGCTGGCGGCAGGTATAAATTTACCAAACGTACTTCCTTCAACCTGGAGTATTTTTATGTATTGCCCAATCAACTCACAGCAGATTATGCCAACTCATTGTCTTTTGGTTTTGACATTGATACAGGTGGGCACGTGTTCCAATTGCACATAACCAACAGTTCACCAATGAACGACAAAGGCTTTATCACGGAAACCACCGGGCGATGGGACAAGGGGAATATTCAATTTGGATTTAATGTATCCAGAATGTTCACCATCAAACGCAAGCCCGAGATCACGGAATAACTCCAGGCCCTCTGGTTCAACTTTACATCCAATTGTTTTCTAAAATAATAATTGATGTTCCACTGGGGGCCTTTAAATTACAGTTCAGCAATCCGGTTTAACAGCACAGTAACTTAAGCATTTTGCAGGGCAACAATTCCCGCACATTTGCATTCTGATAAGCACACGTAAACGCTTGTTTGGTTACTTAAACGTTAAATATGGTTTTGGTTAGAATTAGGTAGGATGTCTCACTGGTCCGTGACATCCTATTTTTTTTGTCTTAACTGCAAAAGCCTGAGACAGAATTAACTCATTCTGTCATCAAAAAAGTATTTCCTGAAATTTTGATGACGCCGGAATCAAAAAGACATTTCATGAAGTTTTGATTACACTGGAATCAAAAAGACATTTTATGAAATTCTGATTCCAATGGAATCAAAAAAGTACTTTATGAAATTATGATTCCGATGGAATCAAAAAGTTATTTTCTGAATTTTTGATGACAAAAGTGTTGTACAATTTTTGTTTCAATCAACCCCCAAATACTTGTGCGTCTGCACAGAAATTCTCCACCGGATATTTTTCCTTATAAAATCTATGATCAACGGCTGCATAAGCTCGCGCTTCTCCCATTCTGGTTGAAGATAAAGTCCGCAATCTGAATTTACTTTTCCGCCATGAGATTGCGACCATTCGATGTCGCTTTTGTGAAAGACAATAACCTTGAGTTCGTTGGCCTTGCTGTATATGCTTTCTACAGGGCCCTTAAATTTTTTGGGTGAAAAAGTTACCCAATCCCACTCTCCGGTCAATTCATAGGCTCCGGAAGTTTCTACGTGTGTTCTTATTCCTGCAGCCCTCAATTTACCTGTGAGTAAACTGAGATCGTACATAGCTGGCTCGCCGCCTGTAATGACACAAATGCCCGTGCCGCTTTCCTCAACCTCAGTTACCAAAGTAGAGACCTCAATCTGACGGTGCTTACCGGCATCCCAGCTCTCCTTTACATCGCACCACACGCAACCCACGTCGCATCCGGCCAGGCGGATAAAATAGGCTGGAGCGCCTGCAAAGGCGCCTTCACCCTGGATAGTGTAAAAGGTCTCCATAACCGGCAATGTCTGCGCTGAATTCATTGGGCAAAGAAAAGCACTAAACCCAAAAAGTCCGACAATACCAATTCGTCAAATCACATAGGTCAATCATCTCGCCCTGTTTCATTTTATAAATTCTTCTAAAATAGCTTCACATCTTTAGGCTGTTTTATAAATTTAAAAGTTATAAAACACTAGTGTCCGAAACAAATAATATTAATGTTAAGAATAAAGGGAGTTACTAACAAGTAAACTCCCCTTTTCGACGCAGTTTTGTCTTTGCACAACAAACAGCATATGAACAAAAGTAAGTATTATTTCGGACAGAA
>JANNEQ010000103.1:0-9312 GCA_031378885.1 Flavobacteriales bacterium
CCAGTTCCACCCGAAAATAGAATTTCTGCTTCGCCGTTGCAGAGAGTGGCGCAGGTGGCGTCGGAAATTACATTGGCAGAGATAGTGGGTGCCGGGTTCTGGATAAGATAAATTACATCCATCACTTCGGTGGCCGGACAATCCGAGTTTAGCAAGACGGAATAAGTAATAGGCACTTCTGTAACATTGTTTGGCACAGAATCTCTGTCAAAGAAGTATTGAAGATTGCCATCGATCGTTTGAGTTGTTACCCCAAGACCAGTAAATACACCACCGGAAGGAGTGCCTTGAAGAAGAAAACTCTGCTGGTTGGCACAAACATTCGCAGGTAAATCAATAGATGCAGTATTGATTGGAACCAACGAAAAATCGTCCATAAATACTGAAACATGAGTTACATTCTGCAACTGATTAGGAGTAAGTGGAATGGTATCATGAATCCAAAACGCAATCGTTCCAAAATCGCCTGTGCCACCGCAGGTAAACTCATAAGTATAAGGATGCCAATCCAAATGTCCTAAACCTGGGCCGGCAATACAAGTGTCTTGCGGTATAGTATCGCTCACCCACATTACTTCATCAAGAGGCCATATCTCCATATTGGGCGCAAGCGCCTCCAGAGTGGCAATGGGATGTTCCACATAATTTCCCAATGTACCATTGACGTAATATTCCATTGCCGCTGCTCTTATCGGCACACTTCCGGTATATACATTGTCATTTCCGCTGTTGACCACTTTAGCCCAGAAACTCAACCTGTAATTCTGTCCGGGTGTCAAATTGTTAGAAAGAAAATTCTGCAAGACACAAGTTCGTTTTATCCCAAGTGAACTATCAATAGGCGCATAGATCATTAGAAAATTGCTGTCAGCAGGATCAGAAAAAGGATGTACCTCCGAAGGTGGATAATGGTAGTAGGTGCATTCACCCACCATTCGACCGCCGTTTGTATTGAACGCAGCGTATGTTTTACCGCAAATTGTGTCGCAGCCGCCATTCATAAAGCCCGGTCCCGAGCCTATCCCGAACTCGCTTCCCAAAACAGAACTCCAGCAATTAAAATCACCAAGAGGAGTATCTTCAAAATCCCCATTGGTCATCATGGTGCAACCAAAATTGGGGCAGGAAAGTGGAACATAAATAAAAAGATAAGTGATGTTTCCCTGTTCACCCGACGGCCCAACCGGAATATAACTGATTATATGAATACCAGCCCATCCATTGGCTGGGTTATAACCAAGACTATGATAGACACCATTTACCGGGTCGTCAAAGAATAGATACCCATTACCCTGGACTATCTCAGCACAAATGAAACCCACAGCCCCCGGATCGTTAGCGTATATTGGCGGAGTTTCTGGATCATTAATTGGGGCTAAAAAGACCCCGATTCCGTCCAGGTTGCTATAACTATCTATCTGATACAAATATTCACCGTCAAGATAACCATCATTCACTCCAGCAACGGTTATCATAGCGCAACTGGAATTGTAACTACAATGACTGGAAGTTGAGCTATCTCCAAATGTTGGTTCAAGGTTATAGCCCAATTGACAAAGTATATTGCGCTCAGTCTCCTGATAAGAGCGCACGATTTCGCTCTCACCACTGGAATCGTCCATTAAGTAAAAATCAGAATTGTTATTTGCACACGCTGTAACACCCACTCCACATTGACGGCTGATATGGCTTAGCGTTGTACCTTCCTGAAACTGCGGATTTGTATATAACTTTATACTATCTCCCAGTGCCAGAATGATGGGGCTATGTGGGCAAGGGTCAGCAAAATTTGGCGCAAGTACACTAGAATCTGCAGCAAAAACATTGTTGTACATTCCACAAGCACCATTAATTGGCTGAATCAAAAAATCTGTAGCAGTGTTATCCATGATCAGCCTGTCGAAGCGTTGGTAATAATTAAATCCTGCCCCGAATGCTGAGCCGCCATTGGATGCGATAAGAGAATTGAACCCCAGAATATGAGTAGCCTCATGTAGTAATATGCTGAAAAGATCGTAGTTCGATCCTACCGAAGTGCCCGACATATTGCTGATCCAATTGGGAGCAATATCAGGATTAAAAAAATTAAACGCTACAAATCCATGAAAAAAAGGATTTTGGTTGCCTCCGGTAAAACTAAAAGAAATAGGAGTGCTGTTGTATGGATCGACCCCTGTGTTTAAGGTTTTCCATACCAATCCGTCGGTTATTTCAGCACCAGGAGACAGTCCGTTAAAGAGCAAACTGTAATAACTTGATGAGAATGCAAGAGTGTTTAATACTTGCGCTTCATTATCTAACAGATTAGCATCGTCCAAATCCAGAACCTCCTCCATAGAACGAAACCAGATGCGGACTCTGGTAGACCCTGTTGTATCAATTTCAGAATTGATAAAGGCTGAAAGCTGAGAAAATACCGCACAAGCAATCTGCTGATTTTCTAATGGGTTAATTCCACTGGTTTGATTATTAAAATCAGCATCAGTATCGCTGGTATGAAATCCGCTACCACGTTCAAAATACAACTCGAATTCAGTTCCTGCAAGGCAAACCTCGCAAGCCACGGCAGTGGGGCCTCGCATTATAGTTGCCTGTGGCGCGGGTGTGGCCAGTTGGACATCTTTTATGGGATAGGCGTTTCCGAAGCGGTCAAAGACCTTTTCGAAACCGTTTTCGGAGGGATTGATCTGCCCGAAAGCAGAACTGTAAAAGAGCATGAGTGTGAATAAGGACACACATAGAAAGGCTAGTCTTTTCATTTTTTGATGAATTAAGAATTTGTTTTGGTTAATTAGGTATCTGATTTTTTACTTTTTGTAAAGGGGGCTTACAAGAACCCAAAAATCAGCGAGCCTAATTAAAGGCAAAAAACATTCACTCACAAGCGTATAAATACGCAAGTTTTAAGGGGGTTAAAACACCCCCTTTGAATACGGTGAAATCACCCCCATGATTGGCCTATTTTTCTATTCAGGCGAAATAATATAATGACAGTCAGTCAATAAAACAAAATGTTAAAAAGCTAGATTTAAAAAAAAAGGTTCATTTTCAGGTATATCCCGCAGTTTCTGGTCGAGGTTACTTCGGGCATTTTCGGTGAGAAAACTTCAATTTCGCGTGTTTGACCTGTACCCGTCACCATCGAAATCCCCTAAAATTCCAACGAGTAAAAAAACACATACTATGTATCTTTTAATTTTCAAACCGGCACGACAAGAAGATGTTTTTTTCAAGGCAAACTGAACCAAAAACCCAACCCAAAAAGCCAGATTCATTCCGGTAATATTTCATTGCTATCAAACCTCATTTTGTAAAGGGCAATGCTCCAAAAAAAACCCCATGTAAAAACTTACGCTTTTTGACGCGCTAAGTAGCAACACCAGCGCGCTCACTATTGCTTTGGGTGATTAAAACTTTGCCACCATGAATGAAACAGTTAAACCACGGGTTTTCTCCACCAGCGAACTGGCCGGATTGTATTTCCCCAATTCCACAAAAAAAAGTGCCAGCAACCAACTCAGGCGATGGATTGCAAAATCTGACTTATTGCAGCAGCAGCTCCAATCGGTAGGCTACAAAAAGGGGCAAAAAATCCTAACCCCCAAACAAGTGGAGTTGATCTTTGCGTTTTTGGGGATGCCGTAGGGTTTATTCAAGTGTTCGATTATTTCAAAAACTAATTTTTCAAAGCACTTTACTGGTCTATAGCACGCAATTCGATAATCCCATTATGCGCTTTTTTTTCATCTACTCAGAGCATAGTAAAGCATCAGGTAGCACATTATGGTATGCAATGCCCCGCGAAAGCGCCAAAACGCCACAACGCTTAAAAATTCCTTCAGAACATTGCTCCATCAAAAGCAAAAATAGAAGTCTCTGACTCTTAAAGAATGGAGCTATCTGGCGTATAAAAAAAAGCATCCACTCTTTTGGGAATAGTTAGCAATATTTCGTGCTATTTGAAAAGGAAGTAATTCAATTCACTAATTTTAAATCAGTAATTCATGTTTACAACAGGAGAAGTTTACCAAAATGACAACAGCCTTTTGGGAGCCGTCAACGAAGATGATTTTCTTGCAGCTTTGAACATTGCGCCCGAAAGGGAAAAGAAAAAACTATTTAGAAAGTTGCAAACCCAATCGCGCAGCTATGCTGTTTCTACCAGTTCAGGAAGCCGTGCCGAATTTGAAAAGAGAATACATCTCTTGCCCTCTGAAATTCAAAGGGGCCTTGCTGACCAATCTCTGCAAGCGGTTGATACTGCGTTTTACGCCATTAAAGCTATTGGCGGTAGCAAAAGCGTGAAAATGTTCAGAGATGATGATAGCAAAGTAGCTGGTTATGCCAATATTTCATCGGGTAAATTGGAGAAAGGTAATTTCTTTTTGCTTTATGGCCTTTGTTTGTTGGCTGGTGTATCTGGCGACACAGAATCCTTTGGTACTGTTAATTTCAACTTTATACCAGAGCACTTGCGCAACGGAGAATTTGAATTCAAAGCCAATGGCACAATTCTATTGCCCAGCAACTCTACGGAAGCATTTTATACCGAGGGAAAACGTACTTATAAAGGACTGTACATACTGGACAATCCCAAGCTAATCAAAGACCAGCAGTCTATTGAGTTCAATGTCGAATGGGCAAGCACTGCCCCAGAAAAGACCTACCTCAAGGCCGTTCTTCATGGCACGGCCATAATTAAAGCATAAAGGATGCTATAATAATGCAGGTAGAGCACAAACGCCAATAAATCCGATTAGGATATGACAAGCAGAGGATCATTCAGATTCTCTGCCTATACCCATTGCAGTCATTAGAAGTTTACTTAGCTATTGCATGAATAAGCCAGATTCAGATAGTAATCTGGACTTCAGCCAACCCATTGAAGTATTTTAAAGTGCAATCATTTCGGAATTTTCATTTCTCCATAATTTTGGCCATTAGCTATATTTGCCACAAACACAATTGGAAATCTATGTCATCGTTTTTTCAGCCAAAAGCAATCATCCGACCAAATCTATTTGAATTTCTAACTGGAAAAAGGCTTATTCAAAATTATGAGATTGAAGTAAACAATCTGCTGGCCGATAACAAGCTATTGAACATAACTCAGGCTCAGGTCACTTCAATTAGGATGAAACAAAGGCCAGATACCATTAACAAAAGCGAGGGTATGATGGCCAAATTCTACACCGCGTATTTGCGCCATTGTATCCATAATAAATATGTGACCCGTGAGGCTTTGGCAGAGCTAAACCACCTTAGGCATATTCTATCTTTGTCTCAGGCACATGTCAGAGAAATAAACGAAACAGTTATTGGCGCAACCTATCAAAAATATGTGGATGAAGCGCTTTTGAATGGCCCAATTAATAATGAAGAAACACAACGAATAAATACTGATAGACACGACTCTAAACTATCGCCAGGACTGAGCGCTAGGATTCAACAGCAAGTAAAAGAGAAATATTTACAGAATTTCTATAACCAGCCTAACCTCAATGAAAGTCTTTCCCCCGAAGAAGAAGACCAATTAGAGAGAATCTCAAGACATCTCAATATTGAATTGGGCGAAGGTGATAGAACCAAGCACCACTTGGACAAATACAAACTCTATTGGGTAATTGAAAACGGAACATTACCAGAGATCAAATACAACCTTTTTTTGGAAGTGGGTGAGCGGTGTTACTTTCAAAGTCATTGTATCTGGCATGAATATCGAACTTCGTCCAAATCAGAACAATCCGATAGTCCTTTAAAGATAATGAAGGGCAACCGGTATATTATTGGCTCTAATCAAAGCATGTCAATGGCAGAAATGCAAGAATTTGATTGCGGTACTTTGTATATTACCAGTGAGAGGATTATTTTTACCGGACAGTCGAGCATAGTGCGCATTAAGCTGAATAAAATCCAATCCTTTGAACCATTCGCTGATTCGGTCAAATTGAATAAGGAGGCAGGGCAAAGCCCACTGGTAAAGCTCGAAGATGGCACAGAGATATTTAGTTTAATTTTATCCAGATTACTCAATGACTATTAGTGCAAATACTCCTATGAGGTAATAATTATAACTTCCTTTTTTGGATTTTTTTGTAGTTTGCCTTGCACATTGTTTGGCCATTTCCAATTTAACAATACCATTATCAGAACTATATCTTGCCCTTATATTTTGTAAGCCGGAGGTACTCCGGCAGTTTATTTGGTTCCGGCAAAATACTAAAAAAAAGTACCTCTTCATCTTTATGAAGAGGCACTCATAATTGAAAATCTAATTGGTAAATAATAAGTTTTTATTTCTTTTGCAAGAAACATGACGAAGCTAATGAAAAATATTGAATCAGCTCAACCCAGAAACAAAAAAAGAGCACTCTATTAGATTTACATTGACCTAGTATTTTCTTTTTTGAGACACTTTCCAGACCTGCTTTTTTTTTATGAAAACTCACAAGGCACTATACACAATAGGTGTTGTAATTATATTGGCATTCAAAAAAACAATTGCCTGCCCAAGACAAAATTATTTTTAGATTCTAATTGCTATTTGTTCTATCTTCGTATCTCATAGTTTTTCGTTTAATGAATTAGGTTAAGTTTTAAAATCCCCAATTCTTGTAAGGTTGGGGATTTTTTGTATTGCTTTTTGGTTTTCTTTTTGGCAATTTTCTCATTTTGAAAATAATTGTCCCCATTTATTTATGAGGGTAATTAAGGAATAGACCAATTCCATTCATCCCAAGGTTCACCCTGCTTCAGTTCCCCAGATACTATTCTATTTCTGATTTCATTAGAATAGATACTCATTTCCCAGATTCTCATTTTACCCTGTTCGGAGCCAACCATATTAACATTTAGAAAGTACTGCGCAAGTTTTCGTAAACTTGGGTCTTCATAAGAAATTTTATTCCATAAGGTTGTTATTAATGCGCCAATAGGTGTGAAATGAAGAGCATGTTCTTTAAACATCATTTTACTTTCTAAGTAATAAGACACAGCCATTTCCTTTTCACTGTAATTTAATGGCATTGTTGACCAATCAGGCAGTGTTCTAGGACTAATAAAAACAATTTTACCTGACGACCAAAATGAAAGATCAGCGACACATATCACATCGGGCATCAGTCTGGGGTGAGAAATGTATAACTCATCAGCTTTTATTATTGCATTTGTAATATTATTTAATGGTTCGGATTCTTTTCCTTTCCAAGAATGAGCATGGGTGAGTAAGCCGTAAATAATTGGACTTTGAATCTCCCTGTATGGAGATCCTGTCCTCACACCAGCTTGACTTTTGATAAGTGCCGAATTTTTGATGAAATCAGAAATGTGCAATGCCTTTAGGGTAACCTTGCATTCAAATGCGGCTAAAATTCCATCGGCCAAAAATAATTTTTTATCTAAAAGATGTTTCGGATATTCCGGCTGTAAAATAATAACATCAACTTGAGGACTGGCAACCCCTTCATGGCCTAGGATTCTGCCTTTGGTAACTACATGAAAAGTTGGAGGTAACCAGTTGCGAAATACTGTTGCCCAGTTTTCTTCTCCCTGATCTCCTGTGGTACCAGGGTCTTCTACTGCTCTTTTTTGAATTCTGTTGTATTCATCGCTCATCTGCCCAGTGGCAGAATTCATAA
Organism: Flavobacteriales bacterium; assembly: GCA_031378885.1. Classification (GTDB taxonomy): domain Bacteria; phylum Bacteroidota; class Bacteroidia; order Flavobacteriales_D; family Sanyastnellaceae; genus JANNEQ01. The sequence goes on from JANNEQ010000103.1 coordinate 7,638, forward strand.
AATCTATTAGATCATTTGATTGCATAATTGAATTCTATTAATATCATTAACTGCCGTAAGCTAAATTATATTTATGAGTCAATCTATTATTGCAGCTCTGGCTAGAATTAAAAATTAATCCTTGAAATGTCTATCAAAGGAATAACCGAAATATGTTGTGAATCTATCAATTTTTTTTCACCCCCTTCAGATTTTAATAATTTTTGAAGTTCTAAAGATTTCTTTCGTTCTTCATCCGTCATTTCAGGTTTCCATATCTCTCTCAATCCTTTTCCTGTAAAATAAACCAATTCTGATTGGTTGACTCGTATTACTCCATAGTTTACAGTTCTTCCATTCTTTAACTCCATTGCTCCGGCATGATTGGGCCTAAGTAGTTCTAGGCCTGAAATTTTATATTTACTATTCATTTTTTATAGTATCAATTTTCGATATAATTATTTTTTTTGGATTAAAATCAATGTGTCTTTTTCTATTAGTTTATAAGGACAGTTAAATTTTGATCTGGTGTTTTCGAGAAATTTGGGATTAGTCATTGAGGCATTATCTCTCCGAAAATTAACGCAAATGTTGAAAAATAAAGCGATGATTGCTACTGAGATTGCCACAATTGTAGTTTTCCATTGTCTATTCGCTCGAACTTCTTCCCTCGAATTGAAACCATCTTCAATAAATTTATTAAGCTCTGGAGTAACGAATATTTCTTTGAATGAGTAGTCACAAAACATTTGTGCAATTTTTTTATCCGTAAACTGGTGTGTAATAGTTGTAGTACCAGTAGAAAATTGTCCGAATATAAATGGATTGGCAGGGAGCTGATTCGCATTTTGAAAAGTGAATATGTACCCCTTATCTTCAAAAAGTTTAATAAGGTTTACCGATTGGATTACGATCGACTGGATAATAAGAAGTCGTTCATTCAACACCAATCCTGAAACGTTTTCAAAGATAAATACAACCGAATTATTAGAGGTGTCAACTTGAAAACTCACCCCAGTAATCCAAGGATCAATTATACTTAAAAGGTTCTTGCTAAGCCCAATATTGATGCGTTTCAATATTTCCTTTTCCTCTTTAGTGAATATTCTCATTTTCTAAGTAAAAAAAATTCCTGACAACAAAACTACGTATTCTTTCATGACTAACAATTTAAAATGCCCACACATTGTGACGTTTAAAATAATAATCCGATGTCAAACTTAAAACATAGGACTTGGCGAGTAAAATAAATTATAATGCTCATTATGACTTGGATGAGATTTAGTCGGTTAAATCAAATGTATGTAGATTATTCTGAACAGCAATAAGTAGAAATACGCAAAAAGGTTAAAGTCTGTATAAAACAGCCTGTGAATCCATTTTTTCTTTGATTGAATTTAATATTTCGCCCGTTTTAAGAATTTTAATTGCCATTCAAACGCTTTAATTCCGCAATCCAAGTATTTCAGCAATAATAAACCGACTCATTTGGCGATTCCACCGGAATGTTCAAGTAAAGCAACGTAAATTCACGGTAAACCACAGGATTTTTATGGTAAGGCTGAGGAATTAATAGGAAATTCAGTGCAATTGATTCAAGACTGGGCTTGTTCAAATGCAAATTCATTGTGTTGTGATATACTTTTATCAATAATGGTTTAGTCATTCCAATGACTTTACGCGGTTCTGGGCATTG
>JANNEQ010000124.1:0-2330 GCA_031378885.1 Flavobacteriales bacterium
ATATAATTTAACCCAAAGGGTAAATTATTTTGTGAATTGGTTATGCCGTTACTAAAAATAAATAGTACTATGAGGCGCAGCCGAAACCTGCCTTTGCCGGCAGGCAGGTTGGACTATATTATTTTTGTAAGCGGTATAACACATTCGTTCAATTGTCCAAGGTTAACAAAGCAGACAATCAAAACGCAGCGCAACACTTATTAAATCAACTGATCATTTTTTCACTCCATTCGGAGATCAGATTTCGGGACATGTTTTGCCCGAACGTTTCACCTATCCTTTCGACTACACCCCACATTCTCTTTGTTTGCTCGCTGCTGAGCAACTTCAACATCATATTGTGACACAAAAGGATTGGGTGCACAATTTTGGCCTGGAAGAAGGAGAGTTGGGTTTGGTAATTGGAAAAATGTTTGGTGTTTTGGTGGTAAAAACACAAAAGGATGAAGTGGGCTACCTTTCTGCATTTTCGGGAAAACTCGCGGGAGGAAATCACCATCCCAAATTTGTTCCACCTGTTTTTGATTCGCTTACCGAAGGAAGTTTTTTGAATCTCGGTATGGTAGAGCTCACCAGAATAAATTCGAAAATCAAATCACTTCAATTCAATAAGAGCACCGAAAATCAAAGAAGAATCGCAGAATTAAAAGAAAAACGCAAAGCACATTCCATTGCCCTTCAATCCAGATTTTACGACAGCTTTTCATTTTTGAATCAATTTGGTGAAGAGAAAAATCTCCGCGAAATTTTCAAAGACAACATCAACGGCAATCCTCCTGGTGGAGCAGGGGAGTGCGCCGTGCCCAAATTGCTGCAATATGCTTTTCAGCAAAAGATGAAACCATTGGCCATGGCCGAATTTTGGTGGGGAATTTCCCCAACCGACCAAAGAATTCACAGGCAGTTTTATCCGGTTTGTTCAGATAAATGCCCTGCAATATTGAAGCACATGCTAAAGGGTATTGTGATTGATGAAAGGCCGGAGTAGAAAATATTGATGTGAATTTATAAAGATTATAAACCTGCCTCGTCCTAAAATAGTTCTAAATTCTAATGATCCTGATAAGGATCAAATATTTAGTAGCCCCCGGTAAAGCACCGAAGGTGCGAAACCGGGGGTTAACCAATGCGCAACTTATCTAATGATCCTGATAAGGATCGAATATTGAATAGCCCCCGGTAAACCAAAGGTGCGAAACCGTGGGTTAACCAATGCGCAACTTATCTAATGATCCTGATAAGGATCAAATATTGAGTAGCCCCCGGTAAAGCACCGAAGGTGCGAAACCGGGGGTTCACAAATGATCAAGAAATCCATTCACAACCCTGATAAGGGTTGAACAATTATTTAAATCCAACAGAATAGCACATTCACATTACCGTTCACTACATTGCAAAAGATCAGATGCAGAACCCAATTTGAATTTCCACAACAACCAACCGATCGTTTTACCAACCATGAAAAAACCTTTTTCACTTTCCGAAAGACTCAATAGTTTTCGCTACGCCATCAATGGCTTAACAATTTTATTCAAAGAAGAACACAATGCCCGAATTCATTTTCTGGCAGCCATCCTTGCAATTGTTTTGGGATTTTGCTTTGGCATTTCACCCATGGAATGGATCGCTCTGATCATTGTCATCGGACTTGTTTTTATTCTTGAAGCAGTCAACACCGCCATCGAGAACCTCGCCGATTTTGTTTCACCAGGCAAGAATGAGAAGATTGGAGTAATCAAAGACATTTCTGCTGCGGCTGTGTTGCTGGCGACGGTTGTGGCAGTGGTAGTTGGAGCAGTTATTTTTGTGCCGAAGGTGTGGGGGTGAATTGACTTGCATTGAGTCGTATATGAGCTCACTTTAAGTTTGATTTTTTGTACAGTATGCCCCTTACCAATGTATTGAGCATATCAAAAATTAATTATTGCACTTTCGACTTCGGCTTAGCCTCATACTAGTACAAATAGGATCAATAATAGAACATAACTTCAGATGAACATTTCTTATCCGAATTAAGAATACTCATCAAAAATAGCTCCAGCGGAGCGACATATTAATAGAAACAAGATCAACGAATGATCCCAGCTCCATCGGAGCGATATGTTAATGGAAAATGCAATTGGCATAACAATGTATTTGCATGCGAAATTCTATTAACGAACAATATTCACATGGCCATTAAATACGTGACTAGTGTTATGTTAATCCTGTAATGACGGATACAATCTACTGAGTTTAATTCTGGCATCCTTATTTGTGAACTGCCAATTTATTTTGCTATTTTTATTATTTCTGTTTGTTTGCCAAGCATTCACCTCTTCTCTAATCTT
>JANNEQ010000127.1:0-64997 GCA_031378885.1 Flavobacteriales bacterium
ATATAATTTAACCCAAAGGGTAAATTATTTTGTGAATTGGTTATGCCGCCACTAAAAATAAATAGTACTATGAGGCGTAGCCGAAACCTGCCTTTGCCGGCAGGCAGGTTGGACTATATTATTTTTGTGAGCGGTATTAGCACATGCCGCAACTCCCCGGAGCATAAAGCAAGAAAAAAAATAGCGCCTATCTCTAAGCGCTACTTTTCGAATATTGTCAAATATATATTTCATCAATCAACCATAAAACGAATACTCTTACCATTGTTGAGTTCGATAAAGTAAATGCCCGCTGACAAAGCAACTGTATTTACTTCGGTCATGCGCTGCACTATCTTTTGCGAAGCCAATACCTGCTGACCCAATACATCGCGAACGATGAATATCTGACCCATATAATCATCACCGCTCATCAGGTTAAGTTTATCCTGTGCAGGATTCGGGTAAACAGACAATTGGGTAGTTGAATTTTCACCAATTCCGATGTAGGTTATGTTCATCGGATTCGACACATCGCTGCATCCATCCTCGTTGGTTATTTCTACAAAATATTCGCCGCTTTGTGTATAGTCATAGGTGGAGTTGGTTGCGCCACTTATCGCTATTCCATTAAAGTACCATTGGTAACTTACACCAAAAGATGAAATAAGCACTTGCTGTTCTGAATTGTTTGTTACCACAGCATTGGGCGCCGGTAAAACTACTACATCAAGAGAAGTTGCTGAACTTCCACAAGCATTGGTTGCAGTGAGAATCAACGTGCTGGTCTCATCTATATTCACACCATCCAGAGAAGCCGCCTCGCCATTGATGGTGAAGGTGTAGTTGTCGATATTCGAACTTGCAGTTACCGCTAAAATGGGCCCCTGACAGAATGAAAGTTCACCGTTTGCTACAAGCGACACCACTGGAGCTGGCATGGCCTCAATTGTTGTCATGTCATATGAGGTACCGCAGCCCAATGGATCGATGGCCTGAACTTCTATTTCAGATGACATGTTGATTTCAATACTGTTGCCGGATGTCTGACTCACGCCATTTACAATCCAAATCAATTCATTTACACTACTGGATGCTTCTATCGTTAATGTTACTCCTTCGCACAATGGCATATCAGGTTCGATAATTTCAAGTGCGGGTATCTGGCTGATAATTGAAATACTAATTTCATCCGTTGCAGCGCACAACGGATTTTCCGCACTGGCCGTTACAACATAATCACCAATTCCCAGAGTCTCAAAACTAAATTGCACACCACTCTGTGTTTCTACGCCATTTACACTCCATACGAATTCTTCGAACATAGCATCTGACGCTGATACAGTCACATTTCCTGCGCAACCTTCTGAGTCCTGTGTGAGTGCAAAATCCTGTAGACATTGATTGATATGCAGGTTCACTGTATTGCTCAATTCTTCACCTCCCGGTTGGTTGTACAATATACGTTGGCTCAACAATGCACCCGCAGTCGCAGTAGGAGCGTGCAACATGTATTGTACAAAAATTTCTTCATCTGGCTGCAAAATGGTGTTGGTAAAGTGCAGATAACATCTACGTTTATCAATGTCCAGCCACATCGAAACATCGCGACTGGTTTGAATGAGTTCAAACAGTGAGAGGTCGAAGGCAGATGGTATGGTTATAGCCATCAGCGGATTTGAAAGATCTTCTGTCGAATTATTTTCATAGATAAAAGAGAAACGCAAGTTATTTCCATCAGCCACATAATGCATGCTGCCTTCTCCTACAGGATCAGAGTACAATTGCATTTGCGCGTTTGCATCACATTCAGCAACGATAGGTATATTCTGATTTTGTGATGTCGCCGCACTGTTGAACGTGAAATTCATTACATCGCCAGTGATGAGATCAAAGTTGACAGCGGGAAAATCGACTACCACGACTATTGTGCTGCTTTGACCTGGAATTAAACTTTCAGGTTCAAGTGTAACCGTGGTACCAATTGCCTGACCATTTCCGCTATCAGATGAAACAAAAAATGAATTCAGGGGAATGGTCAATTCTACCACAGGATTAATAAGAGTTGTTGTGCCATCATTGGTGAGGTTCACATAAAAGGTTTTTTCTCCGGAGCCACAAATGCCCTGCGCGGGGCTGATGACGCAGTTCATGGATGCGTTTGGAGCTGAATCGGCCAGACCAAAATTGATTATAGAGGGAACCGATCCGGTGTTAATGGAAACATTTGCAGAGGTAGTGTTGGTAGTCCACAAAGTGCCGGACGTCAATACACTGATTACGTTGTTATTGGAATTTGTGTAATAAGGAACGGAAACTGTGCCGTCAGCAGCAGTATAATAGTCAGAATTGATAGCATCTGAATGAACTCCTATATTGGGGATGCCAGTTTCTTCGCCATTCATCATACCATCGCCATTGAGGTCATTGAAGACCATCACATTGAGGTATTCCATGTAGCAACTACCGTCATTTAAAATAGCCAACGGATCATACTGAGGCGCCTCTGGATCAGTGCAACCATACCATTGACAATCACCATCCAATGGTGCAATCACCGATTGCGAATAAAATTGGGTGGTAGAATTTCCACATTCATCATATCCTGTAAAAAAGATAGATGGATAATGTGGAATAAAACTAGCCGTTACTGCTGAGCATTCATCTGTCCATTCTGCAAACCAGGGTTGGTAATCTTCGCAAAGAACTTCCGTTTCTGTGGGAACTGTATTCGTTAGCACAGGGAAATTATGGTCTCTTACAGAAATGATCTGTTCATCTGTTGTTGTATTACCACAATTGTCTGTAGCAGTATAAGATATTTGTATTTCGGGTGATGAACAACAAGACATTTCTCCCGATATATCGCCGCCGCTGGCTATATTCATTGATTCTCCTGTAGAGGAATTGATATAGGTGCCACTGTAATAAATCCAACCACCTATTCCATAACCAGCGCTGGAATTGTTGGCGCCAACACCTTCCTGAAAGCCGTAATAACCGTTCGAAGGTGAATGGGCCAGATTTAAATGCGAACCCGCCAGATCGCCCAAACCGGTTGCTTTAGAGTCAATTCGGGTCTTATAATAGAACCATGTTTCTTTGTTCGCAATAATTCCATCGCAATCACCTTTAGCACCGCTTGGATTTTGCTGAGTTGACCACGCAGCCCAATCCATTTTAGTTTCGAACCAGACATCAAGCAGCCATTTGGCGTTAGGATTGGTCGAACTGACAACAGTGCCATAAAGGTGGGCTGTTCCATCGTCGTAAGTGCGATAACCCAGATCCTCTGCCCTGTAAAATTTATGGGCATTCGGTATTCCAAATAACACGAACGACCAGGGTGTAGGATAACTACAGGTATAGGACATTACACTATGCACCCCACAATATTCATTGCTCAAGGTGTCCATTGAGATAGTTACCTCCGGATCGGTATCGCAGTTGTCCGAGGCTGTCAGATAAGGAAAAGCCGTTGGATTGCAGGCATCGATCGTCACTACAGAATCGCCGCTGAAAACGGGTAATACATTGTCCGAAGGGCAATCGCATTGAGCGATAATTGTGGAAGCCAGTCCAATAAGCCCTATACAAAGGAGCAAAGCCTTTGAATGAATAGTAGAATTTTTCATGATTGTAAGATTTAAGGTTCAATTGTGGTTGTTTTCTGAAGATGCCAAGATAGGGTAAATTGCATAAAAATACTCAAGCGGCTGATTATCAGTTATTAATTTTGGGGGTTTTGATTCTGTTAATTGACCAATTTTGATTAGCTGCTTCGGTTAAATAATACATCCGAACCTGAGCATCTGGTATACATAAAACTCTTTGGTAATGAGACCAATCACTGTTGCCTTCCAATCGAACTTGTCGGAAACTCCGACAAGTTCGATTTTGCTCCAATTACCCCTTTTCAAACACATTGCCGATATGTTCTGCTACAGTACTTCTGCTTTTGCCAAACAATTTAGCCATCTGGTCTTGTGTAAGCCAAACGGTTTCTTCATCGAGCCGCACATCTATTTTGATGTTGCCTTCGGGAGTTTGGTAAATGAGGATTTAGCTGTTGTTCATTTCAAATGATTGTTATTGTATTCATCAGGCTTAAGGGTACTCTTAATAACCTATCACCATTTTCTCTTCCACTTTCCTTCCTTCACCCAACAATACAACATAGTAAATTCCCGGTGCAAATCCACCGACGTTTATTTGCGACCTGGAATGGTGTAAGTCTTCTTTTAGAACCACTGCTCCCAATGCATTGATGATTTGGACTTGTCTGAATTCGATTCCCGGAAGCTCAATCCAAATGCGCTCTGCGGTTGGATTGGGGTAAATATGAACACCGGAATCCCTCGATATTGCATTGACTGAATTCACTTCATTTACTTCGACAAATACCGTCCCCATCGGGCTTTCGCAACCATTTACCATTACACTTACTTCATAGGTACCTGCCATTGCTGTACTGGCTTCTTCACTCACCGTGGGATTTTGTTCAGTAGATGTAAAACCATTGGGCCCTGTCCAATTGTATTCCGCTCCGGTGATGGTCGACGCGAAAAGTGTTAATGCTGTGCCTTCATCTACCGGGCTATTGCCTGATGCTACAGGGGCATCCGGTGTTTCGTTGATGATAACCGAAGTTTGGGCTGCCGCGCCTGAACAATTTCCAACGGTGGCAACAACTTCATACGTCCCACTTAAGTTTGTCGTGGAATTCGAACTCACGGTTGGATTTTGTTCTGAAGACGTAAATCCATTCGGGCCGGTCCATGCATACATCGCATCCTGAATATTTTCCACTGAAAGAATTAATGCTGAACCTTCGCAAATAGGTCCAACATCGATGATCGTCGGCGTTGCCGGAATCGGAGTGATTTCTACAACCGTTTCTGCTGCTTCACTTGTGCAATTGTTCACGGTTATCGCGAGCGTGTAAATGCCTCCCATACTTGCCTCTGCAATGTTATTGATCAAAGGACTTTGTTCTGTGGAAGAAAAACCATTGGGTCCTGTCCACGCATAGCTTGCATTCGTAACTTCTTCTGCTGTGAGCGACAATGGCGAACCCTCACAGAACGCTCCATCATTCGAAATAATCGGAATTGCCGGAATCGGAGTGATTGCTACAATTGTTTCTGTTAACTCACTTGTGCAATTGTTCACGGTTACTGCGAGCGTGTAAACGCCTCCCATGTTTATTTCTGCAGTGTCATTGATCAAAGGACTTTGTTCCGCGGATGAAAAACCATTGGGTCCTGTCCACGCATAGCTTGCAAGCGGAACTTCTTCTGCTGTGAGTGCCAGTGCCGAACCCTCACAAAGAGGGCCAGTGTTGCTGATTACGGGCGCAGCCGGCGCTTCATCAATGGTGATCGTGGTGGTTTCAACGGTGCTCGTACAATTGTTCAGGCTGATCAGAACCGTGTAAATACCACTCATGGCTGTGCTCGCTTCTTCGATAGAAGGATTTTCACTATCGGAGGTGAAATCGTTGGGGCCTGACCAGGAATAGCTGGCGCCCGGAACAGCAGATGCCTGCAGAGATAAACTTTCTCCCACACAAACAGAAGCGGAGCTCTCATTCGTTGTTGCCCCAAGTTTTGTTTTTAAAATTGCACCATTGTTTCCAACGATATAGAGGATGTTTTCATCCACAAAGTTGACAGCATTCAGATCATGATCCCATGAAATGGTTTCAACGCTCCAATTGTTGCCACCGTCTGTTGTTTGGAAAATCTTCCCATAGCTATTGTAATCATACCCAACTGCATAACCGTTACTGGCATCTGTAAAGGCAAGCGATGTGAGTGCGATATTGATGTTGTTGGTGAGTTGCGTCCAATTGGTACCACCGTTTGTTGTCTTGCGGATATGGCCTGAAACGCCGGCGATATAACCAATTTGTGCCGTAGGAAAATACACAGAATTGAGGTCGAGGGTTGTGCCACTGAACAATATGTTCCAGGTTGAACCACCATTGGTTGTCTTTAAAACTCTTCCGGATGATCCCACTACAAATCCGAGGTTGACATCGACAAAATGAATGGCCGTCAGAATATTCGATACATTACTCGATTGCAGTAACCAATTTGCACCACCATCGGTTGTTTTTAAAATGTTTCCACTTGTGCCCACCACAAAACCGGTATCCACACCAGTGAAATACACATCATTCAGATCTGTGGTTAAACCACTCGTTTGTATGGTCCAGGTTGTACCGCCGTTTGTTGTTTTCGAAATGAAGCCTGCGGTTCCCACCACATAACCGACATCATCCGACGTAAAGTGTACGGCATTCAGGTTATTCGAAACACCGCTGTTTTGAATTATCCAGTTTGCTCCACCATCGATTGTTTTTAATACGGTTCCGTTATCGCCAACGGTCACCCCATGACAATCACTGGCAAAATGCGCATCATTCAAATCCGCATAGTATTCGCTGGTTGAAAATGGCACCCAGGTGAGACCGGCGTCCGTTGTTTTGAGCATAATGCCGCTTTCACCGACGGCCATGCCATTTAATGCATCGGTGAAAAACACAGAACGCAAGGTGATGTTTGTTTCGGTGGTTAAGAAGCTCCAGGTTGCACCGGCATTAATCGTTTTCAGAATAATGCCCGATCGCCCCGCTGCATACCCCGTGTTCGCATCGGTAAATTTCACGGAATACAATTCATACGCCTGAAAAATGGTTAGACTTGTCCAGGTAGTTCCACCATTGGTCGTTTTCAGGATTTTGCCGTAGGACACAGCATAGCCATTTTGTTCATCGGTGAAGTAAAGTGAACTGATCGATTGCGTAGTTCCGCTGGTTTGATTCACCCATGAATTACCACCATCCGTAGTTTTCAGAATTTTGCCGCCACCGCCGGCCACGTAGCCCGTAGTGTCGTTCACAAAAAACACCGTATTGTAGAAAGTTACTGTTCCAACATTTTGTGTGACCCAATCCAGTCCACCATTTTCGGTTTTTAAGATGGTGGCGGCCACACCGTTTGAACCTACAGCATACCCCAGATTACTATTGACAAAATAAGCATCTGTTAATCCCGGTGAAGGACTGGGCAGTTGCAACCAATCCGCACCGCCATTAGTGGTTTTGTGAATCGTATTGTCAAAGCCGACTACATATCCAGTATCGATATCCGTAAAAAACACCGAAGAGAAGGATGTGGTTACACCGCTTTCCTGCACGAACCAACTATCGCCACCGTTAACAGTCTTCAATATTTTTCCATCCATTCCCACACTATAACCAATTGTATCATTGGGAAAGTTTACAGAAAACAGATTTACCCCCTGGGGCAATGGATTTTGCCAGTCCCAATTTTGGGCGAAGCTCTCCAGGCCCATCAGACAAAAGGCCGGAAGCATAAAAAGAATAAATGTAAATCCTCTCGATTTACAGTTGAAATAAGTGTTGGTTTTCATCACATGGGTATTGCAGCTTGTCTTAATGCTGTTGGTGGATTGAATCCGCACAATGCAATCCTTTCCGAACATCCGGGATCATTCCTGAGGTGCATCCAAATATAGAAATCCGATTCCTTTACAGCAGACTTAGGCATTGGTTCAAAGGTAGATGATTTCTTTTGGGGCTAATTCTGTTGTAAAAAAAAACTAGTGGGGGAACACTTGTAAAAGTCTAGGAAGATACATATTTGTTCTATAGATCAAATGAATTCACATTTTTTGGTGTTGAAGCATTTTATAAATCTATCCTTATGTACTTTTGTGACAATTTTATAAATGACATTATATTTTTGTCATTTTCTAATCTGATAATTTCCTCGTTACTTGCTAAGTCTTTTTCCAATTCTGATATTCGCATGTTGACTGCATCAAGTGCATTCTGCTGAACATTAACACCCGAATCTAAATAAGCGTAATATTCACTTAATTTTTCATAATCAAAGTAAATCTTACCAATAAACCTTCTGACAAGTCCTTCAATTTTTATTCCCAATGAAATCATCTCTTCGGTTAGATTTAAAAGTTCATGGTCATCTGGTATATATAAATTTAATCTTCTGTGTTTAATTATTTGATCTGAATATGCCTCATCAATTTTCTTGTCATAATCCTTTATCTCCTTTAGATGATCTTCATCTAGGTTACTATTGGTTAAATCGAGCACAATATCATACCAATAAACAAATGCATCATAAAATTCTAAGAGAGTTTGTCGCCTATTTGTCTTAAAATCAATTGCACCTTTTGTGTCAATTTGTAGTTTGGCTTTTACGGTTTCAATTTTTTCTGTTATCTCCTCAATATCCCTTTTGGTTGCGATGTTATCCGCTCTTTTCTTAAGATATGCAGTGAGGTATAGTATTACTAATCCTATTGCGATACTGATTATTTGTGGTATATATTCCATTGGAGATTCTTTGCTACTTATGTTATTTTAGATTGATTGGATGCACAGCTAGCTATAAGCAATTTTATTCTTTTTTGGGGCGGAGAGGTTCATCATCTATAGTTAAACAATTTAATATTGAACCAAATTTATTATAAGTTGCCTGTCCGCGGTTTAATTGCATATAAACTCTTGGTGTTGCGACACGATCTATATGGAAACGGGTTTGTTCGTAAAATTCTTTTACCTTAAGGGTATTGTTTACATTGTCAGTACCGCCCCAAAGGACTGGAACTAAAACATAATTTATTAAGCCACTCTTATCAGTTTCATCGAGTTTGTCCTGAAGTTTACTGGTTAAAAATTTTGTTGTTATGTCGTGGTCTAATAATTTATCTGCACGAAGTTCGATATTAACAACCTCTACAAGTAAGTCTTCTTCAGTTTGTTTGTTTTTGAAAAGAAAGTCAATTGCTTTGCCGTTAGGCTTTACTCTATATTCCGTTTTCTCAAGTGAATAATGGCCTGTTACCATAATGCTATTAAGAACGCATAGTTCGCCTAAATAATTAAGAAACTTCTCGTCATACTCAAGCAAATCGGCAATATTTTTTTTGATGAGTTGTTTTTCATTTTCATTCAATACAATAATAAGACTCTTGAAAACATTGTCAATAAAGCTTAGAAATTGAATGTTTGCCTCATCACCTTTATCGGCAGAAGACGCAATAGAGTAAAGTGTTGTGCGGAGATGGAAGCGTTCGCCCAAATTATGCCTTTGAGCGTAATTATGAAATCTATCTTCAAGAATTTTCGTCAATGAATTCCATCGAATGTCGCCTGATATTAGTTCTAGAAGGCTTGGAGTATAGAATTCAAGTCCGGCTTTTATGTCGAACGAAGTTTTGTTATTATTTTTTGATTTGTTTGTCACGGGATTGATTTAGATTGAACATGCTTACATTTTTGTGCTTTGCCTACGGACTATACAATTGTATTTGCTTTGGATAATATGAGCAATTCATTTAGTCCGAATTGTACTTCAATTGGATACTTCATTCTAATTGAGGTCGATATAATTATATTAATTAATATGCTTGTAGTAACAGGAGTTATTATATTGCGTCATTAAGGCTCTCAATCGATTTTTGGAGATCCTTTTCAAATTCAGAATAAATGAAACCAGTTACATTTTTGCCTGATAATCGATTGTTCTTTCTTTCGATTCTATATTTTAGTTTCTGAAGGAATGGAATATCAGGCTTTAGTTGTGAAGAGGAATTATGAACATATCTGTTGCTAAAAAGACATACAATTTCCCAGCGTTGATTCGGACTGGAATTATTGAAATATGAATAGAATTTGTCCGCATTAAATTTTGAAAATATAGGATTACAATAGTGTGGTTGCTTATGGTCGAGAATTTTTCTTGAAAATTCTTCAAAATTGGTGTAGCAAAGTTCTTCTAATTGCAATGCAACAATTGCTTTTGAATCAGATTGAATTTTATTGTTTAGTTCAATTGCTGCTTTTTTAATCTGCTCCCAGTTTTCTTTGTATTCCATATCGGTAGAGCGCGAAAAATGAATTTCAAGGGAACGATCATATGTATAATTGTTTTTGCCCTTTATCATACCTGAGATTATTGATTTTTCAACTCTAGAGATATTCAGCTTCAATGGATTTCCAAATCTTGTGGCAAAATGAAATATTGTTGGGTAAAGGTATAAGTCATAACTGCCAGAATAGGAGTAATTTAACATTTTTCTTGTTAGCTTTAGATATTCAGTATTGTTCAGAGAATAGCATGATGGGTAAACTAATTTATTGAAAACCTCATATTGTTCGGGTATTATATTTTCTTGAATGTGGTAATTTGTTTGTAATTCTAACAGAAGAAGAGAATAATCAAAAGTAGTCCCACCAGTTATGTAGTCATAGACTGATTTATAAAAAATGAATGTGTCACCAGTATAATAGTTCTCAATAAATATTTCTCTTGCGGTTTTCTCTTTTTCCTTGTCTTTACCTGCGTAAACACTACTTTGATTCATAGCCGGAAGGATAAGGCTTAGATTCGAGATGAAAGTATCGTCAAGATCATTTCGTTTTTTAAATGTTAATTCTCCTTTTTTGTATTCTATTGAAATTGAGATTGTGAATTTTAAAATATTTAAAAGGATTTCTGTTTTTCTTTCTTTAAGATTTTCGTTTTTGAATAGGTTGTTGTATATTTCTGAATAGATTAATTGAAAGTAATTTAATGCAAAAATTAATGTCCTTAAATTTTCTGATTTTTTAGAAAAGACATTTAGGACAAAGTCTTTGTTTTCTTCGAGAAATGATATGTATCCTTTATAAGCTGAATATTTATTTTTTAAAATACTGTCGTATGATGTATTAAAGTCATGTATAAACTCTATTGTGTTTCCAATTGTTTTTTCTTCAAAATCTTTATACGTAACATCACTTAACGCTCCTTTTCCTTTATTCGCAATAATTAGCACCTTTACATTTTCATTTTCAACTAATGAATTGACAAAACCAATAAGTTCTTCAATCTTTAGATTGGGACTAATTCGTTCTAAATCATCAAAACAAATGACAAGTTCTTCAAACTTGATTAGCTTTTTTTTATCGACATTTTTACCCGCTTCTTCTATTCCTTCTGTAAATGTGTCGTATTCTCCTAATCCTTTTAGATTTAAAATTCCTTTTATGATTGCTTTACCTATGGTTGAACTTAGTTTTAACTTTGAACTTTTCAATATAGGGTAGAGACAAAGAAAGACTTCAGATTGTATTTCTTCAACAGATTTAAGGCCAAAAAGTGAAACTAAAATTGGTCTATACCTTTTTTTTTGGTCCTTAAAAACTGGGGTTTCTGAGATTTTGGCGTCTAGAGTATGTTTGAAATAATATGTTTTACCGGCCCCCCAGTCGCCAGTTAGCATTAGGGCATAATTGGTGTCCATACTCAGATATAAGTTCACTATTTTATCAAGTTGTTGCATATTGTTTTTGTGTCGTTTATTTTCTAATTTGTGATATCCTTAATAGCACCTATGGACTTTTGCTTTGTGTTCGTTGTTAGGAAAGGAGTACCTTGACTCAGGTTTAATATTAATGTCAATAAAAGGTAGAGCAACTGCCCTGGACAATTAAGCCACGCTGACTCAAAACCAATGTTGGAGCTTGGGGCCTTATTCTTCATTGGTGTTGAAAGGGTGAAAGTCAAGAATACTACCGTTAGGTTCTATCACTAATCTATAATAATGCCCATCCATATAAACCGCACGTTTCCCAAGTCTTCTGAATGCTTGGTCAGGTGTATTGTTAAAATGATCTTGAATTTCATGACCAACTGTATCAACAACCATTTTAATCAAATATTTTATGTCATCTAACTTATATTGAAAAACTGTTTTGGCTCCTGAAAATTTTTCTCCTATTTGTGTTTCAGAAACGTGTCTTGCATAGATGTGAACAAATCTTTCAAATGTTAAATAAATCGGCTTGTCACCAAATCTAATAATATCTTCTTGAAAAGAATAGCAACATTTTTTTAATTCTTCTATTTTCTCTTTAAAATTGACGATTACATTTTTAATATTTTCACCTGACTTTTGAATTTCTTGCTCTATGACAGCATTGTAATAATCCATTTTCTCTAGAGTAAGTTTCGCATACTCTTCTAATTCTTCGTCATCAATCGAAAGTTCGTGATATTTACTTTCGAGTTCAACTAACCTTATTTTTTTCAAAAATTCTGAGTCTCTGTCTTGAAGTTTTCTAAAATCTTCTAAATCTGTTTCTATCTTAAAATGAGAACGAAGTCCCCAATACTCGATTTCTTGAAATGGTGTAAATGGCTTACCAGATTTTTGAATGGAATTTAAAAGTCCAAAATCAATTCTATTGAGTTCCTGCCATCCGTTAATATTTGGTGCTTCTATTGTAATTTGGTTAGGAATGTCCTTAGTACCTTTTTCTATAAATCTGTTTTTTCGTGGTCTACTGATTGAAGAAACGGCACAAATACTGCTGACTTGAATTCCACTTCTATCTAGAATTTCAATGTTTTCTGGTGTAAGGTTGTTGAGGCGAGAGGCACTAAACTTTATTTTGCAGTCTGTTCTGGGGATCTGTTTTTGTTGAATTACTTCTTCTAGAATTTGTCTATCACGAAGGGTGTATAAAAAGACACCCATCAATTGACTTCCGAATCGATTATATTCCTCTGAGTTGTTGTGAAATTCTAATGTCACATGAGTATCGAATTGGCCATACGATGAATATATTTCTTCACTCGAGAAGTTCATAGCTTACTTTGCTTAATTATTACCCTCAACTTCAGACTGTAAAAAACTGCTCAGCCCTCGATTAAGATTTCATCCGATAAAAATACTCAAAACCTCTTGGCATCGCTTGGCAAATCGTAAAATATTACACCACGTATCGAATGTGGGTTTTAACCAGAGACAACCCCATTCACAAAATTCCCCCACAAAATTTCCTGCACAAATTCCCCGAAAAACCCCGCCACAACAATCATCGAATGATTTCAAACTTTCGTCGGGGATTTTCACCAACTATTTTCAAATAAAAAATTCGAGGCTCAGAAAATCGAAGGGCGAATCGGCTCCATCATTTTTTTACTCAAAAAAATCTCAACCAACAAAAATACCGACATTTTTTAGCCACTCATCCCCAAATTCCCCAGAAAATTTTCAATTTTAATCTCCGTCCGCCGAAAATTTGGCTCTGGAAGCTGGCCGGAAATTTTTCCCAGCAGATAATTCCCTGGAAATTTTTCCCGGCCAGAATTTCCTCAGAAAGTTTTCAATTTTAACCCCCATCCACCAAAATCTCTCTCCGAAACGTCCCCTAAAATTTTTTTCCAGCCAGAAATTCCCCAAAAAATTCCCGGAAACCAAAATTTCCTCATTTCTAACGACAAATTCCAGTTCAATTTTCATTTTTCCCAGCCGCCGGAGAATTTTCGGCACTCAAAAATTTTTTTTTCGGGGATTTTATTTTTCTGACAACAAAAATCCGACGACAAAATTCTGTCGTCAGATTT
Organism: Flavobacteriales bacterium; assembly: GCA_031378885.1. GTDB lineage: Bacteria > Bacteroidota > Bacteroidia > Flavobacteriales_D > Sanyastnellaceae > JANNEQ01. Next base: position 13,431 of record JANNEQ010000127.1, read on the forward strand.
TTGTTGTCAGATTTTTTTATTTTTGAAATAAAAATGCCATGCAATATCTCGCTCAAATCCGGAAAAAATTAAATCTCAGCCTGAATGATCTGTCGGAATACCTGAAAATTTCCCGCGGACATATTTTGCGGGCGCAAACGGGCAAGCGCCGCTTGAAAGGAAATGAACTCCTTTTTGCCGCAAATCTCAAAATTCTTGTCCTCAATAAGGACATGGACAAAAGCGCCCCCGAATATTCCGCCGAAAATGAAATCGCTCAATGGAAGGAAAATCTGGCGCCCAGAATAATTGAGTTGGAATTTCAAATCGGCCAGCGTGAATTGGAATTGGAAAAACTCATCCTGAATTACAAGCAGGTTTGTTACAGCTTGCCTTACTACGACCACATTCAGTCGCACATGCTGCATTTGTCACAATCGCAGCGCAACTGGCTCCAGAAAAACCGGGAGTACCAGGAAAAACTTCTTGCCGCCAACGGTCTCGAAGCGCAACATCGCATGAAGCTGCGCATTAAATTATTGAAAGAGGAATTGAAATTTCACAGGGAAGTGGTAGGTGAATCAAGTTAAGCTGAATTGATTAACGACCAGAGGCGAATGTTGAATAGCCCTTGGTGAGCAATGTCATTAAGTTAAGGTCTTTGTATAAAATAACATTCGACCTTGGTCGTTGGATCATTGCAAGCCGATTGTGCTATAAACATTTGATCCATACTGGATCAGGAGATGTGTGTAAACAATGGGATAAACGATTCATGGATCGCATGTTTACAGGTATGATCTTGACTTTGACAATAAAGGACCAAGGTCGAATGTTGACCGGTCAATTCCTTAACTTAATGACATTGCCCAGTGAAAGGCCGAAGGCATATTACCGGGGAAAAGGAATGAATGAGATTGATTAACAACCCTGTAGCTCGTCCTAACCCGGGGTCAACTCCGCAAGGTTCTATTTCTTCATCGCATAATACTTCCCAAATGAATAACAATTACTGATCAATTCCTGATAATCATCGGGGTAGTCTTTTTTGAGTTTCTTATAGAGTTTGTTTTGCTGAAAGATATAGTCAGAGAAATTGAAATCTCTGTCATACCAACGCTTTCTTTCAATAGATTCATTGTTTTTTATCAGCGAATATTTCTCACATCGCCCGGCCATTCGCAAGCACAAAGCTGCAAATGTTTTACTTCGCGATGCGGCTTTGGCTTCGAGGTAATATTTTTTGGCATAATCGCAATGAAGGTAGTCATGGCTGTCTTCGAAGTTCGTGTTGTCGTCGTGTGTACTCCAAAAGTATCGCCGCATCATCCACGAATTGCCATACTTGGTCATATTAAAGTAGCAATTGGCAACCGAAAACAAATATTTATCGCGATTCGGATCGTTGCTATTTTTCGATTTCTTCAATAAATCGATCAGATGTGCGGTTAATTCAACTTTGTTGTATTTAACCGAATCTTCGGCTGTGATCTCGTGTTCCTGATAAAAATTGGTATAGAAAGAATTACAATTCAAATAATAATTATAAGGATAATTGTCAGAATCCCAGACACTGTCCGGAACCTGACGAAATTCATGAAGGGCTTCTGGCAATTGATTTCTGCGGATGTGCATCGTTCCCAACAAATCGTGCAGCTTGAAAAGTTGTTGAACAAGATCTTCATCCAACCAGCTTTCAAATGCACTTTTGCCGGTCTTGTGTTCCAGGTCATTTATCAAAGCAGTCATCTGACTAATATTATATTGCGAATCGAAATAACTGAATGCCTCATCGAACCAGAAATGTTGGTTGGACTTAGTTTTCTTTTTTGATTTCCAGAAGGCATGTTCAATTTCATAATACTCCCTGTCCTGATTGTCGTTATTGTTTACTTTCGAAAAGAATTTGGCAGCCAGGGTTGTCGAGCCTTTGTATTCGAACTCACGGGCCAGCATAAAGAGAATTTTGTTGTCGTCTTCGGCGTACATTTTTTTAATTAGCGGCTGGTACTTCCCGGGGATACAACTTTCTTCAGTCTTTTGTTTAAAAATGGTGGCCATCATTTCTGTTTTTTGCAAAGCAAGTAAAAGCGGATTTTCTTTATCCAGACCAGATTTCATGCTTTGAATCAAAGCCAGTGATCGATCAAAATTTCTCAGCAGAAAATTCAAATCAATCTTTGCACATTGTAAAACTTGTTGGTCGTTGAGATTTATTTTATTGATCCACTCGAGCGTAGCCGCGGCATATTGTTGGTCAATCCGAAAGCCTTGGTCGATGGAGTTGTCGTATTCTCCTTTATCCATCCGATATACGATTGCATTGGTATAATAGGGCGTCAATATCCAATCTTCCAGCTTGTTTATTTCTCTCAATACCAAAAAAGGCAGAGCTTCCGACTGTGGATTCAGTGCATAAATTTCTTTTAACTGGTCCAATGATTTTCCTCGATTTTTAAAGGCACTCAGTACACAGATATTGGCCTTTTCGATGTTGGTTGAGGCTTGAGCAAATACTTCTTCTTTTGATACACCATGGGCATAATGAAAGCTGGAAATGAACATTTTGTCGGGCGCATTGGAAAATACCTGAGAGAGTAAGAAGTTTCGCATAGACAAATTCTCCTGTGCGAACGCAATGTAATACAGAGCCCAATAATCAATAATGTCCTTGCAATCATGAACATTGAAATACTCGTTGAAACAAGTGGAAGCGGATTCTGAGTCACTATTGTAATGAGCAAGTCTTATACATTGAAAGGCATAACGCCGAATAATTTCGGCATCCTTGCAAGTAGACATGTTTTGCTGAGCGAGTTGGATAAATTTACTTCTGTAAAGATTTGAATGGTAATTTCCTTTTTCCCAGGGATCCGTCATTCTCACATCTTCAGAGTTAAGTGCCGTGATTCTTTTGGCGAATTTCAGGTATTCTATGGCTTCCATTTTGCCCTGCTCATACAAGGCACAGATAAATTCATCATAAGAATCCTGATGAATGGAGTCCATATTCAAGTCGTAAACAGCAAAGTATATCTTACTCTCATCTACCTGATTGCCTATGTAATTGGCCCAAAGATGTATGTTTTGATTTCTTGAATATTCCTCTCTGTTGCGGGTTTCATTGTACTCATCATCGAAGAGTTCATCATCATAATAAGCCTGGAAATCGTTGTATGAGTATTCAAAACCGCAAAACGGCGTGCAGGAAAATAACTCAGGACGAAACAACCGCAATTGAAAGTCGTCGTAGTCTGGATTAAAACGAGCACAACTTCTTGATTGGGTGATTACACTACCGTGAAAAAGAAGTATAATAATGATCAATAGTGTTCTGGTCATGAATATTGAGAATGGATTCGTCGAGATGAAACAAGGAAATGGTTACAGGCGATGGAAGTTCTACTTCTTTAAGAATAATAGCAATGGCGGCGTCGATCAACTCAGGATCGGTTGATTCTATTTTCACTTTGTCACCGGGTTTAATAAAATAGCCGTCTATTGTACATTCGCTATTGGCCTCAAACCAATACGGGGAAATTTCGGTGAAAAATTGTTTTGAATACTCGTCGGGCTGTATGGTTCCTATATACTGATCGTTGTGGTAAAGCCGGTGCCACGAGTAGATTGGCAATGCAATATCCAAGGGCAAAGGATACCTGTCCGAGCCTTTCAGATAACTTTCCAATTCTTTTAAATCAAGTATGGTATTTTTGTTTTCTTCCAAGGGTGAAAGCAAATTATAACACATCAGCATTACCCTGTCCACTGGTGGAATGCCCATTTTTTCAGGATATTTGTAAGGGTAAAGACGCAGCGTACAACTGATTTTTTTGCCCGAAACAGTTTTGATTTTCTTTAGCAATTCGAAATAATTTTGGCTGGTACTTTCTGTCCAGTCGCAATCGATTTGGATTTCTTCAAAGCGGGGATAACTTTCATTGAACTTCTGAATATAATACTTTCGAACGAGGAAGTTGATATTCTCTGCCAGGGTATCCAGTTCGTTAGGGCTAATGTCTTTCAACACTTCATTCAATACAAATATGGTTGGAATTATCGTGAGCGAGTCGCGCTGCCATTCCAGGTAAGTCAGTATAGGACTGCCTTCTTCATAATAGGCATTGGTCTCAACATTGAGGTTGGTTTTGGAGACAGGCGCCGCGGTCAGAATAGGATCGGGGGCTACTTCAAAGAGTTTTGCATAGAGCTTCTTTACCTTAATATTATACAAGACTTCCGATTCTTTTTCTGAAAGCCTGGAAGGTGTGGTCTTCCAATAATAAAAAGCCCGTTCCACCTTTACCTCATTTTTATTCCGGCAGGCGACCACAGAAAACGCCAGCACCACAATCAGCGGATAGAGTGGGGAGTAGCGCATGTGTTTTAAATAAGGTAAAATTGTAGGGGTCTGGTCGCAATATAATATTCGGAGTACGGCAACGAAGGAAATCGTTTACTTATTACATAGTACTACAAAAAAAGCCGCTCCTTGCGAAACGGCTTTTATTATTTTCATTCTGAATGATCAATATTCTGTCTGGAACTGCTTGGAGAAACGCTTTCTGTCATTCTCATTCAGATATACTTTTCTGATACGAATACTCTTGGGCGTTACTTCCACATACTCGTCAGCGCCGATGTATTCCAACGCTTCTTCCAATGTGAACTGAATGGGCGGCGCCATTACGGTCTTGGCATCCGTTCCGGAGGCGCGCATATTGGTCAATTGTTTGGTCTTCGTTACGTTCACCACCAGATCATTGTCTCTGGAATGCTCGCCGATTACCTGGCCTTCATATACTTCGTCCATGGCATTCACGAAGAACTTACCACGGTCCTGAAGGTTGCTGATACTGTATGCAATGGCATTGCCGGTTTCCATACAAATCAAGGAGCCATTCAAACGACCAGGAATTTCTCCCTTCATCGGCTGGTATTCCTTGAATCTGTGCGTCATAATAGCTTCTCCCTGCGTGGCAGTGAGCATATAACTTCTCAAACCAATAATTCCGCGTGATGGAATTTCGAACTCAAGCACGGTGCGATCTCCTTTTGGCTCAAGGTTTTTCATTTCACCTTTGCGCTTGGAAACAGCTTCAATTGCTGTTCCTGTCATTTCATTCGGAAGATCGATGGTCAATTCTTCAATCGGCTCATTTTTCACATCGTCAATATATTTGATCAATACGCGGGGCTGACCAATCTGAAGTTCATATCCCTCTCTGCGCATGGTTTCTATCAAAACCGACAAGTGAAGTACACCGCGGCCAAATACATTAAATCTATCGGCCTTATCTGTTTCCTCTACACGTAGTGCGAGGTTTTTTTCCAATTCTTTTTCCAGACGCTCCTTGATGTGACGGCTGGTAACAAACTTTCCTTCTTTACCGAAGAATGGCGAATCGTTGATGGTGAAAAGCATACTCATTGTAGGCTCATCCACGGCAATGGTTGGAAGCGGTTCCGGTTTGTCGTTGTCGGCAAATGTGTCGCCGATTTCGAAATCCTCCATACCATTGATGGCACAGATATCTCCTGAAACAACGCTTTCTACTTTTCTTTTTCCCAAACCTTCAAAAACATAAAGTTCTTTGATTCTGCCTTTCACAATAGAGCGATCTCTTTTTACCAGAGAAACAGGCATTCCGGGTTTCAATTCACCTCTGTGCAATTTACCAATGGCCATTCTTCCTGTGTAGTTAGAATAGTCGAGTGAGGTAACCAACATCTGCGGTGTACCTTCTCTTGAAATAGGCGCAGGAATGTGTTCAATAACCATGTCCAGCAATGGCTCAATGCTATCGGTCCTTACTTTCCAGTCGGTGCTCATCCAGCCTTGTTTTGCTGCGCCATAAGCTGTAGCAAAATCCAATTGGTTTTCAGTGGCGCCGAGGTTATACATAAGGTCAAAGACAGCCTCGTGTACTTCTTCCGGAGTACAGTTTTCTTTATCTACTTTATTGATAACAACGATGGGTTTTAATCCCAATTGAATGGCCTTTTGCAACACAAAACGTGTTTGTGGCATCGGTCCTTCAAATGCGTCTACAAGCAAAAGAGCGCCTTCAGCCATATTCAATACGCGCTCAACTTCTCCACCAAAGTCACTGTGACCTGGAGTGTCGATAATGTTGATTTTATAACCTTTGTACATGATAGAGACGTTTTTGGCAAGAATAGTTATGCCGCGTTCTCTTTCAAGATCGTTGTTGTCGAGTATCAGATCGCCTGAGGTCTCATTTTCTCTGAACAAATTGCCGATATGAAGCATTTTGTCCACCAATGTTGTTTTGCCATGGTCTACGTGAGCGATAATGGCTATATTTCTTATTTTTTGCATTTGCTTTGTTAAAACGGGTGCAAAAGTAGTCCTTTGTAGCCAATTATCGGCCTTTCAGCGTTGTGGAATGGTTAAATAACTTATTAAGACAGAGCCAAATCCTTTGCAGTGGCGGGTTGCAGATGTGGTTTGGTGAAAAATAAACTGAGTTATAAACCAATAGTACGTTGTGGCAAGATCTGATGATGAAGGTTTTCTTCTAATCTCCCGGGTTTACCGAAAATAGGGTAGTGTACGAATGATTGTCCGAATTGGACAATTCGCAGTGCTGAATGCTGTTGTAGTTATCAGAGGAAAACGGAGCCGTACAACCTTGACCGGAACGGATGATTTCTCCGCGTTCCATACAATACCTGTGGTATGCTTTCAATAACCTCTTCCCATAATGGCTTCCAATCTGGTATAAATTTCTTCTGTGCTGTGCAACTGCATCTTCGTGGCATTCTTCAGGTATTTGTTCCAGAAAATATGGTCAGACAAATGACCCACTGTTTTTACTTTAAACTCATTGCCCGTTTTTCCCAGAATATAGATTAGAAAGGCACAAACAATCATCACAATTCCACTGATAAACCAACTGTAAAACATCCCGGGAATTCCTAAAAAGAAAAGAAGAATAAAAAACCCGTACACCATGTTGTTGGGTTTAAGAATGTCCATGGAAAAGCCAAGTTTTTCTTCAATTTTTTTTACACTTTCTTTTCTTCCGGATGCCGGTATCAGATCATCCAACAAGCTTTCATCGGCAATAGAACTTTCGTTTTTACCGCAAACTGCCGCGATTGCAGATTTAAGTTGCGCATTGGCTTGCTCAGCGGTCCACTCCTGACCCTGATTGGAAGAAAGCTTTTCAATCAAACCGGCTTGTAACGACACTTTATTGGTTACATTGCTGAAATCCTTCGAGCTGAAGCGCGTTCCGAATTGTTGATTCACTTTGTGAAGATAAACTTCAATCTTCTCCGGCGACAGATAATCTGTATTCATAATGCTAGTATAAAATGTGCCGCAAACTTAGGGCAAGTTCCGAAAAACACCATTACCCAAACGAAGACCCATCCTGACGATCATCGTATCATGAGCACATGGCCTTGAAATACCTGATCGTCAATGCCTTCAGCTTTGAAGTTGACCTTGATCCGCCAATTGTATACTTCATCCTTGGCAAAATAACTTCCTTCCCGAACATTGCCTGTCCATGGTTCTTCCATATCAGTGGTGCTGAAAATCACAGTGCCCCAGCGATCAAAGATTTCGAACAAAAAGGCTTCTATAAATCCTTTGCCGCTGACTTGCGGAAGGAAAAGATCATTCAAACCATCATTGTCTGGCGTGAATGAATTGGGCACATAGACTTCAAACAGATCATTAATAACAACAGTTTCATTGTGCTTGTTGGTGCAGCCAAACTCGCTCCATACAGTGAGTTCTACGGGATATACGCCGCCATCTTCGTAATAGTGCGTTACATATGGGGTGTAAGCCACAGAGCCATCACCAAATGTCCATTGCCATTGCGTAGCAGCCGTGCTTCCGTCCATAAAGGTGACTGTGGGTTCATATACCGAAGTTTCTTCAGGTGTGAAATAGAAATAGGCCTGTGGAACTTCAAATGCATGGACCAAACCAGGCACTGTCAGCGTGTCTTTACAACCATTGGCCGAAGTGGCTATCAGCGATACATCATAAATTCCTGGCACATTATAAAGATGTTGCGGGGCATTCACCTGACTCACACCGCCATCTCCAAATACCCAATAATAAGACTGCGATCCTAAACTGTTGTTGGCGAAATTGACAAGCAGATCCACACATCCGGCCACTGTATCGGCCACAAAATCCGAAGTAGGTTTGGGATAAATGTGGTAAGTAACAGATGTAAGACTATTGCATCCGAATTGATTCGAAGAATTTAAATTGATTTGATAATCTCCCACACTTTCAAATGTAAATGAAGGATTCAATACATCAGATACGCTTACCCCATTCACCTGCCAATCATACCCATTGGCCCCGATTGAAAAATTGGTGGCCTGCACATTTACAGGAAACGTACAGGACTCATAACCACTTAGCGAAAATGCACCGGCAGGCTGTGGGCTAATAATGACATTCATCTGCATGGTGTCGGCGCAAAGCTGAAAATCCTGCGCAACTAATGTAATGGTTCTGAGCACCGGTTGGGTGCCGATGTTCACGTATTGGTTGCAGGCATTCAATGTATTTGCAGTGTTGCCATCTCCAAAATCCCAGCTATAAAACAAACCGTCTGTAGTAGAGTTCGTAACGCACAAATCATAAGGACTGCATCCAATATTATTCGGAATGGTAAAGGATGCGAGCGGTCCTTCAAATACAGTGAAGGGATGCATTACTGTAGCCTCGCATTCATTGTCGTTCAATGCAGTCATGGTTACATTGAATGTTCCACCTTCTGTAAACTCGTATGTAGGTGAGGCAAGCTGACTGAAATCTCCATTGTCAAAATCCCAGAATACCTCTATTGCGTCATCCAGTTCCGGAATAAAATGAACCATATTATTGGTGCATATATTTTCTACATCAGTGGTAAAATCAATGTCAGGTGTTCCAAATACCACAATGGAAATTTCGCTCGTATCGTAACTGCATCCGTTGTCTACATACTGGTAAATGGTATATTCTCCTTCACTATATACATATACAGGATTGTCGTCGCTGGTAAAATTATCATCTCCCAGGTCATAGCTGATTTGTGTGCCACCTTCGCTATAATCTGTAAATTCTACCTCAAGTGGTTCGCAACCGATTGTTATATTCGTGTTGAAGAATGAAGTAACGGTATTGGGCAGAACAGTTATGGTATAATCAACGGTATCTAGTCCACATTGATTAGAAAGCATCAAGGTAATAGTGTAGTCAACCGGGATAGTATCTGCAAAGAAATAATGTGTTCCGGGTTCTTCAACATTGCTGGAAGTACCATCGCCAAAATCCCATTCGAATGTTTCGGGCAATCCAACAGAAGTATTGTTGAATATAACCGGAAAGGGTGAGCAGAATACATCCATGTTGGTTCCAAAACCAGCCACAGGCTGTGGAATTACCACCACATCATCTTCATCAATATCAGAACCACAGAAATTGGTAACGGTGAGTGATATATTGTACACCACTGTATCGGGACCTTGTTGATACTGTATAGGATCAGGGATTGAATCGGAGGTACTCAGTACATCCAGATCCCAATTGAAAGTAGTGTAAAGACCAATACTTTGGTTGTCGAATTCTACATTCAGCGGAGCACAACCCTCATGCGGTGAAAGACTCAATGCTGATACAGGTGGATTGATAATCTCCGTTGAATTCATTGCCGTATCACTACAGCCAAATGCATTGGATGCTATTAACGTAACATCATATACGTCCTGATCAGGATAAGTATAATTGGGCTGCATACTTGCTGAAGTATCGCCATTTCCAAAACTCCATGCAAAAATGGAGGCACCGGTTGAGGTGTTGGTTACATCCAGCGAAGCATTTGTACAACCCAAAGTGGCTACCGAGAAATTGGCCACCGGAACTGGAGATACATTAACTGTAATATATGACGTATCGGAGCAGCCTGTATTTGGATCTTCAAACCACAAATAAACATCATAAATGTCTGTACCAATAGATGGATCAAAGGCTCCGGTTGCGGCATTGGTAATTCCTGTACCTTCCCATGTGCCGCCAACAGCAGGAGTATATCCGGTCATCACAAAAGGCGCGGCATTTCCGCATACCACAACGTCGTTTCCGGCGTTCACTAAAGGCAGTGCTATTACTTCAAAATCTATTTCGTCTGATGTATAACAGGTGCCGGTTCCAAATTCATAGGTCAAGGTGGACACTCCAACTCCGGCTCCAACAGGATTTACAATTCCTCCCGAGGCATCGATTACCCCATCGCCACTCCATGTGCCACCAAAGGCAGGCGAAAATCCGGTGAGTTGGTAATTCGGATCATTCAAACAAACTGCCACATCATTTCCTGCATTGGCGAATGTGGGGGCAATCACCGTAACTTGTAATGAATCTTTGTCGGAGCAGGCATTCCCACCGGCTTCAAATTCATAATAGATCCAATATGTGCCTACGCCCGGACTGGTAAATTCACCATCAGGATCAGAAATTCCTGTTCCTGTCCATGTACCCGTTCCACCAACGGTTGGAGAAAAGCCGGTCAAAACTTCTGCAATAGCCTGATCGCAAACCGTAATATTCGGACCGGCTTCAACTACCGGCAAACCATTCACTGTTACAGTTACCTGATCTGTGTCTTCACATCCATGTACGTCTGTCACAGTAACGGTGTATGTGGTAGTCAAAGTCGGACAAGAAGTTGGATCTTCAAGTCCATCGCTGTTCAAAGTAGGTTCGAAATTCCAATCAAATGTATAATTCGGCTGACCTCCTGTTACAGTGGTATTGATTGTTGTGCATTGTCCTGCACAAATTATTATATCATTTCCGGCATTGAGGTTGGGAAGTGAATATACTGTAACAAGCAAGGTATCTTTAGTAAGACAAGTGCCCGAACCAAGCGTATATAATAATTGGAATGGCCCGGCTGCTGAAGGTGTAAAAACTCCACCAGATGTCACCGGAGCCCCAGCAGTAATGGCGCTCCACGTGCCACCAGTGGTTACCGGAGTTAAATTAAAAGCTGGTTCGTCCAGACAAACTGTAACATTTGTTCCCACATTAGCCTGTGTGGGAACTATAACATTCATTTGCATCTGATCGGTATTCTTACAACCCGTCAATGGATTGGTATATGAATAGGTCAATATATTAATAGTGGCTCCGATTCCGGTGGGTGTAAATTGATTTCCCATTACGCCTGTGCCTGTCCACGTTCCGCCAAGAGGAGATCCAACAAGTGTGGTAGCCACAGGTTGGTCGCAAACTGTTTGGTCTGCTCCGGCAGAAACAACAGGTAATGGATTGACGAAAATCGTCCTTGTATCATTTCCCGTGCAACCTGCGCCATCAATTACGGCAAGTGAATAGGTAGTGGTAGAAATAGGATTGGCTATTGTAATATGCGAAAACTGACTTGCCACATCATTATCCGGAATCAACCATCCCGACCAGATGCATTGAGCAATGCCGCCATTCGTACTGGTACCGGTTCCATTAAAATTCACCGTATCACCCGCACAAACTGTCAAATCCGAACCAGCATTCGCCGTCGGATTGCCCAGGGTAAATACAGTCATCGTATCCGTATCGGCGCAAGATCCTGTGCCTACAGTAAGAATTACATCGTCCGGACCAACAACAGTGGGATCGTATAATCCACCAGGCGTAACATAAGGAGATCCAGACCAGACACCACCTGCCGGAGTAGGCAACTGAATATTGGTTGAGGAAAGACAAACCGTACTATCAGGACCCGCATTGGCTATCGTTGGAGCATTTACAGCTACACTGACGTCATCGCATCTGGTACAATTGGTTACTGAATTGGTAAAGCAATACGTCAAAGTAACAGTCTGAACGCCGGAAGGTGTAAACACTCCCGTTGAGCTTACGTTCGGGCCACTCCAGGTTCCTGAGCCTCCAGGTCCTGTCCCACCTGTGGTTGGACTAAAGCCTGTAATCTGAGTCGGTACCGGTTGATTACATAATATAAGATCCGGCCCGGCATCGGTATTCGGTAATGGATTAACCGTTACAGGCACTGTTCCGGTGCCGATACAACCTTCGCTATCTGTAACTGTAACAGTGTAAGACTGTGATGTGGTTGAACTGGCAACCGGATTCGGAATATTCGGATTACTCAAACCTGTTGAAGGCGACCATGCGTATGGCGAATAAGTTCCTGATCCACCTGCTACATTTAAGCTCAACTGGGTACTTAAATTTTGACAATAAGCAAATGTTCCTCCCGGCGATACAGTGGGCAACGGATCTATACTCAGTGTAATGGTTCCTGTGTCCGTGCAGGAACCCGCTGTTCCTGTTACAGTGTAGGTTATAGGGCCTGTTGGAGTCACCGTTACACTGGTACCACTGGTAGAACTCAGGTAAGTGGAGGGTGACCATGTGTAGGTACCTGCTCCGGACGCGGTAAGGGTAGCAGCCTGACCATTACAAATGCTGTTATCAATTTCCGAGGCAGTGATTTGTACATTAGGAATGGCCAAAACACTCACACTGCCGCTCGCGGTAGAAGGTCCACAGGCATTGGTTACCTGAAGAGTAACATTAAAATTTCCCTGTGAAGCGTAACTGATGGCCGGTGGGGTAGGACCGGTATAACTCGCAGGGGTTCCTCCTGTAAAAGTCCATTGTGTGTTGGTTATGGGTAAATTGCACGGATCGACAGTTGAACTATAGGTACCGCTGGTGCCTGCGCAAATGCCTGAAGGTGGAGTAATAATTTGAACTACAGGTACAGTATTCACAACCACAGTTTCTACATCCTCAAAAATTCCACAGGAATTGGTCATTCGCAGACGCAGATTGTACGTGCCAACCGATGAAAGAAGAAATTGCGGCTCCAGCGAAGAACTGCTGGTTCCACCAGTATATGTATAGGCTCCATTGTCCGGATCGCAAGGCAAATCAGTGTAATCAACCAGCCATGTGGTAGAAGTACTGCAAGAATTGGCACTCGTGCTATTGTTGTCTGTGGTGACAGCCATTGGAACACAACCGTCATTGTCGTTAACTGTAAAAATGGGCACAGGCGCTGGCTCTATGCATATGGTATTGGTATAAGTGGTTGTTCCGCAAGAAAGCTGCGGATTACCTCCGTTCGAAGCCGACAGCGTAACTGTATAGGTGCCGGGTGCCGAATAACTGTGTGTGGGACTAGCCGTTGTACTGGTGTTGTTGGCACCCGAACCCGGATCGCCAAAATTCCACGAGTAAGTAGTGTTGTTACTGCACGCCTGGTTGAATCCGGGAATGGTGGTATTGGTAAATGGAGCTGGTGAATTCACGCAATAATTCGCAGGATTGGTGAATGCGGCAACAGGCGGGGCATAAATTACAATGGGCGAAATGGTAGCCTGAGTTGGATTGGGACAATTGCTTACTGCAGTAATGATAAAAGTATAAGAACCAGGACACGAGCTTACAGTATAATCATGACAAACCGGGTTCGGTAGATTGGCCTGGGTATAATTTTCAATCGGGCTGCCATCACCAAAATTTACATCGTAAGTGATTTCCGAAAAGTTGTTGGTATAACCGGAAATATCAAAGCACAATTCTACTGGTCCGCATTGCAATGTATTACCGCTCGTATTGGCTCCAAGAGCAGGATTGGATATATTGGTTACGGTATAAGTTTCCACATCAGTGCATCCATTTGGCCCCGTAACTGTATAGGTCAGAGTCCAAATGTCAATTCCATTGTAGATATGCTCAAAACTTGATGGAGGTGTCGCAGAATTGTAATCTGCAGTGCCATCGCCCCAGTCAATGTTGTAATTCGTTATGTTTCCGGGAGTAGATTGATTGGTAACGTATGCGTAAAATGAATTTAAACCGAGACATTGCGTAAAGTTGGCATCATCAGTAAGGGTGGCTACCGGCGTCTGAAGCACGTTTACCGGGGTAATTTGTGTATTGCTGCAACCATTGGCTGCGGTGGCAGTAAGGGATACGTTAAAAGTACTGGTCGCTCCACCCGGAGCCACAAAATTGTGCGACGGACTAGCAGTAGTGGAGGTGTTTGAACTTCCGCTGGCGGTGTTATCGAAGTCCCATTCATAATCACAACTGGCACAACCGGTGGTTGAGTTCACAAAATTTACCTGGGTACCGCCACATGCGTTGTTCGGTCCAAAGGTGAAGTTCGCATCGGGTGAAGGCGATACCGTTACTGTGATTTGATCTGTAACACCGGCACAGCCGCCGCCATTGAGCGTAACTGTATAAGTGATGGTGGTAGTAGGGTTTGCATTCGGATTGGCAATACTTGTAGAACTCAGGGCTGTAGCCGGAGTCCAGGTATAGGTCACCCCGCCGCCAGCCCCCGAAGCTGTGGGAGAACCTCCAATGGCTATGGTTTCACCTGCGCAAATAGTAATATTGGCTCCAGCATCGGCGGTACATTGGGCACTTACTTGGGTGCATTGGACAAAAAAATAGCTCACCAGGAGCGTAATTATATATCTTATGTGGTTGATTCTCAGCAAACGGCGGGCGGATTAATTCGATTGCGAATTTAACTAATTTACTTTTCTTTTAAAGCACTATTAATTAATGTCTTATCAACCTGACGTTTTTCATTTCCAAAGGTTGCATTTATCTACTTGACTTTTAATCTACTAATTGTTATAGGTACTGATAGTCAATGAGGCGAATCATGGTTTTGGTTAAAAAAATTAGTAAGCTAATACGAATTGAATGACCAAAGGCCAACTTCAGGGTTAACATACTGTTGGCCGTTATTCACAATATTGCTAGACACTCTGCGCTTATAATGCCATTAATCCATGGGAAGAACAGTAATTAAATTCAAGTCGATCACCCGAAAGCCAATGCCCCCTGATTGAGAGAAGACCAAGGAAAACGGGACTACATTTCCACCAAAAAATACATTTACTTTTCAGATTCCAGTGTTCATCCATCAAACTTTTCAAATTCCATCTTCCATTTCCAAATTCATTTTCATTTCTGGCATTTCATCGAAACCAGGCATTGAAATGATCGGTTGTTTTCCATTCTTTACCATTTGGCTTTTGAGGCAAGTTGTAAAAGCTAAATTCGTATTCGCATTTTATCTATAATGTACAAGTCATCCAAATCAAGGCAATCATGAAACTAATTTTTCTTACATTCATTCTGACGATGCTAAATCTAAAATTGATAGCACAAGATAGATTTTTTTACCCTAAAAATCTTTATGTTAAATATGACACCTCCCAAGTGGATTACCCTGCCAAAAACAAGGAGTTTCTTATACTGGGTTATGATGAAGATAGTGTGATTGTATTCACGAGTTTTATACAATCCAATGGCCTAAAAATACGTGATTCTTACCAGTTTGACCAAATGGATCTGCTAATTGTTTATAATATTGACACACAATTGCCCCTTAAAGTTTCTATAAAAGGAATATTCGACACTATAGGTGATACTTACGAATTTTACCCCTCGTTAAAATTAAGATCGTATCATAAAGGTTTTGGTAACGCACCCATTGAGGGAGACCTCATTCAATATTTTGAAAATGGAACTATATCAAGCAAAGCACAATATTCAAAAGGTCAAATAGTAAATTCTGATATTCATTATAATCCTGATCAAAGTATCCAATCCATTGCCTTTGACTCACCGTTCTCCAAATTGCACTATAACTCAATCCAATACGATGAAAGCGGAAGAGTTCAATTCATTCGTGAGGTACTGAAAGATTCAACAATTGAAGATTCATTTTTCAAAGAAGGTCTATTGTTTAAGAAAGTTTTCATGAAACATACTGACCCGAACATGCTCGAAGATCCGTTTTTTATTAAAGCCTTAAGTGTTTTCAAGGTCATCGAATATGAAAAAAATGGAGATTATTTGATTAGTTACTATGATGATGGTATTCTTGTTCGTAAAGAACAATACAAAGATGGAAAACTCAAACATTAGAGGGCGCTCTCCGCTCGTAACGCTACAAAACCAACCTAACATTCGAAATCAACGCCAAATTCATAACTCAAACCCAATCGCTCAAATTAATGTATACAAAATTATGGACTTCAATAATTATTCTATTTGCATTTCTTGTAATTGCCTCGATTTTTCACAACCGCAGAATAAGATATTTTATCGCGGTGAATCTGGTCTTATCCATTTTGATCTGGAATTATTTATTAGCAATGCTGGACAAAGAGAATGATCCGGGAGGTAAATTCGCCCTTTCTTTTTGGTCGTTGATTGCTGTATTGGCACATCTTGTCATTACTGTTATCATTTGCACGGTTTTTTATTTGATAAATAGGAGACGTTGACTATGGGGCGCTGTCCGGAGTATAAGTGCGGCTTGAACCGCAGGTAAAAGAAGAGTCTAATGAAAACAAAAAATATTTTTCGAATTTTACCGACTTTGTTGATTTTGTGCAACATTTCTTGTGTACACAGTAAATTGGGCTTTCTGGCCAATGGAGTGGAAAAGAGTAATGGTAAAGAAGTATTGATCGTCAATAGTAAAGATGATTACTTTCGGCAGGATTATTATTTCAATTCAACGGATTCATTATTGGGCTATTGGTATCTTAAACAAGATAGTTTATTCTTCTTGCCATTATCAAGGAAAGTAATGAAAGATCAATGTTCCCCCTTTCTTTTTGCTGTATTACGCGATGAATTGGTCTACTCTCCACCTTGTGAACTGGGGACAAATGACGGCCTTATTGGTTTGCAGTATCCCACCTATGTATTCTGCGAACGGATTAATCCCAAAGACAGATCCATCAGTGTCACACATGAACTTCATGATTATGATGATTTTGAAACGGATTCAATCATGGAGACCTGGATAAACAAAAGGCAATTCGTCATCGATCACAATGGCATAAGTCTCAAAATGAGCAGTACTGTGAAATCATTTGCCAGTTTATTTTGTTACGATTGAATCGATGTCAGTATATGTTCCGATCTGGTGACAGGCGTTGGGGGCGCTTTATGATGAAAGCCATAAAACCATGCTTATATTATAAATCTACTCCCAATGAACAACTTAAAAACCAGATGATTTTCATGAGTAAAAAGCGCGCTTGAAAATCATCTGTTCATTCTTCAAAAAAGGAATTGAACTTTTCAAATCCATTTCTACATCCATCAATCCGAAAAGCACTTCCAACTTTGGGGGTAGGATGTTTTAATATACAAGACTAAATCTGATTTTTCTTGAATTATACTTTTATATATTCGAGTAACGAGAGTAATTCTTTTTTACTCATATTTCCTACTTCAGATTTGTCATAAATAGCAAGCAGATAAACTGTGCTTTCAGTTACAACAACATGAGTAATTATTCTTGATCCACCAGATTTACCTGAGTTTTTCGATGCTATGGAGATACGGATTTTGTAGCAATTATTGCCAAGTGAAATACCCTTTTCGGGATTAGCTTTAAGTTCATCAAACAATATCGATAGTTCAGACTTGAGAGAACTATATTTCTTTACAAGCCTTTTGGCCTGTTTATCGAAAACGGAAATAGTTTTTACCTTATAACTCATTCAAAAGATCTTCAGCATTACGACCCTTTTTCTTTCCTGCTTTTATCTGCTTCACTTCCTCCACCGCGTCTCTAAGCTCACTTAGAAACAATGCTTTTGAGTCAGTAAGCGGCTTTGCCTTAACATAAGAAATGCTCTTAAGAACCTCAAGTAGGGAGGCTGCTTTTTTATCTGGAATGTCAAGCAGAATTTTCATTACAATAATTTTCGGCTAATTTACGAAGAATATAGCTTGAAATGGATGAAGTAACTAGTCAATTAAAGAACTAAGTCCACAAATACCTGGCTGCGCGTGGCGCTCTCCGCTTATCACGCCATAAAACCATGCGGATATTCGTAACTGATCCCAAATCAAACACTTGCAAAGCAGCGGTTTTTCCAGAATAAAAAACGCCAACAAATCTTTTTCATTCTTCAAACAGCAAATTCACTTTTCAAATATCAATTCTTCATTGATCAAACTTTGAAAATTCATTCCAGAACTTCCAATTTATTTTCATTTCTGGCATTTCATCGAAACCAAACACTGAAAAGATCTGTTGCTTTCCATTCTTTTCTCTCTGGCTTCCTTGGACTGTGCTACAAGTCGTTTTTTGTATATTTTAACTCCATTCAATATCTGATGACAGATATAACCATCATGTACAATAGGCAATCGAATGTGGTTATGGTATTCAACAAACTCTGTCAACCCTTCATTCAACTCTTTTCTATCCTTCGGAATTCCTAATTTTATTCCGAACTCATTCTTCAAAATGTGGTTTGCACTTTCTGACATAGAGTTGGACTTGATGTCGATTCCGGAAGTGAGTTTTTTTACTTCAGGATTCAATCACAGGCCTTCTATCTCCTCTCTGCTAAGGCCTGTAGCTTCCATAATGACTTCAATAGGAATATTCTTTTCCTTAAGTGATCTGGCTACTTCTTTCTTTCCTTCAATCTTTCCTTCAATCTTTCCGGCCTCAACTCCCAGTGCAATACCTTCCTCAATTCCCTCGCTTCTGGCTGTATCCACCACATTGTTCAAATCGCGATAGACTTTCAAACTACTCTCGTATTGGGCCATTCCAGAGCTATCCAAATTAGCCAACTCTGCTTTTGTAAAAGCATTGGAAAAAACTGGTTCGCCTAAAATAGATGGTATATGATCAAAGTCTTCCAGATGCTTTAGAAAATAAAGCCATTTGTCGGTTTTATTCTCAAGCTGGCTTTCTGATTTGTTGAAGTTGGGCATTTCAATGTAAAGAAAAGTAAGCTTGTCAAAGAATATTTGATTATGCTGATTTTTCAGCAGAACAGTATGCAGATATTCGCCCTTGTCATCTGAATCATCGAAAACAAAATCGAGTATTCCAATACAATATACAGCTTTCAAATTGAAATTCCAGTCTCCTTTGAGCCCCTGCTCTTTAATCGGAAAAGTAGAATAGTAAATAGTTCTGTCCTTGAAGAAATTCTGTTTTGCCTTTTGAAGCTCAACAATAAATTTTTCTCCATTCTGGTTCTCACAATAAATATCATAAACGGCTCTGCGCTCCCAATCTGCAATGCCAAGTTGTTCGCTGTTTTTGAAGGAGAGTTCCTTGATTTTATGCTGCTCTGGCAGTAATTGATTTAGAAAATCCATGAGCAATTCCTTACTGGCCTCTTCTCCGAAAAGCTTTTTGAAACCGAAGTCAGTAAATGGATTAAAATATTTTGCCCGCACGGATTAAAAAAATCTGGTGCAAATATAAGGAGCAAATCCGAATGATTCTGGGTTTGTTATTCAGCATTTTAGCAGCACTAGGCGCTCTCCGCTTGTAACGCATAAAGCCTTACGAATATTCGTAATCAAATCCAAATAACCAACTTAAAAACCAGATGATTTTCATGTGTAAAAAGCACTCGTGAAAATCATCTAATCATTCTTCAAAAAAGGAATTGAATTTTTATAACCTAAACTTTCACTCCTCATCTAGGTTCAAACGCTTTATCATTTCTAATAATTCAGTATTTTTTACATTAGATAATTCGCTTTTATCGTATATCGTTAAAAGATAAACAGAAGTTTCTTTATAATAAATATAGGTAATCAATCTGGCGCCTCCCGATTTACCTTTTCCCTTGCTTGCTATACTAAGCCTGATCTTATAGCAATTGCCAGAAATTGATACGCCAAAATTGGGATTCTCCTCCAGCTTATCTAAAAGTTGCCCGAACTCTTTCGTCAATGAGGGAATTTTTTTATAAGGCGCTTAAGCTCCTTTTCAAATTGTTTGGTAGGAAATATTTTATAACTCACGAAGCAATTGTTGAGCTGTTTTGAGTTTTATCTTTCCTTTCTTGTGAAGTTTAACTTCACCTGCCGCATTCTTTAAATTCTCCCAAAGTTGATGACTATCTGAGGAGAAAAGTTCCGTGCCTTTTACAAAAGCCAAGCTGTTCAATACTTTGATAGCAAAGCTCGCATCCTTATCTGGTATTTCTACAATAACTTTCATTGATTACTTACTTTGAAGGCAAATATAGGCCTTTAATGAATCAATCGCAATAGAAAGAACACGAGTTAATGCCGCCTTTTCAAATTACTAAACAGCAAACAATCTGCCTGCGACCACCACGCCTGAAGCTAGAGCTTCTGCGACCCACTCAGCCGCGTCTACCAGACCGGACAACAACGCTAAAGCCCATTCAACTCCAGGCAATTCGCCGTCATTTTTGATATGCAAATCAGGAAGTGTTACAATACGACAACTACATGGAAGCAAGTCAGCACCACACGATACGACGAAGTATTGGCAGCTTTTGAACCCTCTCCGTGATTAGCCTTCATACAAGCCCATCTCCACAAACTCACCCCAAAACAACAAAGGCCACCCAACAGGCGGCCTTCATTCCATACTTGAGTTAATTTTATCTGATCACTTCCACACTGCCGGAGTACATCCGTTTGGGTTGTTTGTTGTTGAATTCAATATTGACCTGCCATTGGAAAAAGTCATTGTGCACATAATAGGCCGGATCTGGCCCACTTCCCGTCCACGGCACATCAATTTCATTTGATCTGAATACTTCCTGTCCCCATCTGCTATAAATTACGAGTTCGTATTTTTCCACATATTGGTCATCCGCAATTACTGGTTTGAACACATCATTCAACCCATCATTATTTGGAGTAAAACTATTCGGAATGAAAATAAAGAATGAATCGTCGATATGAATAACCTGTTCAGAGTTCTCAGTGCAACCATACTCATTGCTTACCATAAGCTCAACAGTATAGTATCCTCCTCTTCGGTATGTATAAACAGGACTCTGCTCATCAGAAACAGAACCGTCTCCAAATTGCCAATCCCATTGAGTAGAACCACTACTGGAGTCTGTGAAGGTTATTTCAAGATCGTAAATTACATCCAGTTCAGGGCTATAGTTGAAATGTGAGTTGGGAATCGGAAACACCTCAATCATGTCATCATAGAATAATACAGAAGTACAGCCATGCACCGACGTAGCTTCCACCTGAACATCGTAGAATCCGGCATTATCGAACCGAACTGTGGGTTCTGCTTCCGATTTATGTGCACCATTTCCAAAGATCCATTCGTATGTTGAGCCATTGATAGTGGAATTCTCAAAATTAACCGTAAGTGGAGCACAACCGTTTATCTGATCGGGCATGATGTCAATTTCGGGCAGTGGATGAATGGTGTAAATTCCTTCAAAACTGTCAGGGCATCCAAATTCGTTTAAGGCGGTCAGTTCAATGGTATGCCAACCAACTTCAGAGAATACGAATGATGCCGTCATGTTGGTGCTGTAATCGACTCCATCCACTATCCAGTTATAAGATGTGGCACCAATGGAGTTTATTACTGCATTGATCGTTTCCATTGGTGAGCAGCTCTCCTCATCACTTAATGTGAAATTCACTTGGGGCTGCGGTTGAACCGATATTACTCCAGTGGCCTGGTCATTACAACCAAAATTATTGGTCGCCGTGAGACTTATTGTATAGTCCTGAATGGAATTGGTGAGGTTCTCAAATTCAAAGCATGGATTCATGCTGTTGCTTCCATTGCCGTTGCCAAAATCCCATTCGTATTGATTGGCTCCTGAAGTATTGTTTTGCGGACAAAAATTGAAAGGACTGCAAACCACCGCTTCATTGATAATAATAGCGGCCTCTGGTTGAGGATAGATAACCATTTCAGTGATATCCATGGCCGAACACCCATTTGCATCAATAGCCGTTGCAGAGGCTACATAATTATCACCCGCGGTGTAAGCATAAGAAACAGAGCTTCCATTGGCAGTTTGCGTATCGCCGAAGTTCCAGATAATATCATTGATATTACCTGTAGTGACTGAAGAGAAATTGATTTCTGATTCAGGACAAATATTATTGACGTCACTCGCTATCTGAATGGAAGGCGATTGAAGTATAGTAATAGTCACCGAAGTCGTATCATAGCTGCAACCATCATCGGCATATAAATAAATAGTATATTCTCCGGGATCTTCAAATGTGTGCAGTGGATTCGCATCATTCGATATTGCACCATTGTCATCAAAATCGAATGTGTAAGAGGTAGCACCGGTAGTAGTATTATTGAAAGTCATTTCTGCTGGTGTGCATCCTGTGGGTGAGCTGGATTCTAAAAACGCATGTACTGTATTGGGCAACACAGTCACAACAGATTCCATACTATCCACACCGCATTCGTTATATGCGTAAAGCCATATTGAGAAATCCGCAGCACTTTGATCTGTGACATAAACATTTTCCATGGGCGCAATCATGGCTGAATTCAGGCCGTTTCCAAGATCCCAATAATAGGAATCAGGATTGCCTTCCGAAGTATTGAAGTAATTGGTTGTTACAGGAGAACATTGAGACGAAAGTGAAGTATTGAAGTCTGCCTGAGGAAGTGGATTCACTGTAATTTGCTCACTGTGTGTCGAGTTGCCGCAAATGTTCTGCGTAGTGAGTATTATACTGTATTGTGCAATGTCCACCTGCGCTTCATAAGAATTAAGCACGGGCTCAAAGTCAGATGAGGTACTTCCGTCCAAATCCCAGAAACTTGTGGTGTAACTTCCTGTGGAGTTATTTTCAACCGTTGGTGACAGAGGAGTACATCCCTCATTGGCCGACAAGCTAAATACCGATACTGGCGGCGCAATCACTTCTATGCTTTGACTTATGGTGTTTGAACATCCCAGCGAATTGGTAGCCACAAGGGTAATTCCATAAGTACCTGGCGAGGTATAATTACCCGATCCATTGACTGCCGATGAGTTGTTGCCGCTGCCATAATTCCAGCTATAAGTACTTGCATTGGAACTGGTATTCGTATAGTTAATAACAGTATTTATGCATCCAAGAGCAGGTAAGGTGAAATCGGCAACAGGGAATGGCACCACTGTGATTGTCACGTTATCTGTATTGGTGCATTGGTAGTTGTCTGTGATAGTAAGCGTGAATGTTGTGGTTGACGCTGGTGAGGCTTGTGGATTGAAAATGGAGTCATCGTCCAGAGAGCCTGAGTTGTTCCAGACCGGAGTGTAAGGTGAACTACCACCCGAAGCTGCTCCATTTAATATTATATTATTACCCAGACAAACTCCCGCATCTAAACCGGCATTTGCAGTCGGAAGCGAATGTACATGTACGTTTACATTGTCAGAAGTGGCACAAGATCCGCCGCCCACAGTGTAAGTGAGTGTATAAAAACCGGCATTGTCTGGTGTGAAAAGCCCTTCACTGCTTACATAGTTTCCGGTCCATTGTCCTCCTGGTGTAACTGGAGTAAGATTGAAGGCGGGTGTATTCATACAAACCGAATAATCACCGCCGGCATCTGTTGGAGTTGGGTCTGCTACTTGGACCACCATTTGGTCGCAGGCATGGCATCCATTAGAATTGGTATAACAATATTCCAATTCGAAATCTCCTGTTGAAGAAGGGGTGAATACTCCGGATGAAGTAACTCCCGGGCCTGTCCAGGTCCCTCCTGCAGGACTGAATCCAACGAGTGTAACTGGAACTGGCTGATTACATGCATTGATGTCAATTCCTGCATTTACTATTGGCAGGTCGTTTACCACAATGCTTACCTCATCGGTGCCTGAGCATCCCAAGGCATCTGTTACGAGAAGTGTGTAGGTAATATCATCAAATGGTGATGCAACGGGATTGAAAATACCCGGGTCACTCAAATAGTCATTGCTCAGATTATTACTGTTCCATTGGTATTGCACAATAGCGCCGTTCACTGAATTACCGCTTCCAGTTAATTGTGCTGAATCGCCTATACAGATGGATTGATTGGCACCTGCATTGGCATTGGGTAAACTTAATACGTTTACCACAATTTGATCCGTTGCGTTGCAGCCGCCTGATATGGTGTTATAAGTAAGCGTATAACTCCCAACTGTGGAAGGTGTAAATAAACCACCTGAGGTAACGAATGATCCGGTCCACGTGCCGGAAGTGAGCAATTGAACGGCAGGAGTATTCTGACAAATCGAAATATCTGGCCCTGCATCTACAACCCCGGGAGCAACAACTGTTATCGTCAATTGATCAGTAGAAGTGCAACCATTAGAATTGGTAAATGAATAAGTTAAAGTATAATTGTTCGGCACTGTGGGGGTAAATAATCCGGACGCGGTCACATTCGGGCCTGTCCATGTTCCACCAGTGGGTGAATAGCCCGAAAGAGTAAAATTCCCGGCATTGTTACAAATGATCAGGTCTGGTCCGGCATTTACTGTGGGCAACAGGTTTACATTCACCACAATCGAATCGGTAGCCTGACAATTCGATGCATCCGTAACGGTACAATAAAATGTATCGGTTGCGCCGGGTGATGAAGTTGGATTGAAAATACCAGAAGAGCTGAAAGTTCCGCCTGTCCAATTGTAGCTTGAGACTCCTCCGTTGGCTGAACTTGCTGTGCATACCAATTGTGCTGTTCCGCCTGCACAAATGGTCTGATCACTGCCAGCATTCACTATAGGCAAATTCAAAACCTGAATAACAACCTGATCGGTTGAAGTGCAGTTTCCTGAAAGAACATTGTACGTGAGTGTGTATGTTCCTGGTGTTGATGGAGTAAATACTCCGGCTGAAGTGACAAAAGATCCTGTCCACGCTCCACCGTTGTTGAATAATGTTACCGGTGGCGAATTTTTGCATAAGATTAAATCGGGTCCGGCATTAATCACATCCGGAGCAACCACAGTTATTATGCGTGTATCGGATACCGTACATGGCCCCGAAGTATAAGTATAGGTAAGTGTATAATTCTGAACAGCGCCAGGCGTAAAAACCACTCCTGATACTCCGGTTCCACTCCATGTTCCTCCTGCGGGTGAAAAACCGGTAAGGGTGACATTTCCTCCATTGGTACAAACTGTAATATCCGGCCCGGCATTCACTGATGAAGGTGAAATTACGGTAACTAAAATTGAATCAGTGGCCTGGCAATTCGATCCATCTATTACTGTACAATAAAACGTATCTGTTGTCGCAGGCGAAGTTGTCGGATTTGAAATATTCGAATTACTGAAAGTACCTCCAGTCCAGTTATAGCTCGTAATTCCTCCGTTGACTGAATTACCGGTGCAGATGAGTTGGGCCGTTCCTCCGAAGCAAATAGTCTGGTTGGCTCCTGCATTTACAGTGGGCAGGTTCAATACTTGAACTACTATCTGATCAGTCGATGTGCACGTTCCTGAAATGACATTATAAGTTAGTGTGTACGTTCCTGGTGTTGATGGGGTAAATACGCCGGCAGATGTTACAAAAGATCCCGACCACGTTCCGCCATTGTTAAATAATGTTACAGGTGATGAGTTTTGACATAAAATCAAATCCGGCCCTGCATTAATGGAATTGGGTGCAATTACCTGAACTATTCGCGTATCGGATACCGTGCATGGCCCGGAGATATAAGTATAAGTAAGGGTATAATTGCCCACTACGATTGGAGAAAAAACGAAACCCGTTAAATATGAGCCGCTCATTGCACCTCCTGCTGGTGAAAAACCAGTAAGATTTACATTGCCTCCATTGGTGCAGAGTGTAATATCAGGACCGGCATTTACCACAGGTGGGGTGCTTATGTTTACCGTAACCGCGTCTTGTGCCGAACAGTTTTTAATGTCTGTGGCATTAAAGGTATAAGTTGAAGTTATCGTAGGTGTCGCAATTGGATTATAAATGGATGTGCTGCTCAAACCTGTTGTATTGTTCCACCAGAATGTGTTGATGGCCCCGTTAACACTGCTATAGGTAGCATTTAATGTAGTTGATGATCCCTGACACAGATTTACATCTGCTCCGGCATTTACTACAGGCAAGGGCAATACTGTTACAGTTACATTATCAATCGAAGTACAAGTGCCACTTATTGCCGAAACAGTTAAATTAAATGTTCCGATAACCGATGGAGTAAACAAACCTCCTGCAGTTACCTGAGGAGTTACCGACCATGCACCCACATTGGGTAATTGGTATGGAGATGAGTTAAGACACAATTCAATATCAGGACCACCTGCCGGAGGTGATGGATTGACCACAGTTATAACTTTTGTATCAGTATTTGAACATCCACTGGCATTGGTGAATGTATAAATTAGCGTAAAAGTACCTGTTGCGGCTGGCGTAAATAATCCACCTGAAGAAAGTTGAGGGGTTGTCGTCCATGTTCCTCCGGCAGGTGAACCGGTTAGTTGAACAGGGCCTCCGCTTAAACATATTGTTTGATCTGGCCCGGCATTTACATTATTGGGTACCGGCAATAAATTGATGTGTGCAGTTGCTGTTTTTATGCATCCCATTTCATCCTGAACCAAAAGAATATAATTGCCGCTGGCTGGTGTGCCTGCAATAAAATTTCCACATGCCCCTGACGGACCTGAAGAAGAAGGTGTCCAGATAAAGGTTGTTATAGCACCGTTGGCTGAAGTGGGGTTAGTACAAATTTGAACCGGAGATCCCGGACAGGCCGATTGGTCAGGAATCGTTGGGATTACAGGATTAGGAATTACCGTTACAACTACCTGATCGGTTGAGGTGCACAAAGTTTGCGTGTCTGTAATGGTTACAGTATAAGTTGTAGTAACAGTTGGACTTACTGTGGGTGCAGCCAGGGTCGACCCGCCAGGACTCCAAGAGTAGGTGTAGGTTCCAGACCCTCCGCTGGCAGTGGCTGGTGTTCCTCCTAATATGGTGGATTGCGTAATGCACAAATTCCGGTCTGGACCGGCATTAGCACTGCATTGGGCGCGCATTTCCAAAGTATTCAGTAAGATTACTGATAACAATAGAGTTAATATGCGGAGCCACGAAGTTTTTAGGGTTATCACTTTTCGGCAAAAATTGGTTACGTGATTTTTTCTCAATACTTTTTAACGGGATGAGGGAACGGAAAGTTTCATTTGTAAAAGCAGATGCCCGAAAATTGCCTTTGAATAAAACTTCTTGGTTGTCTATTCAACAGGCGTTATATATTCGCGCTGAAACCCTTATTGTCAATTTATCTACTTTTAATGAAAAAGATTTTAATGTCTGTTGTGCTTACCTGCACAATTTTAATTGCCAAATCACAAAGCGGACCATTCGGATTGCAGAATGATTTTGTTCCCGATGCTCCGCTACAAACACTTGAACTTTCCACTTTCGATCACTCTTTACTTTTGGCTGAGGATACCAGAATTGAACAGGAAGGCGGTATGACCAACAACGGTCGGATCATTCTTATGGACCTTGATGCAAATTCTTGCGGAACCTGGACTCATCTTCCCAACGGCGATAAAATGTGGCAGTTGAAATACAGAACACCCAACGCTCTGGCTACTTGTGTTTTTTTCGATCACTTCCAAATTCCCATGGGGGCAACTTTTCACATTTACCCTTCCGATCTATCCTATTTTGAAGGTCCATACGACTATAAAGATTGCATGCCTCAGGGATATTTCGGCACAATGGAAGTAATGGGTGAAGAAGCCATTATTGAATATTATCAGCCTGCATCTGTGGTAGGAGAGGCACAACTCGGCATCAGAGGATTTGGGCATTTTTACCGCAACGTTTATAATTACAATTCGCCTAACAGGGGTGGAGGCTCGAGCGAGCCTTGTGAAGTAGATGTCAATTGCCCTGAAGGCCTTGGCAAGGAAGATCAAAGGGATGCAGTGGTCAGATTGAGAATCGTCAACGGCGCTTTTACCGGCCTTTGCTCAGGTGTACTTGTTAATACAACTGCTTTCGATTGCCGCAAGTATGTGCTTACTGCAATGCACTGTGGCTACAATCCTGACAACGGGGTATTTGTAAGTGATACAGATTTACTTCAATGTCAGGTTAGATTCAATTTCGAAAAAACAGGATGTGGCACGGGTAGCACCAACACCATGAATAATAAGACAGGTGTGGTAAGGCTGGCGGATAGCGCTGACGATGGTGGAGATTCAGGGTCAGATTTTTTCCTTGTGGAAATGACCAATAGTATACCATCATCTTTTGATCCATACTTTGCTGGTTGGGACGCAACAGGTCTTGTGCCGCAAAATGCTTTTGGCATTCATCATCCTTCCGGTGACGTTAAAAAAATATCCTACACAGAAGATATCGTCAGTGGAACATGGCAGGCTTCCGGCAACCACTGGGTGGTTCAATGGTCACCTACAACTACTTCCTGGGGTGTGACAGAAGGTGGTTCTTCCGGATCGCCACTCTTTAACCAAAACAAAAGGGTAGTTGGCACCCTCACCGGAGGCGCTTCGACTTGCGCAGCACCAAGTCAGCAAGACTTTTATGGTAAGATGTCCAAGCACTGGAGTGGAAATCCAAATGCGGCATCGCAAAAACTAAAAGTCTGGCTCGACCCTCAAAACACCGGAATGACTATTGTCGATGGCGCCCGCCCCAATTCTGCATTGAATCTTCCCTGCAATTCTGTAGGGGTTCAGGAAACAATAGCCTTCAACGAGATCACTGTGGCTCCAACCCTGGTGGAGAGTTTTGTTACCGTGAATACATCGCGCTTCAGAGAAATAAAAGAAGTAAAATTGTTCAATTCAGTTGGTACATTGGTTGAAGTATTCAATCTACAAGGTCAACAAAGTGAATTGAATATGAGTAACTTGCCCACAGGTATTTACTATTTATCTTTCATCCAGCTGAACGGTAATTTTCTGACAAAAAAAATTACAGTCATTCGTTAAAAGCTATGCCGATTTATCTGGTACAACCCAAAAGTCAAGCGGCATTAATCCACCATTGGCTGTTCGTATCCAGAAATCAGGATTTTTTAATCAACTCATTTATATGTACTTTTGGCAAAAACCATCTTGATATGAAGTTCGTTGTAGACCAAAAAGATAAGCTTGCTGTGATCAGCACCAAAATTGAAAAACTGGATGCCATTCACGCACCAGAACTTAAGAGCGAAATTGTAATGCTCAATAAATCAGGAGTGAAGAATATTGTAATGGATCTTTCAGAAACAAGGTATATTGATTCTTCTGGTTTGTCTGCGATTCTTGTAGCCAACAGATTGTGCCGCGATGCCAATGGCTCATTTGTGCTTTGTGGATTGCAAGAAACAGTCAATAAATTAATTACCATCTCACAACTACAATCAGTGCTTAAGATTACTCCAACCTGCAATGAGGCCATAGACCTTGTTTACATGGAGGAAGTTGAACGCGAATTGTAACCGCTAATCCAAATGAAAAAATTATTACTCACCTATACCTGTTTCGTTGCATTGACATTGGGTTCAATTGCTCAATGTAACCCGCTCAATCATGATTGGACAGGAGTAGCTTATGGCGTAGCTCCGGATCCTACAATCGGGGAGAACTTTATAACAGGAATTGTAGGTGAACCATATGAAGATGTGGTTTATGTATTGAGCCCTTCTGACGCCGGACAAATTGATTCAGCCTACGCAGGTTTTGGGATTGTTATTGATTCTCTTCACCTCGATAGTATTGTCTTCTTTGATGGATTGGTCTGGAAACAAACTTCTTTTCTGGGATTAAATATTACCTGCAACAACAACGGCGATTCTTCAGACCCTTGTATGTTTCTGGCTGCTCATCCTTATTGTGGTGATATTTCAGGAATACCCATCACATCAGGAGATTTTCCGGTAAGGATTTATGTCACAGCCCACTTCTTCTTATTCGGCAACCAGATTTACCCAACTTTCTACGAAGGATACATTCTGTCTATTCTTCCGGAAGGTTCTATTTCGGTGAATGAAGTAAATTCAGAATTGAGCCTTACTTCGCTGCAAAACACACCTAATCCTACTTCTGATTTTACCAATATTACCTTCGATTTGAATGTAACCTCTAATGTAAAGCTTGAAGTTATGAATCTTGTCGGCGACAAGGTACTCACCAGAAACTTTCAGGGAAAAAGAGGTGCAAACTCATTGAAGATTGATACTTCTGATTTGCAGCAAGGTATTTATTTGTATTCAATTGAATGCGGCAATAAAAAACTTACCAAAAGGATGATTATTCAGCACTGATACAACCTTTTTATGATGATATTTGAACCGTTCATTTAAGTGAGCGGTTTTTTTTATTTATGACATTTGAGATCACCATACTTGGTTGCGGAGCCGCCACTCCGACCTCCAGACACAATCCTACTTCACAGGTGGTCAATATCCACGACAAACTATACCTGGTAGATTGCGGAGAGGCCACCCAAATGCAGCTTCGCAAGTACAAAGTAAGATTTCAGAAAATCAATCACGTATTTATTTCCCATTTGCACGGCGATCATTACCTCGGGCTTATGGGACTTATTTCCAGCATGAATTTGCTGGGAAGAAAATCCATATTACATATCTTCAGTCCAAATGGCTTAAAAGAATTGATAGAACTCAATTTAAGGTTATCTCATACTTTTTTGGAGTATACATTGGAGTACCATTCTTCTGAAACGGATACAAAAATGCTCATAATGGAAGACCGAAGCGTTAAGGTATATTCAATACCCCTAAAACACCGTATTGATTGTTTCGGATTTGTTTTCGAAGAAAAAATAAGGCCACCCAAAATCAGGAAAGAAGTCATTTCGAAATATAAGCTTCAGCCAAGCGAAGTATTAGAATTGAAAAAAGGCAATTCAATTGTGTCGAAAGGTGGAGAGAGTGTCTCTTTTTCTGAAGCCTCCATTGCTCCGCCTTTGCCAAGATCCTATGCCTATTGCTCTGATACTTGTTATTATGAAAAGGTTATCGATATGATTGCAGGTTCGACTATGCTGTATCATGAATCTACCTTTCTCGATGATATGAAGGAACGAGCCAAATCCACTTTTCACAGTACTGCACGTCAGGCGGCAGAAATAGCGGCTAAAGCAAACGTGGGCACATTAATATTGGGGCACTTTAGTTCCAGATACCACGAAGATGATTCGTTTTTAGCAGAAGCGGCTGAGGTATTTGGTAATGTAATATTGGCCGATGAAGGCAAAATTATTCAGGTTGCAAATACTGAGAATGCACCAGATACATAGCTTGAACCGATTCGGGGTAATAAGAATTGAAACTGCCCGGAAAATTAAATAATCTCCACTTGTCGGGCCACTTTTTGCAATATCTCAAATACAGTCTCGGCCATTACATTCTCACTATCCAATGTCGGATTAATCTCTGTGAATTCAAGGCAACAAGTCCTCTCATTTTGAAGTAACTCCAAAATCAGATCAGCTGCTTCTCTTTCATTGATACCGCCTTTTACCGGTGTGCCTGTGCCCCGGGATACAGTGGGATCCATTGAATCCACATCGAAACTGATGTAGATTTTATCACACTGACTGAGGTATTTTAGCAACTCACGACTCAATTTGGTCACCCCGGTTTTACGCAGTTCATTGGTCGTAACAACTTTAACCTTGTTTTTCTTGATCAAAGCTGCTTCCTGATCCTCAAAATCTCTCAGCGTTACATAAATAAGATCACGGTACTCAATTTTGGGCATTACATCACCCACATTTTTTACCATCTCCCACAATTCGATGGTTTCGTAGTCAAGATCGTTTACCTTTTCTTCGATGTTATCTTCATTCAGTGCAGTGGCCAGGGGCATTCCATGCATGTTCCCACTTGGAGTAGTGTAAGGTGAGTGAAGATCGGCATGAGCATCAATCCAAATTACCCCCAATCGCGATTCTGGATAGGCCATCTTGATACCGGCGATAGTGCCACCGGCATTGCTGTGGTCACCACTCAGAAGAAGTGGAAAACGACCATCTCGCAAGGTGTCGCGAACTGCTGCACCAATCCTCTCGTACATTTTCAATACGCTTCTTACGTTTTTGGCATATCTGCTTCCGGGATTGCTATACAAAGCTTGATTGTCATTGGGAATGACAATGCTCTTGTACTTTTTGAAAAACAACGACCTGAAGTCGAGTGCAGCTATTTTTACTGCTTCAACTCCAAGACTTGCCCCACGGGTACCTGCACCTACTTCGCTCGGTACTTCTATTATTCTGATATTTTTACTCTTCTTTGCGATCATATTGGGGCAAAGATAGTGGCTTCCTTTTGAACTCAGCCTATCAGGTAAGTGACTTATTGAATCTTTAATCAGGCTTTGAAAACCAGACTTTGTCAAAGTGAGTTTATCCTTGATTTGTACTTCGGGGTGCGCCGTTGGAATTGTAATTAATTTTCAGTTTTATGATGTACTTAGCCTGAATATGTATGGATTTAGCGCTAAATTGCGTCACTAATATCGTTAGTATGGCAATAGATTTATCGAAAGAAAAACTTCAGTTGATTGAATGGATTCTCAAACAGGAGAAGCCATCCACTCTTAAGTCCATCTCTGATCTTATAGCCAAACTTGAAAACCAAAGCGCCGATTCTTCAAAAATTGTGGGCTACAGAAGTAAAGGATTGCGCGTCACAAAGGCAGAATTGATTAAAAGCATAAGCGAATCGTTGGCGCAAATTGAAGAAAATAAAATCGTTGATATCGAAAGCATAGAACGCGATTCCGATCAATGGTAATCACAACATGAAAAATGAAATATAATATTGGGTTAACCTTCGCTCTTTTATTGACCGAAGTTTTTACATCTGCACAAACTCCTTGTGTGAATGGAATGGCAGGAAATTATCCCTGCAATCAGGTGGATCTTCTTGCATATGTACCACTTTCTGCAATTGGCAGTGGAAACAACACGAACGATATCTGGGGCTGGGTAAGTCCGGCTTCGGGAAAAGAGTATGCCTTGATTGGTTGCTCCAACGGCACTGCTTTTATGGATCTTTCGGATCCTGTGGCACCCATTTATCTTGGAATATTGCAGACCCATACAGTAAATAGCTTGTGGAGAGATGTTGAAACCTTCGGCAATTACTGCTACATCGTAAGCGAAGCCGATAACCATGGATTACAGGTATTTGATTTGACGCAATTGGATAATGTAACCAATCCACCTTTGAATTTTTCAGAAACAGCCCATTATAATGGATTTGGCCATTGCCATACACTAACCATCGATCCGATTTCTGGTTTGCTTATCGCTTCCGGAACCAATACTTATTCAGGGGGCTTGCACCTGGTAAATATTTCTAATCCTTTGGTGCCAACTCTGGCAGGAGGATTTGCACAAGATGGCTATACGCATGATTGTTATGCATGGACCTATGATGGTCCTGATAATTCGGTACAGGGAAAACAATTGGTTTTTGCATGCAATGAAGATGAGCTGACAGTAGTAGATTGCACAGATCCATTGGATTGTTTTGAAGTATCTCACGTGTCTTACGAAAACCCTGGTTATATACACCAGGGATGGTTCTCGAAGAATGGAAGATATTTTTTCGTTAATGATGAACTTGATGAAACTGCATTGGGCGAAAACCAGGAACCCTATGGAACCAGAACACATTTATTCGATTTTCTCAATGTGGAAAGTCTCGTCTACATGGGTTATTACGAAGGAACCAGTACGGCAATAGATCACAATCTCTATGTAAAGGATCAATTTATTTACGAAAGCAATTACAGAAGTGGTGTGAGGATTTTGGATGCAATTAAAATTCAGGAGGAGATATTAAGTGAAGTAGCTTTTTTTGATCTTTATCCATTAAACGACTTTGCACAATACAGTGGCACATGGAGCAATTATCCTTATCTGCCCAGTGGAATCAACATAGCCACTTCCATGTATGATGGTATTTTTATTTTAAAACCGACCTTTCTTTATTTGGAAGACAATGCCATCACATTATGTGGGGAAGACCAGATTTATCTTACGCTCAATATTAATTCGCTTCTTTCATTTCCACTCAATGTGAATATTTCCGGGTTGCAAAGTACCGTAATAGAAGATATTACCATCAATGCTGCGGGGCAATACCAGATTGGATTGAGTAATTTAAGCCAACTTACACAGGGAACGCATAACGGAACACTTTTACTCACTGCCGAATCTGGTGAGTCTTATGAATTGCCTGTATCAATTTATTCCAATTCTACATCATCTCCCTCTTTGAATGCTCCATTCAATAACGAAATATTGAATGTCAATAATCCCTCACTGGCTTTTAATTGGAGCAATGTAAACGGAACCACATCTTATACCATTCAGGTTGCAAGTGATGCCGCTTTTAATACCATTATTGACGAGCAAATTGTGACCTCTAACTCTTATACTTTGTCAGTTAATCTTCCATTAGGAGAATATTGGTGGAGGGTTCGTTCATCAAGCGAATGCGGCGATGGCGCATGGACACAAGCCAATCTTTTTTCTGTAGAAGTAGTAGGTGTTGCTGAATGGTCAGAGGCAATAACCAGATTTTATCCCAATCCGGTAACTGACATACTTTTTATGGAAGGAAATGATTTTATAGATGAAGTCATCGTAACGGACTTTCTGGGCAGAACTGTATTCAATCTTATTCCTAAAAGGCAAACCAAAACACTTTCTTTAAACCTTTCCGAATTGCCAGTTGGAGTTTATGTAGTGCGCTCAGGACTTTCTACTTTCAAAATAGTAAAAGAGTAAAATTTGTTGTTCAGTCTTCCGTACCCAAATTATTTGATGCTGTATAATCACCATTGTGTATCTGGATCAAATAGGCATGAGGTCTGAATCCAACTGAGATTTTAGAGCAAGTATAATTCCATGCTATTTCCTGCGCCGATCTGGGGTTAATCAACCCAGTCAGCTACGAAGACATTCGTATCTCGGGTTCTTCCATTGTGTCGGTTGCTGCACCACGATATTTTTTTTCCATCGGGTGAGAACATCAGGAATGAATCGAATTGTTTGTCGAAAGTAATTTGCTCCAATCCGGTTCCATCAATATTGATCATAAAAATGTTGAATGGAAAACCAATGGCGCTTTTGTAATTGCTGCAAAACAATACTTTTTTACCTGATGGATGAAAATAGGGCGACCAGTTGGCCTTTCCCAGATTTGTAATTTGTTTGGCATCGCTTCCATCGGAATTGGCCACAAAAATTTCGAGGTTCGTGGGTTCTACCATGTCTTGCGCAAGCAGTTCTCTGTATTTTTTTACTTCTTCTACTGTCTTAGGCCGGGAAGCACGCCAAACTATTTTTTTCCCGTCGGCAGAAAAAGCCGCACCACCATCATAACCCAGTGAGTTGGTAATCTGAACAGGACTGCTTCCGTCAATATTCATCACCCACAAATCCAGATCCCCGCCGCGGGTGCTGGTGAAAATAATCTTGTCGCCTTTAGGCGAAACAGTTGCTTCTGCATCGTATCCGGGAAGATTTGTGTATTGCTTGATAATTTTCCCATTCATATCCGACTGGAAAATATCGTATTCCGGATAAATGGGCCATACATATCTGCCCGATTCTCTCACAGGAACTGCTGGACAGGTATCCATTTTCAAGTGTGTACTGGCGTACAAAATGCTCTTGTTATCCGGCATAAAAAAGCTGCATGTAGTTCTGCCTTTACCCGTGGAGATTAGTTTTTTTCTTGCGCTATCCGGTTTACTCGCAATATCCAGCACAAAAATCTGGTCGCAACCCAATCCCCAGTTTTTATTGTCGCTCTGAAAAATCAATCGCTCTCCTTTGGTATCCCAATAAGCCTCGGCATTGTTGCCGCCAAAGGTCATCTGCCTCACATTCCTGAGGTGTGTTTCTTCTGAATAATGTATCGGCTCGTCGGTCGTGCCAGGGGGCGCAGTATTGGAAGCTGTTTCTGCTATTTGTGTCTTGTGTTTACAGCTGCAAAGGGTTAAAATACTGAAAAATAATGCAGTTAAAATTCTCATAATAAGACCGGCTTGATTTTGAAGCCGAAATTAGTATGAACTATCCCGGGACTGTCATACCTATATCATATAAGTGATGAATATCCGGTGTAGGAAATCCAAAATGTCATGCGGAAATTCCGACTATTCAAGGCTTTGACGCGAAATGTCACTTTTTTACACTCAACCAATCTGCGATTTATCATATCCATTTTTCCTTCGCCGATTTGAGTTTACTTTGCAGCGCTTTAAATTTTTGTCCATGAAAAAGAATTTGTTGATCCTGGGTTTTGCGGCAATTGCAGTGGTGGTAGCAACCTGCACTCCCAAAAAAGATATTACCCAGTCAAAGCCCAACGATGGCCTTGGTGCCAGAACCATTATTACACTGGCAAGCGACGAATACGAGGGCCGCCAGGTGGGTACTGAAGGTGAGAAAAAGGCGGCGGCATTGATCCAGAAAGAATTTGCAGCCCTCAATCTGAAGCCCAAGGGAACAGATGGTGCATGGCTGCAGAATTTCAAATTTGTGCCCCATGGTGGAGTTCAAAAACACCAGGTAGGTGATAGTACTGTAATGGGAATGGGACTGGTAAAAGAAATTTCGGGCAACAATGTAATAGGTTATCTCGATAATGGCGCTGCCAATACCATCGTAATCGGTGCCCACTACGACCACCTCGGTTGGGGCGACGAAAATTCGCTATGGACTGGCAATAAAGCAATTCACAACGGCGCCGACGACAATGCCAGTGGAGTAGGAGCTTTGCTGGAGATTGCTACCTTTCTTTCTAAAAAAACGAAAGGAACTACGGCCAACAATTATTTGTTTATCGCATTCAGTGGTGAAGAAAAGGGCCTTTGGGGAAGCAATTATTTTATCAAAAACCCAACAATAGATCTCACCAAAGTAAATTACATGCTCAATATGGACATGGTGGGCAGATTGAATGCAGAAAAAACACTGGCCGTCTATGGAGTGGGAACATCGCCCGAATGGAAAGATCTTTTGCCTAAAATAAAAATAGACGATATCAAAATCATTACTACTGAAAGCGGTGTTGGCCCAAGCGACCACACAAGCTTTTATCTTGCAGACATTCCAGTGCTGCACTTTTTTACCGGCCAGCACGAAGATTACCACAAACCAACCGACGATGCTGATAAAATCAACTACGTGGGATTGTATTCGGTAATCAAATACATCGAAGATGTGATAGTGAGCATGAACGACAAAGGGAAAATTGCCTTCACCAAAACCAAGGACGAAAACACAGCCACTGCTGCGGACTTCAAAGTAACGCTCGGAGTAATGCCCGATTATATGTACAGCGACAAAGGCCTGCGCATTGATGGGGTAAAAGAAGGTCGTCCCGGACAAAAGGCAGGATTGATCAAAGGCGATACTGTCATCAAAATCGGCGACTACCCTGTTGACGACATTTACCTGTACATGGAGGCCCTTGGCAAATTCGAAAAGGGCCAAACTGCCGACATGCTCATTATTCGCAATGGAGTAGAGATGGTGCTGAAGGTGGTGTGGGAGTGAGATAAGAACAATGAAAACGGCTTGATATGCTCTTAAAACAGAGACTGTAAAAATTGGTGAACTGGCAGTTTGTTAGCAAAGAACTTTACATTCAGGCAATGGAAAGAAGTCCCATTAACGATTTGGAATTGA
Source organism: Flavobacteriales bacterium (assembly GCA_031378885.1). Taxonomy (GTDB): domain Bacteria; phylum Bacteroidota; class Bacteroidia; order Flavobacteriales_D; family Sanyastnellaceae; genus JANNEQ01. The sequence continues at coordinate 50,926 of JANNEQ010000127.1, forward strand.
GAACCTTGCTTGTGGCCAATTTAACGGACGAAATAGACAACCACGAAATTATTTTTAAGGGAATAGATCAATCCTATTATTCTGAAGGATATGAACAGGACAGCGATGGTGAATAATGGGTCTTATTTAATCCGAAAGGATTGATGAATCCTTGAGCGCCAAATTTGGGCATCAATGTGCCGCAAATGCCGCCGCCATTCCAATTCCCAGAATAATCGACACAAATTTCATCAGGTTGAACTTATGTCCTTCTTCACCTTCAAATATAATAGTGGTGGAAACGTGGAGTATAATACCAGTCAAAATACCGGTTACTTTGGGAGTAAGTTGGTCGAGGTTGGCCATTCCTTGTTCACCAATCCAGTAATGAACAAATGCACCCGCCGGAGCCATCAGTGCAAAAAGAACCAACCACAGCAAAGCCCTCACCTTGGTCATACCGCTGGAGACAAGCAATGCCGTAAAGACCAGCGACTCTGTAATTTTATGCAGTGAAATTCCGATAAGAAGCGAATCCCGGTGGTCGTGCACATGTCCGGCCACTGCTTCTGCAGCATCATGGCCATGGTGATGGTGCACATGCGATACAAATTCGCCACCGAATGGCATTCCTTCTATAAAAGCATGGATCCATAAAGATGCCATGATCATGACCAAAAATTTTGTCCCGGTATGCTCGTGTGTGTGGACATGTCCGTGTTCTAAGCCGTGCGAGAAAAAGTCGAGCACAACCTGAAGCATAAAGCCAATAATTACATACCAACCGGCATTTGCAATGTCAGAAGCAAAAAGTTCCGGAAAAAGATGTAAAAAGGTGAGGCCAAGAAGATAAGCGGCACTGAATGCCAGCAACAACTTAATGCCTTTGCTTGCCTGTTTGTGCGTGAGCATATAGATCACAGCACCTACAAGAGCAGAAGCAAACAAAACAGATGCGTAAAAAACAGGAGCCTGATGCATTATTTACGAGCTATCACAATTACACGGTCCGAATTTTCTGCATCGAACCCATTGAGTAAATAGTCGCCAAATGTATTGACTACTTGCATTCCGGCATCAGTGATCATTTCAATTATTTCGCTAAGGCTAAACAATTGCACCTTCTCTTCGAAGTCAAACTCAGCGATATCGTCCTTGATATGAATGGATTTGATGATTTTTCCATCCATTACTTTTTTTGCAATATTGAACTGAACTCCATCAATTTCCATGTAATAATGGGGCTTCATTTTGGCCTGAACCTTCACAGAATTGAAATAATCAAGCACAAAATACCCTCCTTTATCGAGATGAGTTGCTACCTGAGCCAACACCATTTTGTTGTCGCGCACATTGTCAAAATACCCAAAGCTCGTGAAGAGATTGAATATGGCTCGGCAGGCCGGGGCCGTAAAGTGGCGCATATCCTGAACCTCAAAATGAAGCTCTGGTGCCTCATGCGCCTTGGCCAGTGCAATACTTTCCTTCGATAAATCTATACCCAGGACCTTTAGTCCGGAGCGGTGCAGAAAGATAGAATGCCTGCCTTTTCCACAGGCCAGATCCAATACCTGGCTGTGAGCAGGAAGTTGAATGCGATGGAGCAACCGGGTAATAAAGGCCTCAGCCTCAACAAAATCTCTGTTGCGGTACAAGAGGTGGTAGTAGGGAGAATCAAACCAGGTAGCAAACCAGTCGCAGTTCATTTTATCCTTCATATTCTCTTCATTCTTGGCGTAAAGATCAGACACATATCTCAATGAATCCTGTAAAAAACACATTGCTAAGATATACACGATCAGGTTGTTGAAATTTAATGTTCTGGCTAAGCCAGATTGCCGATTTTATGTGGAAACTTGCATCTTATCAAAAAAGAATAAACGCAACACTTCAATGGAAGATATCAATCTGACCCCTACACCCAAAACTCCAACCGTTAGTTTCTCTTCAAAAGGACACCTGGAATTAAAGGGAAGATCTATACCCGAAAACTCGCTTGAGTTTTATAAACCGCTCATCGAATGGGTAGATGCTTACGCGCGCCAAAGTGCCGAAGAGACTATCGTTCATGTTCAACTGGAATACTTTAACACCAGTAGCAGCAAGTGCCTTCTCGATTTCTTCAAAAGATTGGAAAGTATTGGCAACAAAGTGGCTATACATTGGTACTACGAACAGGATGATGAGGATATGCTTGAAGCAGGAGAAGATTATGAAGCTATTATAAGTGTTCCCTTCAAAATGATTGAGGTAGAAGCATTAAAATAATTGGTGACTTCTGATAGCTTTTAGAAGTTTATTTTGTAAAACAATGGCAGGAAAGGTATCGAATCCGGAAGTTGATTGGTTTTTCAATAAAGAATCAAAGTGGCAGAATGAATACCTGGAACTGAGAGAGATTGTTCTTGCCTGTGGTCTATCCGAAGAATTAAAATGGGGATGCCCTTGTTATACAGCCGAAAAAAGTAATGTTGTTTTAATTCACGGCTTTAAGAACTATTGTGCTCTGTTGTTTATGAATGGTGTTTTGCTCAAAGATCCCAAAGGAATTTTAATTCAGCAAACAGAAAATGTACAGGCAGCACGACAAATTCGATTCACCAATATTCAAGAAATATTAAAGTTGAAGTCTTCTCTGAAAGCTTATATCAAAGAAGCCATCGAATTGAAAAAGGCAGGTGCCAAAGTTGAATTAAAAAAGACAAGCGACTACAAGATTCCGCAGGAATTTCAATTGGTCTTAGATGATATGCCCAAACTGAAAAATGCTTTTGAGTCCCTTACACCAGGCAGACAAAAGGCATATCTATTCTATTTTTCTGCTGCCAAACAATCCAAAACAAGAGAATCAAGAATCGAAAAATTCATTCCTAAAATACTTGACGGAAAGGGATTGGAAGATTAGTTATTCATTCAGAATATTTTAAATTCTCATCAGCCGGAATCGGGATTAAGCTACCTTTTTGTTTCTTTTGAATTTCAAAAACTCAGTAACCTTATCCGAAAGTCTGCCCATCAGATCAAGTAATTTTTTTAGTCCGTCGTAATAAAGCACTACCATCATGATGGCTGTCATGAGCCATATTACCATCAGGTTGGCCGATATAGTAGAAATTTGTTTTCCGAAAAGCCTTTTGGATGGAGCATAAAATTGAGCATCAAAAAAACCTCCGTTTGGCGTTAGGAAAATCTGATTGTGTTTTTGCACCAATTCTTGCTCATACTCCACAATTTTCTTCAGGTCATTTTTGTTGGTCACAAAATCTTCCAGACTTTCATTGTAGTAATCATCCTGAAGTTGAATATAAGATTCACGAAGTTCAGGAGTTGCCGTCATTGAAGCAATTTTCTCTTCCTTGGCCTGATTCACATCATTGTAATTTCTGATGTAGTACTCATCCAATTCAACGAACAATGCATCTACTTCGTCCAATGTGGCTGCGGTGACCAATTCTGGTTTCAACTGATCCAGTTTTGCGAAGTCTAAATCAGGAATGTATTTCATTTCTTTTCTGACTTCGTTTTGCAATACCGTGAGGTTGTAGCGCATTTGATCGCCGGGATTGCTTTGCCCCAGCATCTTTCTGCAATCGGAAGATTTTGCTTTGAGCTCCTTTAGCCAATAGTCTTTTTTCCAACTGTATATTTTTCTCGATTGGTCGTGGTCGTAAAATTGTTTTTCGAATTCATTGTTCTTAAACTGATACACCGCCATGGCCTCATAAGCCCAGCGCGAAATCATTACGTTACCCAGCCATGGAACCCTGTTCTGACTGGCCAATGCAGGATACAACCTGTCATAACGAACAATTACACCACTGAATAAAAGTTGTGGAATAATCAATATGGGAATAATGATATAAATAACTTTGGCGCTGTTGAAACTAGCCGAAATATTAAGCCCAAGAGCATTCGCAAAACAACTGGTACTAAAAAGTATCATCCAGAAAGGAAAGAACATTCCTTTGATCTCCAAAATAAAGTTTCCTACTCCTACAAAGCACAAGGTCTGTATCAGGCTTATGAAAAACATAATGCCTACTTTGGCCAGCAAATAACTTCCTTTGCTCAGATGAAGATATTTTTCGCGCTTCAGAATTTTCTGGTCTTTGATAATTTCTTCGGCGCTTACTGTCAACCCCAGAAATATTGCCACCACCACTGAGATGAAAAGAAATTGAGGGAAATTTAAATTCTCTCTGAAAGTGTATTCCAGCGAACCACCTTTTGCTGTGGGGAAATATTTAATAAACAATGAAAGTATAAATGCCAATGCAGGAGCTTCCAGAAAATTGATCAGCATGTACTGTGTATTGGCCAGTTTGCTCAATACATCGCGTATAATGAAGACTTTGAATTGCTTAAAAGTATTGGGCAAGCTGAAAGTGCTTTTCGGCGGTTCAGTTTGCTTTTCTTTGGTGCTTATGTGGTTACCGATGATAACGTTAAAGAAGTTGTTCCACTCCTTGGGCGTTACTTTTCTGTGTTCGGTTTCATTGCCGTATTCATCTACAACCTTCGCTTCGATGATATTAAAAATCTGTTCAGGATTTACATTACCGCAATGCGGGCATTCGCTTTCAGTGAGATTGACCTGATTGGCCAGTCTTTTGAAGTAAATGATACTTTCCACCGGATTGCCGTAATAAATAGGATAGCCTCCATTGTCGAGGATAAACAATTTATCCAGCATCTTAAAGATATCACTGCTCGGCTGGTGTATTACCACAAAGATCAATTTTCCTCTCAAGGTAAGTTCCTTCAGAAGATCCATAATATTCTCCGAGTCGCGGCTGGAAAGTCCGCTGGTAGGCTCGTCCACAAACAACACTGATGGTTCGCGGATAAGTTCAAGGGCTATGTTGAGGCGCTTTCTTTGTCCACCGCTGATGGTTTTGTCCATCGCATTTCCTACTCTTAAATCTTTGCATTCGATCAAACCAATGCTCGACAAAGTGTGCAATACAGCCTGCTCTATTTCTTCATTCGTTTTATCAGAAAAGCACAATCTTGCATTGTAATACAAGTTCTGAAAAACCGAAAGTTCTTCTATCAATAAATCGTCCTGAGCCACATAACCCAGTACGCCTTCAATTTTGTCTTTTTCCCGGTGTATGTCAAAACCATTGATGGTAACCTTGCCATAAGTAGGCGTGTAGTTGCCATTGAGTACATTCAGGCAGGTACTTTTACCGGCGCCACTACCTCCCATAATTCCAACAAGGTTTCCGCTGTCTTCGGTGAGATTGAACTGATGCAGGGCCTGTTTATTTCCACTGAAATTGTACGAAATATTTTCCGCGCGGTAGACAATCTTCTGCGTGTTGCTGTCTTCCAGAAAATTGTGAAGCACATCACTGTAAAATATCGGGCTTATTTTGCTTCCCCTGATATTTGCACCCTGACTGAATACATAAGTCCTTTTTGGAATAATGTTCTGGCTGTTCAGATTTAATTCGTCCGGACCGAAATACCTTACAAAGAACTGATTTTCGTCTTCCACCCGAAGAAATACCAACTCTCCCCTCAAACCATCCACATTCAGGAATCGCTTCCAGCCTTCGCGTCTGGTGCTTCCAGCCAGGAGGAAGTGATTGTCGGAAATAACAGAATTTTCAGGATTTTCTACTAATAATTTTACTTTATTGAAAGTCTCAGGATCGATGTTGAATGCTTCGGCCACAGTCTGGATGAAGTCCAGTTCCTGTTGTCCTTTGTTGCTGAATTCGCGGATGAATTCCAGTAGCCTTACCACCACAAAAAACTTTTCTTTTTGCTGAAGTTCTTCGTTGATTTGGTCGCATATCCTCAGCACTTTTACAGATGCCATAGATGTGCGCTTCTCCGACTGTTTTCCAGCGTGAAATTTGGTCGCAAATTCTTCATAGACCTGGAGGTACTTGTTCACCAGTTCTTTGTTCAATTGCTGCCTCAAGAAAACAGCTACAATCTCACGACCAGAATCCTTGTTGGATCCGGCAATGATGGCAAATAGCTGCATTAACGCACGTAAAATTCCTGCACTCATGGGTGGTTATAACTAAATAAATGTTATAGAAGGAATCTTCCGGCTAATTCTGCAATCCGTTAAAAAGCAGAACGATAATTATCGCTTAAATCCAATCACCAATACTGCGCAACCAGAATCACTTTTGTTTGAATCGAGTTTGGCCTCAATGGTAACTTGTAAGGTACTCTCTACATAAAAATCCCAGTAAGGGGCAGTGCTGTAATTTGCATTGGTGAAGAGCAAATTCTTTTCGCTGTCAAAAACACGAAATACGAGATTGCCGTCGGTAATGCCACTACACGCAGCAATTCTATAAGTATTGCCACCATAAAAAGTAGCTTGAAACTCAGCTACATCATCTCCACTCAGCAAGGCACGGTAGGTTTGACCATCCGAAATATAGGCTGTATTAATGTGGCGTTCGCACATATTGGCTATTGTATCGCATTGTGCCAAAGTATCATTCAGCATAGCGAAAAGGGCAATAACAAGTAAGGTGGATATCTTTCTGCTCATGATTATTCGATAATTAAATTTCTGATCGCAGTGATCTGCTCACTGATTTCGTCTAGTTGATCTTCACTCATCTTCACAGAAGTCTGACTTGTGAAATAGGTGGTCTTTTCTTTGGCATCCGTTATGGGTTGCTTATAGATATAAGTACTTTCGAGCTCCGAAAGTGTTTCACACAGCTTTTGTATGGCCGGTTTGATATTGGCTATTTGCGGGTCGTTGAATTTCATGATCAGCTTGGACATACTCATGGCAGAATATTTTTGTTCGCTTAGCCTTTTCATCAGTTGATCATTCACTTTGGCCGCATCAGCCGCAAGATGAAGCGACTCAATCCAACCTCCTAAAAGGATGTATCCCGAAAGTTGCGATCTGTCGCTGCTCTTTAAATACTTGTCTCCGGCACGGAAGAAATCTGCATTGAGTTTGAGAAGAGAGTCTTTGTCCTGAATATTCTTCATCAACCTTTTCATGATGCCTTGGTCTACGTGATCTATAATTTCAAGATCCTGAGAGAGCTTTGCTATGACATCGAAATAATCGCTGTTCAATTGTCCAAGGTTGTAATTGGCTATATAGGCCAGATCGGCTCCATACACTCCGATATTCAATGCCTTCTTGGTTTGATTCAGATACTTTTCTCTGTTTTGAATGCTGTTTACAAGCGCAGCATTAAAAGGAATGTTGTTTTTCTGTATCAGGTTGGCAATCTGAATGGGGGAGGGAATGGAAATTATTTCCCCTTCATAATTCATGGTTCCCGAGGTTGAAACGCTGGATTCTACAGCCGGTAGTTTGGGCTGCTCCACAGGTTTGTCTTCGCAGGAAGACAGAAAGACCAATACGCTAAATAATAAAGCGCTGGCCAACAGTGACTTAGTTGTCGATTTCATAGGGTGGTACGTTACTGTCCGCATAGTTCAATACCTTTTATCGTGATTCACCACAAAAAGTTCCAATTTATGCAAGCGCAAAGAAAATTGATTTTTACAATTCAGCACGGTAATCTTACCAATTGTGGATGAAGTGTTAATTAAAAGGCAAATGCTTCGCTAACAAATTGAGACCAAAGTCCTGAATACCTGAACATCAGGAAATTGAACTGAATTGAAAGACCTCGGACAATAATTGCCCTTTTTTTCCATTTTCCAGATGCTCGAATTAATTTGTGGTTTTATGACCTTGAAATTCAGCTTTTTACTTATTTTGGTTCAATTCCAATACAGTTTCATCTTTGCAACCCTTTTAATTTAAATATCCTATGCGCCGGTATTTCCTGCTCCTTTTGCCCCTGATACTGATATCCATCTGCTTGCTTTTTCAAAGGTGCAAAAAAGAAACTTTTATCACAGATAGTTCAGCACAACTCGAATTTTCCACTGATACAGTTTTTTTCGATACGGTTTTCACCACACTGGGCAGCACTACCTACTATTTAAGGGTATATAACAGACACGACGAAAGCATTAAAATTTCAAGCATCGATCTGGAAGGTGGAAATAGTTCCCAATACAGAATTAATGTGGACGGAGACAACGGGCCACACCACGAGAATGTCGAAATTCTGCCCAATGACAGCATTTTTATTTTCGTGGAAGTCACCATTGATCCAAACGACAATACAATACCTTTTGTAGTGCAAGATAAAATAAAGTTCTCAACCAATGGCAATGAGCAATATGTGCAACTCAGATCCTGGGGGCAAAACGCATACTTCCACGGTGGCCTGGGATCGGTCATCCTTTCGGATTGCAATGCCGTCTGGAACAACGATAAGCCACATGTTATCTTTGGTGTATTGATTATCGATGAAGGTTGCGATCTCACCATCAATGCCGGGACTCAGGTATATGCCCATGCAAAGTCCGGGATTTACGTCAATGGCGGTACCATTCATATCAATGGTTCTTTGAACAATGAAGTCTGTTTTCAGGGCGACAGGTTGGAACAATCTTTCCAGGATACTCCCGGCCAATGGGGAATTCAGTTCGATTTTCCCGTTTCAGGTGGTGGAACTGAGCAAATTGTCAGTGTTTTAAGGGGCGGTATCTGGATATATAAAAGCCCGGGCTCTGTGATAAATTATGCCAATATTAAAAATGGAAATATTGGTATATGGGTGGATTCAACTGGTGTAGATTATTTAGGAAGTCAGTATTCAGTTACCGTGTCCAATACCAAAATTCTCAATATGGGCAGTCATGGATTGCTGACACAAAATGCAACTTTAAAAGGGTATAACATGCAAATTTCCAATTGCGGCCAGACTTGTGCTTATTTGAGCGTTGGTGGAAGGTACCAGTTGGACAATTGCACTTTTGCCAACTACTGGAGTGGTGGAAACAGAACTGATCCTGCGTTTGCTCTGTCAAACTTCTACGTGAGTGTCGATGAAGACACCATTGTCAATCAGATATACAATACCAACATAAACAACTGTATCATGTATGGCAACAATGCACTTCTTACTGACTTCAGTGAATTTATTGTGGCCATGAAAAATGATGCGGCACAGCAATATGATTTTAAGTATTGCCTTGTGGATACAGACGCCGATGTGGACGATGACGGCAACCACTACGAAAATATGAAAAACGGACAGGCTCCATTGCTCTGCGATCCTGCCGAACTGGATTGCAGACTCTTGTCTTCCAGTCAGGGCAATTCACTTATGGCTGGTTCCTTTTTCTCTACCACGCCGGTAGTAGATCTTTTTGGCCTCAACAATGGTGCTTCCTTCAAAGGATGCTTTATTTATGATCCCTCGAATTCCTGCAACTGATCTTGGATACCTTTATTGATAAAGTAAAATCAGCTCTTCAACAACCGCTTCCGGGCGACAGGGCCCATCAGTCCATGATGAGCTATCAGCGGCAAAGCCCTGAAGAAGCTAAGAAACTCCATCCACCTCCCAAAGAAAGCGCGGTGATGTTTCTGCTTTTCAACTACAAGGATCTGGTGCATACTTTATTTATTCAACGACCAAAAGATCAGGGCGTGCACAGTGGTCAGCTCAGCTTTCCGGGTGGTAAACGCGAAATGGGCGAGTCGCTCGATCAAACGGCATTGCGCGAAACTTTTGAAGAAATTGGAGTAGCTCCGGATCAAATTGAGGTATTAGGCGAACTCAGCGAAATTTATATTCCTCCCAGTCACTTTCTGGTAAGGCCCTTTATAGGCGCCATAAAATCTTTGCCCGAATTGGTGCTTAATCCCTCAGAGGTTGAAGAAGTGATCATTCATCCACTCGATTTTTTCTTTCAGGAAAATATAATTGCACAAAAGCCTATTTTTATACCGAAGTTCAATGTCTCCATCGACGCGCCTTTCTTTGATATTCAGGGAAGAACTTTGTGGGGCGCCACAGCCATGATGGTGCAGGAATTTCGTTTAATGATGGGAGCAAAATGAACCAAATTACTTTCGGTATGTACAGCCCTTCAAATGTTGAATATTAATCAATCCATGCAGATGTTAAGAGGCTTTTCAGTAGTCGTCGCCATGTTGCTCGCTCATTGGTGCAAGGCACAATCCGGCGATGTCAGACCGGCTTCGGTGCCCGCACAGGAGATCAGCACCAGGGAAGTTGAAACGGATAAATTCGAGATGAAAAAGTTTGAGAGCGCTGAGGCTTATTGGGAAAAAATCACCCAATCGGCTCCCAAAAACGAGGAAGCCTGGCTGAATTATTATAAAGCGGTACGATTTGGCAGTTACACCGAACACTCAAGAGAAATATCTAAAGACGAAAAAAAGCAACTGAACGCTATTCTCGCAAAAATGGAAGTGGAGATAGCAAATTCTTTCAGCTATCACTATGCATATTATTTGAATGGCAACAAAACAGACGAAGCATTGTCGCATTTGCAAACTGCCTATTTTATGCATCCTGAAAATCAGGAGCTATGGGATGACATGTTGTTCAACTCAGTAGTAGCCGACGACCAGCCTGAAGTAGCGCGTTTCGCAGCCATGCTTAAAAATGCCGGTGTTTACGATCAGGCCGAAATGGAATACAACAGAAATGTGCTCAACAGTCTGGAGCAAAATGCTATGCTGATTACGCATGGCAATGTGGATACCTATCCACTCATCATGTTACAAAAAAATGAAGGATACAGAGCTGATGTGAAAATAATCTGTCTGGATTGGATCACCAATTCAAGGTACAAAACCTTTATTGAAACAACCTTAAAATTGATGCCCGGCAGAATCAGACCAGCCGAAGCATATCAGGCACTGGACGAAATTTTCCAGTCAAAAGCCAATTACCCTGTTTATCTCGCATTGACCATTCCGCCCGACGTATTGTCTAAATACGCTTCAGAATTATACTGCACAGGATTGGCCATGAAGTTCAGTAAACAGGCTATTGCCAACATTACATCGCTTGAGTATAACTGGAGTAAATTATTTAGCACAATTTACATTGACACTGGAAAAGAATTGAACCGAAATTACCTGATTCCACTGTGTTTGTTGCATGGCTATTATTTATCGGTCGGTAATGCCACGGCAGCAGAATCGGTCAAAAATAAAATAGTCAGGCTTTCAAGTCAGTTCGGATTGCAAAATAAAACCAAAAACTATATCTCTGATTGATGGCTTTATTCAAACATCCATACGAAAGACACTCCGATGAAGAACTGATGGAGCTTATATCCGCTAAGGATGCCAAAGCTTTTGAGGTTCTTTATGATCGTTACTCACGCCTGATGTTGAATTATTTTAACCGTATGCTTTGGAAAGACAAGGAGAAGGCCCGCGACTTTACGCAGGAATTGTTTACCAAAATCATCAACAAGCCCGAGTCTTTCGAAAAAGGACGATCTTTCAAAACCTGGTTTTACAGTGTTGCACATAACATGTGCAAAAACGAATACGCCAAACACGAAGTCAGACGGGTGGCCCACCAGGAACTCAGGCGCGAAGACAGCACCTCATCCGGTTTGGAGTCTCAGAAAGGAATGGACCGCGAACAATTTAATATCAAATTGGCCGAGGCATTGAAAGAATTGGATGAAGTGAAAAGAACCACTTTTGAATTGCGTTTTTACCAGGAGCTCAGCATTCTCGAAATAAGCGAAATCATGCATTGCAGCGAAGGAACGGTAAAATCCAGAATTTTTTATACGCTCAAAGACCTCAATCAAAAATTGAAAGTATTTGAAGGAATTGCCCTGTTTGTTTTTAGTTTTTTGTTGAATTCATAATTGATAGAATCGAAATGATACAAAAATATGATCCCGAAGATATAGAGTCATTGTTGCTTCACAAGCAATTCAACGAGCTTTATCCTGAAGAAAAAGAATTCGTGTTGCGCCACATCGAAAGTCAGGATGAATATGAGAGTCTGCGCAAAACTTTATTTGAAGTGCACAACGCAAGTAATGATGCTGATTGGCTTGAGCCCGATCCTTCATTAAAACGCAATTTGATGGCCGAATTTGCACGGGAGAAAAAGGGAGGCTTTTTTATCTGGCTTAATACTTTGTTCTCAATGCCTACCATATCTGATATTCCATGGTTCAGACGCCCTGCATTTCAGGTGGCCATGGTTTCTGTACTTGTATTTACCGGCGGATTCTTTTGGTACAATGCGCAAAAGAATGAAACTGCAATGGCAGAAGTTACGCACAAAAGCGAAGAGGTTCAATCCACACAACCAATGCCTGTGAGTGATTCTTCTGCGCAGGTGACAATAGCCGGTAATCAATCAAATGATTCCGCGTCATCAGCCTATCCGCCTGCTCCCAAACTTCTTGCTGAGGTTCAAAGTTCGGTGGGGTCGATTTCAAATGCCGGAATGACTTTCGATACTGAGTATTCTGATGTGCCAGTGGTAAATGAAATGGCTCCAGTAATGGAATCTAAAGCCATGTCCGCAGCCGATGAGGTTGTGCTTGTAACAGAGGATTTGACGGTTGCTGAGCCAGAAAAACAATTGGCAGAAAAACCAACGGCTAAGAAAGAATCATCCAGAGAAGAAACGCTGACTTATGAATCGGATGATCTTGACAAGGCGAAGGATGTAAAAAAAGCAGCTCCTAGCGTAAAGTCAGTTGCGTCCAGTGTACAATTCGCGCAAAGTGATTTTCCTTCAAATGCTTACAAAAAGGTTGCAGATTTGAGCCAGCCATTGGTGAAGGTGAATGGCTTATTGGATGTTTTGTATACTGCGCATTAGATAGTAATTCAATTCTTGTTTCACTGAATAGATTTATCTTTGACTGCGCCGGAATTCTTTCGGAACAATAATGGACCTATTTAAGTGAAAACATACATTCTTGTTTCTTATCTTATGATTCTATTTTGCGGAATTGAATCTTCTGCTCAAAATCACGTAGCCAGGAAAATGCTGACTGCACCATTTGGTATGCTATCGAACAAAGCTTTTGCAGGTCGCAGCAGTTCATTTGTGTGCGTGGATTATATGGATAGTATTTTTCCGAATGAAACAATTGCAAAACGTCATGACTTAGAGTACATCTTTCTTTCAGTTATCTCTGAGCAAAAAAACGAAGAAGATTTTGTGGAGCCTCATAAAATCAAGAAGTTGAAAATCGATGCAGAATTGATGGCTCAATTGCAGAATATAAAATTCATCGAAATAGCAGGTATGGAGATTGAAGGAAGTCTTTCACCTTTCTTTCAACTCAAGGGGCTGTTGGGAATAAGTCTTATGAACTGCGGAATTATTGACGCTCAATTGCTCGGCTGCGATTCCAGATCCTGCTCATATCTGGATTTGTCGTATAATCAACTTTCAAATGTTGAGACAATTGATAGCATAAAATTCCCATCGCTAAAAACATTAATTGTAGGGAATAATCACATCAAATTTTTAGATGCATCTCAGTTAGACCATATTCAAACTTTGTATTTCGCGAATAGGCCTTTTGGCATGAACCACCCATTTTTGTACATGCATGACATTGCATGGCCCAATTATGGAGAGAATCAGATTTTTATTGCTGATCATTGTTTAAAATTTCTTGAGTTAATTGAGAGCAAACAGGTAAAGGAGGTTTCTTTGGCGTATTATAGGGTTTCAGAACTTGATTCTTTGTGTCAAAGTGTCAAAGATCCGACCATTAGGTCAATCAGGAGGCTTAGAAAACTTCATTTGTATTGCCGGTATCCGATTATTGAATATCCGCTTGTCAGGAACAATAGAATCAGGTGCCTCAGATGTTATATCGAGAGGAAGTTTCCAAAACTATATCGATGGACGTATTGATTTGACCTGAAAAAAATGAGGCCAAAATGGAAGTGATGAAATAGAGGTTTATGAAGATATTAAGCGAAACCCAGTGCTTCATGAAATTGGCTAGTTTGCCTTTGCCACGAAATTGTTTTAATACATCGCCTTTTGTTTTTCATGTATTTGTACCAATATCAGATATTCATTACACAGTCATTCGTCAATAAGAATTACTATTTTTGAAAAATAAAAACCACCAAACGCTTTATCTATGAAACATTTCGCCATTTTTTTATCAGCACTTTTATTATTTGCCTGTTCGGCCAAAGTTAGAACCACTCTAACCAATGCCTATCCCGCTCTTAG
>JANNEQ010000129.1:0-8211 GCA_031378885.1 Flavobacteriales bacterium
CGGCTTAACCATCCTGTTAGCATGAAGAAATGGCAAAAATGATGCTGTTTGCCCTTCTCAAAGGCGCCTCACTTTCTGTGAGATCTACGCCAAAGTTATTCAATACCCATAACATAAACTTCTCCCTTCGAGTCTGCTACCGAAGGGTCGTTCAACACAGGCTTAAATCGAAGTGGAACTTCGTTTAAGCCTTATCTGTTAGCGGCTGATTTACTTGTTTCCCTGCTATGTTTTACTATCATTATTTATATCTTTAAACATCATCATTTCCACAATGCGTGTTGATGCTCCATTATAAAAGCCTGTCTCACTTGCAAATTCTTTTGGATTTTTGAAAGTTCCCAGTATAATGTCAAAAAGTGGCAGGTCAGAATAGTTAAATGCATGAACACCTTTAGCATGATGAAGTGAGTGCGATTCTGGTCTTTGGAAAATATAACCCATCCATTGAGGTGTTTTAATATTTGCATGCTGAATTACAGCAAGAAAAGTTGCTCCGTAAATAGCATAAATTGTTGCTTGAACCGTAAATCCTCCTGCTGCGACTAATGCCAGACTTGTTAGGAGCGTGAAACCTATCATGTCCATGAGGCTAAAAAAGAAAGCACCATAAGTGTCTACACGCTCGGCACTGTGATGCATTTGATGAAAAATTCGCCATAGAATATTGCTTTTATGCATTGAACGATGCCAGATGTATACTCCAAATTCATAAATCAACAATGCAACAATTGCACCGCCAAAATCGCCTAAGAATGACATATCAATGAGTTGATATTGTGCAAGTGTATCATTCCAAAACATCGGCAGATAGGTTGAAAGAAAAAAATAAATTACAAAGGCTAATATCCCTTTTGATTTCCAGTATTTGATTTTTGGTAAAGGTCTGCCTGGAAATAACTCTTCAGCAATCATAAGAAGGATAAAGATACTTATTACAATTATGGAGGCTGGGTCCATTAAAATTTGAAGGGGATTTGGTAGGTTAATTAATTTATCAATCATAGTATTGTCGTTTGATTAGTATTTACAAATTTGCCGCTAATCGAGTCACGCAAGGGAATTTCACCCTCGCGTTCTCACAGAACCGTACTTGAACCTCTCAATTCATACGGCTCTTCTTGTTCAGTCACGAATGTACTGCTACATTATGGATGAACCAATGCCCAGTGAGGAAAAAGATTCGGGTTTTCCTTGTACTTTTTCCGTAGCCATCTCGCACTTGCCATCACATAAAGTCCCTTTTCCCATTGCACCCATTTCATCAATCGTTTGTTGAGCTGGTTGCACACTTTGCGCATATGGCCTTTGGAAAACTTACAGTAGTAGTTGATGATGCCTTGTAACATCGGCTTCATCTCTGCTGCCAGTTTTTCTATATTGCCTCTGCGCTTGTGTATTTGTAGTTGGCTGAATTTCTCCAGAATACTACTCTCTGACTTTCGACTAATAAAAATACTTGGAAGCAGCATGCTCCCTTTCTTCACCTTGCACCACTGCGGACGGATTGTGAACCCCAAAAAGTCATAACTCTTAGGATACTTCTTCTCAGCCGTACCACGCAAGTTGACAATTTTGGTTTTCACCGGATGAAGTGTGAGTTTGCATTGGGTCAGCCTTTCTTTGATTTGTCGTAAAACAAATAAAGCTTGCTTCTCTGTTTTGCAATGCACCACCACATCATCAGCATAGCGCTCAAATGGCTTTTCCGGATGATGCTTATCCATCCACTTGTCGAAACATACATGCATGAAGATATTGGCTAGCAGCGGACTGATCACCCCTCCTTGCGGAGTGCCTGTGACTCTGTCTATGTGCGTGCCATCCTCCTGTACAATGCCCGTTTTGAGCCATCTTCTGATGTATAATAGAACCCACTTGTCTTTGCAAAAGTGCTGCACTGCCTGGATCAACATGTCGTGATCGATGGTATCAAAGAATGCTTTAATATCAAGGTCTATCACAAAGTCATGATTAAAACAGTTGCTGCACGACTGCTTAATAGCATCATGACAACTGCGCTTTGGGCGATAACCAAATGAACTGTCATGAAAATGTGGTTCTACTATTTTCTCCAAATGTGACCTGACTACTTGCTGAGCAATCCGATCCAACACTGTGGGAATACCCAGTTTGCGTGTGCCTCCATCTTTCTTGGGAATAGAAACTTCCTTTACAGTTTGTGGAAAATAACTACCTGAGGTCAGTCGGTTCCATAGCTTATACAACTCGCTCTTGCTGTGCTTTGACAGCCATTGCCAAGTCATACCATCTATGCCCGTGCTGACTTTGGAACTGCGCACTTCTTTGTACGCTGCCCAAACCATCAGTCTGGTTATTGGTTGTGATTTTATTTCATAATAATCAATCATTCTTACTCATGGTAAGTTGTAAATAACTATGAAAACAAACAAGCCAAACCCTTCGCTCAGCTATGTTTCCATAGCTTCCACGCTACTACGATTTGGTCTGCCGCCATTATCTCGCATCATCTTTTATGCGTCTGTTTCCTCTCATCGATTTTACAGAACGACAACGACTTCTCTTGTTCCGTGTAAAAGCCCATGATACGGTCTTGCCCACTTTACCCCGAGTACTATGCAATCAGAAAATAGGACACCCATTGCACTTTCTTATCTTGTCATATCCGCAAACGTAACCGGATATTTTCAGTACTGTTTATGCCATTACGAGGCTTCAATCATGGATTTAAGTTCTTCAACTCCGTATCAAACATCTGCAAGAATCTTCGTCCTCGCTTTTCCTTATCGTTCACTACAGTAGCGCTTTCGTGCTACCGCAGCATAAGGTGATTTAAAGACTACTCCTATCAGTCGTCTTTGGAAGGTCTGTCAGTTTTATCTTTTCAGCAAGCCGACCATCCCATTCGCTCGGACTTCGCTCTTGTTATTCTGATTCTTATACTGTCTTCCATCTCTTACACAGCATTCAGCGTATGGTGGATACGCTTGATTCAAGACACAGTCGGGTCACGCGAGAGAATTTCACTCTCACGTTCCCACAGAACCGTGCGTGAAAGTCTCCCTTCACACGGCTCTTCTAGTGCAGTTGCAAATGCAAAGTTTAATTTACAATTTGAATAAACCATTTAAGGCTGCAACCTTGTTTCATCCATGTGATCATCCTATTTCTAGTTGTCTGGTGTAATGAAACCCACACTAGCTAAGCCCTTCGCTCCACTGCGTTTCCACAACTTCATCACTACTACGACTTAGTCCGCCACCATTGCCTCAAGCTATTCTTACTTGTCTGCATTTCCGTTTAGGTTAACAGAGCAGCAATGACTTCTCTTGTTCCGTAAAATACCCTACATGATATTCCTGCCTCCTTTACCCCGGATGTCGCGTAATCAGTAATCAAGCCGCCCATTACACTCTGTCACAATCTAAACGTGAGAGATTGCTTTCGACATCGTTTATGCCATTACGAGGCTTAATAGGAGGTTCAATTTATTCAGCTCTATCATGAGCACCTTCAGGAATCGTTGTTCCCATTTTTAACCTCATCGTTCACCACAAAGTATATTTCTATCCATGCAGCATGAGGCGGTTTGCAAACTACTCTTGACAGTCGTATGCGGAAGGCCAATTCTTTAACTTCTTAAAAGTGATTCCTCGGTCAGTTCGTTCGACTCCAGCTTTCGTCCTCTTTATCAGCTAAAGGCTTCCATGTATTTTACAACATTCTTTCGTCTGTTCTTTTAGAAGAGACTTAGATTCAAGACACACCACGTTTTGCAGCTACAAGAAGTTGGCGATTTTCACCACAAATGTTGATGCGGAGAACCAAACTTTGATTAACCACAAATGTGTCTGCGGAGCACTGAACCGCCAATTTCTTGTAGGTGCTGTTATAGCCAGTGGTTCTTGTCTTATGATATTGTTTCTGTGTCAATTTCTATAAAGTTTTCAGTTGCCAAATTCATAAATTTAATTGTCGAGTTAATTGAAGTTGAAATGTCAAGGTCAAGCATTTTGTCAATTACTGAAAAGTAACGTTCAAAGTCGTCTTGTGAATTGGTCTTTAAGTGAATAACATTCCTTCTATTTTCATAAAGTTCCAAGATATTTTCTTTTTCAGTTGAATTTTTAGACCAAAAGGAATTATCACCTAACCATTGTGGAATCACATCAGTTAACTTTTCTTTAAAAGAAATTTTTGGACTTTCTATTTCTTCTTTATTGAACTCAACGGGTTTGTTTTTTCTATTTGTTCGATATACAAAGTCATTAGGAATAATGTGGTTCAAGAATGCTTCAATAGCTGATACAATCATTATAATGCTACTTGCTCTGTATTTTATGTAATGATTATAGCAGTCGTGAGTTCCGTTTTCTTCAATGTCAAGTATAAAAATGTCATCACCTATCTTCTTTCCGCATTTCGGAAAATTTGTTTCCTTTATTTTTTCAGAGTGATTATAATGTTCAATAGCAACACTTAAAAACAGATGAATTGGATTAGGAAAAGCTGTTACAAAAAGTTGATTGAGATATTTAACGGGTCTTGCTTTAATTACTCTCCGTTCTCCAGTTTTAAATTCTGTTATCATTACAAGCTGATTTGATAATCCTTGGGAATCAGATTTAGCAACAGAGTTTGAAACAACATCTCTATTAAAAGCTTGTTCTGTAATTTTAAAATTTGGATAAGGGGGAATTTTAATTTTCATATCCTGTTTCTGTCGGTATATGTTTTTCTTTACAATAATTTTCAACTTCTGTGTCGTTGGCAAAATAACCGTCACAAAATTCGTCAAGTTCTTTTTCTGCTCCCGAAACATATTTTTCGTTTGCTGTCATAAGTTTTTCTGTCTGCTCGATAAATTTTTCAAACTCCTTATTCATCTTACAAAGTTTGTCAATCGTCTTAAAGTCCAAGTCCCGAAATACAGAAGGATAAAGCACTTTGCTTTGGTAAGGATTTGCGTTTAATTCGATAATTCCAATTCCAAACGATTGATTAAGTCTTGCCATTTCTTCATTCAAACTGTCGCTAAACTCAAACGCTACTAAATATCCATAATTCGCCCAGCTTGAATTTGAAACCGCTTGAAAAAATGCTTTTTTTAGTTCGCTGTCGCTGTTAATTTCTCGTTTCAGTTCGTATGAACTCAATTTAAAAGTGTCAACTCGATTTATGGATTTTAAAAAGTTTTGACTTGCCTTTGTTTGTAAATTCAAGAACTTAATTCCAACCATATCAGGGTGTGTCCAAATTTGGTTGTTGTCTTTTCCGTTTGACTGTTCGTGAAAAATTGTCTTTGAGTAAGTGTCTGTATTTTTTAAATAACTGCTTAAAAGTTTGTGTAAATCTCTCTCTTCGTAAGTCTTTGATTTATTTACCTTAATTGGCTTTACAATATAAGTTTCAGTGTCACCACTCAATATTTCAAGTCCAATGTTTTGTTCGTTTTTTGTCAAGTAGTAAGAGTAAGTTCCACCGTCTTGTTTTATTCTCTTTACTCTTGTGTCGCCATTACGAATGAAGTCGCCCAAAACTGCGGAAACTGTCGAACCAGGAGTTTTTGCTCCGCCAAAGTCATAATAGTTTTTGTCGTTTATATGATTAAGCACCGCCAAATAATTGGTGATGTCGTTAATGTCTTCTAAACTTTTTAATACAGCTTCTTTTAGTGTCATTTTCTGTTCATTTTTCTGTTACGGTTCAGTCGTCCTACCATTGGCTATAACTCGTTAATACCCGCATGTTTTAATATTTCATTCCAAATATACCGCTTCAAAACTTTCGTCGGGAGCACATAGGGGAAAATAAAATTAATTCACTGAAATTGAGCGATCTGCCGGGTGATTTTAAGCATCAAATAGTTGGTTTTTTTCCGTTGGCAATACAAATTGCTCATTGCGTGTTTTTGTATTGCTGTCAAACATAGCAATACAAATTGCGCATTGCGTATTTCGTATAGAAACTCACTCTCACAATACAAAACGACATCTACCAAAAACCCAATTTCATCCACGAAGAAAGTTCTAAATTTTGTCATTCACGTAGTTTGGGCAAAAATTGCGTATTTCTACGCATCATCACCTTTCTCCGCCGTCGAATATACAGCCTTCAACTTCACCCGCAAAAAAACCTCATCACCGAATGGTGATGACAAGTCCTCACCGAATGGAGATGAAACTCACCCAACTGCCCCCCAAAAAAGCCCACCCCAGAAAATCATCGAAGCATTTTCCCATTTCATCGACTCATTTCCGCCGTTTTGTAAATTCGTCCGGCTTCGACCAATCCGCACGACGTAAACAAGTCCAGTCAAACCACCCTCCCATTCTGCTCCAACTCCGCCTGCAATCTTGCTATACCTATTAATAAGGTATGCTGTGCTTCCAATCCGCATTTTTCGAGACGTTGGGTTTTGAGCTTGATCTGCTTCCTGACCCAGACGCGTTCGAAACCAGTCAAGGTTTGGCTGTGGTGGATCCCGTGATTCAAATAGCATAATGCCCGGATGTTGGCTTCGTGGCGGGTTTTCATTTCGTCGAGCGCCAATTGTTTGGCTTCGATCTGCTCACGCAGGACTTTGTTGCGGACTTTCAGCTTTTCTATGAAGGCGCTGTTGTCTTCCGTGGGGGCGAACGACTTGAATGACTTGGACTGCTCGGCAGTGACCACCATAATCCAGAGATGTGAACAAGACTTGAGAGCGCTTAAACTGAGTTTGCGCTTGCCGCTCTCTAAGTTGGAAACGTGCATGCGTTTCACAAAAAATAATTCTCCTATATCACCCTGAGACATATCAAGTCTGGCTCTCAGCACTTGAATTCCATAATCATCTTTAGCGGCCATCGAATTTTACTTTTTTGAATTCAAAACTCATTTATTTGGATACACTTTTTTTGGATACAAAATATGCGTTTCAAAAAATATGTATCCAAAATTACGCTCCACAGAAAAAAATTCTCAAAAATTTCTTCGTGAAACCTAATTTGGATGAAAAAATTCTCAAAAAATGAAAACTGACTCCTTTTGACCCGAAAAAATTCTCCTGCCCAACGGTCAGAAGCCCCGCCAACCATTCATAATCATTGTCATAACTGCTCCAAACCTTTTGCGGTTGAGCCCGTATTTTCAATAAAACCCAGGCGGGCAACTTTTATCGGGCCTTTGCACTCACTGATTTGTGCCGGGGTAACTTAATTCTCTGGCGTTTTACCCGAACATTTTCAATCTGAAGTAGTATGGCCGCGATTGAATTCGTCCGAAAATGGATCCCATTGCCATCCAATCCAAATGGGGGTCGAACCGAAAAACCTTAAGAGTAGGAACCATAATAAACCCAATATTTCATGAAGAAATTTTCACTTTCGTTTTTGTTCTTGTCAATGGCTGCCGTAGGATTCTGTACTACACACACGGTTGTCAATTCATCATTTACTTTTTCACCTGCTACGCTCACCATTACAGAAGGAGATTCTGTAGACTTTAATCTTGGTTCCATTCACAATGCACGCGAAGTAAGTCAGGCCACGTGGGATGCCAATGGCAATACGGCATTGAGCGGGGGTTTTGAAACTGCCTTTGGCGGCGAACTTGTACTTCCGGCAGAATTGGAAGTTGGAATGCATTATTATGTGTGTGTACCTCACGCCGGAATGGGCATGAAAGCCACCATCAACGTTCTTCCCGGAATTGGAGTAGCAGAGACGGCGGCAAAAGCCAATGTTAATTTTTATCCTAATCCATCCAACGGAACATTTCAGCTCTTCGCCAACGATCTCAATCTTGCTGAAAACTGTACGCTTGAAATAATGGACATGCAAGGTAATAGAGTTTATCAATCCAGAATCACCAATTCAATTTCAAACATTGATTTGAGTGGATCAGCGAGGGGTATTTATCTGATGAAGATTTCTAATTCAAATGGAATCATCAACAGAAGAATTGTCATTCAATAGATTATTCTATATTGATCAAAAAATGAAGGCCGCACTAAGAATGCGGCCTTTTCATTTTTCTAAATCGTCAGTTAGAAAAATTGGATCAGCCGCAAAAGTTGGGGAGTGATGGGATAAATGGTGATTTAGTAATTATACCGCTTACAAAAATAATATAGTCCAACCTGCCTGCCGGCAAAGGCAGGTTTCGGCTACGCCTCATAGTACTATTTATTTTTAGTGGCGGCATAACCAATTCACAAAATAATTTACCCTTTGGGTTAAATTATAT
>JANNEQ010000152.1:0-30888 GCA_031378885.1 Flavobacteriales bacterium
ATTTTATTTAGTTTGAACTTTGTGGGCAAGTTTTGTGTGGGCAAAATTTTTGCCACACAAAACTTGCCCACAAAAATAAACGATTTTTTTTTAAGCCCTCAAGAGCTATAACTCAAATAGTTCATTGGTGAGCCAGAAAATTTTTTTTGACGAAAAAAAGATGAACGAAAAAGTCTGCGCTCAGAGCCCTCAAATTTTCTCAATTGCCCAAAGCCTGCCACGCCATCAAACCCATCCCAACCGCAAGCGCATTTTCATCTATATCGAACCTTGAATTGTGCACCGCCGCAGATTTTGTTCCGTCCGGCGCAGCAGTGCCCAGCCGGTAAAAACATGCCGGCATGTGGTGACTGTAATAAGCGAAGTCTTCAGCCGTCATTCTTTGCCCCAGATCGATTACATTTTCTGCTCCCAGATACTCTATTGCGCGGGCTTTTTTCGCAAGTGTCAGTTTTTCATCGTTTTTCAAAACAGGATATCCAACCTCAATCCGAATATCCAGTTTACCGCCCATCGATTCCACCAATTGCGTGGTCATGGTTTTTATTTTTTCGTGCGCTTCGAAACGCCACTTTTCATCGAAGGTTCGGAAAGTACCCTCTAGTTTTACTTCATTGGGAATAATATTGGTCGCTCCGTTGGCGATGAATTTTCCTATGGACAACACACAAGGTGTTATTGGATCTGTCCACCTGGAAACAACTTGCTGAAAGGCTACCACCAAATGCGATGCAATTAGCACCGGATCAATATTGTTTTGGGGCTTGGCTCCATGTCCGCCCTTGCCTTTTACCGTAATATAAATTTCGTCAGTAGAAGCCATATAGGGTCCGGGCTTCAGGCCAATTTGTCCTGCCGGCAATTCCGGATATACGTGCTGCCCGATAATTGCCTGCGGTTTTACTTTATCAAAAATTCCTTCATTGATCATGAGTGAAGCGCCACCGGGTAAAACTTCCTCGCCTGGCTGAAAAATCAATTGGATAGTGCCTTCCCACTCATCTTTTAAAGTGTGAAGAATTTTAGCTGCTCCAAGAAGACTTGATGTGTGTACATCATGTCCACAGGCGTGCATTACGCCGGGGTTTTGACTGGTGTATTCGGTTTCATTTTCCTCGTGAATGGGCAGCGCATCCATGTCAGCACGCAATGCAATGAGTTTCGAATCAGGATTTTTTCCTTTAATAAAAGCCACCACTCCGGTTCCGGCAATTCCGGATTGAAAGTCGATTCCCCACCCGGCCAATTTGCCCTGAACAAATTTCGAAGTCTCAAATTCTTTAAATGAGAGTTCAGGATTTTTATGTAAGTGCCTTCTGTATTCAATTATTTCCGGCAGGTATTCGGAGGCCAGGGCTTTTATTTTGTTTATCATGAGCTGATCTGATTGGGGTCTATCGATGAAGTTTTTGAATTAAGGACAATTGCAGGTTACGCCGTTCTTTCTTACTTCGGCAACCTGGGCAAGGGTGTCGTTGAGTA
The DNA here is from genome assembly GCA_031378885.1 of Flavobacteriales bacterium. Taxonomy (GTDB): domain Bacteria; phylum Bacteroidota; class Bacteroidia; order Flavobacteriales_D; family Sanyastnellaceae; genus JANNEQ01. Next base: position 1,483 of record JANNEQ010000152.1, read on the forward strand.
AGATGTCAAACGACATTTCGCCATATTCAAGAAAATATTTTTTTGGGTCGGAGTGGGTATAGCTTTTCGAAATATCCACTTCACCGGAAGTTCTGGCCAACTGCAATTGTTCCCGACCAATGCCTGCGCAAGTCATCTGGCATTGGGCTTTATCGAGTATAATCATCTTGTTCTCCCTTATTGCACGCATGATGTGGCTCGATGGAGTCCATCCGAAAAGGTTGGCATTGGGAAACATAGCGAAGCAGAGCAGCACTCCGATTCCCACTCCGATAAGGTATCGCGTAAATCTTTGACGTAAATTCATGATTTGATTTCTTTGGGTGCAAAGGTGCTAAATAATGCTTTTGCAAATCTTTTACAATTACGAATCGCACAGAGAAGTAAATTCGTGGCCAAATCCAAAGGATCTATGCTTTCTTCTTCAAAAGTAAAATTCAGTTATCCCAAGGGCCCTGAGTTTGTCTTTCCTGATATTAGTTGTGGCCAATCTGAGCACATGCTGATTATTGGCGAAAGTGGCAAAGGCAAAACCACCCTGCTTCATCTACTTGCCGGAATGCTCAAGCCGTTATCCGGATCCATTGTTATTGATGGAAAAGACATTTCCGAAATGTCTGACTCAAATCTTGATCGCTATCGCGGCGAAAAAGTGGGAATGGTCTTTCAGACCGCTCATTTTGTGCAATCCCTGAGTGTTGAAGACAATCTGCTGCTTCCGCAGTTTCTTGCTGGTGTGCCGGTGGACAAAGAAAAGGTTCGCTCACTCGTTGATCGCCTGGGGCTGTCTTCTAAACTCAACGTAAAGCCCGGAAAGTTGAGCGTTGGAGAACAACAACGCCTTGCCATAGTGCGCGCCGTGATGAATAATCCGTCAGTGATATTTGCCGACGAGCCCACCAGTGCCCTCGATGATAAAAATGCCAATGAAGTAATTTCTTTGCTCGAAGAACAAGCCGCTGTATCAAAGGCAAGCCTCATCATTGTGACACATGACAAAAGACTCAAAGACCGTTTCCCTAAACAAGTCGTGCTATGAACCTTTTTAAGATTTCCTGGAAAAATATCTGGCATAAACCAATGAATACTGCGCTGAGCGTGGTACTGCTGGCATTTGGGGTAGGCATTATTTCTCTGCTTTTGCTCATGGAGGAACAGCTCACCTCAAAATTCAACAGAAATATCAAGGACATTGATATGGTGCTTGGCGCAAAGGGAAGCCCGATGCAATTAATTCTGGCCAATGTCTATCACGTAGATGCCCCAACAGGCAACATCAAAGTAAAAGACGCCCAGAGGATTATAAATAGCCCATTGATAAAAGAGGCCATTCCACTGGCTTATGGCGACAATTACCAGAACTGGCGCATAGTGGGAACGAACGAAAAATACCCCAATCATTATGATTGTAAAATTGCTCAGGGTCAAATGTTCGCCGCGCCATTTGAGGCTACCATTGGAAGCAATGTAGCGAGAGAAACCGGACTGAAGATTGGAGATACTTTTATAAGTACGCATGGTTTTGACCAAAAGGCAGAGGGCGACGAAGACGGACATCACCACGACAGTCCCTTTACCGTTAAAGGAATTTTCGAAGAGAGCAATTGCGCCATAGACAATCTGATATTGACTTCTGTAGAATCTGTTTGGATGGTGCACGAACATGCCCATGACGAAGAAGGACATCACGATGGGGAAGGCCATGAGGAAGGAGACGAGCACCACGATGAAGTAGCTCATCAGACGGAAACGGAAGATCACGACCACGAAGGGCACGATCATGCTGACGAGGGTCAACAGGATCCGGATCACGAAGCTGCAGAGCATTCTGATCACGACCACAGTGCGGAAGGACACGACCACGATCAAGAGGGTCAAACTGCGGAACATTCAGAAGATCATCACGATGCATCTGATGGGCACAATCACGAAGAAGAACACGCCAATGAGACAGATGAAAGTGAGAGAGAAATGACCGCTTATCTTTTGGTAAAGAGAAATGCAAGTGCGCTGATGATGTTGCCCAACAGCATAAGAGATACCAACATGCAACTTGCATTGCCGGCCATAGAAGTGAACAGATTGAGTCAGAATTTCGGACTGGGCATGGGGACCATGAAAGCCATTGCTATTTTCATTATGCTCTTGTCTTTCATCAGCATTTTTATCTCGCTTTTTAATTCATTAAAGGAGCGCAAATATGAATTGGCCCTGATGCGAACCATGGGTGGAACCAGGGCCACATTGAGTCGTCTTATTCTTCAGGAAGGAGTGATTCTTGTCATTCTTGGCTTTGCGCTTGGCCTTGTATTGAGCAGGGTAGGCTTGTTGGTATTGAGTAATATGCTCAAAGAGAACTTCCATTATTCCATTAGTAATATTGGCCTTACCCTGAATGAATTGGTTCTTTTTGGAATAACTTTGCTAGTGGGTATTGTGGCGTCATTATTGCCTGCCGTGAAGGCTTTAAGAATGGACATTTCAAAAACTCTGGGTAATGGTTAAAAAGATCGTTTTTGTTTCAATAGGTATAGCACTAGCAGTTGCCACCTATGGCTTTATACAAAAGGATAATGACAAACCCGTAAGGGCAATGAAGGCAATGGACTGGACCAGCGAGCGAAAAATGGATATCGTTCCGCATTTTGCCGAGGGTCAGATAGCTGAACTTACATGGCACACCCTTACCGACGTGCAATTCAAGGAAATGTACATGAAAGATGTGGACATGTACTACTGGAGGCCAACATTTGGCGCTGGTGTGAAAGCATTGGAAGGAAGAGAAGTTTTTATTACGGGCTATGTAATACCCGTGGATCTGGATGAGAATTTTTATGTCATTTCAAGATACCCTTATGCAAATTGTTTCTTTTGTGGAGGCGGCGGACCAGAGTCGGTTGTAGATCTGCGATTTGCCTCGAAGAACAGGGTTTATAAAACAGATGAGCGCCTTACTTTTAAAGGAAAGCTGAAGCTCAATGCAGACGACATCTACCAATTGAACTATATATTGGAAACTGCTGTGGAATACAAGCCGTAATAGGATATCAATGGCCATATAACCAGATAGATAAGCTTAGTTATTGTGCCTGGTTAGGACATTGAATTTGGTGATTTGATCCTCAATTCTTGTCGGAGGCCCGATAATCTGTACTTTCGCGCCCTCAAATTACTAAGCGCAATGGCAACTACTACAGCAGATATCAGCAACGGCTTATGCTTCAAAATGGATACCCACATCTGGAAGGTCGTGGAATTTCTTCACGTGAAGCCTGGGAAAGGACCTGCATTCGTCCGTACCAAACTCAAAAACCTGAACAACGGTAAGATCGTCGATCATACTTTTAACTCAGGAGTTAAAATAGAGGTGGTAAGGATTGAAACCAGAGAATATCAGTTTCTTTACAAGGATGAGAGCTATAATTTCATGAATCTTGAGGATTTTGAACAAATCGGAATTCCGGAGGCCATGATCAACGCACCACAATTCCTTAAAGAAGGAATGAAGTGTTTTGTATTGTTCAATACAGAAGATGATCAACCCATGAGTTGCGAACTTCCACAATACGTAGAATACAATATCACTTATACTGAGCCTGGAGTTCGCGGAGATACTGCCACCAACGCCTATAAGCCAGCTACATTGGATATTGGAGTGGAGGTTCGTGTGCCACTTTTTATCAACGAAGGTGATGTAATTCGCGTTGATACTGCTTCAGGTCAATATCACGAGAGAGTGAAAAAATAATACTTTTATACAACGCTGTAAATCCAGGGGTTGAATACTACAAGATTGAAACTGTGACGATTCGTCGCAGTTTTTTTTGCCTTCCACTTTGGGTATTTCATAACAAAACAAACTGGGGTTTGATCCTATAAAGAGATGTGCTTATTTAGCGCTTCCATATTGAGGTTTGAATTCGACCATAAGATGAAATTAAAATCGGCACAACGACTTGGTGATATTGCTGGGCTTATACATTGTGAATTTGATGGTGACCCGGATTTTTTAGTTACCGGAATCAACGAAATCCACAAGGTAGAAACAGGTGATCTGGTATTTGTTGATCATCCAAAGTACTATGAAAAAGCGCTCACTTGTAAAGCTTCAGTTGTACTCATCAACCAGAAAGTAACAAGGCCTGAGGGCAAAGTGCTTATTTTTTCTGACGATCCTTGCCGCGATTATAATTTTCTTACAAGACATTTTTCGCCATGGAAAATGATGATGAGCAACAGCGATGGATCTGTGGTATTGGGCAAAGATGCAGTGGTGCATCCTACTGTATCATTGGGCAATAATATTTCTATTGGAGAAAGATCCATTATCTATCCCGGAGTGGTTATTTATGACAATGTAAATATTGGCAACGATTGTATTGTCCACGCGAATACCGTTTTAGGCAGCGATGCTTTTTATTATAAAACAAGACCGGAAGGCCGCGAAAAAATGCATTCGTGCGGATCGCTGGAAATAGAAGATAATGTTGAAATTGGTGCCTCCTGCACCATCGACCGGGGTGTAAGTGGTGATACACGAATTGGTTCGGGAACGAAGATCGATAACCACGTGCACATTGGTCACGATACTGTAATTGGCAAAAACTGCCTGTTCGCTGCGCAAGTGGGCATTGCCGGTTGTGTGGTAATCGAAGACAACGTGATTTTGTGGGGACAAGTGGGTGTGCCAAGTGATATACACATTGGCAAAGGCGCTGTGCTTTTGGGACAGAGCGCTCCCATGCGCGATGTGGAAGCCGGAAAAGTATATCTTGGTAGTCCGGCGGATGAATCCAGGCGCAAATTCAAAGAGCTTGCTCTTATAAGAAGATTACCGGAATTATTTGATAAATCCGAAATCTGAGTTTTACAAAATAATTAAAATAAACGCGCAACCACAACAGACCAAAGCAAGAATGGCCATTCAAAACAGATTAGAAGAAAAGCTTAGAATAAAGGACTTCAAGTTGAATGCATTGCTGGACATTACCATGGCCATCAACGCAAATCTTCCTGTGAATGAGTTGTTGCAGCAATACCAGAAAGTTTTACAGGAAAAATTATCGATAGAGAAACTCATTCTTTTTACCAGAGAAGAATCATGGAAGTGTTTGTTGAAATATGGTGTAAAGGATCTTGAAATACACGATATAACGGACGACGATTTTTTTAGTCAACAGAAAGAGATCACACTTACTACAGATCTTGCACAGGAAGCATTTGATCTGACTATTCCGGTTTTTCAAAATGAAAATCCGATAGCTTATTTACTGGTAGGCGATCTTGGCGAGCAGGAGATTCGCATAAGTCCGGTAATTAAGCACATGAAGTTTATTCAGACGCTTACCAATGTGCTCGTGGTAGCTATTCAAAACAGAAAACTGCAAGAGGAAAGTTTAAGACAAGAGAGAATAAAAAAGGAACTTGAATTGGCCGCTGAAATGCAGGCCATTCTGCTGCCGCATCATTTGCCCAAAAACGAGTTGTATGAGGTGAGCGCCGTCTACAAAGCGCATCAGCAGGTTGGAGGAGATTATTACGACTTCATGAAGCTGAATGAAAATGAAGTGATGTTTTGTATGGCAGATGTTTCAGGTAAAGGCGTGAGCGCAGCATTTTTAATGGCCAATTTTCAGGCTTATCTTCGCTCGATATTTTCTTACAGAAATGGAGATCTGGTGGACATTGTACGCGAATTAAATGATTGCGTAATGCGCACTGCCATGGGCGAAAAATACATCACAATGTTTTTGGCCGTCTATGAACTGTCTACACGGAGATTGCGTTATGTGAATTGTGGCCATAATCCTCCGATTGTAGCAGATGCAAATGGATATACCCAACTCCTGAAATTGGGTACGATTGGTTTGGGAATGTTTGAAGAACTTCCGAAGGTAGTTGAAGGAGAAATTACATTGTCGAAAAAATCGATCGTAGTCTGTTTTACAGATGGGTTGGTAGAAACTGAAAATGTCGATGATCTGGAGTTTGGTACCGAACGTCTGGAGAATCTGGTGCTTACTTATTTTAATGATGGAGTGAGTGAACTGAATGATATTATACTGAATGTTCTCAATGATTTCAAAGGTGAAAAACCTTATACGGATGATCTGGCCATCCTGAGTTGCTGCTTCTATTAACCACAGGTTTGATCGCAACGACTCACGGCACTGGCACTGGTTCTTTTTCGTCGCGCTGATGGTACAAATCAATCGCCACAATAATGGCGATAAATCCCCAGAATGGAATAGAAGCCTTATCTGTATCAAGATAGTTGTTCAAAACACCATGTATGAAGTACGTCATTAATCCGAGATAGACAGATCCCAGAATGAGTTTTGTTTCGCGATTTTTGAGTTGATAAAAAAGACGAAATGAAAGCCGCGAAATCGCCAGCAATAATGTAACAAGCAATAAGGAGCCGGGCACTCCTTGTTCGCAAAGCGGGCCAAGATATTCGCTGTGCGCATTTCCGCCATCTCCTTGATTGGTACTTATTATTGTCCTGTCTTTTGATTGTTGAAAAGGAGCGTAAACAAACTGATATGTGCCCGGACCCCAACCAACCAATGGCCTTTCCAAAAACATTTCCCACGCACAATTCCATCGGTTCAACCTTTCTAAATTTGATGCGTCGGATGATACATTCGAAATGGATGAAACGTGCTCTTCTATTTTATCGCTGCTTTCTTGTTTATTGCCCTGAAGTGAAACCTGAATGTCTTCCCAACTGAGAGTGATAAATAAAAGAAGGGGAGGAATTGCCATGAGTATGGTTCGCAGCTTTATTTTAAGCAAAAGTATTACAAGAATACAACCCGCACCTATCACTGATATCCAGGCAGCCCGCGTATAGGAGAGCAAGAGACCGGTGCTCAGAATTATCATGCCTATGCTCAGAAATACCCGCAGTGCAATATTCATTTTACGACTCATGAGCAAGCCGATCAGAACTGGGAAAAACATGGCCAGAACAGCACCATAACTGGTGTGGTCTTTAAACAGTGGCTCCATAACCCAATGCGATGAATCTTTATCAAATCCGTATTGCCCATGACGAACCACGGTGTATACAATTACCCCAAAAAGGGGTATTAAATAGAGAATAAAATACCTGCGAATGTTTTGAATGTTTTTGAAAATGTGAGTGGCAATGAAAAAAAATGAAGCAATAAACCACATCCTTGTTATGACAAATTTGAGAGAAACTATGGGTAATTCACTGGTAACCGTGGAGAGTACCATCCAAACCAGATAAAGATAGATGATGACAGAAATAGGATGCGTCAGTATTTTCTTGTCAATACTTTTTCCAGAAAGTAATTTGAAAATAAACAACACCAGCATACCAAACAAAAGCGGTTCAGTGGGCAGGTACATGCCAATGCCGCCAATCTCCAGAGCTTCCAGATTGATGGACAATGGCGTAGCGGCCACCACAAAAAACCATACGTATTCCAGTTTGAAGAACACTGCCCAAAGTACAGACAAAGCAAATGGTATCAATAAGACGTAAGGAAAATCGAAGTATAAACCAACGCATACCATAATCAGGTAAAGCGCTGAACAGATGTAAAGACCCTGCTGAACTGCCCGATCACGAATTATACTCGCTTGTTCCATATTACAAAATCGAATGGGCTGATCAGATTCTGCCTTCCAATCGGAGGCGTTTGAAATTGTCCCAGATCAAAAGGAAGATAACGGTGAATACAAAGGCTGATAAAGTGGACATTGTAACAATTAACCACCGTATGGGATAGGATTTTTTGTCGGCAGAACTTGCTGAGTCTACTACAAACTTGGTGGGAAGACTTGTAGTTACATCGATCTTCATCAGGTCGTATCGCTTTCTCAATACACTCAGTTTGCTATAAGCTTCCTGTATGTTTTCCTCTATCTTGTTGTAAGTGGTTCCGTATTTCGAAAGGAAATCCATTTGATCCTTTATCACTGCAGCTCTGTCAGGATGGCCCGTGGCTATAGCCGTTCCGTATTGTTCGGTCAGAGCGGCTATCTGGTCAACATAACTATATACTCCCATTTGTTGAAGTACACGCATTGAATCTTCCATCACACTTACCTGCGCTTCCAGATCGTTGAGGGAAGTTTCGGCGTAGTGAAAAGCCTCCATTGCACGCTCACTGCGCATGGTATTCGAAACAGAATCTGCAAATGCTGCAATATCATTGGCCATGTCACGAGCCCTTTCCGGATTTTCATCCAGAACCGAAACTTCTACCGAGCCAAATTTGGTTTGTCTTGCGGAAACATTGTCCCCATACTCTCTGGCAATTAACGTATTCGCCCCGCGGTCAGTTCTTTGAATGTCGTATACCTCCCACAGGTTGTGCTTTTCTATGATCTTGGTTCTTACCTGATCTGAATTGATTAATTGAAGAAGGCGCTCTGCATCTTCTTCTTCTCCATAGGAGAGGATGTCTTCTTTCTTTACATCTTCCAGCAATTGTTCACCGAAACTATGCTGCTGAGTGGCAAACATTACTACTGTGCTTTTGAACTTCTCCTTCATGATAAGTGACACTGCGGCAGAGGCTACGGCCGCAATTGTACATACGATAAAAATAGGTTTTCTCCATTTGAAAAGAAGAATCAACAGGTTGGTTGATTCAAGATTGTTGTCTGTTTCAACGTTTGTAATGGACATATTAAGCAAATCAAAAGTTAGTTTTGGTTGGCAAAAGTAAAGGCTTCACCGTCTGGCTTTGATTAATTCCTTCAATCTCTTTATATCGATCATTCCGGATAGAATGGCGGCAATAAGAAGTGATATATTAAAAAGCGCGAGTGAATACGCGAAGTGGTTGGTGTTTATTGTGATCACAGCAGAAAAAAGCCAGGCAAGGGCTATCCCGGTAAGAATGAAAATTGCTGCTTTCTTCCAGGTCCTTCCCATTTTGGGTTGAAACAATCGCTGTACGATAAAGACCTGGCTTATCACTGTGGTCCATTGGGTAATACAATTGGCCATTCCGGATCCCAGCGCACCTAATTGCGGAATAAGAATAATGTTGAGTAAAATATTCAACCCTGTGGTTAAGAGTGCTATCCGGATCAGTATTTTCAGATTGCCGCTGGCCGTGATCAGTGAGCCAAATACGTATTGCAAAGAAAATGCGACGCAACCGGCCATCAGCCATCCAAATGCCTGTGAGGCTTGTTCTGTATGGTGATCGTAGAAGGTTGAAATAATTTCTTTGTTCCAGAAAATGCCGCTGCACCCGATAGCCAGAGTGCCGGCCATCATTATTTTAAACGCGAGTGATAGCAGTGGGCTAATGTTCTCTTTGCGCTGTAACATTCCGGCAAAAATGGGTAGCAGCAAGGTGGCGAAGAGGTAGCTGACCATATTTAATGCTTCGAAAAAACGAAAGCCCATGGCAAAAATCCCGGCTTCCTCAGGACCTTTAATTCTTTCAAGAAGAACACTATCCGCGCGATAGGCGATCACCGAAATAAAGCTCAGAATAGCGAATGGTATGCTCTCGCGCAGTGCCGTCCGGTTAAATTTCCAGTTGGGAGTGAGATTGCCCAATTTTGCTTTTCTCAGAACCAACAAGGTAGCAATGATAAAGGTGAGCCCATAAGATAATGTCTGGCCCCAGACCAGCCATTCTATTTTAAACGGACCTTGTGAGAACCAGGAACACCACAGCAATAATGCCATGTGACAGGTAAGAATGAGCCGATCCAGCACAGAGATCAGGCTGTCCTGTCTGAAAAGATGCAGCCCGGTAAGGTTAGACCGCATGAACAAAATTCCCGAAGACAGAATCTGGTTAAAGGCAAGAATACTCAGAATAACAAATTGAGCGCTGCTGTAGCCCATAATCCATCCGATAATAAGTGAGATGATCATGTAGGCCACGGCCAGAATAACGCGCAATGAAAACAACAATGGGAAATTAGCGGTCAGCAGAGTATTGTCTTGTGCGATTTTTCTGGTGTTCCAGTTGGTTGTACCCAGATCCAGAAGAATGTTGAGAATGAAAGAGAAGTTGATAAGAGCAAAATAACTTCCATATACCCCAGCTCCAACCCTGTTTTGAATTTCAGCCTCAATGCCCAAAATATAAAACGGCTTTACCAGCAGGTTCAGCAAAACAATGAGCACAAGGTTGAAAACAAAGGTTTTTTTCATCACATGGAATGCGGCGCAAGATAATGCCTTGTAAAAAATGTGGCGGCGATTGTCGCTATCCGAAGTTTCTGATGTAACGCACCCTCATTGAATCAATTGCAATGGTGACATTGCTTGCTGATCAATGTTTGCGCAGCTTTTACGGCAATAGTTTCCAACTATATAAAAGAAAATTGACCGATCACTTTTTTAAAGGTGGATCGGGTTATACTTTCGCGCCCGAAATTTTAACCCCAAACGCATGGCTCAGAACGTAGGAAAAGTAGCTCAAATTATCGGTCCGGTTGTGGACGTAACATTTCCAAGTGGTACCAAACTCCCCAATATTCTAGATGCAATCGCGGTGAAGCGCCCTGGCGGTGACCTCATCATGGAGTGTCAGCAACACATTGGAGAAGATACCATTCGCGCCATCGCTATGGATGCTACAGAAGGTCTTCAGCGCGGTACCGAGGTACACGCTTTGGGATCTACCATCACAATGCCTACCGGCGATAAAATCAAGGGCCGCCTTTTCAACGTAGTTGGAACTGCCATTGATGGAATTGGCGAAGTAAGCAATGAGGGTGGTTATGGTATTCACCGTCAGCCTCCACGTTATGAGGATCTGTCTACTTCTACCGAAGTGCTTTTCACTGGTATTAAAGTAATTGACCTTATTGAGCCTTATGCCAAAGGTGGTAAAATTGGTCTTTTCGGTGGTGCCGGAGTAGGCAAAACAGTATTGATCATGGAATTGATCAACAACATCGCTAAAGCGTATGCAGGTCTTTCAGTTTTCGCAGGAGTTGGCGAGCGTACCCGTGAGGGGAATGACCTTCTTCGCGAGATGATTGAATCTGGCGTTATTAAATATGGTAAAGAATTCGTTCATGGCATGGAACAGGGCGATTGGGACGTGACCAAAGTGGACATGAAAGAATTGGCCAATAGCCAGGCTACTCTGGTGTTCGGTCAGATGAACGAACCTCCCGGAGCACGTGCTCGTGTGGCTCTTTCTGGTCTTACTGTTGCGGAGTACTTCCGCGATGGTGATGAGAAGTCAGGCGGACGTGATATTCTTTTCTTCATTGACAATATCTTCCGTTTTACTCAGGCAGGTTCTGAGGTATCGGCGCTTCTTGGCCGTATGCCATCTGCTGTGGGTTATCAGCCAACACTTGCATCTGAAATGGGCGTGATGCAGGAGCGTATTACTTCTACAAAGCGTGGATCGATCACTTCAGTGCAGGCTGTTTATGTACCTGCGGATGACTTGACTGACCCTGCTCCTGCGACAACTTTCGCTCACCTGGATGCTACTACAGTATTGAACAGAAAGATTTCCGAGTTGGGTATTTATCCTGCGGTTGATCCATTGGATTCTACCTCACGAATCCTTACTCCGGCCATTGTGGGTGAAGAACACTACAATTGCGCTCAACGCGTGAAATTGATTCTTCAGCGCTATAAAGAACTTCAGGACATCATCGCCATTCTTGGTATGGATGAGCTTTCTGAAGAGGATAAGCTTTCAGTTTTCCGCGCCCGTAAAGTGCAGCGTTTCTTGTCACAGCCTTTCCACGTGGCAGAGCAATTCACCGGTATTCCTGGTGTACTTGTTCCAATCGAGGAGACCATCAAAGGATTTAATATGATTCTTGACGGGCAGTGCGACGAGTATCCTGAGTCTGCATTCAACCTGAAAGGTTCTATTGAAGAAGCAATTGAAGCAGGTAAGAAAATGCTTGCTGAAGCCGCTGCAAGATAAATTAATCAGTAAAAGGAATTAATCGGATCTTATCCATGAATGTAGAAATTCTTACACCAGAAACCACGCTCTATATAGGAGAAGCAAATTTTGTTTATCTCCCCGGAAGTGATGGAAGCCTAGGTATCATGAACAATCACGCACCTCTTATTTCATCATTGAAAAAGGGTGTACTGAGGTTAAAGGATAAAGCTGGTAAAGAGCATCAGTTCAATGTAAAAGGTGGAACAGTGGAAGTATTCAGAAACAAAGTAATTATCCTGGCAGAATAAAATATCCTGCACAACAATATCAAAGCCCCGAAACACTTCGGGGCTTTTTCTTTATAGAAATGCAATACTGACCAACCACAGGCAACCTTGTGTGCCTGATTCTATTCTACCTTTGATAGAAATTATTTTTAGCTAATCCAATTTGAGTTCAAGAGTTTTTTATACCGCTCACAAAAATAATATAGTCCAATTTCGGCTACGTCTCATAGTACTATTTATTTTTAGTGGCGGCATAACCAATTCACAAAATAATTTACCCTTTGGGTTAAATTATATTTGGAATTGGTATTATATCCTTATTGTGTTGATGTGCATTTGTTTGTGCAGCATTATTGTGCCTCAGGCGAATGCCCAGGATCAATACGCGGATGTACTTCTGGATTCATTTTATAGCGGCGCCAATCCTGATTTTAATGATTTTTACGGAACCGGCCCCAATGACGGTTGCGACGAATATCTGGTAGATCCGGAAGTTTGTCTGGGCAATGAGCCCATGTCTGTGGCATTGCCTACCGGCTCATACGTAGTGCTTGGCTTTTCCGACAATTGTATATACGATGGCCCGGGGGACGATATTTTTATTGATGAAGCTGGTGCAGGTTCAGAAAGCGCCAATATATACGTAAGCCCTGATGGAATCAACTTTGTGCTTCTTGGAGCAGTAGATGGTGGGCAGATAAGCTCAATTGATCTTGCAGATTATGGCTACACCGATGTGGTTACGGCCATTAAAATAGAAGGACTGGACAATGGCGGATGTGTGCCAGGATTTGATCTGGTGAGTGTATATGGACTTCCCAATTCGAATAACAGTTCTGCACCAACCATATTGAATTATCAGATTTGTTTTGGCGAATCAGTGTCTGTATTCAATCAGACCATTTCTTCGGATACAACTATTACTGAAGCATATATGAACTCCATTGGTTGCGATAGTACTGTAGAAGTTACCGTAAGTGTGCTCAACCCGGGCATTATAATTACTTCCACTTCTCCAACATGCTTTGGATTTGAAGATGGTTCTATTCAACTCTCCGGTGATAATACTTTGATCAATCAGGTGAACTGGAGTAATTTTTCTACAGGTACATCGCTGAGTAATCTGGAAGCTGGAGTTTATATTTATGAAGCCCAAACCACCGGATCTTGCACGCTTCAGGGAACAATAGAATTAACAGAACCCGATGCCATTGTGGCTGATGTGGTAGTCAACAATCCAGATTGTTTTGATATTGCCAGTATAACTGTGGATAATATATCAGGAGGAAACGGAGATTATGAAATCGACTATTTTGGAATTGATCCAAATGCGATCACCACATCTGATAGCTATCAATTTACAATCACCGATGGTGCAGGTTGCAACGAAACATTCAATTACGAAATAATTATTCCGGAAGAAATTGTTGTCGATTTACCCGAAGAAGTTCTTCTGTGCCCCGGCGATTCCTATCTGGCAGTTATTCCCGCACAATATGAAAACGCCACCTGGTCCAATGGTCCTTCCGGGTCTCAGCTTTTGACTGATGAGGGTGTTTACACTGTGAGTATTACCGAAGCATCGTGTACCCAGTCGATTTCTATTGAGTTGAATCAGGTAAGTCAGGTGCCTGGTTTTTTGGGAAATGACGTGGAAGCTTGTGATGAGGTTCAGATCACCTCAAGTCAGTCTGGTCAGTGGTCAGATAATATCCAGTTGCAATCGAGAGTGGTTACCCAATCCGGCGAATATGTTTTTGTGGCAGGCCAGCCGGGCTGTTATTACAACGACACACTTTATGTTCAGATTTATTATTCACCGGTAGTAACCTTAACTCCAGATACATTTCTTTGTGAAGGAGAATCTATTGTTCTGGTGTGCGATGCCATTGGTGTGTGGAACAACGGATTTACTGGAAGTCAAATTGAAGTTTATTTACCTGGAGAATATGAAATTGAGGTTTCAAATGACAATTGCAGCACCCTGGGTGTGGTAGAGGTGGATCAGATATTTCAACCCCGTGTGCAACTTGGCCCCGATACTACGGGCTGTGTAAATGAATATGTAGCACTGAGTAATCAGGTTAGCACCAATGCGAATTACGAATGGAATACCGATGAGAGTACTTCCTATATTCTGGTTTCGAAACCGGGGATGTATAGTGTAACCGTAACCAACGTATGCAACCAGGTTGCCGATTCCATCTATGTTATTTTCGAGGATTGTGAGTTCTCATTTTATTTACCCAATGCCATAACTTGTGACAATGATGGAATCAACGACTATTTTAAGGGCGAGGGTGAAAATATTACCGGAATTCACATGTTGATTTTTGATCGCTGGGGAGAAGTGGTATTCGAATCGAATGAGTTGGAAGCAGTCTGGACAGGCTCAAAGGGCTCTACTTATGCTCCAAATGGTGCGTATCCATATTTGGTTGAAGTACGCGACAGGCAAGAGGTGTGGCATATAATCAAGGGCTTTGTCACGGTAATCAGGTAGCACATTCTCAACAATGATATACTGAAAGAGTAGTTTGACAGCCTTCTATAAAGGATGCTGAGGTGATTAAGTTTGTGTGCTTATCAAAAGAACTCTTTTCAAATGGATTTACAAGCATTAGCAGCAAAATACGGAACACCGTTATATGTATACGACACCTCGGTAATCAAAGGAAAGTACGAGCGTTTGACTTCTGCATTTTCCGGTAGCAGGCTTAGGGTGAATTATGCCTGTAAGGCACTCAACAATATCAATATACTCAAGTTTATACATTCTCTTGGAGCTTGTCTTGACACGGTGTCTATTCAGGAAGTACAACTTGGATTGCTCGCAGGATTTACTCCCCGCGAAATCATATTTACACCCAACAGTGTTTCTATGATGGAAATTAATGAAGCTGTGAATTTAGGTGTATTTGTCAATATCGACAACATCAGCATTCTGGAGCAATTCGGAGAGAAGTATGGCGATACGGTGCCGGTATGTATTCGCATTAATCCGCATATTATGGGCGGTGGCAATCTCAATATTTCTACAGGGCACATCGATTCCAAGTTTGGCATCAGCGTGCATCAGATGCGCCATGTATTGAGAATAGTGAACCATTATAAACTTCATGTAAATGGATTGCACATGCATACCGGAAGCGATATACTGGATGCCGATGTGTTTTTGCGCGCTGCGGATATTTTATTTGAGCAAGCCGAAAATTTTCACCAACTCGAATTTCTTGATTTTGGAAGTGGTTTTAAGGTGCCCTATAAGCCCGACGATTGCGAAACTGATCTGGAAGAACTGGGGCAAAAACTTTGTCTGGGATTCTCGGATTTTTGTCAGAAATATGGCCGCTCATTGGAATTGTGGTTTGAACCTGGAAAATATCTGGTAAGTGAGTCGGGGCAATTTCTTACCAGTGTTACCGTGCTCAAACAAACTACCTCTGCAGTATTCGTTGGTGTAAATTCCGGGCTGAATCATCTGATCAGACCTATGTTTTACAATGCGTGGCATACCATACGCAATCTCTCAAACCCTGATGGCCGGTCGAGAATTTATACTGTGGTGGGTAATATTTGCGAAACGGATACTTTTGGATGGGACAGAAGCATCAATGAAATTCGCGAAGGTGATATTCTGGCTTTCGCCAACGCCGGTGCTTATGGCTTTACGATGGCATCGAATTATAATTCACGCTTCAGACCTGCTGAAGTAATGATTTATGAAGGCAAGGATTATTTAATCACCGAAAGAGAGTCAATGGAGGATATAACAAGGAAGATGATTAAGGTCTTGTGAGTGGAAAGGAGCATTTTATTTCCACATGGATTCCTGTAGAATCTGATCGAAGTTATGCGTTGCTAAAAATGAAATGAGGCGTATGAGATGATAGGTGCCCAATATTGCACCAAGCGCATAACCCAATTTTATATTGTATAAAAATTTTGAAAGGAGATTGCGCTTTTTTATCAGCTCAATAGAAAAAAGAACCACAGCAAAGACGGAAATAAGAACGACCAAGGGGCCAAATAAATGATAGGACAGACTTTTATTCAATTCGCCCTGATAAAGAAATGCAATTGACTTTGTGATTCCACAGCCGGGGCAAGGCATTCCTGTTAGAAGCTTAAAAGGGCAAAGCGATTGAGAGTGTTCTACATCACCATCGGTTTGTAAAATAAAAAATGGAATAACCAGTGCCGCACAGGCAATGGTTATTCCTGTAATTTTTCTAATATAAAACCGATTAATTGTAAAGCTTGTTGATTTCACCTTGAACAATCATTGCTGCGACCATTGGGAACAAAAAACCAAGTATGAGCAGAAGAGCAGAATCGTCTTTTGGCCTTTGACCAGTTCTCTCATAAACTTTTGGAAGACCATCTTTACCCACCAGATGATAGAAATACATATTTACAGGAAAACAAAGCCCGGCAAATATTGCCACCGGTGACGATACGACTTCGCGTTCGTTCACTGCATTAAGTACCTCTGCTGTTTTGATGTTCCAGTAAATAAGATAAAATCCGCAGGTTACAATGCCCAGAAGCAAGACAACGATTGGGTCGTTTTTGAAAATTGGAATGTTGTTGTTGGTCATATTATTGGTTTTAGTGTACTGTGGGATATTACTTTTTAGAGAATATAAAGTGGTGTAGAGCTTGTTAGGTACTTATTTATTTTATTCAGGAGTCAATAATACTGATTATTCTCATTGATGCCGAACAATTTTTTTCCGGGTGATATAAATGAACGGCAAAGCCCATTATTTGACCTGGGGTAACTTTTTTGTAAGTGAAGCAACTGCTAATGAGGATTTAAGCCTGCTGTTTCTGAAATGAGACCGCTATTTAATACAGGCTCGTCTTTGATAGATTTGCAACCTCATACTTTCTTTACATTTGCTTAAATATTCGATAAAATATGGCCCATCAATCTAACGGGAATAAATTTTACACAGATGTTCTCTCTTACTTCGATAAAGCCGCTGCTTTTACCAGTTTCGATCCGGGACTATTGCACCAGATAAAGGTTTGCAACAGCGTATATAAGTTCTACTTTCCTATTGAAGTAGACGGAAAAGTTCAGGTTTTCGAAGGCATCAGAGTACAACACAGTCATCACGTTACTCCAACAAAGGGAGGAATCAGATACAGTGAAATGGTAGATGAAGAAGAGGTAAAAGCTCTGGCGACACTTATGACCTTCAAATGCGCTGCAGTGGATATTCCTTTCGGAGGAGCAAAGGGAGGCATAAAAGTGAGCCCTTCGAAATATACTGTGCCTCAATTGGAAAAGATTACCAGGAGATATACTACGGAGCTTATTAAGAAAAATATGATAGGCCCTTCAGTGGATGTTCCCGCTCCTGATTATGGAAGTGGCCCAAGAGAAATGGCCTGGATTGCAGATACCTATGCGACTTTCAAGTATGAGGAGCTCAATGCGTTGGGCTGTGTAACCGGAAAGCCACTGGATCAGGGAGGTATTAAAGGCCGCACTGAAGCTACCGGACAAG
Organism: Flavobacteriales bacterium; assembly: GCA_031378885.1. Lineage (GTDB taxonomy): Bacteria > Bacteroidota > Bacteroidia > Flavobacteriales_D > Sanyastnellaceae > JANNEQ01. The sequence goes on from JANNEQ010000152.1 coordinate 19,165, forward strand.
GAGTTTTCTTTGGTATTCGAGAAGCCATGAGCAATGCCGATGACATGAAGAAACTTGGACTCACTCCCGGAATTACCGGCAAAAGAGTAATTGTTCAGGGTATTGGCAACGTAGGCTTTTTTTCGGCCAAATTTTGTAGCGAAGGTGGAGCTATTATTGTCGGCATTGCTGAACAGGAAGGCGGTATCTACAACGAAAATGGACTGGATGTTCAGGCTGTACTTGATCATAGAAAAGCGTCGGGTTCAATTCTCAATTTCCCCGGCGCAAAAAATATTGAACCTTCTTCTGCCACATTGGAGATGGATTGTGATGTACTGATTCCTGCGGCACTTGAAAACCAGATTACAGGAGAAAACGCTCCAAGAATCAAAGCGAAAATTATTGCAGAGGGAGCAAATGGCCCAATGACCAGAGAGGCCGAAGATATTACCAACAAGCGGAATATTATGGTCATTCCGGATTTGTACCTCAATGCAGGTGGCGTGACTGTTTCGTATTTCGAATGGCTGAAAAATCTTTCGCACGTTCAATTTGGACGATTGGAAAAGAGATTTCAGGAAATGTCCAATATTCAGCTCATCAATGCAATGGAGAAGATCACTGGTAAGTCGCTGGATGCAAATGAGAAGAAATTGATTACACATGGCGGCGATGAAATTGATTATGTGCGTTCAGGTCTGGAAGAAACCATGATCCATGCCTATAATGAGATTCGCAATGTGAAACTCCGCAATCCCAAAATTGAGGATTTCCGCACAGCAGCTTTCGTGAGTGGAATTAACAAACTGGGTGTGGCATATCAATCTTTGGGTATTTTTCCTTAAAAGAGTTTGTATTTTTCTTGAATGGTAATTTAGCAAGTAGTTTCTGATAGTATTATTTATTCTTTGTGGGTGAATTTCCGCTGTAGAAATGTGTTGCTATTATTCTTTTTAAGAAAGGCTTTTCATTTCCAGAATTTTGTAATGCAGAAGAATCTCTAATGCTTAAATTCCGGTAAAAAAATAGAATGGAAATCCTGAATCGGGCAGGCAAATTTTGGGTAATTGATATTTTTTTTTAAAATAAATAAACCTTCAATTTGCTCCATGACATTTTTTGAATTTCTTTCCGCTTCCACACCAACACGGACTGTTTCTTTCTATGTCAATATTATTTTGGGGCTCAGCTAATTCTGGTTTTCTTTTGAAGACCTTCTCCATCATTGAAAACAATTCAGGGTGTTTGGATTGTAATAACGCAGGCCTTTCGAAAAAATACTCTGTAGCCACAGCAAAGAATTCTGCTTCGTTCGTTGCTCCGTATGAATCGATATCTGATTTGTTGTCTTTGATTTCTTCAATTTTTTGTCTGATCAATTCAATCCAGGGCTTCACCAGATCTGTTTCGAGCAAATACTCAGGAAGGCCGTCTGTACTGCCGTCTGACATATCTATGAGATGAGCAAATTCATGCACTGATGTATTTCTTTTGTCGGTTTGATTTTCAAAACCAAGCCGTAACGCTTTTTTCGAAAGAATCATTTTCCCGTTCATCACACCACCACTTCCAACCATGCCTAAAATACTTCTGTTGGTGCCTTCTGTCTGAAAGTCCTTATTAAATGCATCGCCATACAGGTCCACATAAAGGAGGTTAGGGTAAAACCAATCTCTGAAAGCAAAAAGGGGAACTACAGCACTCGAAGCAATAAACATTCTATCCAATTCTTCTATTTCTATATCAATACCTGTAATTTTTACCTTTTCTAAAAACTCAGAAACCTCTTCCTCGAATATGCTGCGATCTTGTGCACTCAGGTTCATGAAAAAAGGAACCTTCGATTCCAGGATGCTCTTTTGTTCTGCACTCAATAAGGCATGGGGTGCGTCAGTTTTTTTTCCTGAAGTAAAAAAGGCTATTATTTTATCGAGCATTATGCAAATTTAGGCCGATCTGCATCTTTTGATTGATTATACCGATTCGGTATCTGTATTAGTCCAATCAAGCGCAGCGCAGATTGGACTAAACAGCTACTCTCTCTACATATACCACTGTAACATTTTAATTAGTCTTTGGCCTAAATTAAAATGAACATTGGTATTACTTGTGATTTGGCCAAGTGGCTACCATTCAAAGTTGTTTCTGTTCTATGAATATCAGCAGAATAATCAGCCCAATCAAGGCAACCTATTGCTATTGGGAGGGGTCTTGTTCATATATTTGTGGAAAACTGGATTGTTTTTCAAATTTTTGACAAAATGAAAATGCTACGCGCCGCCCAGACTGTACTCCTTTTGCTATTATGTGCATCATTTGCTCATGGCCAGGGTGTTACCCCTACCAAAGGAAAGGATTTCTGGTTGGGGTTCATGAAGAATTATGAGGTAGAGTCCGGTGAATCGCTTGATTTGTTCATTGTTTCCGATCAATTTACTTCCGGAACAGTAGAGGTTCCAGGTCAGGGTTGGTCTTTTTCTTTTACCTGTCAGCCCAATGTTACAACTACCGTTACTGTACCCAATAACGTAGCAGAGGTCTACTCCAGTCAGGTGGTTGAATCCAAGGGTGTGCATGTAATGACCGAAGATACAGTGGCAGTTTTTGCTATTAGTTTCAACGCTTATACGGCTGATGCCTCTAAAATCCTTCCGACTCCTACACTTGGTATTGACTATATGGTAGCGTCCTATGTAGGTTTGAGCGGCTATGAATCAGAACTTCTTATCGTGGCCACAGAGGATGGAAGTGAAATTGAAATTACTCCTTCTGTAACTACAGAACAAGGCGATCCTCCAGGTGTTCCTTTTATTATTACTCTGGAGCAGGGGGAGTGTTATCAGGTCAGGGCGCAATCCGGGGGAGATCTTACCGGGACGCGGGTTACCGGAACAATTTCTAATGGTGATTGCAGACCCTTCGCAGTATTCTCAGGAACGGATTGCACCAATTTGCCCACAGGCTGTATTGCCTGCGACCATATTTACGATGAAAATTTCCCCATTCCACTTTGGGGTACAGAATATTACGTTACTCCTTTTGTTTTCGAACTTAGTTCTTCATGGGGTGTTACGGCTCCGAACTATACGTACAGGATTATGGCCAGTGAAGACAATACTTCTGTGGTCATCGATGGCGGAACGCCGTTTATTCTTGATGCGGGTGAGTATGAGGAGTATAATTATGAAGAAGAACCGCATTGTATTACTGGCTCTAGTCCAATAGCTGTTATTCAATATATGGAGGGAATATCGTGCGGTGGCAACGGCGATCCGGCGATGGTAGTATTGGATGATGCTGCGAAAAAGATTGACAACATTACTTTTAGTACTGTTGAATCTACTGTCATAACAAGCCATTATATCAACATGGTCATTGATGCAGCGGACATTGGCAATGTATTTCTTGATGGTGTAGTAGTAGATCCAACTATCTGGGAGCCTTTTACAGCATGTCAGGACGAAGTATGGTGCGGCTTTGAAATAACATCCGGTAGTCATACTCTGGAAGCTCCTGGTGGTGGAGTATCAGCTTATATTTATGGAAATGGTGAGGCAGAAAGCTATGCGTATTCTGTGGGATCATTTAGCCCAACCCCACCAATTATTATTGATGAGGCTATTTGTTCTAATGATTCAGTAACACTTCAAATAAGCGGAAACTATTACAGTCCTTATTGGTACAATTATACCTCATCTCCGGAGGACACGCTGGCTTTGGGCTATTCTTACACCTTACCAATACCTATTCAGAATGGAATCTATGTAGGTGTCGGAAATGAGTTTTCCTCAGGCTGCACAGAAGATTTTTATTTCTCAGTTGAAGTGCCAGAACCACCACTTTTGGAACTGACAGCATCTGTTACACAAATTTGTCAGTACCAAAGCACTCAATTGAACGCACTGGTATATCCCGAAAGCGGAGTGTATTTTTACGATTGGACGCCTCAAATTGGATTGAATGATCCGCATTTGGCCAATCCGATTGCCACACCAACCGAAACGACTACTTATACTGTAACAGTAACCACTCCTACAGCCTGTGCTACAAATACAGCGTCTATCACTGTGGTGGTTTTGGATGGAGGAATTACAAAGTATGAAATCACACCCGAAGATATTTTATTTTGTACGGGTGAGCAAGAATCCCTTGATGTAATTGTGCAGCAAAAAGTTTGGGGCGATGATTTTGATCCTGGCATCTCCTGGGGAGATTGGGATGAAATTACCGGAGGCACAGCTGATGATGTTTGTGGATCTGTTTCCGGTAATGCATTGTATTTTAATGGACCATCGCCTCGCACTGCTGTAACCAATCCAATCAACACAACGGGCGGAGGATCGGTTTTCTTTTCTTTGAAAATTGCCAATGGAACAGCACCTTGCGACAATGCAGAAATTGGAGACAATGTTGTTCTGGCATACTCAAACAATGGCGGCGCAAATTGGGTGGACATTCAAACTTTCCTTGAAGCAGCTTATGTGAATTTAAATGCTCTGGAAGTAGAAATTCCTGCGGCTGCACAAACGGCTTCTACGCAATTCAGGTGGCGCCAGGTGGGAACATATGCCGCCAATCAGGACAATTGGGTTCTCGATAATGTGTATATAGGTCTTGAGGATCAGGATACTTATTCTTATACCTGGTCGCCGAATATTGGCTTGAGCGCAACAAATATTCAAAATCCGGTTATTTCCCCCACTGAAAGTATTACGTATTATGTGAGTATGACCGATCCGCAAACAGGATGCGCTTACCTGGATTCTGTATATGTCAACGTAGGACAAGGTTTTGTGCTTGACATGACCCCGGATACAATCCTTTGCGATATTGAGGGTATTCAGTTACAAGCTGTTCCTGATGTAGAAGGCGAATATGATTATTTGTGGACGCCTTCCAATTCTACCATCAACAATGTCTATTCTCCATCACCAATTGTTACCCCAACGTCTCAAACCACATATGCAGTTACAGTAACGTCAGAGCAAGGATGCTCAGCAACAGGAGATGTAAATATAATTGTAGGCGAATTGCTTGATCTGGATGTTACGGCATCGGATGTTTCGATTTGCGCCGGCGAAACAATAGATATCGAGGCAAATCTTCTAGGCAATCCTCCTGATATAACCTATCAATGGTCGCCGGCACAATGGATAGCTGATGCACAGGCGGACCAAACCACAGCGACACCACTTCAGAATGTTACATACACCATGGTAGCTACTCATACACCTAGTGGATGTCAGATTTCTGATCAGGTTTCGATCAGCGTATTACCGACCTTCACAGTGAACGCAACTCCAGGTGATACTACCCTATGTGTTCCCAATGGTCTTCAAATTGGCGCATCTGCCAGTATCAACGGCCAATTGTCATGGCAGTGGACGCCCTCGGCGCTTGTGGCCGACGATAATTTGCCTTTTACCACATTGATAGCCAATACAACTGCCGATCTGGTTATTACAGCAACGAATAGTGCAGGATGCGGTGCATCGGACACGGTGCATGTGCACCTGGAGACTGAGACAACAGACCTGGGGCCGGATACCGGATTCTGCGAGGATTTGAGCGTCACACTGGACAGTGGATGGCCTGCCAATTACACATTCTTATGGAGTACCAATGAAACTACACCACAGATCACCCTGAACCAAACGGGCACTTATTGGGTGCAGGTAACAAGCCCTACAGGTTGTTATTCAGAAGATGAAGTTGAAGTGGATGTATACGCCTATCCTGTTTTCGATCTCGGTCCTGATACGGCTTATTGTTTTGGTGCTACCGATACATTGCAGGCTCCATTGGGATATAATTATCTGTGGAGTACCGGATCAACTGATGTGGGAATTGTGGTTTCTACCACGGCCAATTATTCTGTTACAGTAGACAATGGATATTGCTATACTACGGATGCCATCAACGTAGTATTTAATGCCTTGCCAATAGATCCGTTTAACAACAATACTGAATTTTGTTTTGGTTATCCACCCTATGTGCTCACGTTGGATGCAATGAACCCTGGCTGTACCTATTTGTGGAGTACGGGCAGCAACAATGGTTCTGTTAACGCTCAGGTAGCCGGATTATATACTGTCCAAATCACTTCGCCATTTGGGTGTCAGGGAACTTTTGATGTGGATATTGTGGAAGTTTGTCCAGGATCTATGTATATTCCGAATAGTTTCTCTCCGAATAATGATGGACTAAACGATTACTGGTTCGTTTATGGCGAAAATGTGGAAGATTATGAAGTAATGATATTCAACCGATGGGGCGAATTATTCTTCCAGTCTTCCGATATAAATGAACCATGGCAGGGACAACGCAGAGATGGTGATCACTATGTAGAGCCGGGCAATTATCCTTATATGGTGAAATTCAAACTTCGCGATGAAAAAGGTAATGTGTCGGAAGAAATTAACTACAGTGGTAGTGTGCTTGTGGTGAGATAAAAGAGTATTCCAATAATCAGTCAAACTTACTTGCATCTCTTAAATAGACGGGGCTTCTGGTTTTTTTTAGAGTCGGGTGTTTTTATAGTTGTCTTTTCAGTTGGCGTTCTCTCATAAACAAGAAGAGCGGAAAACTAAAAGCAAATGCTACTATCACAGTTAACAAAAGATACAGCCATACTCTTTTCATTTTGAGTCTTAGCCCTTCTGTAAGAATAAAAAATGTTCCGGCAATTGCTCCCGTCCAAAAATCTAAGGTGATGCTCCGGGCATAGAAGTTGTCGGTCCATGTACTGGCTATAAAGTCGGATATGTCGAAATCCCCGTTATGTTGCTGCACTCCATGCATTGCACAGTAAAATGTATAGCCACCACCGCCAATGGCAAGCAGCAGGTAGAAGTAATGTTTATGATTTGAAAGTTGACTCATTTTTTTACTGGAAAATATTGATATAAATGGTTGATGTATTCTTTTTTCGAATGCATCAATATTGACTGCTATTGAATTTGTTACTTTCTGTAATCTCAAGGTAGTTATTGGTGAACCATTTGACAAACCCGTCCCATTTGTCCTTGTTTGCAGATAGCCATTTGTCAAAACCAGCTTCATCTCCCATCATTAGAATCCAGTGGTTATAAGCCTCCAAATGTCCGGCTTTAAGAATTTTATCCTGGTAATCGAACAGCACATTCGGATATTGAGTATTGAAACTCTTTTGGAAATAGATGTCCAGAAAGGATGTTCTTATTCTGTTGAGTGATTCAAGATCAACTTTTTTTTCCATTGCAATGGCTAACATCATTGCTGGGCCATATACCATACAGAAGGGAAGTTTGAAGTTTTTTGGATCTGAAAGGGCACTTGCATTGACGAAAATTTTCTGGCAAAAACTGGCCGTCATTGTCGAATCGGAAGTAAAAACGATCTGGCTTTTGTACGTGTCGTAGAGTAGTTTACTGACCTCAACCGTTCTTTTGGTATTGGGTTCCAGGTTCATAAAAATCTCGCCATAAATCAGCCCCCATATTTCTTCTGTAGCGCCACAATAGAGTAGTGTGGCCCTATAGTAATTGGAAGGAAAACGAGGATCAACTTCAATTCCTTTTTCGTAGAATGCCAATGCTTTGTCGAATTCTTTTTTACCCCAATGCACATTTCCCTTTTCGAGATAAATCATTCCGGATTTCGGGAATTTTTGAAGACCTTCATCATAAGCCTTGAAGGCTTTGTCACTTTTACCCGAAAGATCATATCCATTGCCCAGAAGCTGAAATAAACGTTCTGTTACATCTTTATGGCTTTTATTTTTTTCTAAAATCTTAATTGATTTCTTATAGTCTTTTTTGAGATAATAAGCGTAGGCTATTTCATAGGGATAATCAAAGCGTTTCGGATCGAGTTTCTGCGATTCTTTCAGGAGCACAATGCTTTCGTCAATCTTTCCGTTGTCCATGAGCCGGATGGCTTCCTGTGCTTTTGAATGGGCTTGTTCAGGATTACTTTGTCCAAATGCAATTTGTGCCGTTCCAATGAACAGCAATAGGCCGAGTGTTTTTATAATTTTATTCATGAAAGAGTTTGTTTGGTCTTCGCAGAGGGTTTGGCACTTGCGGAAATAAGCAAGATTAATCTCCGCATATTTGTTGGTTGGTGGCGTCGAATATAATGTGTTTTTTTAGAAATACAAAACAGAGTTCGGGCTTTGATTATGAACGATAGCAATTATATGAAATGCTTGCAATCGAAATAGCGACCGAGCGCAAATGGAAATCAGGGTGTATGAAATATTTCTTAACTCAACAATGTACTGTTCTAATTTACCGAAAGACCAGCAGGTTTTCATTGGGAATATCAGTGTAAAAATTTGATGAGCCTGGATCAGGTGACATTTTTGTTCAAGGATAATGGGTGAATCAAAAACCCCATTTTCGAATTCAGCGAATTGATTCCTTAAAATAAAATCTGACCGAATAAAAATGAATAAATTAGTTCATTGAAAGAAGCGACTAGCTGTAAAATTTCATTTACATTTGATCTCAACTAAAAGAACAATGAAATCAAAACTTCCCATATCACTCCTGTGCCTTTTTACTCTCCTCTTTTTGGTCTGCTGCAAACATGAACCGCCGCCCAAGGTTTGTCAATACGACTCCTCTGTAGAAGAAATGAAGAAGTGGTATTACTTCAAGACAGGCACTTGGTGGGTTTATCAGGAGCAGAACACGGGTTTGTTAGATACTATTACTGTCTATTACGACTGGGAAGGATTGAGCCAAAGTGGCTATGATGGGTTTGAGTGGTTTTCGATTAGTAGTCTAACAGGGATTGATTACAGGTATCGCTTCAATTCTTCATATTCAATTCATTGTTTGTCGGAACGAGAATGCACCTGCCACAAGGTTAATAGAAGCAAAGCGCAGCCTGGTGGTTTTGTGGGTGATGAGTGGCTTTTCCTTTTTCCTTTGATTGAAGGGAATTATAACAATATTGATGCGTATGTTGGTGGAGAATGGATTGGAGGCAAAACTACCTGTGTCGAGACTAATCTTTCGGCTGTAGTTGGAAATGACACGCTTGTGAATGTGGTCCGATGGAATGTTGATTACGATGCTAGCATGGAAGGATACCCGCCTTCAACATACTATCTGGCAGAGAATGTGGGATTCATTAAAATGGAATACCCTAGCTTGAATTTGAAACTAATCGATTATTATGTTGAACAATAACAAAAAGGACCATGAACACAAAAAAACTACTTTTACTTTTATTATGGCTTATTTCGTTTAAGGGATTTTCCCAATCGGAATCCGAAAACTTGGATAAGTTTTGGTCGTATCGTGACCGATTGCGGAAGAATTTCCTAAAAATCGGCAGTGAGCCAGGCGAAAGCACTCCAATGTCAGCCCGCTCCATTGGTTTCCCATACAGCAACGGAGATGCATTAACCAGTAGGGTGTACTGGCAAGACGCAACGATTTATCTTGGCCACTATCTTTCAGTATTGGCTACAGAAATAAAGTTGCTTGTAAGTGCTTACAACAGTTCTACGGATGCTAGGGAAAAGCAATCCATTCTGAGCCAAATTGAACAATCGAAAAACGAGCTCTATTATGCGCTTCAAGCTGTAAATAGGTTAGACAAAAGAGCAGAAAAGTATTTAAGCCAGAGTGAAAATCCACCCGCCACTAGTGATCTAAATGGTCTCATCATGCGTGATGACATTCCATTCGATTTCTATTTTAAATTTCAAAACGACTACAGCCCCATATTCAACCGCGATTGCAATTTCGTAAACACCGACTCGGGGCACAGCGAAACACAACAATACGGCCGCGAAGCCAGTGATGAAGGTACCCGCGATAATTGTTACTCCCCAGAAGCAAGACCAGCAGGATTTCACTCGGAATATCAGTGTAATAATGTAATGAGCCTGGATCAGGTGACCTCGTTGTTCAAGGATAATGGGTGAATCAAAAAACCCATTTTCGAATTCAGCGAATTGATTCCTTAAAAGAAAATGTGACCGAATAAAAATGAATAAATTAGTTCATTGAAAGAAGCGACTAGATGTAAAATTTCATTTACATTTGATCTCAACTAAAAGAACAATGAAATCAAAACTTCCTATATCACTCCTGTGCCTTTTTACTCTCCTCCTTTTGGTATGTTGTAAACACGAGCCACCACCCAAGGTTTGTCAATACGACTCCTCTGTAGAAGAAATGAAAAAGTGGTATTACTTCAAGACAGGCACTTGGTGGGTGTATCAGGAGCAGAACACGGGTGTGCTGGATACTATCACTGTCTACTACGATTGGGAGGGATTGAGCCAAAGTGGCTATGATGGGTTTGAGTGGAATGCAAATAGTTCGCTTGATGGGTTTAATTATTATTATACCTTTAATTCCTCCTTCTCTATATACTGTTTGAATCAAAGAGAATGCACTTGTCATAAGGTCGATAGGGCAAAGGGCCAGGCTGGAAATTTTGTGGGCGCTGGACAGATATTCCTTTATCCAATAATAAAAGGAAATTATACAGGTAGTGGAAGTGGGGTCAGTTTTGTGAAGGATATTTTTTCAAGTCTGCAAGTTCAGGATAGCGTATTCAATGATGTGGTTCTATGGGAAGTTCAAGATGATCTTTCAGAAGATGGCGAACATATGCGATATTGGATAGCTAGGAATGTGGGTATCGTAGGAATGGAAAAAGTAAACGCACTTCAGACATGGAATTTGATTAATTATTCAATAATACAGTAAACTTTAAAATTATATTCAAATGAAAAAACACTATCTATTATCGCTGATTTTTTTAGCGTTTTATTTTCAAATATGTGCTCAGTCTGGCAGCGATAACCTTGATAAGTATTGGGCTTATCGCGACAGATTGCGCCAGAATTTTTTAAAAGTAGGCAGCGATCAGGGCGAAAGTGTCCCGATGTCGGCCCGGGCGATTGGATTTCCCTACTCGACTGGCGATGTATTAACCAGTAGGGTGTACTGGCAAGACGCAACGATTTATCTCGGCCACTATCTTTCAGTATTGGCTACAGAAATAAAGTTGTTACTTACCGATTACAACTCCACTGCCAGCATTGATGAAAAGCAGAAGATTTTAATACAACTTGAACAAAGTAAAAGTGAATTATACTACGCTATACAGGCTGTGAACAGATTGGATAAAGGAGCTGAAAAATACCTCAGTGGTACGCAGATAGAGCAGGTTGATGACCTCAACGGCCTCATCCTGCGCGATGATGTTCATAATCAATTTTATCTAAATTTTCAAAACGACTACAGCCCCATCTTCAACCGGGATTGCAATTTCGTAAACACCGACTCGGGGCACAGCGAAACACAACAATACGGCCGCGAAGCCAGTGATGAAGGTACCAGAGATAATTGTTATTCTCCGGAAGCAAGATCAGCAGGTTTTCACTCAGAATATCAATCCAATAATGTAATGAGCCTGGATCAGGTGACATCCTTGTTCAAGGATAATGGGGGAATCTAAAACCAAATTTTCGAATTCAGCGAATTGATTCCTTAAAAGAAAATGTGACCGAATAAAAATGAATAAAATAGTTCATTGAAAGAAGCGACTAGATGTAAAATTTCATTTACATTTGATCTCAACTAAAAGAAAAATGAAATCAAAACTTCCTATATCACTCCTGTGCCTTTTTACTCTCCTCCTTTTGGTATGTTGTAAACACGAGCCACCACCCAAGGTTTGTCAATACGACTCCTCAGTAGAAGAAATGAAAAAGTGGTATTACTTCAAGAC
>JANNEQ010000158.1:0-51946 GCA_031378885.1 Flavobacteriales bacterium
CTATAAGCAAAAGGATCTTGCTGAAGTTATTGGGCTTAAAAGCCGTGTGAGCGAAATCTTAAATCGCAAGAGAAAACTCACTCTGGAAATGATTCGCAAACTGCATGACGTTCTGGGAATTCCAACTGACGTATTGATAAAAGAATACTAAGGCACAACCGCCAACAGATAAGCTTTCGCTGCCGCCCTCCGGACATGATCAATCTGCACAGTTTGCTTCGTTACTCCCCAACTTTTGCGGTTGATCTAAAAAAAACAACTCCTTCGATAAATGAATTCAATATATCACAGGCACTTTTTATACTGGTTAATAGCAGTGGTTGCTTATTTTTTTTCTGTTGAGCCCGTTCTGAGGATAGTCTTACCCGGCGTTCATGAAGTTGAAATATGGCTGACCCTGGAGATATGTGGAATTGCTGCAATAACCCTGCTATCTGTAGTTGTGTTATTGATAGCTTTAAGAAAAAAAAGAATCCGAGAAAAGGATTTGATGGAACAGTTGTAGATCTAATTTATTTCTTTACTTTTACAGTAATCACGATGTTTTAGAATTATTCCTGATTGATGGATTATGAATACCAAAATGCTTCTTCTACTTTTTTCAGTCCTGCTATTTGAGAATTCCTATTCTTGTGACTGCAAAGAAAAGCAAGCTGTGAATATTGCGGTGGAGAACTCAGCCCTTGTAATTCGAGGTAGGATCTTAGATGCTGAATACTCAAAACCGTTAAATCAAAACCAAGATTATCTGGATTCCCTGAGCAAAAAAATGAATCGATTGTATTTTGAACCCCAAAGGGTGAACGAATACATCGTATTAGTTGAGAGTTCGTACAAAGGTGCTTCAAATCTTGACACACTCATTATTCGAACGGGTCTGGGTAGCGGCGATTGCGGCCTTTTGTTGGACATCGGAGCAGAAATGATATTCTACGGACGCGCAGTAGAAGAAGGCTCTGGCTTTTATGATGTCGCACCCATGCCACTTTTTCAGACATCATCCTGCAGTAGGACTTGCTACTTTTCCAGAAAAGAAGAAAAAACAATTCAGAGTGTATTACGATAACAATTATGGGGAAAATTTTCACAATTTTGTTGTTTGCTTTTCTTTGCTCAATGACCCAATCCGTTGAGAGTGACTGGCGTTATTTAGAGGTTTTTGCAGAAAAAGAAATTAAAATATCCCATGTCAAAGATCAAGTGTTAGAAGAAACAAGGGAGGTTAGTGTTATTATCAGAAAAGATAATGGAGTAATTGATGGCAACATTTTGAATCCACTTGATAGAAACATATCAGTATCAAGAATTGAGGGAAATCTTGACGGCTTCTCCACTGAGGTTTTTAAGGATTCAATCTGGACAGAATTCCAGAGAATAGATGCCAGTAGATACAATTGCGGGAATAGTTTTTATACGATGCCTTTGGCTTCTAACCATGCTTTACCCTTTCAGATCAAAAAAACCACACATGGGAAAATCACAGCAAAGTTCCGGGTAAAAGTAAAAATTGAGAATGTGTTTTATTATTCCAATGAAATAGCAATTAGCCTCACCCAGGAACAATACGATCTCGCTGGTGAACCTATTCTGCCCAGAGACCCAACGGCGCTATACAAATTTTTTATTATTAAGGCTGATCATCTTTTTGCCGAAAAACAATTCGATGAAGCCAAAACGTATTATCAATTTGCTTCTGAATTATTCCCAAATATTTCATACCCATTGAAACAGATAAAAGATTGCGATGAACTATCCGGAAATAAAATAAAAGATTGAAAATTGTTGCTACATCTTCAAAAAAGACATCAATCCATCAAAATATTCATGCCCTCTTTTTTCCGCAAAATAATCTGCGATCAGCATCAACAAGGATTGAATTGCCAGCGCTAATCCGAGGCCATACCAAAAAGTTTTTTCAGGATTAGTCCGGAAAAGAAAAATCAAGATAATTCCGGTAATGAGTAATGCTATTTCCACATAACGGTAGATGACAAAATTTTTCATTACCACTTCCATTCGCGGAACTTCCTGATTGCGGAGTTTGGCCGGATCCATGTCGTAGGAATACACATTGTCGATGCGCTGGCTATCGCTTCTTTTGTAAACTGTCCAACCTACGACGGCCTGAATAATTCCCACAGCGATGAGTGGTATGGCCATTCCTTTGAAAAACGATGTTTTCCAGATGAGCATAAAAACAATTGCCGAAACGATGGCCACAATTCCAATTACCAGAAAAATGAGGCTTTCCTGTTTTTCGGCCATAAAGTATTTTTCAATATCAACTTTGGTAAACATCAGTCGAGAATTTGAACGAAGGTAATACAGGGCATCTCAATCTTGATTGAAAATTGTCTTGCCCAGAGCCATTGTGTTCGGAAATCCCTGATAATTCGGACTAGGCACAAGTATCAAAATCTATTAAATTCGCACAAAATTCAATTACATGTCACTTACAGATCAAATCAACAACGACATAAAAGAAGCCATGAAAAGTGGCCAGAAAGATAAACTCATGGCCTTGCGTGATATCAAGAGCAAATTGCTCCTTGAAATGACTACTGCTGGCGGCGACGGCACCGTGGACGACAGCCGCGGCATAGCCATATTGAACAAGTTATTCAAGCAAAGAGCAGAATCCATAGAAATATACAAGACACAGGGCAGAATGGATCTGGTGGATGAAGAGCAAAAACAAGCCGATGTGATCAAAGCCTATTTGCCAGAACAGCTTAGCACTGAGGCCATCACTGCCGAGGTAAAATCTATTATTGCAAACATGGGAGCAACAGGCCCCGGCGATATGGGTAAAATTATTGGTGCGGCCAATAAAGCATTAGCGGGCAAAGCAGATGGAAAGGCCATAGCCGATATTGTGAAACAAGTTCTTTCAGGGAACTGATTCGATCGTCCGATGACTGATTACAACCACGAAATTCCTGGCCGAAGAAAACTAATTGGCCGGCGTGAATACATACGCCTGATGGAATTGGGCGAAATAACTGTGGAAGCCAAAATAGATACCGGCGCTTACAGGACGGTTATTCATTGTCTGTCGTGCAAAGAAGTGGAGGTTGATGGCGAAAAGTTTCTGGAGGCCGTTTTTGATCTGGACGGCTCCGGAGGAAAATCATTTCTATTTAAAAAATATTATCAGAAAGAAGTCCGTAGTTCCTTTGGCGATTCGGAGTTGCGTTATTGCATCAGAACTACAATCAAGATAGGGCGCAAACTGATACATTCTGAAGTATCCTTATCTGATAGATCTGAAATGAAATTTCAGGTTCTGATTGGGCGCAAAACTTTGTTGCGAAGATTTATTGTGGATGTAACAGAAAAACATTTGCTGAAGCATCCGAGAAAGTCGCTTGGGTGAGGGTGCTTTTAAAATTTCATCCAATCTTCCAGCCTGAATTTGCGTTTGAAGTAAAGAGGTTTTGAGTATATTTATCGGATAATTATTACTGGCGGGTTGGTGAGTTTTTTCACAACCTGAAGTTCTAAGCCATAAAACTACAAACCATGAAATTACTATCCATTCTTGGAAAAGGACTGCAAGCAATGTTTGATGAGGCAACCACGCCGGAATCATTTAAAGCTGGGCAACACTTTGAGGATTACGTTCGAGAAAATCTATTCATTGACCGGTTTTATGATTTAATTGAAAGGACTCATGATTACCGCTCCAATAGCAGAGATTATGTTGAATCTTCTTTAAAGCCGGACTTTAAATTCAGAGACAAATGGACAAAAAGGGAGTTTTACGTTGAAGCCAAATTTCGATCTGGCCTTTACAATGGTAAAATTGTCTGGTGCAAGGACAATCAATTGAAGCGATATCGTGAATACCACAGACATACACCAGTATTTATTATTCTCGGATACGGAGAAAATCCAAAATCCCCGGAGCTAATTTCACTTTTACCCATGGATGCTGCTAAATACACCGGATTGTTTCCATCTTACGCAGAGCAATTCGAAATTGACGTGAAGAAAGCAATTTCCTCAAAAGTACTTTGGGATAGATAAGATTAAGGCCAATAATATATGAGCGTTAAACGAAGTTCCTCTTCTTTTGAGCGAATTGGAACTTTAAACATATCGTAAACCTTGCCAGAATTAAGGGTTATAATTCTGTGAATTTGCGACTTGGATACCCAATGATTGAAATTAGAAGTCCTAAAGATTTAGTAAATTATGGAAACGAATAAAAAAGAAAAACAGTTCGACGCTGTAAAAATGATGAGGGAAATCAGGGACAAAATAAGCTCTGAAACCCAAGACATGACTTTCGAAGAACTGAAACTGTATATCAAACAGCAACTTGCGGATAACAAGACAAAACTTGTTGGTCAGTAATAAAGATGGAAGAAGGCACTACTGGTTTGGCATAAAAGAAACATTCACTCAAACCATTCGAAAGAAGCATCTGCTTCATGTAAATTCCCCACAAATTTTGCATTGAAAGAACAGACTCGCCACATCCTTAAATCCCTCAATTTAGCTGCCTGCCTTATACAAAGAATTTAAAACTGATTCCAACAACTCAAAACAAAACCAACATCAAACATTCTTCTCAATATACTTAATAATCTGCCCGGCAATATCTTTTCCTGTGGCTGCTTCAATGCCTTCCAGTCCGGGAGAAGAATTTACTTCTATAATGAGCGGACCTCTTTCGCTTTGCAACATGTCCACACCAGCTATTCCAAGCTTAAGAGCATTGGCAGCTTTGATGGCCACAATTTCTTCTTCAGGAGTCAATTCAATCACCTGAGCAGTGCCTCCTCTGTGAAGATTGGATCTGAATTCTCCTTCTTTGGCTTGTCTTTTCATGGCGCCTACTACTTGTCCATCTACTACAAAGGCTCTGATATCTGCGCCTTTTGCTTCTTTGATGAACTCCTGAACAATGACTCTGGCTTTGAGTCCGTTGAAAGCTTCGATAACACTTACGGCAGCTTTTTCATTGTCGGCCAATACTACACCAAGTCCTTGGGTTCCTTCCAGTAATTTAATTACGACCGGAGTTCCACCGGCTTCATCAATAATTTTACTGACGTCTTTTGAGTAATTGGTAAATACTGTTTTGGGCAAGCCCAAACCGGCGCGCGAAAGAATCTGCATACTTCTGAGTTTGTCGCGCGATCTGACCAGGGCCTGAGATTCAACAGCAGTAAATACATGCATCATTTCGAATTGGCGCACTACTGCGGTTCCATAAAATGTAACTGACGCACCAATACGTGGAATCACCGCCTGTACATCAGTGATTTCTTCGCCCCGATAGATGATTTTCGGATTCTTTTTCTCAATTACAAGATTGCATTTGAGGTGGTCGATCACCCTAACATTATGGCCGCGCTGTTCGCCGGCTTCAACCAATCTTCTGGTGCTGTATAGCTTGGTATCGCGTGATAGTACTACGAGATTCATTGTAGAAAAATAAGGGGATGAAGGTAATGCAGAGATTAGTATCTAAAGTATTAACGAAGTGTGAAAATTCCGGAAATAAAAAGTCTCTGATCCAGACTCAATTTCACCGGGGATTACAATGCCCCAAAGTGCCTGTTATTCAAAAAGCCTGTACACATCTTCAATGGATTTAGGGTCCCTGGCCACGGCTGCGCCATGCTGATGAGCCTTTTTTCTCATGGCCTGATAGTCCTGATTGTCCATAGACAGACATATTTGCAAAACAACTTCGAATGCCGATTCATTCAATGGAATATCCCAACCGGCGTTGATGCGATGTAAATTTCTCCAGGGAGTGCGGTCGCTAATTACCACAGGCAATCCATGGTTGAGTGCTTCCGCAATGGAATGCCCGAAATTTTCGCCCCAGGTGGCCATGTAGAAAAAATGATATTGAGTGAGTGTTTCAGGAA
The DNA here is from genome assembly GCA_031378885.1 of Flavobacteriales bacterium. Lineage (GTDB taxonomy): Bacteria > Bacteroidota > Bacteroidia > Flavobacteriales_D > Sanyastnellaceae > JANNEQ01. The sequence goes on from JANNEQ010000158.1 coordinate 5,889, forward strand.
TGTGAACAGGTTCAATTTCACCCTTGAAAGAAATGGTTAGCCCTGGTTTTCCCTGAGCGGCCTTTTCGCATTCAATGAGGTATTCAGCATTTTGTTTTATTCCATAAAAATCGCAGGTCACCTTGCCCGGAAGATCAGCATCCATTAGAAATTTTACTGCTTCGAGAATTCCCTTTTCAGGGCTTATTCTGGCAATACAGATCAACTTCAATTCACCCTTTTGTTTTGAAATTCCGGCCGGAAGCTCTGGTGGTAAAGACGGAAGGTTAGCCGAAAAACGAATATCAGTGGCATTGCGAAATACTTTTTTTATTTCGTTTATTTCCTCCTCATTGGTGGCGTGCCACACAATGCCTTTAAAAAGCCCAACAATTCTAGCATATAACAAAAAAATCTTCTTCTTGTTTGCCTTTACAGACAGGGCACCGGGTTTAAGCATGCCGCGTGGAGCGAGAATTATTTTTTCTCTGCTAACAAGTGTCCCTGCAACATTGAGAGGCATAATAGTAAAAGCCGGTGAGAACAATGAGTTGAAATACAATCTATCGGGCTTGATATCCTGAATTATTTTGCCAAAAGCCTTTGATGAAATATTGCTTTCAGTAAAATAATACACTTTTACATTGGGCGAAAAATCGACCCATTGGTCTGATGGAATTCCATTGTATGGAACATCAGAATGATGATCTGTATTTCTCGTGACAATATAAAAATTGTGCTCTACAGATTGCACCATATTGGCCAACGAACGAATGGGACCGCCAGCACGATAGCCCGGCAGAAACCAATCTGAAAAAACCAGAATTTTTTTTCCTTTATTGAACATCATTCTTTTTTATCCAATGTCCTAAAACAACAAGCGGCCATATTCTTGACCAGGTAATGGAAGTATCTCCTTTTAAGAATCGTTCCCAAAGAATCATTACTTGTCCGAAATTGATTTCATTAATAGTTTCAAGCGCCTTCAATTGGGTTTCACAAAAAGACTTCAATTCATTCTTCATCCAGAAGGCCCACGGAAAAGTGAATCCCATTTTAGGGCGATCGATAATTTCACGAGGAAGAAGATTGCCCAATGAATCGGTGAGTAGTTGTTTGGCTGTGTGTGGATATTTAGTCACATCATTTACACCCAATACATATTCCACCAAACGGTGATCGAGAAATGGAACCCTCACTTCGAGCGCGTGGGCCATACTCATCTGATCGGCGTCGCGCAGCAATACATTTTGCATGTATGTGCTGATTTCGGCAATAGAAACTTTTGAAAGTGTTTCGAGATTAGAAGCTTCAGCAAATCTTGCAGCAACTGAAACAGCATTCTCGGGAAGCTTTTTCAGATTTAATATTTCAGCCACAGATTCGTCGCGAAACAATTGACGAACGATTGGATAGAGGTGCACAAAATCCAGTGAACTTTGTTTCAGACTCTCCGCAATTTTTTCCGACGCCACAGAAGGTTTGAACTGCACCAGAAATTTCCCAGACAATTGTCGGAGGAATTTCGGCGCGAGGTTGAGCCATTGTTTGGATTCTATGTCTGACATTCTTTTAAAGACATCGTATCCGGCAAAAACTTCATCGCCGCCTAATCCACTCAGGGCCATCTTTACGCCAGCCTGACGTGTTACTTTCGAAACTACATAAGTATTTGGTCCATCACCACTGGGATGGTCCATGGCATTCAAGGCTTCAGGAACAAGATTCAGAAAGTCGTTGGCACTGAGCTTGATTTCTGTATGATCTGTTTTAAACTTTTGCGCAATCATTTTCGAATATGGACTTTCGTCAAATTCTTTTTCGTGAAAAGTGACTGCAAAAGTTTTAACAGGCTGCGTAGAAATTTCGCTCATCAAACCAACAATGGCACTTGAGTCGATTCCGCCGGAAAGAAAAGCGCCAAAAGGCACGTCGGCTCTCATGCGGATTTCTATGCTCGAATGCAGGATGTCAGAAATATCCTTCTTAATTTGTGTGGAAGAAAACAGCGCCACATCGCGGCGTGTATTTCCGGAAAGATCCCAGAATTTATTGAATTCGATTCCTTGCGCAGAGAGCTGTACATAATGTCCGGGCATCAACATTTTCACTCCACTGATGATTGTTTCAGGAGCGTGTACAGTTTGGTAGCGCAGATAATCTGCCAGTGCATTTGCATTGATTTTTCGTTGAACGAAATCAGATTGCAATAGTGCTCTTATTTCGGAGGCGAATACAAAGCCTCCTTGTGTTTGTGCGTAATAGATAGGCTTGATGCCGAGTCTGTCGCGCACCAAAAAGAGCGATTGTAATTTTTCGTCCCAGAGCGCAAAGCCGAACATGCCATAAAAATGGCTGATACAATCATTGCCCCATTTGCGGTAAGCAGCAAGAATTACTTCTGTATCTGAACCTGTTTCGAAAGTAAATGAATCTGACAATTCATTTTTTAATTCCAGGTAATTGTATATTTCGCCATTGAATACCAGCGACAAGTCTTTTTCTTTCGAAAAAAAAGGTTGGTTCCCAGCGGGTGAAGTATCGATGATAGAAAGTCTTCTGTGCCCCAGTCCAACAGTATCATTGAACCAGATACCATCAGCGTCAGGTCCGCGGTGTTGGATAGCAAGGTTCATTTTCCTTACGCCATTTTCGGCTTTGGTCCGATCCTGATAGCCATATATTCCACTAATTCCACACATCAGGCAGATTGTATCGATTTAATTACTTTTTCTATTCCAACTTCGAGAGTGATCAATGGTCTGTTCAACACACTCTTCATCTTGGTGATATCTGGTTTTCTTCTTGTCATATCGCCTTCAGGCAATGGCGGAAGATGCACTATTTTAGAAGAAGAGCCAGAAACTTTGATGATAGAATTGGCCAGATCGAGTATGCTTACCTCTATATCCGAACCGATATTGACTACATCGTTGACGAATAAATTTTTCTCAAAAATAGTTCTGCAACTGTCTGCATTGTCGTCGATATAGCAGAATGTTCTGGATTGTGTACCGTCGCCAAAAATTGTAATGTCCTCATTTTTCATCGCAGATTTGATGAACTTTGAAATGACAAAATCCTCGCTTTGTTTCGGGCCATACACATTAAAAAATCTGAAGATGGTATACTCCAGCGCGTATTCATTCCAATACGATTTGAGATAAGCCTCTCCGATATTTTTTACGATGGCGTATGGCAGTCTCGAATTAAGCGGAGTGGTGTGTTCGTTTTGCGGAGAATGAACAGGCTCGCCATATACTTCGCTGCTACTGCTATAAAAAACTCTCTTTACTCCGGTATTTTTCGAAAGGTTGAGAAGGTTCTTGATTCCCTCTACGTCGTTCAATACTTTTACCGGTTGGGCGAGTGTGCGCTGCACACCTACAATGGCTGCATAATGAAATACGAAGTCAAATTTCCATGCGTGAAAAACACTGGAAATATCCCTGAAGTCATTGACATCCGCTTTGATGAAAGTAATATTGTGGTGAATAGATGAAGGTACATTTTTCATCAAACCTGTTTCCAGGTTATCCACTATCACTACTTCATTTGTCGGATCAGATGCAAGCGAAGCAGCCATTGCACTTGCAACAAAACCAGCTCCGCCTGTAATTAAAATTTTTGACATTCTTTATTTCATTAAGTCAAATAAACTTCTGGCCCATGTTTCGGGTGTAATTCTGAGTGCAAGTTTATGACTCAGGTCGCCCATAATTTGTAATTCACTGTCTGTTGAATTCAGTATTTTCTTCAATGCCGATTTCAATTCTGATTTCAAACCAGCTTTAAAAATTACTCCGTTTTCACCATGAGATAAAAAAGCCTCTCTTGCGCCTACTTTATCTGAAAGAATCAATGGATAACCCGCCACTGCAAATTCATGCACTGCCACTCCCCAGGGCTCAAATATACTGGGTAAGACAAATACATTTCCCTCTTTCATTATTTCAAAGAGATCGGCAGGTTGTTGAAATCCGTGGTGAACAATGGCCATGTGTTGCAGGCGATTCTCCCATAGCGGACCGACTCCTGCCGCATGAAGCTGCCAATTGGACAGTCCTTCATCGCAAAGCTCCCTGAATGCTTCGAATAATTCGTTGGCAAATTTCTCTGGCGCATATCTGCCCACATAAATCAGTTTTTTCGGCCCGCTCAATTTGAGCGTCTTTCTTGCTTCGTAAAGCCTGCTGAATTTTTGAACGTCGCACGAATAGGCGCCTTGAATGATGTTTTTAGCAGCAAAGCCCATTTTTCTGGCGAACAGAAATTGCCCCTTTCCGGGAACATAGGCCACATCGAACAAGGGAGTTATTTTGAATCGGGAATAAGCCGAGGCAAGAATTTGTTTGGGCGATCCCTGCCATTGGTTGTCGAATCCAAGCAATGCCTTTGCCCTTTTTCTGGAGGCCACGGCTTTGAGATAATCCTTATCTCCCCAGCCTCCACAGAAAATTAAATCGTAATCGCTTGATTCAGTCATCTTTAGCAACATTGCCAAATCGACTTTGTTTCGGTCATAAACTTTTACCTTTGGGGAGAAAGAAAATAGAAAAGGAGCATCAGGATTTACCGGATAAGCCACAATATCGGCCTCAACGCCAAAATTGTCGCACAAATGGTTGACACATTCTACAAAGTATCCGGCCAATTCTCTGTAGAGAATCAGAATTCTTTTCATATTCGCCTTTTGCTAAATAAAGATATTATGACGATTCAAAAGTATGAAGATTGGATGAGGCCACAGGTAGTGGAATTGTTTGATCTTGAATATGGCACTGACAAAGGTGGTTTTGAAACGCTTTTTCAGAACTTTTACGAGCATCCTTTCCAGCAAAAACAATGCATCCGGATTGTTTCGCTCGATGGTGAAATAGTGAGTGGATTCCAATCTTTTTTTTATTGGCCGGTTACTATCGATGGCAAACAGGTCCTTTCTTATCAATCGGGCAATTCTTTGGTTCATCCACAATACAGGGGCAAAGGCATATTCGCTAAATTGCTGAATTACATCCATCAACCGGAAAGTGGCCTTCCGCACGACCTGCTGATTGGCTTTCCGGTAGAGGCTTCTTATAATTCCTTTATCCGCAACAAATGGCTGAATCCATTTAATTTGCAGTGGTATGTGAAAGTTTTGTCGCCGGTGAGCAGCTTTTTCAGCAATCCAGAAGTACAGCTTAAAAAGAAATGGGGTGAAAGAAAAAAAGTATCGCTGGCCAGTTCGAATAAAATTGTTTCGGTAGAACAATCCGCTGAATATGATGCCTATCGGTTTGCCTACGAAAGCGGAGATTACTACCGTTATACATTTGAGCAAAATGGAGAAAAGGTATTGTTTGAGCTCAAGGCTCAACGCAGAAAGAAGTACATCAAGGAATTGATTATAGGCAAGATGGTGGCCAGCAAACTCGATCAGTCACTTATCAATGAAGCAATAAAGTCATTGATAAAAGAAGTAAAATCTTCTGCCAATTTCACGATGTTGTCCTTTGCCATCAATCCGCTATCGCCGCATCTCACGGGTGGTGTGGAAGCAAACGGCTTCAAAAAAATAGACAAGAAAATTTACTTTATCAGCAAAGGTCCGATAGCCGATAAGACAACTGATTGGAGCAACTGGTGGATGTTCAGGGGAGATATTGATACATGGTAATGAAACAACTAATCGCAGATATAATCAAGTCAAGTCTGGGGGCCATTGAAGGTTTGGCTGGCGGTTTGAATTATCCGAAAGATGAACTGATCGTGCTTTGCATACACAGTACACCCAGGAGCAGATTAAAAGAATTTGCTTCAATTGTAAAAAAACTCAAACAAAAGTTCCGCGCTATTGAACCCAATCAGCTCAAGGATTATTTCGATGGAAAATTGAAAGACGGCCCTTATGTGCTGTACACGTTTGATGATGGATTAAGGAATAATTTCAGTGCTGCAGACATACTCCACAAAGAGGGCATTCATGCAATATTTTTTGTTGTGCCCGATTTCATTGCTTCAAATGAGCCCGAGGATTATTACAGAAAAAATATAAGGCCTGTAGTAGACAGTAAGATCGACAATCAGCCTGAAGATTTTGTGTCGATGGGTTATGACGAACTCAAAATTTTAATTAAAGTCGGGCACTCCGTTGGTTGCCATACAATGAGTCATTGCCTTACGGCAGAAATGAAATCCGCCGCACTCGCGATTGAAATTGTGGACAGCAAGCAAATATTAGAAACTAACCTTGGCGTAAGTGTGGACACATTCTGCTCACCCAATCATACAGGTTTTTCTGTGAATGCTGAAGCCAAAAAAATGATTGCAGGGCATTACGCATTTCATTTTACTACTTTTCCCGGAATGCATTCGAGGATGAAAAACCCCCAGGTTATTTTCAGAAGAAATATAGAAATATTCTGGAGGGACGGTAAGATCAAGTTTGCATTGGGACAATGGGACGTTTCAAGATGGTGGAAGGTTGTAGACCGCTATCTGAATCTTTAGCCAGCGCTGCTTCAGCTCTGGATTTTTTTCTTTCGCGCCAGTTGGTAACCGCCGTGTAGTAATAGAGCCAGATAAAAAATGGAAAACCATTCAGAAAGTAGTGGCCCTGCCTTACAAGATAGAGAATGATGATGAGGGCGAGGCTGTTTGACATGACCCACAACTCCCTGTCTGCCGTTCGCTGCTTAAAGACCCAACACCGCAAGAGCAACATTACAAACAGAATCAGACCATAAAGCCCTGTTTCTGACATCAACCGCAGAAACATGGAGTTGGCATCCATTTTATTGAAGTCAATTTGAACCGCTCCAACAGTATTGGTGAGTGAGTATTTATCGAATGCCATGGGATGCGATCCCAGACCAGTGCCAAAAAATGGATTCCGGATGAAGTTCTGCCAGGCCACGTGAGAGTTGTTGTACAGTACGAAACTGCTGCCGTGGATATCGTAAGAGTAAATATTTTCTGTGGTGTAGATCTCAAAAGTTCCGTCATATCGATCCCTGAATTCATCTACGTTTTTATAGGCATAGTTGAAGGTAAAGATTAGAAGCGGAATAAATACAAGTGCATAACGAATGAAACCAAAATTGATGAGCAAAAGAATGATGGTCATGAATACTGCGCCGATACCCAAACTTGAGAAAGTCAGCAAATAAGCTATTCCGGTAACCCAACTCTGAAATCTTGTAATGAAAATCGGATAGCGTGTAGAAATATTATATACAGAAGTGAAAAATGCAGGCGCCAATGTTGCTGCGTAGTAAGCCGGTTCAGAAAAAATGGCATTCACCCTGATGCCCAGACCACCGGTTGTTACATTCCATTTATTAAAAATCCAGTGGTACTTATAGCCGGGAGTAAATCCGACATAAAAAGAAAACAATTGAAAAATACCAATGATGCTGATGATATAACAGGCCTTCAGGTAGAACCTGTAAAGTTGTTTGAGGTCGTGGTCGAATACCTGCACCACATAGTGATAGAAAAGCACCGAGGCAAAGAATCCAATGAAAATCTTGAAGAATTGCTGATAGGTATTAAGCCCGATCTGACAATATATGATGCCAAAAAAAAGCAATGGCAAGAACAACAGCACTGGCCATTTGGGAACCCCGAATTTTACGAAAAATACAGGGAAGTAAAGAATGTAGATTACATAGCTGACATAAAACTCAAAAGGTTCGCGTGCAAAAATATAGGAGTACGAAAATATACTCAAGAATATCGCTATGATCGTGAACCATCTAAACATGTTAACTAAGCTCTGGCGTCATCGCCACTGATTACTGTGGTGAATTTCTTTTTCCTGGTGGTAAAAATACGCTCAAAATAGGTGTAGCTCAAGTGAGAAACTAAGATTGTCAGCAAGATTGAAACGGCATAAATCAAGAGCGTGTAGCCAAAAGAGATCTGCCGATGCTCGAAATGGAAGATATAATCTACCAGATAGATGGTAAATGTGATACAAATAAGATGGTACATATAAATGCCATAAGAAATCTTGCCCAGGAAGTTAAAAGCCTTGTTTTCCAGCTTAATAATAGACCCGGGGTTAGAAGAAACATTCATGATAATGACCAGAAAAGCCAGGCTGTTCCAGAGATAAGTGATTGAATATAAACTAACCGGTGTAAAAAGAATGACTGCCGGAATAGACAAATAAGCCAGCCATTGCATCTTCCTGTCGAATACCCATTTCAAGACCTTCTCATTGTGGTTGTACAAGTAATAGGCGCCAATTCCACCCAAAGCCATCGATTCGATTTTTGACATTGAAAGGAATCTCTTTAAAATTCCAATTGAATAATGTTTGCTGTCAGGAATAGCTTGCAGCGCAAATTTTATGGCCAGCAAAATCAGGATAAACACGACCATTGTCCTGAGCAAATTCTTCGTAACCTTCATGAGCATAGGCCAGATCAGATAAAATTGCTCCTCCACTCCTATCGACCAGCTCTGGCCGACATTGGGCAAGGACTGGTTGTAAATGGCAAAAGCAAGATTGGGAATAAAAAGCAGGTAACAAATCAGATTGACCTTGTAATGATCCATCATAAAGCTTTCCTGCGTATCGATCTGAAACCATGGGATATAGGGCAAAACAAAAAACCCAAGCAGGAAAACCAGAAAATACAGGGGCCAGATCCGCAGTATTCTTCTGGCATAGAATTTTTTGATGGCAATGGTACCTGAAGATTTTTTCTCTTCGAGCAACAAAAAGGTGATGAGAAAACCGCTTAATACAAAGAAAAAAACAACTCCAAGCGGCCCTGCGGCTGAAACAAAAGGCGCCTGCCACCTTATTTCGCCAGTCAAAATGGAAGAAAATGCTGACCCGATGATCTTATCTACCTTAATCCAAAGACCTTCGCCATGGCTCAGGTACTTTTTAGTCATCTCTACATGGGTAATTACCACTGCAATAGCAGCAAAAAACCGCAGTCCGTTTAAGCCGGGGAAGTAGACTTTATTCAATTGTTACGAGTTGCTATGCGCCGCGAAAATACTGAAAGCATCACAGTCTCTTTCTAATTTCATCTTCAACTCTTGCAGAAACACGCTCCCAGGTAAAGAAATCCTTTATTCTTTGGACCGAAGCCAACTGCCGCTGAAAAATCCTTTCGGGGTCTTCAGCCAGAATTTTTTCCAATCCAGATTGAATGGCTTCAACTGAACCCGGTTGTATGAGCCATCCATTGCTGTTGTCCACAATTGTATTTACTGCACCCACATCAGTGGCCAAAATGGCAAGACCTCTGGCCATGCCTTCCATAATCACATTGGGCATTCCTTCAGAATGTGAAGGCACAACCAGCACCTGACATTGATCCATGATTTTCTGTATCTCACTCTTGTCCGTTATAGAACCGTAGTAAGAAATATTATCTGCAATAATTCTCTTTGCCGGTGGAATCGGTCCGATAAACTCAAAGCGCAAATCCTTTCTTGTCCTCAATAGTTTCAATGCCTCATTGAGCTCTTCCACTCCTTTTCTTCTTTCAAAGCGGCCAATGAACAGGAATGTTATAATTTCATTTGCCTTTGTGGGTTTGTTTTCAGTACACCAACCTGATTCTATTCCGGTGGGAATTTCTATGATCCGATTACGGTCAATTTTTAATTGTTGTTCAATTATTTCTGTAATCTTTCCACCATAAGAAAAAATAAAATCAGCAGCGCGGTTATTCCACTTCACCGGGCCGCGCAACATCCAATGTTCGATTCTCGACTTAAAACTTGCCGGTGGCTGATACATTTCGTAGCCATGAAACTTCACGGCTACAGGAGGCATTTTTTTTCCTCTCGACTTTTCGTGCAGCAGATGCCATGCAGCAAATCCTTTGGCATAAATAAAATCAAATTCAGAAAGCCTGTCGCGAAGTTTGTCGTATACAATTTTCGAATAATTATAAGACTCTTTGAGGTAATGGCCCGACACAATACCTGGCCGCGGAAAATGAAATCCCAAAACTTCCAGGTCATTGTTTTCGGGCAGGCCTAACTCTTTCAATACCTCTGTCCTTTCCGGAATAGCTTTCCCAAAAGGCACACAATGCACCAATGTAATTTTATTTCCTCTAAGGCTGAGAAATTTCGCCAGATAATGAGAATGCTTCTGCATGCCTCCCACTACAAAAGGAAATACACCATCGGTAATCAGCAGAATTTTCATTTTACTTCATTTAAAATATTGTCACCCACATTTTGCCATGTGTGCTGGTTCATTACTTTCTGATGAAAACCCGATGCCATGTTTTCGGCACGCTCAGGATTTGTTAAAATGAATGAAAGCGCGCGTTCGAGATCTTCTTTATCATTCTTAATAATAATACCATCCACATCATTCACCATCACATCTTGCACAGGTATAGTATCGGGTGCTACAACTACTTTTTTCAAAGCAGCGTATTCGAAAATTTTTACGGGCGAGCCGTACCAATTGCTCCTCGCCATCACAGTAATGTGCATAAGCGAGATATAATTGTACACTTCTTTGTGGGGTACATTACCCGTAAAAATAACCTGCGACTCCAGATTAAAAGCGCGGGCCTGATTTTTCAACTCCGGCAAAATTTCGCCATCACCGACAATGAGTAATTTCAAATTTTTACTCCCTGTTTTTTGTACAATACTTTGAAAAGCATCGAGTAAAGCATCTACACCGTGATAAGGGAAAATCGAACCCACAAACCCAATTACTTTTTCATCTTCCGAAATATTCAAGGTCCTTCGCAGCTCATCCAGTTTCACCTTATCTGTTCGGATATACTCAGGATTTACAGCATTGGGCGTAACCACAATTTTGTTCTTATCACAGCCTGAATTTTTTTGGAGATAATCCTTGAGCGCAGTAGAAACTACAAATACACGGTCCGATAAATTCACCTGTGTTTTCTCTGCCTGTTTGGCTTTACTGATGAAAAAGGAGTTGCCTTCCATCATCAGCTTTTCTTCGGGATAAGGCGCATTGATTTCGATAAAATGACGAACGCCCAATTCTTTACATATTCTGGTTCCGGAAGTGAGTAAATAATAACCCCTTTCATATACAAGATCGGGTTTTTCTTTTTTGATCAACTCGGCTAGTTGATTGCTCATCATACTATCGTGCTTCAGCAATTTATAATCCTTAAGACTTTGCCAGACAAAAGGAGGAATAAATGCCTTGATATTTTTTTTCTTAAACTGAATGGCTGTGTTGACAGTAAGTTGTTCTCCGCCTGCAATAAGTTTGACCACCTGATGTCCGCGATTTTCAAATGCTTTTATTACTTCGCGCATGTGGGTGCCCGGGCCACTTGGAGCAGCCAGATTTAAATGTGGGTGCGCACTGTAGTAAAGAATTTTCATTTGAAAAAAGAAATTAATCTCTGTGTAATGACAGGCAAGGTGAACTGATCAATGTCAAACTGAGAATTAAAACTCAAGGTGCCATTTGCAAAATCATGAAGGATTTTATCAAGGCCTTGCTCTTGCTGAAGTGGAGCAAAGCCAATATTGTTTTTCTTTACGAAATCTGTCACCAATCCATCCGGAGCATATACCAGCAATGGTTTTCTGAAAGGCAGGTATTCAAAAAACTTGGTGGTTTGCTCATTGCGCTTCGCAGATGAGAGTAATATCAAACAAAAATCTGACTGACTCAATTCCTCAAACAATTTTTTACCCACAGGTGGATAAACTTTAATAGCGTCTAATCCTTCGAGTATAGATGGAACCCTGGCATTGGTAAAAATGCGAATCTCTAATCGACTATAGAGATCAGGAGCACCGGCTTTAATATCTTCTACACTCTTGCGGAAAGCTTTGAGTTGCGGCTCCAGTTCTACGTATAAATCTCCACCATAAACAATTCTTATTTTATCATCACTTTTGGGCTTTTGTAAAACCTGAATGTCGTCAGGATCGTAAGAGTGGATGAGTGGTTCAAAACGCGCTTTGATATCTGCCGGTGCGTGCGATTTAATCTCATTCGTAAGCAATTGATTCGGTGATGTCACCACATTCACATTTCGCATAACCGTATTGAACTTTTCCTGCTCTGCATTTTTTCTTGACTCATCCAATGTGGCCATTCCATAATTTCTGGCGTTCAGCCACGGATCGCGGAAGTCGGTAATAATATTGAGTTGCGGAAAAATTTCTTTGAGTCTTGCCGTGTAAAGAAGAAGATTCCACGGCGCTCCGGTGGCTATTACATTCACAATTTCAAATTGTTTAACCAACCTGATCGCCTGTGATTTCATTTCTGCTTCCCAGCCGATCGATGTATCGTAAATGGTTCCCTTTTCTTTTCTCAGAAGTTGAAACCGGGCCAATCTGTATTTCAATTTGCTCATCAATCCACTTCCCGGATGAGAAAAAGACTGCGGGTATTTTCTTGCAACCGGATATGTGTGGATGTGTGGCGATTGTACATCGACAGTCCAGGGCGATTCTGTATTTCCTTCTACAGGATTAGCCTTGATCACATGCACTGTATAGCCATCGCGTACCAGTTGTTTGGCAAATTTACCCCAACGTCTCCCACCAATTCCCTGATTTGGCGGAAAGTCGAAATTGATCAGAAGTATGTTTTTATTGATAGAACTCATGAATTTTCTCTACCACATATTGTATTTGCACTTCGCTCAATTCAGGATACATGGGTAAAGATAAAATTTCTCCTGCAGCTCTGGTTGCCACGGGAAAATCAGAAGGTTTAAAATTGAATTTATTATAGCAAGGCATCAATGGAAGTGGAACCGGATAATGAATAGCAGTCTCAATTCCCGCTGCTTTGAGAAAAGCCATTAATTCCTCTCTTCTCGGAACCCTGATGACATAAAGATGAAAAACATGCCGGGCATAATCAGGAGTAACCGGTATTTGAATATTCGAATTCGAGAATAGTTCGCTGTAAATGGCTGCATTTTTAATGCGTGCTTCGGTCCATGCGTCCAAATGGGGAAGTTTTACATTCAGAATTGCTGCCTGAACTCCATCCAATCTTGAGTTGCGGCCTTCCATGATGTGGTTATGTTTTCCTTCCTGACCGTGGTTGGCAATTGCCGTAGCCACTTTACAAATTGAATCTTCATTTGTAGTCATCGCACCGGCATCGCCGTATGCACCGAGATTTTTGCCCGGATAAAAACTAAAGCTTGCGCAATGCCCAAATGTACTCACCTTTCTGCCGCGAACCATGGCGTTGTGCGCCTGGGCACAATCTTCCATAACCATCAGATTATGCTTTTTTGCAATAGCCATCAGTGCATCCATATCCACAGGATTTCCATAAAGATGGACAGGAATAATGACCCTGGTTTTTGCGTTGATTTTCTCTTCAATCTTCGCAAGATCAATCAATAAAAAATCATTTACATCAACAAAAACGGGAGTAGCGCCAACCGATGAAACGGCCTCTGAGGTGCTTATCCAGGAAATAGCAGGGACAATAACTTCATCGCCTTCTCCTACACTCATGGCCTTCAAAAGAATTTCGAGGCTGTCGGTACCATTAGCACATGCCATACAATGTTTTACACCATTGAAACTGGCAAAAGCCTCTTCAAAAGCTTTGGCGTGCTTACCACTGATGAATGCTGTTTCTGAGATAACTTGCGCAATAGCCTGATCAATACCAGATTGAATAGTAAGGTATTGCGCATACAGATCGACAAAAGGAACCTTCATAAGAATTTCTCTAAATTAATTAAGGCAAGGTGCAAATATCAGAAGGAAACTCTCAAAATCACCAGCCTCAGACCGATTTCAGCCAACGGGCCGGATTACCGGCATAAATACCAGGTCTGGTGATGTTTTTAGTCACTACAGACCCCGCGCCAATCACCACATCATCGCAAATTTCAATGGGAAGTATGGTTGAGTTAGATCCCAGAGAAACACGGTTTCCGATTTTAGTACTCTTCCATTTAGACTGATCACCACCAGCAGGGCCTCCGGTACTAAAAGTGTCGTTGATAAACATCACGCCATGTCCCACAAAACAATCGTCGCCTACTGTAACCAATTCACAAATAAAAGTATGGCTCTGAATTTTTGTTCTGTGGCCAATAAGAACTTTTTTTTGTATTTCGCAAAAGGGGCCGATAAACACATTATCGCCGACTTCGCATTCATAAATGTTCACCGGCTCTACTACCTTCACGCCCTGACCGAATTTAACATTGCGAATTGCAGACTTGAATATTTTGGGTTCGTTCATCCCCTGATGTGCTTGTAAATTTGTTCAATAGCATCTACAGATCTTGTTCCTTCCGTGCCCGCAACGGTTTCATCGCTTTCATCATGAAAACGACTGATGATGGCCTTTACCACTTTGTCGTGATTGGAACTTGTGCCCTGGTATTTGCCATACGCATTGGGCTTGTCATTAAAATCAATTCCTTCAGGCAATGGATATCCTTCCACATCCCAATATTCCATTTTATTGAGGTACTGGCCGCCAATTTTAATGGTTCCTTTTTCTCCTATAATGGTAATACTTCCTTCGAAATTTTTATGGTACACGCAAGTGGTCCAGACCAAAGACCCAATCGTGCCTGAATCGAATTTGAGAATGGCCATTCCTGTATCTTCAGTTTGTATATTGTGGTTCTGGGTTTCGGCATGTGCCTTCACTTCAACAATATCACCACACCACCAGATGAGCAGGTCGATAAAATGACTTGCCTGTGTAAATAGTGCGCCACCTTCTTCTTCAATTTTTCCCCGCCATGGAGATTCGTCGTAATATCCCTGATAGCGATTCCAGAGTATATCGCACTTCACCATAAATATTTTACCCAGTCTACCCTCAGCAATGGCTTGTTTGGCGAGGCGAACAGGAACATTGTGTCTGTTCTGTTTTACCACCCATAGTTTTTTGCCTGATGCTTTCGAAGCTTCGTTCATGGCGTTACAATCCTGCACGGAAAGCGCCATAGGTTTTTCAACCAACACATTAAAGCCCGCATTCATTGCATCAACAGACATTAACTTGTGCATTGCGTGGGGCGTAACCACATTCACTACATCAGCTTTTACATCAGACAACATTTTTTTGTAGTCCGTAAAATATTGAATGCCTCCATACAATTCAGAAAGTTCCCTGGCCTTTACTTCATCTTTGTCGCAAATAGCAACCAACTCAGCTTCAGGCTCAGCATCGAGCACTGCTATGTGTCGCTTGCCAATACTCCCACAGCCTATAACTGCAAATTTTATTTTATTCATTTACCTGATAATGTAAATAACGATATTCATCAAGATTTGTCCTTTGAAAATAATATGCTTCATCGTGCTGAGCAAATTCTTCTATCAATTTTTTCATTCCTTCGTAAGTGACAAAAGAAATATTATTCAAAGTACTTCCGTTCATTGGAAAATCGTAAAACCCAATATTTCCAATCAATGTTTTATACCCGCAATACATTCTTTCATACAGTATCGAGCTGAAAGCTCCTATTGCAATATCCGCCAGATGGAATGATGAAACAGTACTCAAGCCATCCGGTACAAATTTAAAATGATCGTGACCAATTGCTTCAGTATAAAATTTTCTGGTCCTTTCTGTTACGTCCTTTTTCTTCTCTCTTGGATGTGGGAAAATTACGAGTGAGTACTGGGGGTTTTCCACCACAAATTTCCCCAGAAAAGAAAGTATTTTCAATTCAGCCACATCTACCTCTCTGCCGTGCTGCGAATGTCTTTCTTCTTTGCGTACCCACGATCCATGCGAATAGAATCCTATTGAAAACTGAGGTGTTTCAGGATGATTCAAATATTGTGTAATGTGGGCCTCAGCTCCCTGAGGTGGCCACTTGGTCACTTTTCCTGTTCGAATAGAGTCTTGAAATTTTTTCAGCTCTTCAAAATGATATGGAGTGCTCAAAATCACTTCGGAGCCAATCATTATTCTGTTGTGCGTAGCCAACGGGCCCGGTGAAGGAATTTTCGTCACAGCGATACCTTCTTTCATCAACAGCAAACTCAGAAAGTTGGAATCCTTTTCATAAGGAATCCAATCATAAACATGGTTAATATTCTGTGTTCGGAAAAAATGAAGAAGAAAAGCAATTTCAAAAACTTCGTGAATACTCAATGCCAGATTTAATCTTCTGCTACTGAAAATGGACCTGAATGACTGGCGCAGCATAAAAGGCAGCAGTGCCAGCAGGAGTGGAAATTTCTTTTGTCCGGAAGCAGAGATAAAATCTTTGGCGATATATGCTTTAACGGGTTCCTTAGAACATCTTCGGATGTAGTTAATAATTACATCTTTGGTTCTGAGAATTCCTCCTAATACAACATTCGTGGCTTCGGGATTCAGAATTTGGATTGAATCATCTTTTTTGCTGTAGATTCTTCCAATTAATCTTTTTGCCATTCTGAAACCGATAAGCGGATCCCGCTTATCAGAATCAGTAAGGCGATAAGTCATATTTTCAAAAAAGCATGAAGCCGCAAGATATTCGTCCGTTTTTTTTTCGGTTGAAAACCATGCAGACTCAAGCTTGTCATAAGCTTTAAGAATTGATTTCAGTTCATTTATCATATCCAAGCACCTTGCGGATGCGTTCGAATTCAAATGAAGTTTGTTTGATTTCCATGAGGTCATTCATGTCCATACTTCCGAGGTGAGCCTTTTCAGTTTCGTATTGAAATGACTTCCTGAGCGTAAAATGTTTTTCGAGATATTTTGCTCCATGAGCAGATGCAAACAATGCTCCGGCATTTCCCAAAGTATGGTCGCTAATGCCATGAAAAATTGAGTTTCCAAAATCGGGCATCGAAAACTCGTCTACACGTGTTGGATATTTCACCACACAATACAAATAGATTGAATGATCGAACTTGATCACTTCATCCGTATTGAGATCAGAAGGTATGCTCACGAAAGTAGGCTTCTTATGACTCATAATCGCCGCGGTAAGTTCAGGAAATTCCTTGTGCATTCTGGCAGCCACTTTCAGGTAGGGAAGATCAAGTTCCAGACACCAGTCCAGGCGTTCCATAGTGAATGGTGTGGCAAAAAGCTTAATGCCAATATTATTGGAATAATCGCGAAGGCGTTTAAGTCCGTCCTTGGATAGTTCCAGATAACCGCGTTCTGCTCCAAATTGAGTAGCAGTATAAAGCTGAACTTTTACGGCATCCGCACCAGCCATTTTGCTTTGAAGGATCATCTGTTCTGCCACTTCAAGGCTACCACCGTGTTGTGGGAAAATCTCAGAAATAATAAACATATTGAATTCAATTATATATTTTGCAAATAAAAGGACAACCTACCATACTTAAAAATATGTTTGGTCGTAAAGTCTCATCCTGTATAGCCTTTTCGCAAAGCCAAGGTTAGGAAATTACTTATGTTCAAGTTTGTTGATGTCTTCAATGGTATGCACATCCACATTATTGGCCACAACAAAACCACAGTGGGCACTCAGAAACTCGTTGAATAAGGCATGAAATCTGACAATTCTGAATGCGGCATTTTGCACTCCGTTATCATCAGTACTCATCACTTCCCATAATTTATAATCCAACATCAACTTGCAGGCTTTGTCAATTTGTTCTGCTGAAATTTGTGGCGAATTGGCCTGGGGAATAACTACAATGTCATCCGCATCCAGCTTCCCTACCATTGGATCCAGAGCAGCTTGCCTGATGGCCACGATTTTGGGTGTTTTATCATCGGCAAGAGAAGCTGGTCTTTTGAGTGGCACAATATCCAATTTTCTTCCAACGGATAAAATTTCGTCGTCGTCCGAACTTAAAAAAATTTCTTTTATATAAGTCGAAGCCCTGCAGGCATCCACTGTGTATTGCAGCAATGGTTTACCATCCAACGGAAAAATATTTTTTTTTGGTAGCCGCTTTGAGCCACCTCTTGCCGGAATTATTGCAATAACTCTCATAAGTGATTCAACATGTCTTTAACAATTATTTCGGCTCCATTGGTGGCAATTTCGTGGTTGTTCATCACTTCCTTGATATGTCCGTATTCGTGCTTTAAAAAAACCGGGAGATATTTCCCCAGATCATTTTCAAAAGTATTCATTGAAATAAAGGATCCAAGATTTTGTCTTTTGAGCATCAGGATATTCTCACTCATTTCCGGATTCATTGCCTCTCCAATGAGTAACATAGGAGTACGCAAACCCACGCATTCAGAGATGGTATTAAATCCGGCCCGCCCAATAACAAGATTCATATCCGCCACATAATCCACCATCAATTCAGATGAGGGAATGGTAGATACATTAGCTTGATCGCACTTAAATTTATCAGAAACATAAAAAACAAAATCATCAAGATTAGCCACTGAAGCCAGGGCTTTCACTATTGAATCGGCCAGCACTCCGGCTCCGCTATCCATGATCAATACTTTGAATTTATCCGTTTTACCTGTCACTTTATGCTCAATGCCGGCTTTCAAAATCAAAGGAACTTCCATGGCCTTATCGCCATAGTAGTGTATAATTTCTTCAGGAGTAAAAGGCGGGAAATACAACTTTGTTGCCTGCGATGCGAGAAGCATAAAGTAATCTATGACATTCATTGAAACCACAGGCGGATATAGTTTTGAAAAAAACCAATCCCAGGTAAAATGTGCTACTCCAAATGAAGGTATTGACTTTAGTCTGGCCACTTCGAAAGCCTCGTAAACAAAATCGGAAATGAGAAATGAAGCATCAACAGACTCCAACTCACTATCAATAAATTTTGTCGATTTTTCCTTGTAATCTACAAATCGGGTTCGGATTTTTTCGTGATCGGGCGAGCCATTGGGTTTTTTGTCCCAGGTTATGTTATTGTATTTCTCAATAATGCTTGCCTTTGGAATAAATCTCTCTGCCGCAGCCGACTGTATTTTCGTCTGCACAGAAACTTTCACATCAGGTAAGTACTTGTAAAGCTCTTCCACCAAAGCTCGCTGGCGCACAATATGTCCGAATCCTTCGTCGGAAAGATATATTTTGCAGTTAGTGTAACTCACCCTTCGTATTAGTTAGGCTCCAAATCTAGGACAAGCTAACCATAACTCTACTCAAAAAATAAATCTTCAAAAACCCTTAGAATTCAATAGTTTCAAAAACTCAACGACCAAAAGTTTGCCTCCACGCCATAATTCCACCCTTCAGATTATAGAGATTTGAGTACCCCTTTTGGGTTTGGAGAAAGTTCACAATACTTGCACTTCTCGCTCCGCTTTTACAGTGAATCACTACTTCACCAGTTTGCGGAATTTCATCTAATCTCATGGGCACTTCACCCATTGGAATAAGAATCCCACCTAAATTATCGTCTTGATATTCAAATGGTTCTCTCACATCTACCAGCGTAAAATTCTCTCCTGAATCTTGCTTAGTTTTAAGTTCTTGTACAGTAATTTCTTTAATCATTTCACTTTGTTTTAATGGATCACAAAGTTCGGGTGAATAATGTATTTCTCCCAATTTCAGACTCGTTTTGATCTCATTTTGTTCAATACTTTTTTTATACCTGAAAGAGTGACATTCTGAAGTTTGGCCATCAAAAATCAAGACCCTATTGACAACAGGTTCTCCTATACCAGTTAAAACCTTAATAACTTCCAGTGCCTGCAAGCTCCCGATAATTCCGGGCATCGGGCCCATCACGCCGTCTTCAGCACAATTGGGCATTGGCGATTCTGGTCGCTCCGGATATAAATCGCTGTAACCACCAGAACCATTCAAATTAAAAACACCAACCTGCCCCACAAACCTGTGCACAGCGCCGAAAACCAATGGAATATTCAACCCCCTGCTTTTCTCATCCAGCAGGTACTTCGTGGCAAAATTGTCTGAACAATCTACAATCACATTATAACCTGGCATGATAAGATGGGCATTCTCCCGATCAATGCTGGATTCAATAACATGAACAACTGTTTCCGAATTAATTTCAGCGATGTTAGCCGACAATGCAATAGCCTTACTTGTTCCCACCTGAGATTCGCGAAACACCACCTGCCTTGGCAAATTAGACAGTTCAACCAAATCCGGATCCACCAAACCAAGCGTTCCTACTCCTGCGGCCGCCAAATATTGCACTACTGCGTTTCCCAATCCTCCGCAGCCAATTACAAGAACGCTTGCCTGAATCAAACTGATCTGTCCGGTCTGATCGAGTTCCGTCAGGTTAATTTGACGACTGTATCGTTCTTTTTGAGTTTGTGTAAGTAAATAATCCTTTCTTTGCATCAGCCACCAAAGCAACAACAATAATTTGTCTGGCCAAGAAATTTGACCAATCTTTTCTTTGGAGAAAATAATCAATGATGCACTTGAAACATCCATTTATCGTTTACAGTCCGCCAGTGCCCGACCCAGATCAAATAAGACAGCGCTCGGAGGAGTTTTATGATTTAATGAGAAAACGAAGGAGCATCCGTGACTTTTCTAAAAGAGCCATACCGGAAGGGGTTTTGGAAAATATAATTCTCACTGCTGGCACAGCACCAAGTGGGGCAAACAAACAACCCTGGACTTTCTGTCTGGTTACGAATCAGGAAATTAAGAAAAAGATTCGCGAGGCAGCAGAAATTGAAGAACGGCTAAATTATGAACAACGGATGAGCGAAGAATGGTTAAAAGATTTGGAGCCATTGGCCACCGATGAGCAAAAAGAATTTCTGGAAAATGCTCCTGCCCTCATTGTAGTTTTCAAAAGATTGTTTGAGTTTGAAGAAAACAACCACAAACATCAAAACTACTATGTGCCCGAATCCGTGGGCCTGGCTGTAGGCATGCTCATCGCCGCAATCCACCAGGCCGGGTTGTGCTGCCTGACCCATACACCTAGTCCAATGAACTTTCTTTGTGATTTATTGGGCAGACCCAAAAACGAGCGTGCGTTCTTGCTTATCCCTGTAGGATTTGCAGCCGAAGCCTGTCTTGTGCCCGATATCCAACGCAAGTCACTCGACAAAATATTAGTACGAATTGATTAACAATCACTTACCGTAAATAAAAAAAAACTTTGCTGGTGGCAGAAAAACTTTACTTTTGGCCCCGCATTTTTAACCCATTTAAATAAAAAGAAAAAATGTCTGACGTTACACAGAAAGTTACCGCCATTATAGTTGATAAACTTGGTGTTGAAGAAGCAGAAGTTACCCGTGAAGCTAGCTTCACCAACGACCTTGGCGCTGACTCATTAGATACAGTAGAGCTGATCATGGAATTCGAGAAGGAGTTTAACATCGCCATTCCAGACGATCAAGCCGAGAAAATTTCGACTGTTGGTCAAGCTATTGACTACATTGAAGGAACTTCGAAGTAAAAATTCAGAATACCGTCACTCCTTATGGAGCTAAAAAGGGTAGTAGTAACCGGTCTTGGGGCTTTAACGCCCCTTGGAAACAATGTCAAAGATTACTGGCAAGGCCTGATCCATGGGGTTAGCGGAGCCAATCTTATCACGCGTTTCGATGCCACAAAATTCAAGACCCGCTTTGCCTGCGAATTGAAAAACTTCAATATTGAAGACCATCTCGAGCGCAAGGAAGCCAGAAAAATGGACCCTTATACGCATTACGCACTGGTAGTGGTAAAAGAGGCCATTGAAGATTGCGGAATCAGCCTTGATATTGTGGATAAAGACCGCGTTGGAGTTATCTGGGGCTCAGGAATCGGCGGGCTGCTCACTTTTCAGGAAGAATGTATTGCCTACGCCAAAGGCGATGGTACCCCAAGGTTTAATCCTTTTTTCATTCCTAAAATGATTGCTGATATTGCTTCCGGGCATATCTCCATCAATTATGGATTCAGAGGGCCGAATTACACTACTGTGTCGGCTTGTGCCTCATCCAACAATGCCATTATCGATGCCTTCAATTACATCAGGTTGGGTAAGGCCGATATGTTCGTTACAGGTGGCTCAGAGGCCGCTGTTACCGAGGCAGGAGTAGGCGGATTCAACGCCTGCAAAGCACTGTCAGAAAACAATGAGAATTACCAGACTGCATCACGTCCCTTTGATCAAACCCGTGATGGTTTTGTGTTGGGAGAAGGCGCAGGATGTCTTATTCTCGAAGAATATGAGCACGCCAAAGCACGCGGCGCAAAGATCTATTGCGAAGTAATGGGCGGCGGCATGAGTGCCGATGCTTACCACATTACCGCTCCGCACCCGGAAGGTCTGGGAGCAAAAAATGTGATGAAATATGCGCTTCAGGACGCCTCAATGAGTTCAGATGAAATTGACTATGTGAACGTTCATGGTACTTCGACCCCATTGGGCGATGTCCAGGAATCTCGTGCAATTCAGTCTATTTTCGGAGAACACGCATACAACCTCAATATCAGCAGCACCAAATCCATGACTGGCCATTTGCTGGGCGCTGCAGGGGCCATTGAAGCAATCGCTACAATATTGGCTTTGGTGAATAACATTGTCCCACCGACAATTAACTTCACAACTCCTGATCCGGAGCTTGATCCTAAGTTGAATTTCACATTCAATAAAGCCCAACACCGAACAGTAAATGCTGCAATGAGCAACACTTTCGGTTTCGGAGGTCATAATACTTCTGCTATTTTCAGAAAACTCTGACAATGAATTGGAAGTCTCTTTTCAGAAAAAAAGATACTGGCGATCAGGAGATAAGACAATTTGTCCGCAATGCCTTTGGATATTCTCCAAAGGATACATCACTTTACGAACAGGCGTTGCGCCATAGTTCGGCTGCTACCAAAATCAAACCCGGTCTTAAAAACAGCAATGAACGACTTGAATTTCTCGGAGATGCAATTCTGGATTCAATCGTAGCTCATTACCTGTACAATAAATATCCGTTGATACCTGAAGGCGAGCTTACCAAAATGAAGAGTAAAGTAGTTAGAAGGGAAAATCTCAACATGGTAGGATATACGCTGGGACTAGACGAACAGCTTCATTTGAATCTGGGTAAACAGGAAATGCACGATTCAATTGTGGGCAATGCTTTGGAAGCACTGGTAGGTGCAATATATCTGGACAAAGGATATGACATTACGCGGGATATTTTATTGAAACTACTCAAAGAACATGGACTTGACACCCGCGTGCATGACGATGTAGATTATAAAAGTAAATTACACGAGTGGAGCCAGAAATACAAACGCACCCTGGACTTCAAAGTATTGGATCACAAAAACGAAGGTGGTTCAAGTTTTTATCGCATCGCTGTAGTTATTGATGAATCCGAATACGGTATTGGAGAAGGTGGATCAAAGAAATCTGCGGAACAGAAGGCAGCTAAAATCGCATGCGACCAGATCTTCAGAACCAATTAGAATTAAAAAGGACCCGGGCCTATTATCCATTTCAATTTCGCTTTTTTACTCAGTAAATTCATTACTGCCACTTATCATTGCACAAACCTTATCAATTAACATTTTGGAATAGCGCGCAGTTCCGCGAAAAGTTCACTTAATTTCGCTGCTCCAATTAAGCAACCCGATATGTATCAAAAGATGAAAGAAAATCTGCAAAAGGAATTGCAGAATATTCAGGAAGCCGGCCTTTATAAAAGAGAGCGGATTATTATTACTCCACAGGATGCGGTAATTAAAACATCTGATGGCAAAGAAGTCCTGAACTTTTGTGCCAACAATTATCTTGGGTTAAGCAGCCATCCGCTGGTAACGGCAGCAGCCAAACAGGCTATTGATACCCATGGGTTTGGAATGAGCAGCGTGCGATTTATTTGTGGAACACAAGACATCCATAAAACACTCGAAAATAAAATTTCTGAATTTCTGCATACTGAAGACACCATTCTTTATGCCGCAGCCTTTGATGCCAATGGCGGAGTTTTCGAACCGCTATTAAATGAGCAGGATGCCATTATCAGTGATGAGTTAAACCATGCCTCCATAATAGATGGTGTGAGGTTGTGCAAAGCCCAGCGCTACCGCTACAAGAACAACAATATGGAAGATCTTGAAGTGCAGTTGAAAGCTGCCTCTGAAACTGGTGCAAGATTCAAACTGATTGTGACTGATGGAGTGTTTTCCATGGACGGATATGTAGCGCAACTGGACAAGATTTGTGACCTTGCTGACCAATACGACGCAATGGTAATGGTAGATGAATGCCATGCAACAGGATTTATCGGAACCACCGGAAGAGGAACCATTGAATTGAAAAATGTACTTGGCAGAGTAGATATAATTACCGGAACACTAGGGAAAGCCCTTGGAGGCGCCATGGGTGGCTTTACATCAGGAAGAAAAGAAATTATTGAATTATTGCGTCAACGCTCGAGACCATATCTCTTCTCAAATTCTCTGGCGCCAAGTATAGTAGGCGCAAGCATAGCCGTTTTCGATCTGCTCAGCAGCACAACAGACCTCCTCGACAAGCTCGACAAAAATATCCGCCAGTTTAAAACGGGTATCAAAGCAGCCGGATTTGACATTAGGGATGGAGAGAGTGCCATAGTGCCTGTAATGTTGTATGATGCAAAACTCTCGCAAGACTTCGCAGACAGGTTGCTCGCCGAAGGAATCTACGTCATTGGATTTTTCTTTCCGGTAGTAGCCAAAGGGCAAGCAAGAATCCGGGTACAACTTTCAGCAGCACATGAGCCGGAACATATTGATAAAGCGATAAAGGCATTTACCAAAGTCGGGAAAGAACTTGGAGTGCTTCCATCCTAAATAAAATTTAAATTGCTTCCAAAAATCCACATTGTCGGTCAGGGATTGGCCGGAAGTATTCTCGGATATGTACTGCTTAAAAACGGATTCGAAATACGCATATCCGACAACGATCACAAGTCCAGTAGCAGCATGGTGGCAGCCGGTATGTGGCACCCTCTGGCATTTAAGAACCTGCATCAAAGCTGGCTGGTAGATAAACTTTTACCGGTTGCCGATAGTTTCTATCATGAACTTGAAACTATACTTGGACTCACTCTCTATCATCACGTTGAGCTTGTTCGTTTTTTTCCCGATATTTTATCTGCGAATGAATGGGATGAGCGCAGTGAGCATCACGAGCTTATTAATTACATTACTGACCTGCAGGACACTTATGTAAAAAACAACTATACACAGCCCCTTGGTCATGGTGTAATTACCGGAAGCGGCTGGCTTGATGTGCCATTATTCATTCAGGGAATGCAGAAATATTTTCAGGCGCGTGGCTTATATTCCTTTTCAGAATTCAATACGAACAACATTCCCGAAAGCACATCTGAAATCACACCAGAGTTGACAATCTTCTGTACCGGATCCAATATGATCACTCAAGCGATATTCAATAAGGTATTGCTAAGACCCAATAAAGGGCAGGTGCTCACCCTGAAAATACCCCAAATGAATCTGGATCGAATGCTGAATTTTGGTAAATTCCTCATTCCATTGGGAAATGATCTATTCAGACTCGGAGCGACCTACGAACTGGAAAACCCAAATCCGCACCCTACAGATGAAGGAAAGGCAGAAATTTTATCCTCCTTCGAAAAAATAAGTTCAAGTGCCTACCATGTAATAGACCACAAAGCAGGATATCGTCCTGCCACGCACGACCGGAAGCCCGTAATGGGCTTGCTGCCCGATCAGCCGCACATCGGACTCTTCAATGGATTTGGCTCCAAAGGTGTGATGCTCATCCCCTATTTCGCTGAAGAATTCGCATCATTTCTCAAAGGAAATTCAGGCCTTAACCCGGAAGTTAGCTTGTTGCGTTATTTCAGATAGTCAAACTATTTTTATTTTCAATATTTTTTGAAAGTTATGGATTCTCTATTAACTTTGTCTCATAATATTAAGACAATGACTTTAGAGGAGGCCAAAAACAAGTTTATTCAAACCTGGGGAGGATTAGGCTCTAATTGGGGAATCAACAAAACGATGGCGCAAATTCATGCCCTTCTGATGGTGAATACAGAACCCCTCACAACTGAGGATGTGATGGAAAAACTTGAAATCAGCAGAGGAAATGCCAACATCAATTTAAGAGCGCTATGCGATTGGGGTCTGGTAGAAAGAATGGGAGTAAAAGGCGAACGAAAAGAATTCTTCATTGCCGAAAAAGACATTTGGAGGGTGGCTACCAGGATTGCACACGAACGCAGAAAAAGAGAAGTGGAACCTATTCTAAAAGCATTGTCAGCAGCTAAAGAAATCGACGCCAAAGACATCCGCAAAAAAGAAGCACAGGAATTTATTGAGTTTATTGAGTCACTGGAGCAATTTACCCGCAAGGTAGATGGCGCCTTCGACAAACTCATCAAAGCCGATCAGCATTGGTTTACGGGAACACTTCTAAAACTTTTGAAATAACAATGTTCAGGGCACTTTATATCATTAATCTGATACTCGTTCTGGGTACAACATTGGGTTGGATTACTATATTCTTAGGTGCCTTTGGTATGATAGTGACAGGGATTGCTCAGGTTATATTTTTCCTGATCCTGTTGTATTACTTTCAGCATTTGAACAGTTCAATACAGAGGCATCTTAAAATATATGGCACGATGCTCATCGTGATGATATTGTTCTACTGGAATATGGACAATATCTTCAGATTAAGTGAAAGCCATACTCCCGCTCTTGCAGTTTTTCTTAAAATAGGAACTGTAATCTTTCCAATGTGCATCAGCTACTATTTTACATGGATACTTTGGTGGGCAAGAAAAACCAAAATTGCACATTATAACAATACAAACGACGATACGAATATTCTGGACAGACCAGCAAAATTTTGATTTTTTTTATGTCAAACTTTCACAATTTACAATATATTCATTTATTTCCTGAATTATGAATACTCCAAAACACAACAAAATCGTTATAGCCGGAGGCACGGGATTTCTGGGAAATCATCTGGCCTTACAAATGAGCAAAGTATTTCGCCATGTGCATGTATTAAGCAGACACGCCCATCCGGCCAAAAAAAATATCGAATTCTTCGAATGGGACGGAGAACATCCCGGGCCATGGATGAATTTAATTGATGGATGCGATGTTTTGGTCAATCTTGCCGGAAAAAGTGTCAATTGCCGGTATACCCGGGAAAACAAGATTGAAATTTTAGATAGCCGTCTTAAAAGCACTTTAATCCTGGGCGCCGCAGTGGTAATGGCCAACAAACCACCCGATGTCTGGCTTAACAGTTCTACTGCCACCATATATGAACACAGTCTGGAACATGGCAACGATGAGACCAGCAACAATTTTGGTGAAGACTTCAGCCCATCCGTAGCAAAGCAATGGGAATATACATTCTTTGATATTCCCACACCCGGCACAAGAAAGGTGGCGATGCGAACGGCAATTGTATTGGGTAAGGAAGGAGGCGCATTCCCTGTATTAAAAAGATTATCAAAGTTCAGCCTTGGGGGCACACAGGGGTGCGGACAACAAATGGTGTCATGGCTGCATGAAGACGACTTTTGTGCAATTGTCCGGCATTTGATAGATCACAACAATATTGCAGGTGTTGTCAATTGCTGCTCTCCCAACCCTGTGAGAAATGAGAAATTCATGCGAAGCTTTAGCCGGTTTTCTCTTTTGAAATTTCAGATGAGCCAACCGGAATGGATGATCAGGGTCGGATCAAAAGTGCTGGGTACAGAAGCAGAATTGGTGTTAAAGAGCCGTTGGGCGATACCCAAAAAATTAATGGACAGTGGATATCAGTTTTTGTACAGCGATATTGAACAAACCCTTGAAACTCTTCAAAATGAAAATCTTGTATAACCTACTCAGTCGGGTATTTTGGTATCTGCATTTCAAAATACACCGAAAACGGAGTCGTTTTTTGGGGAACTTGCGAAAGTTGCAATAACAATTTTCATTTTGAGCGTGGTAAAAAAAGTATTATTCTTTCCATCTAATCCTCTAAACGCAATACTTTTACCACCATAATCAAGACAGAAAATGCTCAATAAAAAAGTAGAAAAAGCACTCAACGACCAAATAAAAGTTGAAGCGGAAAGCAGTCAGACTTACCTTGCCATGGCTTCATGGTCAGAAATAAATGGCTTTCCCGGTACCGCTGAATTTTTGTATCAACACAGCGATGAAGAGCGCCTTCACATGCTCAAGCTTATTAAGTTTGTGAACGATCGTGGCGGTCAGGCCGTTATTCCTAAACTCGATCAACCGGCGAAAGACTTCAAGACGCTGCAGAATATATTTAAGACCCTATTGGATCACGAAACACTGGTAACAGCAGAAATAAATAATGTGGTCGACGTTTGCCTCAAAGAAAAAGATTATACCACGCATAATTTCATGCAATGGTATGTGAGCGAACAAATTGAAGAAGAAACCCTCGCCAGAAACGCCATGGACAGATTGAAGCTGGCGGGCAACGACAATGGCGCATTGTATATGTTCGATCGGGATTTAACCACCATGAAAGTTCCATCGCCCAATCAAGGGGCATAGCATTGATAATCAAGGCCTGTGAATACAGGCCTTTTTTGTATGCTGAAATATCCGGACCTCTTGTGAAATGTGGGATTGAAGTGGCGCCATTTCCAGAAAAAGTATTCAAGAAAAACCCCAAATAGATCAGACCATCCTTTCTTGATGCCTGTCACAGATTTAATTTCAACAAAGTTTCGTTTAGAAAGACAGAAAATCCGTGAATTAGCGCAACAAAGTGGCTATAGTTTTGGTATGAAGCCGGATAAGGCTTTGGCGTAACTATGACCCGTCTTTTTAAGATACTTGTCACTTCAGTTTTAATAATGTGGATTTCAGACAGTTGTCCACAGAACGGTATGTCCGAAGACAATACTGTGGCCATGATTAAAGCCAATTTTCTATACCAGATGGCCAACCACAACAATTGGCCGACCGACGCTAAAAAGGGAAGATTCTATGTTGGAGTATTGGGAAGTCAAAGTGTTTACGACTACTTATCTCAAAAATACGGCACCAAACCCGTTGGGTCACAAACCATGGATGTACTGAACTTGACCGAAATTCCGGCTAACCAATTTCTCCATATCATCTACATCGATAAATCGAAGAAAAGCGACCTTGCTAAGGCGCTAAAAGAATACAAAGAAAAAACCACGCTTATAGTCACTAATTGGGAAGGAGCATTGGGACAAGGAGCATTGGTGAATTTCAAAAATATAGACGGATCAGTTCGATATGAACTAAATAAATCGGCTATGGAGGACAAGAAAATAACACCGGGAATAAAAATATTACAATGGGCCGTACAATAAGCACAATCAAAATATTCCTGATTCCATTCCTGTTGATCTGGGCCATTTCTGCTCGGGCGCAGGATCTCGTATTGACCAATGCGGCCGCCAAATTGTGTCAGGAAAAAAATTATGATGCCGCGAAATCAAAAATAAAAGAGGCAATGCAAAGTGAAATGGAAGTCAATCATCCATTTACCTGGTACGTGCAAGGGTTTATATTCAAAGAGATTTACAAAGAAAAAGAATCTCTCCAGCGCGATAGTCCGGCGAGAACCAGGGCTGTAGAATCTCTTTGCAAGTCCATCGAATTAGACGACAAAAAAGAATATGCTAAAATGAGTCGTGCGGCACTTCAATACCTGTGCAACTCCTACTACAATGATGCATTGCTGCGTACAAGAGAATTCGATATGACCAACGACTCTACACCGGAATTCTACTTCAATCAGTTCAAATTACTGATGCACATTGTTGATCCTGCAAAAAACCTCGGTGTGTACGACAGAGACTACCACAAGGCAATGGCCCAGAGATACTACACCCTGTGGATGAAAGACACTGAAGATAACACTCCGGTAAACAAGTCCATACAGAGCTACCAATTTGCTTTTGAACTCGATTCAACCGATTGTGAAGTAAACTTCAACCTGGCCATTATCTATTATAATCAGGCTGTGTTTCTGATCAGAAAAATTGGTCCTGAAACAGATATTTTCGAAGTACTGATTCTTCAAGAAAAAGCAGTGGCCTTATACAAAAGAGCTATCCCATTCTTACTCAGATGCGAACGTTTTTGTCCTCCCAAAAAAGAGGTACTTAAAGGACTTATGTTCACTTATAACAGGTTGGGACAAGAACTTAAAGAGCTTGATTACAAAAACAAGCTCGAACAACAGATCAATTCAGAAAAACAATAATTCCGCTCAAGCAGATGAAAACCTTCACCAAAATTGGGCATAAAAGACTAGCCTTATTTTTCTTTATTTCCTCACTCATTTGTGGGTCAATACAGATTCAGGCAGAACTAGTTTTTTCAGGTTCCATTTCCGACAGCATTCCTGAGAAACACAATATGCTAGCAGCCAGATACTGCCAGGAAAAAGAATTTGACCTGGCCGTTTCAGAAATAACTCTGGCTACACAAGACCTGGAGGAATCTGTCGATTACTTTACGTGGTACACAAGAGGATTTATTTACAAAGAAATCTACAAGCTGGAAGACAAGCAAAACAGGCACAGTCAGAATAGAGACATTGCCATTGAATCCTTTCTTCACGCGCTCAAATTGCAAAAAGATAGTAATAAAATTGGGTCCAATAACTCTGCGCTTTTGTTTCTTTCAAATTCTATGTTGAATGATGCACTGGTAATTGCCTCCACTTTAAATGCCGATTCAGATGAAGACGGCGAAAAACTCTATCTCAGGTACGTGGAGGTTATGGAGGTCGCAGACCATTCGTTCAACGCATCATCATCAGGTAAGAATTTTTACACCGCTCGTGCACAGCGTTGGTATAAACTCTGGACCGAGGATATGTGCAACGACGTCCTTTTTATGAGAACTATTGAATCTTACGAAAAACTGATACAAATGTCCTCAGACAATTGTGAGGCCCATTATAATCTTGGGGTTGCATGGTACAATATGGCCATCAGTGCATCCAAAGATTGTATTAATACGGAGAAAGAATCTACTTGCCTGAGCAAAGCCACAAGCGAGCTGGAACAGGCCTTTTCAATTTGCAATTCCAATATTGAAATTTTAATGGGCCTTGTTAATTTATATAAGACCATGGGCAATTCCGAACAGGTTTCGAAATATACTCAAATACTTACAGCGGTAAGAAGCGCTCAAATCAAAGAATAGAATCAACTATGGGATTTCGCCTTACTATATCAAAAAAAATAGGACTTGGTTTTGGCCTGTTTATGCTGGTAGTAGGCGTACTTTTTTATTTAACCAATAAAACCCTTAGTGAAAGTCAGTTGATCAATCAACGCATCAACGATGTGTATGCTCCCTCTGTTAAAAATCTGGAAGAACTTGATAAAAACATGGTGAGAAGTTTCCAGCTCATGCAATCATGGGCAAAACTACAGACAAGGGAAGATGATAGAGAGAGAACTGAAGCCTTAGAGCTTTGCACGAAGGAAATGCCGGATCTTTTAAAGAAAGTAAAAGCCTTTTCAGCTCACTGGAATCTGCAAAAAAATGACAGTTCACTATTTGAAAACATAAACACATTACTGGATAACTATTCACAAATAAGAGCTATTCTGCCCTCATTCGACAGTTATGCAGACCCGATAAATACCATGCTGGCCGACGAATACTTATTGGAAGGCAGTAATATGGTAGTGGCCTACCAGAACACCAGAGAGCGATTGCAAATGCTCATAAGCGAGCAACGACAAACCATGTCGACGGAGACCACAAAAATGAATTCCTCATTTGATAAATTAAGCCAGTTGCTGGGTACAATTTCTCTTGGGATATTCATTGCGGGGATAATCATTGCGTTTCTAACTTCGAGATCCATTGTTAAGCCTATTATTTCTCTTCGGAATAAATTAACCAACCTATCACAGGGTATTTATTCAATGCATCTGACCAAAACCGGAAATGACGAAGTGGGTGATATGGCAATGGCCGTTCACAAACTCATAGCGAGTTTCGAAAAAACAAAAGAGTTTTCACTTAATGTGGGAGCTGGAAATTTTGACGTACCCTTTACACCGCTTTCAGAACACGACGAATTGGGCCTCGCGTTACTTCGAATGAAAGATGATCTGGCTTCCTATCGCAACGATATGGAGGCAAAAGTACATGGCCAGACAGTTGAAATAAGACGGCAAAAAGAAGAGGTGGAATCTCAAAAGGAAAAAGTAACAGAATTATACCAGGATCTTCAGGCCAGTATTGACTATGCACAACAACTTCAGGAAACAATCTTGCCCAACGAGCAATTTATTCACCAGATGTTTCCCGATTCATTTGTATTGTTTAAACCCAAGGCTACTGTAAGCGGCGACTTCTATTGGTTTAAGGACAAGGGAAACAAAAAGCTGTTTGCTGCTGCAGACTGCACCGGACATGGCGTACCCGGAGCCTTTATGAGCCTTGTTGGCCATAATGTATTGAATCAGGCCACCAAAGTGTACAGCTCGCCTTCGCAAATATTAAATAATGCGAACAGACTCGCCGGCGAAGTGATGCGGGCAGAAAATGGCGAACACTATATGAAAGACGGAATGGATATTGCCTTTTGTGCGCTGGATACTGATACATTTGAGTTGGAGTTTAGCGGCGCCCATAATCCAGCATATATCATACGTAAAAATGAACTCATTGAAATAGAAGCCGACAATTTCAGCATCGGAACTTATGTAAACGGAGAAAGAGAATTTGTAAATAGGAAATTCCAGCTTGAAAAAGGAGATTGTATTTATCTGTTTAGCGATGGTTATGTTGACCAGTTCGGCGGGCCAAATTACAAAAAATTCATGCGCAAAAATTTCCGGTCTACTCTTCTGAGTATTTGTAATCTTTCCATGGAATTACAAAAAATTCGTTTGAGTGAAATATTAGCAAATTGGCAGGGCGATAGCGAGCAGATTGATGACATATTGGTGATGGGCATCCGGGTTTAGTCTGCAATTAAACCGAGAATATGCAACTGATACCAATGTTCATTTTAATTTAGGCCAAAAACTAATTAAAATGTTACAGTGGTATATGCCGAGAGAGTAGCTGTTTAGTCCAATCTGCGCTGCGCTTGATTTGACTAATACAGATACCGAATCGGTATGAGATTCTATTACGACACAAAATTGCCGCAAAATCAATCATTTCCCCGATTTTCCTCGTCTAAACAGGAGTAGTTATTCCTTACTCAGAAAATTTGCGTGCTCCCATGGAGCGGGAACGCTTGACTTTATTGTGCTTTTTGCGTCTCATAACGAGCCCTATTGCATAATCCTGGTTAAAAAAAACGGCACCCATTAAGAGTGCCATATTCAATATTGTAATACTAGAAATTATTCTTTATCAGGTCGAAAACACCGGTTTTTCAACCACGTAGGTATCAACAGGATTTACGCAAAGAACAGGAATCTGAGCATCGTTAGTGATAACCTGCTGTTCGTAGTTGCTACTGAAGAAACTAAGCAATCCATTGTCAGAGAAATTCATTATACAAATAAGATCTGCTTCGATTGCTGCCGAATACTTGAGCAACCCCTTTACAAAACCATCGCTCTTGGCATCTGTAATTTCTACATCGTATGGAATGTTATGATTGGTAAGATATTCCTTCGCAAAAATAATATTCCTTTCCAATTGATTTTTGAGGAACTCATCAGTTTCGCCCGGAGAAATAAGATGAACTTTAGACTGGAAATACTTGGCCATGTCAGCAACAAGACTCAGCTTTTGTTTGGTCTCTTTGTGTAAGTCCATCGGAACAACTAATTTGTGGTATCCATGGGCTCTAATGCTTCTTTCCTGAACGATTATAAATGGAACCGAACTTTCGGTAACAATCCTTAATGCCCGGCTTCCGGTAATGAATTGCATTCCTTTCAAACCATGAGTTCCCATGATAATCAAACTGGCGTCAATTTCCACAGCAACTTTGTCGATATCCTCGAAGATACTGCCTATTCTAACGGTAGTTTTAATATCCACTTGTGCCTCAGTCATAACGCGCTGTTTAAGCACCTCAAGCTTGAGTCTGGCCTCGCCAATAGTTTTCTTGTTGTCAATAATATGAAGCACGTGAATTTGAGCTTCAATGGTCTTAGCTACCAAAATCGCATGATCAAGAGCAACATCACTGACTTTTGTAAAGTCGGTAGGAACCAGAATCGTTTTATCCAATAACATAATAACAAATTTTTCAATGCAAATCTACATGCAAAAATGAATAATTGTTCTAATAAAGATCATTATAAACAATTTAAATTTTAGTCGAAATAATTGCGCACTTCAGTCATAAAAGCATCAGGATTTTCAGCATGCACCCAGTGTCCGGCTTCCTTAATTTGAACAAAATCTGAATTGGGCACCAAATGACGAATGTCAGCTATATCCGCATCAAGTACATAATTGCTCATGCCGCCGGTAAGAAATAATATATCAGTTGTGATCTTTTCCAATGGAATTGCATCAATAATCTTATCTATGTTGCGATTGAGTGCTGGCAGATTAAATCGCCAACTCAATGTACCCGGTTCTTTCCAAAAAAGATTCTTCAGGAGAAACTGCTTCGTGCTCTCTTCGGCTATAAACGGAGCAAGCCTCAGCCCCGCCTCATTTCGGGAAGGGCAATTCTCCACATCAACAGCAAAAAGGCCTTGAAAAATTGCGTCATGATGAGGCGGATATCGTTTAATGCCCATATCCACCACGATCATTTTATTGATGAGAAAAGGATATTCCTGAGCAAATCTCAAAATACTCTTTCCTCCCATTGAGTGGCCTATAAGAAGTGCGTCGCGAATTGAATTTGCAGCGAAAAGCTCGAACAGATCACTTGCCATTAAATCGTAATTCATCTCCTCAGTGTGCGGCGAATGTCCATGATTTCTTTGGTCAACCAAAATGACCCTATATTTCTCTGCCAGCGTTTTGGCGTGTGTAAGCCAATTGTCGCCGCTACCAAAAAGGCCGTGAAGTATAACCAGTGGTTGACCTTCACCCAGTATCTTACAAGACAGCTTGATCATTTATTCAATTCCCGCTTGTAAATTTGAACTGTATTTTCCAATCCCAGATAAAGAGCGTCACTAATCAACGCATGACCAATTGACACTTCCAGCAATTCCGGGATATTTCTGGCGAAGAAGTTAAGATTATCCAGAGAGAGATCGTGCCCTGCATTAATTCCCAACCCCTGTATAACGGCTTCCTCTGCGGCTTTCCGAAATGGGAGAATCGCATTTTGTGGATTCTGCGAATATCCACTGGCATAAGCCTCAGTATAGAGTTCAATTCTCTCGGTACCAGTTGCTTTGGCCTGCCTTACCACAGCCGGATCAGGATTCAAAAAAATACTGGTTCGGATTCCAGCAACCCGGAATGTCCGGATTGTTTCGGTAAGAAACAAAAGATTAGCAGCAACATCCCAGCCATTATTGGAAGTAAGAGCTTCAGGAGGATCGGGCACCAGCGTTACCTGATCGGGTACAATTTCCAGGACCATTTGAATAAATTCGGGCGATGGATACCCCTCAACATTAAGCTCTGTAGTCACAACTTCTTTTAGTTTATACACATCATCGAACCGAATGTGCCTCTGATCAGGCCTTGGATGAACCGTGATACCATTCGCTCCAAAACGCTCAATATCAATGGCCGCCTTTGTTACATCCGGAACATTTCCACCCCTTGCGTTCCTAAGAGTGGCTATTTTGTTGATGTTCACACTTAAGTGTTTCATAAAAACAGATTATGGAATTTCAAACAAAAGTCATCATTCTACGGAATATCGAGCTAAGAAAAAAATGCGAATTGAATGTTCAAAACAAAATGTGCATAAGTTGAAACAATGACATTACGGCACAAAGCATTGACACTGCAACATTTGGCTCAGTTTTTAAGTTCAAAGAAACAAACAGGAATGATTCTCTGTTATGGTAAGTAGGGAATAGAAATATGACCTTGTACCAGCATCGGAGAATAACTCCACCTAATAATTGTAACATTGATTACCGCCCAGGAAATATTAAGAATTGACTTGCCCTCTCTAAGTGTAAACGAAGATCCCAATGAGGCAATGAATTTAATGGATGATTTCCATGTGAGTCATCTTGCCGTGATAGAAAACGGCCACTACATGGGATTAATCTCTGAGTCCAGCCTGCTGAACGAAGATGAAGCGTCGGGTGGACATTCCGTCACATCCTTGCAGCTCGCCAAAGTGAGCGTAAAACCTGATACCCACATCTACGACATTCTAAAAGTAGCCAGTGAATTTCACCTGACTTTACTACCTGTAGTAGGGCCCGATGATATGTATCTGGGAGCGATAACGCTGGAGGATCTGGTAGAAAAGCTTTCTGAAATGCACGGTGCAGGCCAGCCCGGTGGGATAATTGTGCTGGAAATGTGGGAAAAAGATTACAGTCTGCAACAAATTTCAAGAATTGTTGAAGAAAATAACGCCAAGATTCTAAGTATGTCGGTTAGCCCTGGTGAAGGTGGGAAAATAGAAATTAACCTCAAAATAAGCCAACCGGATCTCAACCCAATTTTACAGAGTCTGGAGCGCTTTCAGTATCAGATCAAGGGCAGCTACCAGGAGCCCGAGTACACCGAGGATTTAAAAAGACGATATGACGAATTGATGAAGTATCTGAACATCTGACCTATCAGACAGCGACTCTTCATTAAATAAAAAAATTCGATGCCCTGCAATTAGCAGGGCATTGTATTTTCGCTGTCTTGGAAGTCCAGAAATGAAAGTAGCACTTTACGGTAAACGATTTGATGACGGCTTTTCTGATCCGGTTCAAAAACTAATTGAGGGCCTCGTCAGAAGAGGTATTTCTCTTGTTGTGCACAATAAATTTTTACGGTTTTTATCTGCAAAAATCTCCATAACAAGCAATCTCGATGTATTTGAAAAAACAGAAGAGCTTCGGGGAGTTGATTATATGATAAGCATAGGCGGAGATGGCACAATGCTCGAAGCCGCTTCACTTATCAGACAAACCAGAATTCCCGTTCTTGGAATTAATACGGGCAGACTTGGTTTTTTATCAAATGTTTCAATTGACGAAATAGAGACTGCCCTCGAAAACCTGATCAACCAAAGTTATACACTGGATAGCCGGTCGCTGATAGAAATTCGCAGTGACCAGGAGGATTTCGGAGATTTTCCCTACGCGTTGAACGAACTTACTCTGCGCAATCAATCCGGCAATAGTATGATTACGATCCATGCCTATGTAAATGATTTGTACATGAGCACTTATTGGGCCGACGGCCTGATAGTAGCCACGCCCACCGGCTCCACAGCATACTCTCTGAGTTGCGGAGGGCCTATCATTACACCCGACAGCAACAATATTATTCTCACCCCAATTGCCCCTCACAACCTGAATGTAAGACCGGTAGTTCTTTCCGATACCAACAAAGTTTCTTTGAGAGCCGAAGGTCGCGACGCACATTTCCAGGTAAGTTTGGACAGCCGGTCATTTAGTATTGATCAGAACTCGATTATAGAATTGACCAGGGCTTCCTTTCAGTTTAACCTTGTTCAACTGGATGGGCAGAATTTTTTCAATACCATTAGAACCAAGATGGGATGGGGCCAGGACAAGCGCAATTAGCGCCCGAATCAACCCATTAAAGGTTCATGTATATTTTTACTGAGAGCACTTTCATTCCTATCCAACCTTATTCACAAATTTTCGTACCAAGCAATATTTATAATAAAAAAACGATAACCCTATCTCGATGAGAACCACCTGGTTTACCATATTGTTTTTGTTTTCAATCGTCTTATCTGCGCAGGACAGTAAAAAGTTCGAACGCAGCAAGGAAATTGATATAATTGGTGGTACCAGTTATTATATGGGCGATCTCAATCCGACAAAGCATTTCGGTGCGCGTCTTAAACCAGGAGGAGGAGTTGCCTTTCGCAACAACTTCGATCGTCGGTGGTCAATGAAATGCAGCTTGCTTTACGGTCGTGTTGAGGTGTATGACGCAGACAGCGACGACCCCTGGCAGCGCAACAGAAATCTCCACTTCCGCAACCAAATAATTGAAGGCTCAATAACAGGTGAGTTAAATTTTTTCAACTACCAGTTGGGTGTCAAAGAATATCCCTTTTCTCCTTATTTGTTTGCCGGTATAGCCTACCTGAATATGAAGCCCATGGCGAACTTCAAGGGCACCTGGTATGAACTTCAGCCCTTAGGAACTGAAGGTCAGGGAACCAGCCTCGGCGGAGACAAGTACAAAACCAACCTTATTTCTATCCCATTCGGCATAGGTGTGAAGGGCAACTTATTTGCGGTATTTGGTTTTAGTCTGGAGTGGGGAGTGAGGAAGACCTGGACCGATTATTTTGATGATGTTTCCGGTGCTTATGCCGATCCCCTTGTTCTTCAAAAGGAAAACGGCACGCTATCTTCAGCCCTGTCGGACAGGAGTTTAACCCGTGAAAGGGGCACCAATGATACCGGCTTACAGCGCGGCGATACCGGTAGAAAGGACTTCTATTTTTTCTGTCTCGGATCGATCAATGTCCGAATCGATAAAAGAGCTACAACCTGTTGGAAGTAGAATAAATTCCTTAATTCGTCGTTCAAGCGAGGCTTTTTTTGAGCACCCCTTTATAAAAGCGGCCAAAGTGGATGCTGAAAGCGCTAAATTTGTCCGCTGCCTTATTGGCTTTTTTCTACTCCGTTATGAGTTTATTTGACCAAATAGATCTTGGGCGAGTTCCCCAACATGTTGCCATCATTATGGATGGCAATGGTCGCTGGGCCAAAAGTCAAGGGCGCGAGCGTATTTTTGGTCATTCCAATGGTGTTGAATCCGTCCGCTCATCGTTAAAAGCGGCTACGCGATGCGGTGTCAAATACCTTACTCTTTACGCCTTCTCAACCGAAAACTGGAACAGACCACAGGAAGAAGTAGAAGCTTTGATGAATCTTTTGGTTCATACCGTGATGAGTGAAATTGATGAGTTGGATAAAAACGGGGTGAGATTGCATGCCATTGGAGATCTTCAAAACCTTCCCAAAGATTGCCATGAAGAATTGCAAAAGGGTTTTGACAGAACAAAAAACAACACAACGATCAACCTGGTTTTGGCACTGAGCTATAGCTCACGTTGGGAAATTGAAAATGCCGTAAAGAATATCATCCGGGATGGTATTCCTGCCGAAAAGATCAACAGTAAGATTATTAGTAGTTACCTTACCACGGCGAGTATACCGGATCCTGAATTATTGGTCAGAACCAGTGGAGAACACAGGATCAGTAACTTTTTGCTATGGCAAATCGCCTATGCAGAGCTCTATTTTACCGAGACTCTTTGGCCGGATTTCAATGAGGAGGAATTTTTCAAAGCCATTCTGGATTATACCGGAAGAGAGCGGAGATTTGGAAAAACCTCTGAACAGATCCATGAGCAGGAAACGGATCTTAATGTCTTACCGATCGGGAGAAATAAAGCGGGCTGAGCACACACATTATGACAAACAATTTTACACAAAACTTCCTATTTCTTCTGAGATGCCTTGTTACAAGCAGCATTCTTTTTCTTGGGTTTTATCAATCTTCTGCCCAAACCAGCATTGGAGGAGATAAAGTTGATTATAAG
Source organism: Flavobacteriales bacterium (assembly GCA_031378885.1). Classification (GTDB taxonomy): domain Bacteria; phylum Bacteroidota; class Bacteroidia; order Flavobacteriales_D; family Sanyastnellaceae; genus JANNEQ01. Next base: position 45,372 of record JANNEQ010000158.1, read on the forward strand.
GAGCCCCAGAAATACCGCATTGCCGGAATAAGCGTAATGGGCGTTGTATATAGTGACGTGCAAGCTATTAAATTGGTATCAGGCTTACAGGAAGGGCAATTGGTGCTTATTCCCGGAGATGATATTTCGGAAGCAATCCGAAAACTTTGGAAACAAAAATTATTTACAGATATTTCCATTTCTGTAGCTGAGTTTAGAGGAGAAGATGTATTTCTTTTAATTCAGTTGAAAGAAATGCCACGACTAGGTAAATATCGTGTTGAGGGATTGCGCAAGTCAGAAACGGACAATGTAAGAGAGAAATTAGATCTTCGAACCGGAGTAGTGTGCAATGAAAACCTGAAGGCAATTGCTGTAAATAAAATCCAGGACTATTATCTGGAAAAAGGATTTTACAACTGCACAGTTGCGCTGCGCGAAGAACCAGACCCGTTAATGCAAAATTCAGTAGTCCTGATTTTTGATGTAAAAAGAGGGAACAGAATGAAAATTGAGTATATCACATTGGATGGTGTAAGCCAGATTCCCGCCAAAAAGATATACCGGACCATGAAGGACACGAAGAGACGCAAGTGGTGGAATGTGTTCAAGTCTTCGAAATTCATTGAAGAAAAATATGAAGAAGATAAAGACAAGATCATAGCCCGTTACAACAAAGAAGGCTTTAGAAATGCCAAGATAGTTTCTGATACAATCTTTGCGATGAATTCAGAGCGCCTTGTGATCAATATGAAAATTGAAGAGGGTGCAAAATTCTATTTCAGAAATATCAAATTTCTTGGCAATGTAAAATACCGCACTTCTACGCTCGATAGTGTACTGAATATTCAGAAAGGAGATATTTATAATGTTGAGTTATTGCAAAACCGACTCAATTATAATCCGGCCGGACTGGACGTTTCATCACTTTATACTGACGATGGTTATCTTACCTTCTATGCTTATCCTGTAGAGACATTAATTGAACCTGATAGTATCGATGTAGAAGTAAGAATGTCGGAGGGCAAACAATTCAGAATTGGCAAAATCAGTGTCCTTGGCAATACAAAAACCAACGACCATGTGATTTTTCGCGAAATACGAACAAGGCCGGGAGAATTGTTTAACCGCACTGACATTATACGAACGCAACGCGAGTTGGCCAACCTCGGCTATTTTGATCCGGCCGCCTTCGATGTACACACAATACCCCGTGAAGAAGAAGGACTTGTTGATCTGGAGTATGTGGTAGAAGAGAAACCCAGCGATCAGATACAGCTTTCCGGCGGATGGGGCGGACAGCGAATAGTAGGGTCGCTATCGCTTAACTTCTCTAATTTTTCCATGCGCAATATTTTCAAAAAAGGTGCTTGGAGTCCATTACCTACAGGCGATGGCCAGCGTTTCTCTATCAGTGCTTCATCTAACGGCTTATTCTTCCGGTCATTTAATGCTTCATTTACGGAGCCCTGGTTTGGTGGAAAAAAACCAAATTCACTCACCTTTTCCGCATGGAATTCGAGACAAACCAATGGCATCAGACAAAAGGATCAGACCCTGACCAATCCATACCAGAGATTAGAAATTTTGGGCGGATCAGTTTCATTCGGCAAACGACTTCAAAAGCCTGATGATTACTTCCTGTTGTATACCGGATTGTCTTATCAGCATTTTTCGTTGAACAACTATGGGTCGTTCTTTAGTTTTAAAGATGGTACTTCAAATAACCTCGCACTGAACTTTACCCTTGAAAGGAATTCAGTTTCCGAACCAATTTACCCGGTTTCAGGATCTAAAATAAATTTCACAACGAAATTCACCCCACCTATCAAACAAATCAGAGAATTGTTTGGAGCTGAGTTCGATTATCCCAACTTAACTGATGCGCAGAAATTTGATTGGGTTGAGTATTACAAATTAAAGTTCACCGCACATTGGTATACCGCGCTGAATAAGCACAAAGAGAGAAAATTTGTATTGCACACCAATGTAGGTTTTGGTTTTTTGGGTACTTACAACAACAAACTTGGCCAATCGCCATTTGAACGCTTTTATCTTGGCGGAGTTTACTTAAGTGGATTCCTTTTGGACGGAAGAGAAATTGTGAATTTACGTGGATATGATGACTTGTCGCTTACCACACCCAACCAAAATGTGGGAGCTCCGGTTATTTCGAAATATGGAATGGAGTTAAGGTATCCGTTATCCACCAATCCCCAGGCCACTATATATGCCCTCACCTTTGTGGAGGCCGCACGCACATGGTCAAATTTCAAGGATTACAATCCTTTTAATTTATACCGTTCAGCGGGAGCCGGATTGCGCATATTTTTACCCATGTTTGGACTTTTGGGATTTGACTATGGCTGGCGCCTTGACGACGTGCCAAACGAGCCACGGATGGCCCGGGGCCAATTCCACTTTTCTATTGGCATGAATCTTGGCGAGCTGTGACGCGCACGTTCAAAATTCAGCCCGATAATATTTAAGAATATTGAACAGATATAAAAAAGCAAAATGAAAAAAGCACTTTTAACACTTGGAGTTCTCATGTCGATATGCACGGGTGCATGGGCTCAAAAGTTTGCGTATGTAGACACCAAGTACATTCTTAGCCACATGCCCGAGTATCAGAGTGCTCAGGCTGAGATCAACAAATTGAGCAGCCAGTGGCAGAAGGAAATTGAAAAAAAATATCAGACCATAGAAACGCTGGAAAAAGCTTTTCAGGCTGAAAAAATATTGCTGACTGATGAAATGCGTAAAAAGCGCGAAGAAGATATTGAACAGAGACGCCAGGAAGCCAAAGACATGCAGAAGAAAAAATTCGGCGTAGATGGTGAGTTGTTTAAGAAACGTGAAGAATTGATCAAACCAATTCAGGATAAAATTTATGAGGCCATTCAGGAAATAGCTTCTCAAGGTGCTTTGATGGTAGTTTTTGACAAAGCCAACCACAGCAACATGCTTTACACCAATCCCAAACACGACATCAGTGACAAAGTACTAAAAAAAATGGGGTTGAAACCCGGAGAGGTGCTGGAAGAAGAAGGCGGAGATGGAGAAAAGGAAGAAGGTTCGGATAAACCCGCAGAAGGCGATGGTAAACCAAAACCCAAAGACAAAGCACCAACCCGCAAGGATGGTGACAAATAATAAATAACCAGAATATAACTATATTTAAATTTAAGATGAAGAAAGTGTTGATCCTAATTGCGGCAGTATGTTTCACAACCGTCGCATCATTCGCCCAGAAGATTGGACATGTAAATGGTCAGGAAATAATGCTCGCAATGCCTGAAAGGGCAACAGCCGAGAAAGAACTCCAGATATTGGCCAAGCAATTTGAAGACGAAATTAAAAGTATGAAGGCCCAATATGAAGGTTTGATTGCGGAGTACCAGCAAAATGAAAAGACCTGGCCACCTGTAATTAAAGATACAAAAGCAAAAGCCATTCAGGAGAAAGAGCGTGCTATTTATGAATTTCAGGAAACTGCCAGTGCTGAAATCAGCAAAAAAGAAGAGGAAATACTCGCGCCCATGGTAGAAAAGGTTCGGCAGGCAATTAAAGATGTGGCGGTTGAAAATGGCTTCGCCTATATTTTTGACAGCAGTGCAGGAGCCATGTTGTACTTCGAAGGTGGAGTTGATGTTCTGGATCTTGTAAAAAAGAAAATGGGAATTCCATTGTTACCACCCCCTCCCACCCCCGGCCAGACGCCAGCACCTGCGCCAGCGCCAGGTATGGTTCCGAAAAAATAATTCGTATCCAAATATTGATTCTTAAAACCCGGGCTTCCGGGTTTTTTGTTTAATGCCAGTTGTATAAGACTTCAATTAGATTTGCCATGAAAATCCGGCCGTTAATTTTAGCTTAAAAAAAACAATGACCCACAATCCCCATCCCATTGGCATATTCGATTCCGGAATCGGAGGTTTGACGGTAGCCTCGGCGATCAAAAAAAAACTGCCCCTGGAGTCTATTGTTTACTTCGGCGATACAGCGCACATGCCATATGGCGATAAGTCGAAAGAACTCATCCAATCTTATGCGCACCGCATAACGGACTTTTTGCTGAATACAAAAAAATGCAAGGCCATTGTAATAGCCTGCAATACTGCATCTGCTGCGGCCTACGAAACCTTGAGGGATCTGCACAAAGGAAACATTCCTGTCATCAATGTGATAGACCCGATGATTGAGGAAGTGATTAAAGATGAACACATCAAACGAATTGGAATTATTGCCACCAAAACAACAGTGGGCAGTGGAATTTACCAGGAAAAATTTTCGCGCCGCAAACCCGATTTGAAATACTCTGCCCTTGCCACCCCATTGCTGGCTTCGATGATTGAAGAGGGCTTTTACAACAACAACATTAGCAGCGCAGTATTAGAAAAATATCTTTCAGATCCTGAGTTGGCCGGGATTGATGGGTTGGTGTTGGCCTGCACGCATTACCCCATGCTCAAAAAAGAGATCAATTCATACTACTCCGGAAAGGTTAGAATTTTTGATTCGGCTGAAGTGGTGGCCGCCAAATTGAAATGGATATTGGAGAAAGAACAATTAACCTCCGAAAAGAGAGAAAATACCGATCACTTTTTTGTTTCGGATTATACCGCCTCATTTGAGCAAAGTACCCGCATCTTTTTTGCTGAAGAAATAAAGCTGGAAAGGGCCGGGATTTGGGATTGATAGTAAGGAATAAAAACCCGAACCCAAATTTAAGACATCTATTGTGAAATTCCCTAATCCTTCACCACCCGTTTTAACACGCGGCCCTGAGCAAACTCCAGCGCCACCATATAAATACCCGACGAAAGTTCGCTAATATCAATTTTCGACTTATTCGATTCTGATTTGATTATCCGACCGGACATATCAGTTACAATTACCCGAAAGTTAGCCGATTTTGGAATGCCCTGAATTTGGAAAAAATCAGAAGTAGGGTTAGGAAATATGCCTATCTCAAATTCGGGTATTTCATCAATATCAGATAATATGCAAGTATCTGGCCCGATGTATTTGATTAAATGACGCATGGGTTGGTTGTCAACTTCTACAAAAGATCCGCCTACCAGTAATTGCCCATTCATCATTCCAAGACTAAATAGAAATGGTTCATGAAAATAATAACCATCATTCCAGCCATATCCGCACCATTGTTCGCCATCCCATCTTGCTAAAAGTTGCGTGTTGACTCCACCGGCTGAAGTATAAGCTCCAGCGGCGTACAAATAATCTTCTGTGGCAAGAATATAATTTACCTGACCATTCATTCCTGAGCCAAGGGCCTCCCAGTTTTGACCATCATAAGCAGCAATATAATTTCCTGGATTGCCAGCACAATCACCTTGGTAATAAGTACCAGCAACGATAAGTTTTCCTTGAAAAATATCCAGATCCTGCACTCCATCTAATCCCCCACAAAGACCAGCCACAGGAACCCATGCACTTCCTGTCCACTTTACCAAATCTGCAATACCCAAATTGCCATTGTTAAAATTACCCCCCACATAAAGTTCATTGTTGTAAAAGGCGATGTCCGCAATACCATTAGGATTCCCCCCTGCCCACATATTGGGTAAATTATGGTAGGCTTTCCATTTGTTTTCTGGAGCCGACCACCATGCAAGGCCGTCGATATTCTCATCAGGAATTTGGAAAAGACCAAATGCAAGCAAAGTGTCATTAATAACCTCCAATCTTGGAGCATTAGTCAAGTTACCAACAGGAAGCCATTCTGAGCCAGTCCACTTTGTTATCGCACTGATTAGATTTGTACCTGAATACTCCCCCCCCCCCGAAGCGTATAGCGTGTCTTGATATTTTATAATATCATAGCAACCTGCATTTTCGGGAATATCGTCAGGATTACAAGTCCAATTGAACCCGCAGCCCCAGGGACTCAAAGTATTTCCATCCCAAATGGCGACGGAAGGCATAGAGTTACCATTAAAATCCGTTTTAAAGGTTCCACCCAGATATAATAAATTACTTTCCTGTTCAAAGTACATACATCTCACACTACTAGGTTGAGTAAAACCTGGGCCAACCTGTTCAAATAACTGAGCCTTGGAAAGAATAGAAAAACTCACAAGCACCAAAGTGCTTGTGAGTTTTATAATAAGTTGATTAATCATTCTTGATAAAGTTGTAATTGAATTCAGTGTCTTCGCTTTTGATTTGTAAGGAATAGAAACCGGAACTCAAATTTAAGACATCTATTGCGAATTGTGATGTATTGGTAAATTTCTTTTCGATTACCAATTCGCCAATAGAATTGTAGATTCTGACTTGAAATTGATTTTTGAGCGCAGGCATGATAACATTCAACACATCATTGGTCGGGTTGGGGAAGACTCGCGCCTGATCTACCAGAGTGGGTGTTGCTTCTTCTGTGCTGGTAATGATAGGAGCAGAAATATCGAACCTGCTCAATACCCATTTTGTAGAGGCAGAATTGTTGAAGAGTGCCTGTCCATTCTGGCACCATGGATCCACCTCGTTGGGGCACATATAGGGCCAACGCCAGTTGTGGGCTGTGGCCGACAGATAAAGTTTTTCGTCGCCATAAGCCACGATCTGGT
>JANNEQ010000186.1:0-37586 GCA_031378885.1 Flavobacteriales bacterium
CATGTCTCAGAAAACTACCTTCAGAATTATCTTGATGAGTTCATTTATAAATTGAATAGGAGAAACTCTAAGGATCCTTTTCAAAACTTAATAAATGCCTGCCTAGCGGTGCCTTGGGGGTGATTGTAGAGGATCATTTAATTTAATAATAAACATAAGAAAACGGACACGCCGAACACCGGACTAAAAAGTAGGCATTTAAGTAAAACAAAATGAACACAAAAAAAATCATTTATGGATTGGCTCTGACTGCGGTTATCATGACCTCATGCAATGAAGTTGAACAGAAGGCAACAGAGTCAAAAGAAAAAATTGTATCACAAACCAATGACCATGTTCAAAAGGTTATTAATGATTTAGGATTGTCTTATGTTGAAGAAGGCGCCCAAAGCATAATAACTTACGATGAAGTAAATGCAGCCCAGCAAGCCTGGTGCGATGCGCTGGTGAAAATTGGTCAACTCAAGGAAGAAGGCGGTGATTACAAAACATTCGCGAATGAAGTACTTTCCACTGCGTATAACTACGACTACGGCAAAGTATTTTTTAAACCTACACTAGCCTTTGGAGATCAAACATTTAGAAACGATAAAAAAGGAGCATTGGCTTACTTCATCGGTGGCGATCCTGATTATCCGAATGACAAAGGCTTTGCACTTACACCTTGGGTAAAAGCCAGGTATGACAATGCAGGCGAAAAAAATGAAGGCATTCAAATCTATGGTTCAATAGCTATTACCATGGGAAATGTTTGGGTAACCGACAAGACAGGAAAAGAAGTAATGGTGGACAAAACATGGGTCTTCAGAAAAGACAAAGATGGAAAATTGCGCATCATAGTTCATAAATCTGCACTACCCTATACAATGCCTGAAAAATAAAGATCTAAAAGGGGTTGAGATTAAATCTCAACCCCTTTTTTATCAAAAATAAAATCTGAATTTATGGGGTTACATTGACCAAAATTCAATTGAATTCCTTTACCATTTCAAATAATAGTGAACCGACTCCACAAATTAAAAACAGGGATATGCATTGTCAGTGCATTCTCGTCACTCATCCGTTTTTAAATCTTTGCCCTATATTAGACAACGAATATATCAAACACCAAAAGGTCTGCAATACTACACTAACTAAAGTCCGGCCATTTATGCCTGACTACAATCCGGGAAAAGAGAAACATAACCCTATACAATCTATGAAATTCAGATTATTCTTTTTTGTCTCTATTCTCTTACATACTAACCTCAACAGTTTTAGTCAAAATAGTCGTCTGAATAGTCGCAATACTATTGGCTGGTACAATTGCTTCGGCACATTTAAATTGTCAGACAAATTCGGACTACACACAGAGTATCAATGGCGCAGAGATGATGTTGTTACTTCATGGCAACAAAGCCTTTTAAGAGTTGGTGTAAATTATAATCTGAAGCCCAATATATTATTCCGGATTGGCTATGCCTGGATAGAAACGTTTCCATATGGTGAATATCCTATCAATGGTTTAGGCAGGGATTTTACAGAGCACCGGATTTTCGAAATGATTCAGTTATTGCAAAAAGAAGGCATATTAGATATATCGCATCGTTTCATGCTCGAACAAAGATTTGTGGGAAGATATAGCTCTGCCGGTATCGCATCAGAAGATGAATTTCCTTTGCTCAACAGAATGCGCTATATGTTCAGACTGCAAGTACCTTTAAGAGGAAAAGAAATCACCAACAAAACGCCCTATATAGCTTTTTATGATGAGGTTTTTATTGGCTTCGGAGAAAATGTAAACGCCAATGTATTCGACCAAAACAGATTGGGATTATTGTTGGGTTTTCGCCTGAATAAAACCTTTAGAATAGAAACAGGATACCTAAGCCAAATCATACAATTTGGAAGGCAAATCAATGGCCAAAATGTATTTCAATACAACAACGGAATCATTGTAAATATGAACTTTAATTTTGACCTTACAAAAAAGGAAAAACCACAGAAATGAACCTTTGAGCCAACCTATAGTATCAGGTTGTCTTACTAAACTTCCCGGTTCATTTAATAAAGGCTAAAAATAGTTTGAATCTGTACACCGAGTTATTCAATAAATGATACATAAGAATCAGAATTCAATGCATTTCAAGACACCCAGAGGCATAGAAATATTCATGTATCGAAAAGTAATATCCGGCTGAAAAAAATTCAAGAAATCCGGTGACAACAATTACCAGCATACTATCACAAGACAATACGAAAGACGAATTACACCGAAAATCAAGCTCTATATGCAAGATTCAAAGCCTGATCAAAAGCCAACCTATGGCTCTAATTGTTGCAGAGTATTGTATATTTGAATTCTATTTCACCCGTGGATTCAAGAGCATTAAAAAATATTTTTGGTTTGAATTCTTGTTACATTACAAGAGCCAACAGCTTCTACAAGTGTTGTCTGTTGGGGATTGCCTTGTTGTTGTATTCAGTAACCATTGCCCAATACGACAAGCCCTTTGTAAAAAGAATTACACATTCCCAAGGCCTCAGTCATGATGTTTGCCGATCGGTAATTAAAGACAGTGATGGTTTCATTTGGATATCCACTGAAAATGGCCTGAACCGATACGATGGTCATCATTTTATTGTCTTTAAAAATGTTCCGTCGGACAGCACGAGCATTAGTGGCAATAATGTTTTTGCATTGTGCGAAGACAACCAACGCAATATCTGGATATCAGGCTCCAACTTTCTGTCGCGTTATAATATGGACAGCCATCGCTTTTATAATTATCGAATCCATCCGGATCAACACAATGCATATAGTGGCACCTTCATCAGTAAATTCTATCTGGACCAAAACCAGAGGCTCTGGATGTGTTGTATTAAAAAAGGATTGGCTCTTTACAGACCAGATACTGACGATTTTGAATACTTTTTACCCGACCGCGACCAGATTAGTACGAATAGAAATATAATTTCAGACGTTGTTCAGGTTAGTGAGAACCAATTTTGGGCAGCTTCAAATTCCGGCTTGCTTCAATTCGATTTCCAAAGCAAAAAATTTGTAGTTTTTACTGCAGAGCCAGACAAACCCGAAAATTTTTCCACCTACAACCATAGTATTAGCCTGTATGTTGATCCTTCGGATAGCCAGATTATCTGGTATGGCACCTGGGGAAGTGGCCTGCACTCCTACAACACGGCCACCGGCAAAACAGAAATTTACACTCATGCAAGCAACCTTCCATCGAATATTTCGAACATCGTTTTCTCCATTACAAGGTGCAATGATCATTCTCTTTGGTTGTGCACTGAAAGGGGATTGATATCATTTGACAAGGGAACCCATGAGTTTCATCTGATCCAGCACGAAACGGATAATGCAAACAGCATCAGGGGTGGCGAATTACAGGATATTTATATCGACAATGAAGGGCTCATCTGGCTACCCGGCAATCACGGGCTGGAAATTATTGATCCACTCCAGCAATTATTTAAACCTAATTCACTTGACCAAAAACCTGGTATCTATAGCCTGCAATGGAATACACAAACAAGATCGCTTGCAGGAACATCTCTTTATGCCAATAGATCACTTTGGATAATCAATCCGGAGAACGGACATTGTAAAAGTTTTCCTATTCCAGATGCGGATAAAAACATGCTTGAACCAGTTGGCCTATTCAATTTACAAGACGGCCGCATTTTTATCGGAATGGTAAGAATGAATCCTTACATTTTTAATCCGGTTACGACAAAATTTCAGCAACTTCCACTGAGTACCATGCTTGGAATAGACGTAAATAAACTGGACATACGATCGGCAGTTCAGGATCAGGCGGGCAATCTATGGATGGCCAATCGCAAAGGAGGAATGATAGTGTGGAATCTCAATAAAAATATTGCGAAGAGCTTTGGCGGTGATACCGAAGTAAAACCTGAAGCCTTCAAAACTGCCACAATCAACGCAATGAAGAATGGGCCATATATCTATGGACTTGTGCCTTCTGCCGGATTAATGCGGATAAATACGCATAATGAAGAATGTACCTATATTCCATTTAATAATAGAATACTTAAACAAGCTGAATATGTAGCTTGTGATTCGCAGGGGCATTTTTGGTTCACAACTCCCACAAACGGACTGCTGGAATGCACTGCCACAGATTCAATAGAGATATTAAACATTTATTACAATGAATTGCCGGATGCAGACATTGAAAATATTTATGTGGATTCGAATGATTGGCTTTGGATCAATTCATCTTCAGGGCTGATATGCTTTAATCCTGAAACCAAATCTGCCCAATTGTACAACGAATTGGATGGGCTTTATCCTTATACATCCGACTTTACACTCACACAATCTGATGGCGATCAATTTTACTACCTGACCAGTGCCGGCTCGGGTAGATTCAAGCGAAATGACCTGGTTCAACCGACAAAGTATTACAAAACGGTTCTCAGTCAACTTTCGACCTCCGATAAGCCCATTGCATTGGAAACAGAGCTTTCAGATTTAAGCTTTATAGAATTACAGCCCGACCAAAACAACTTATCATTTGCCTTTAGTGCATTGTGCTACAGCGGTGCCGACAAGCTCGAATTCGCTTACAAACTCGAAGGCTTTGATGCTGACTGGCATTACACAGGCCATAATCACAATGGCAGCTACACCAACCTTCCTCCGGGCAAATTCACCTTGCTGCTCAACAGCAAGTACACCGGCATTCCCTGGTCGGCAGAAGTTACAAAAATTGAAGTACTGGTCAGACCGCATTATTATCAAACGTGGTGGTTCAGGTTATTTCTGATTGTGTTGGCTGGTGCATTGGTTGTATTGGTCATTCGCACCCATTTTCAAAATAAATTGAGGCAGGCGAAAATAGAATTAGAAAAACAGAAAAGCATTCAAAGTATAAGAATGCGCATATCGAGGGACATTCACGATGAAATTGGTGCGGGACTGACAAAAATTTCTTTGATGAGCAAACAAATGGAGAAATCTATTGGTGATGAAATGGCTGCCAAAGATAAAATCAGAAAAATAAATACCACATCCAGACAACTGGTGCAAAACCTGGGTGAGATTGTATGGACCATTAATCCCAACAACGACTCATTAGTAGATCTTTTAAGTTATCTGCGCAGGTACTTTACTGAAATGTCAGAATCTACAGATATCGCTTTGTCTCTCCAATTACCTGAGTTATCCGGGGAACTGCAAAATGTGGCCCTGCATCCTGAAGTAAAAAGAAATTTACTACTCATTATCAAAGAATCCTTAAACAATGCCATGAAACACAGCGCGGCAAATAAAATTTTACTCAAAATAATCTACCACAATGGCATATTGAGTACAACTGTAACAGACAATGGAAAAGGATTTGTAATGACTGAAAATGAAACCGTAGGAAATGGATTGCGCAATATGCGCAAACGGGCGGAAGACATTGGAACTACGCTGGAAATCCAGACAAGTGCCAATAACGGGACCAGTGTTCACCTTGATATTACACTTTGATTTAATTTCGAAAACCAATTGTAATAAACATTTTTTTATACAAAAACCTACTTTAGTGTGAGCCAAAGAAAATTGATCATTAATAACTTCGCTGCCTAAATGCACAGAAATGGCCATAAGCATTGTAATAGTAGAGGATGACAATGAGCTGCGCGAAGCTTTGAGCGCGGTAATTGAGTCCTGTTCTGACTTTAATTTTAAAGGAGCCTATCCTGATGCTGAATCATTTTCGAGGGCGTTTGCATCTCATCATTTTCTGGATGTCGTTATTATGGACATCAACCTTCCCGGTATGACGGGCATACAATGCATTGGTTCACTTAAAGAAAAACGGCCGGAAGTACAATACCTCGTATGCACTGTTTTCGAGGACAGCGAAAACTTGTTCAACGCCCTTTGTGCAGGCGCCACCGGCTACATACTCAAGAGTGCACAAGAGGAAGAAATTATCAGGGCCATAAAAGAAATACATGCAGGCGGATCGCCCATGTCTCCGCAAATTGCGCGCATGTTGGTATCATCTGTTCCCAAAAAAAAGACCAACCTCGATTTACTGGAACAACTCAATGCCAGAGAACGCCAGATATTGGATCTTCTCGCAGCCGGATATCGCTACAAGGAAATAGGCGATCAATTGTTTCTTGGCGTGGAGACTGTGCGCACATACATCAGAAATATCTATTCCAAGCTGCATGTTCACTCCCGCACTGATGCGATAAACAAATTGTTTCAGCGCTGAAGCAATTCCTGGTTCTACAAAAAACCTACTTTTATGTGAATGACAGATTGAATGGAAACGCGGTAATTTGTGGTGTGATATAATTGCATTTTCTGAAATGGATGGGTAAAGTCTTAAATGTCCTGCCATTTTTTAATACCCAATTATAAAAACAAATTTTCATTGCATTAAAAAACCACACAAAATGAAGACCTTATCGTTGTTATCCATTTTTATCACTCTTACCGTTTATTCAACTGCCCAGCAAGCCAATTTTATTTGGGGAAAACAATATGGCGGCCCAGACAATCACATTAGTCAGGCCATGTGCACAGATCCATTCGATAATATCATAACAGCTGGAAGTTTTAATGGATTTGCAGATTTCGATCCGGGTAGTGGTAGCAACAATCTTAGTTCGAATGGATTGAAAGATGCCTATGTAGGAAAAGTTGACAACAATGGTAATTACCTGTGGTCAGTTAGTTTTGGAGGTTCAGGAGATGATCAGGCGTGGGATGTGGCAACAGACAATTTTGGCAATGTGATCGTGGTCGGGACATTTGGAAGCAACTCTTTTGATGCCGATCCGGGTCCCGATACATTTACGCTTAGCTCTCAAGCTTCATTCACAACCTGCGCTTTCGTAATAAAGCTGGATGCGAATGGCACCTTCTTGTGGGCTGCTGCCTATTCTAGTCCGATGCAATCTTCTTATGTAGCAGCTAAAGCCGTTGATGCGGATTCCAATGGAAACATTACTGTTTGCGGAGAAATGAATGTATACCAATTTGATGCTGTAGATTTTGATCCCGGATCTGGCACCAGTGCGCTTAATGAGACCTATCGATATTTCTTTCTTAAACTTACTCCAACCGGAGCCTTTGCTTATATATTCGGGCTTCAGGGCTCATATAATTCCATAGCCGTGATGAGCGATATGGAATTGGATGGTGAATCGAATATTTATTTTTCGGGTCATTTCTATTATTCACTGGATTTTGATATTTCTGCCATCAACTATGAGATAAATGGAAATGGGTATTATTATGCTTTTGTGTGCAAATTGAGTGCTTCCGGTCAATTACAATGGGTGTCTTCTATTGTAGATAATTCAAACAGTTTATATAATACATCAATGGCTGTAGACAATGAAGGCGCTATTTATCTCACCGGAAAATTTGCAAGCAATACCGATTTTAATCCTGAGTTACTGGGTGTAAACGAGCTTGAGAATACCAGTGGCTATGAAAATGGATACTTGCTTAAACTGAATAATCTGGGCGGCTATATTTATGCGAAAAATATGGCATCAGGAAATTCCAGTGTTTGCAATGATTTGACATTTGATGAAGACAACAATATATATGTCATTGGTTCATTCACCGGAACCATCGACCTGAATCCCGACTCAGATGGAGTTGAGAACTATACTTCAGCAAATAGTACGGATGTCTTTATTACTAAATTAAATAATGAAGGTAGTTTTCAATACTCGAATGTTTTTGGAGGATCATTCACAGATGAAGGGCGAGCCATTTTGTATCCAACTCAAGGCGTTGGTTATATAGCCTCGGGTACATTCTCCAACACGATGGACCTCGATCCGGGTTCTGATGTATTTAATCTTACATCAGGCGGCAACACGGATGCCTTTATTGTGAAATACAATGAGTGCCAGCCTGTGGCTACAAGTTTTGAAGCAATCGGTTGTGGAAGTTATGAGTGGAATGATCAGGCTTACACCCTACCGGGCATTTACCAACAAACCTTTTCGGCCTCATCAGGCTGCGACAGTCTGGTTACCCTCAATCTTTCAATGGGCTCGGCCACCAGTAGCACTTTAACTGTAGAAGTATGCGCGCAATATTATTTCGATGAACAAGAATTAGAAACATCGGGCGATTACATAGGTACTTTCACCAACTCTCAAGGTTGCGATAGTCTGGTATATCTGGATCTTACTATTGTGGAATATCCGGATCTGGTTCTTACCATTAGTGGAAATACTATATCTGCCGCGAGTGCTGCCACATCATTTCAATGGTTCGATTGTACAACAGAACAACTAATTAATGGCGCGACATCATCAACCTTCTCACCAACACAATCGGGCTTATATGGAGTATATGCCTATCTGGGGCCCTGCACTGAATTAGATTGTATCGATTTTACGTACATCGGTGTGGAAGAAAATCAGGCGTTGTCATTTTCTATTTATCCCAATCCTGCTGAGGAAAGTATAAATATTCATTCTTCATCAATTTGGAACAATGCCAGACTTTGCATTTTTAACTCCACGGGTAGTTTGGTGATGGATACAAATATCAGCGGCAACTTCCTGCCACTTGATATTTCATCGCTGGCCGGTGGAGTTTATTCTGTTCAGATAATTAGCAATGGAAAATTTGTGCAAGAGAAGTTTATTGTGGAATAGGACCAGTGAGGATGCGGGCGAGGTATGTAGATAAATCACTCTACAATACTTCGCTCGTCTTTTATTAACAGAAGCGACAAGGTTGTGAAACCAATACCTGCCGTATTGCCTTTCTTCAATATATCCATTCGTTGGAATATTTTTGCTACAATAGCATAAATTGAGGCCCTTTTTAATACTTTTACCTGATAAAGTCTGATTGGAGTGAAAAATCCATTTCATAAAAAAATGAATGCCCCTCTTTCCTCCATTGGATCATATTTTCGAGAAATAAGCAGCCAATGAAAATGCCACGATATTCAAATATATTTTTTGCCGCCTCTATCCTGATTTGTTTTGCTTTTGGCAATACGGCTTCAAGTTCTTTGGAATTCGTGGGAAGCCAGTGTGAACATCAAAAAGACACTACTTTCAAAATAACTTTTGAGAAAGACACCACAACAGCAGATTTTTACAAACTCCTCAATTTTATTGAAAGCAAAGGAGAATTCAGCAGGTACAACAAAAAACACAAAACAGAAAGTTCTACAAGCAATACAATACTCCTTCAAAAAATTCTTTGCCCTGAAACGAATCACTTCACTTCCCCTCTGGAAACCTGGATATTAGAAGATGTCTTTTCCATTCGGTATTTTTTGACCTCCAAAAAGCCAGTGAAAGGACAACCAGGTTTTTACCCTAAATTCGACATTGTTCAATATAACTTCACCTCAGAAGGGGAGAAAAAAAAGGCCCTCGATAAAATACATGAAATTGGCTGGGGCAATCCATTGCAAAAATGGAATGACTATTACATTATATCCAACAAGACCAGAATAATTGTATTGCAATCTTATGTTACCATGTTCGGAGAGACGAAAAACCGATATGGAAAATTGATAGAAGACGAGTGGATCGCAAAAAACAATTACTAATGAATTTGGTTCTGTAATCATTGGTCGTTATTGACCCTAATAATAAGTGCCACATCGTCATCAAAAATTCAAGTATATTCCAGGTGCTTGAGATTGTTGTTCGTCACGTTTGGAGTATTTTCTAATAACTCTCTTTAATCTTCCCGATTCAACAAAGTTACTTATCAGGACTATTCCAGCATCGGAACTGTTATAATAATAAGGCCGCCTTTCTGACCGTCATTACTGCGCAATGCTGTTAATTGTCATAAAATTGCAGTAACCCAGTTGGCCAATCCAACCATTTTCCCCAAATAACCTACCACTTTCTTTCTCCTGCTTACCAGATGATGGTTATGGGTTGTTGCAGACCATACGATATATGAATATTTGAAAAAGGGATAAGAAAAAAAACGTCAATTCAGTTGATTCTTTTCTGAAATCACTTATCTGACAATAAAGTCAGCCGCAATTTAAATACATCAAAATGGGAGAATGTCGAAAACCCTATAAAAACAGAGTAGACAACAAATTTTAATTCAATTACCAATGGCTAACGTAACCAGTTATTCAGTTATTTTCTATGGCAGTCCTGAGGGATACCAAACCAACCGTGCGCAAATTGCCTTAATGGACGGCATAAAACCTGTGGCTTATGTGCGTTTCAATGACCCGGAAATGGTTTTTGAAAATGACTACAAGGAAAATGACATTATTCGAATGCACTTGCCCAGCACCATGTTTCAAAGTGTGTTGGATGTATTGCGAAATGAAAAACCAGTGGGAATAGTCTTCAATGCCGGAAAAGCACTGCTATATACCGGATCGGAGCCGGTAGGACAAGGTGAATAACATAATTACAACATTGAGTAAATCGGATAAGAGCAAAACACTCAACCCATTTAACCGATTTTGCATACATTATTCTTCAATATTCGAAAAAATTTTAACCCATAAACGAATAAACGGGAGGCAACCGGAAATCAACAACACTAAAGAGTAGATACAGATAATTACACTAAACAATTCAAACAAGATGAAAAATATAAAGGATTTAATTCCAGTTCAGCAATTACTCATGCAGATTGACGACGACATGCCGCCAAATCCACCTACACCTCCTTCAATAGATCTGGATAAGGTAAAGCTTATCAGATTTATTTCCCGGCCTGAAAGTATTGATCCATTTGAAGCTTCGCAAATCACCTGGGAAGTAGAAGGTCCGCCCACAGGTTGGGTGTTGAAATTGAATGGGCAAACAGTTGATCGATCCAAAACAGTGCAGGTCGAGCCAAAAATAACGTCTGAATACCAATTAACTGCCCATTCCGGAAACAACAGAAAAAACCTCGGCAGCGTAACTGTAAACGTGAATCTGCAACAGTGTCTGATAGAACAAGTTGAATACCTTGAATTCCGAATTCAGCGACTACTCTATAACTGGGGGCGCGAAATGACAGGATTGCGATTCAGAGGTTCAATTAATGACTCGGTAAATGTTGTAGCTACATGGCAAAATATATCCTTCAGCATGAAGATGGAGTATGTAATTAATAATTTTTCGAATCCTTATGTCAATATAACTGGCGACTTCAACTTCGGTTTGACAGGAGACAACATTGGTTTTGGTGATCAGAGCATTTTCGGTTATTTCAAAAATCTTGAAATTGATGCGGACTTCACCACATGGCAATGGATAGAAATAAGTCTTCTTACTCCCATAGCAGCCGTAATAGCAGCGCAGCATCTCGATACTGCGCGAGAAATGGCAAGAGAGGGAACGAACGCCCTCTTTGACCGTATTGTCAATTCATCTCTTATTCAAGGTACTACTCCGGCAGGCATGGATGTACATTATACAGAGGTGTCAGCAGGAAACAATGGGTTGGGGCTTTTTACCAAAAGATATTGCCCCAGAAAACAAAGAAAAACTGACATCTTTTCGAGTCCCGAAGGTATTCCAACCACATTCCACCATTGAGTAAAGGCAATTAGTGCAAAATTCTCAAACCGATAACCGGATGTAACATGTGGTATGCACAGATATACAAAACCTAATTTCAATCATAATCCAAACCAACGGAGGCAGCCAAAAATCCGCAACAGAAAAGAGTAGGCATTAATCAAATTAACTGAACAAATGAAAAAGAATGACACCGGTGTAACTGTTCGCCTTGACAAGCAGGACACCAAAAATTCTGAAAATCTGGTAGTTTATATTACCGGACAAGATGGAACCATTGTTGAAAGTGCACCTGTGCGCAATGGTGAAGCCAAATTAAAAACAGGCACCGCACAACTTAAAGGTGAAGGAAAATTATTCGTCATAAGCCAACCTCCTAAAGAAATTGAAGGACTTGAACTCAACGAACAACGCCTTATCAAAGCCGGAGCCTGGCAGCCTGGTATTCACATTCGCGATAGTTTAATTCAACTTCCGATCCTGCCCAATTTCCCATGGTGGCCATTCCGATCTTGTTTTATCAAAGGCAATGTATCAAAGGAATTTATTATCGATGGCCAGCCCGAAGTACGTCCTATTTGCCATGCAAGAGTGCATATTTGTGAGGTAGATCCTATTTGGATCATCTGGAATCAGATTCCCGATCGTATCATTTCCAAACTCCGGGACAGCATTTTAAACGCCCATATTCGCATTCCCCGAATTCCTGAGCCCGGGGTTGTGTTTCCTCCCATTGGCCCCGATCCATCACCCGAAGATTTCGTTGTTCCCGAACAATTGATGACCAACAAAAGATCGTTCAGAGCAAAACAACTCAGATTTAGCGCATTGCCCAATGATGTGCTGGACTCTCTTAAGGTAGATTCAACAGAGCTACTTCGCTTCAATATGCAAAAGCATATTCGTTTATTACATCCTTTCATTTGCAGATGGCCCCGTTTCTGGCCATTCTTTTACAGATGCGATCATATCCGTACAGTAGAAACCGATTGCAACGGTAATTTCAACACCAATTATTTCTACTTCAATACAGGCGATAAACCTGATATCTATGTATGGATTGAAGTCTACATCAATGGTCAGTGGGTAACTGTTTATCGTCCATCCAAAGCATGTGGAACAAGATGGGACTATCAATGCGGTTCTGATATAAATATCCGCATTACTGATCCACGAGTGGGGCTTTGTGATTGTCATGAACTCGAAGGCGATTACATCTGGATGAAATCAGTGAATACAGGTACCAGCATCAGAAGAATTCAGCAGAACAACGCGCCCGGTGCACAACTGACCAACGCCCGTGGCTTGACCGATTTTGAAGGCAGAGGCAACATCAGTCCATTTGGTAGTTCTTTCCCTCTGGTAGTGCAATTCGGCTCAGGATATCCGCAAGCCACTGTTACACATTACCGATGGAAATACAGACGTCTCACGGATGCCTCACTCACCCCTGTTCCTTTCAACGAAAACATTATGGAAGGACAAGTAGGAAAAACTTATACCTATCCGGTATCGTCCGGTGGCAACACAGTAGTTGCGCGAGGTTCATTCGACATGGGCCCCAACTATGTAAATGCAAAAGCACAATACAAAATACCGCACAGTGAAGCCGCTTTAGATGTACCTGCAATTCCAACAGCCGAGTACGAAGAGGCGCGCACAAGAAGCATTCATCTCAATACTGTGGGTATGGACAACGGGCTTTATGAATTCACGTTTGAGCTATTGAATGCAGCGGGTAATGTGGTTGGAATAAATCCATCCAACTATTTAGTGGATCTTATGAATCCGCCCGCCACTGGCATTGTAAATGAGCCGGCTGTAGGCTTAGCAGAGAACTATCTGATTATACAGGGCGGTCAGGCCGTTGGCTTCCGGTTTGCAGTGCGAATAGACAACCAGCATTGCTATTCGGATGTGTTGGATGCCATTGTAGATGGAACCAGCAGCGATAGTGCCTGCGGCATTGGTGAGTATGCCAACAAAGCCACATCCAATTGTCAACTCAGATTTTTAGCCGGTCATCCGCAAGACTTCGCTCGTTATAACTTCCAGGTAACCAAAGGCAACAGTAATAATCTGGCCATTGCAAATTCTGCAAATCTGGCAACCCTCCCCGACAATGGATACAGTAAAACTAACATTTTATTGGGCGGAGTTGAACGCGACCAATTCACCAAGAATATAGCTGTAAACAATATGCTGGGGGCTTGCACGATGGCTGCATTTGCTGAAAACCTATATGTGACTGCCACCCATACCAATGGAAATGACCGCCTGCAAAACTATGATCGATCTGACACAGCAGCTCTGGCATTGGCGCCTGATACACCGTAATCAATATCGATCAGAGAATTAAAATAAACACCACACCCTTAGATTTTCACTGAGGACTATTATTAAAAACCCGGGTACTTTGCCCGGGTTTTTTACTGAATTAAAAACCAAACCTTCTATTCGCTCAGCGCGATTCAGCATATTGAATGAATTCTATCAATGAATGCACCCGACAATCTTTACAGGTACAAATAAGCACCATTGTATCTGGCTATAAAAACTCATCCAGACTGGGCCAAAAGACCAGAACATTTTTTAGTTGAAGTCCAATAAACTGACTATCAACTCAAACCAACTATCATTAGAGCCATCCGATCACAATGTCTGTCAGGTCAATGAATGTATAGGAATGAGTATTATCTTCGTGGAGTTAAAACAAAATAAGTACAGCCATCCCGAACGCAGGTTAGCTGAATGAAAACAGCAGCATATTATGTAAAAAAATGCTTCTGTTTTTCCTTCAATAAACCACTGATTGGCCTTTGGTGAGTGCATTGTAAAATGTGTAATTTACCCGGTGAAAATAATGATCACCAATGTACTTAATATGATAAAGAATAATACAAACAAGAAGTTCTAGCCTGCCCTAAAAATATGCTGAGACGAATAAGATTGGTTTACAACATCTACAATTTCTTTCATAAGAACGAGCTTGCACACAACTTACATCTTTATAAAAAACTGGGGTTGAATAAAAAATATTATTCTTCCATATCCAGTAAGGACTTTAAACACCTCACTGAAAAACCAGCCAATGCAAAGCCCATTTCTATTGAATCAACCGATATTTATAAAGAAGCGGATGAAGTCACCAAAAAAAGCATTGCAGATTTCGAAAAAAATGGCTATATCATTCTGAAAAAATATTTCACTGAAAATCAGGTTGAAGAAATAAACTCAGAAATTGAAAAATTACTTATCGAAAAGAAAATCAAATTTAAGTATGGCAATAAGATCATGTTTGCCATTAACCAATCTCCCCTTTTAAAAAGTTTCGGGTCGAATTCAAGGTTGATCCACTTTTTATCTTCTGTGATAAAAGGAGAAGCAAAGTTGTTTCAGAGTATAAATTTCATGATGGGCAGCGAACAAAAATCTCATTCAGACAGTATTCATATGACTACTTATCCTTTGGGCGGACTTTTGGGAGTTTGGATCGCTTTAGAAGAAATAGGCCCCGACAATGGGCCTCTGCATTACTATCCGGGAAGTCAGAAGTTACCCTATTATCTGAATTCTGATTATGACAACGAAGGCAACAGCTTTATGATCGGCAATAAAGGCTATAGCGAATATGAGAAAATGCTTGAGGAAAAAATAGATGAGAATAAGATTCAAAAAAAGGTTTTTCTGGCCGAAAAAGGTGATGTGTTGATTTGGCATGCCAATCTCTTTCATGGAGGAGAGCCACACACCAACAAATCAAAAACCAGAAAAAGCATGGTATTGCATTATTTCGATTTGAACTGCGTATGCTACCATGAAATAACGCAAAGGCCATCGCTTTTTAAATAAACAGAGCAGCAAAAAAATCAATTTTAGAAGATTGCATTAGCCAATATGGCCATTGGAACGGTAAGACTCAAAATTACCAGAGCTATTCACTTTGGTCAAAAATTGATTCTTCACAATATTCCATTACAATCCTCCGCCACACTATCAGTCAAAAGGCTTCACATTGTCGAATGAAAACCTGATTGAAGTATTCATGTAAGGAATTGTAATTGCCACTTGGTTTAGGGCACAGACATTTCAAACCCGAAAACAAGTGTTAGCTATCATGCACCTCAATCCACTGAGTATGCTCTGGCTCGCTTTTCTGCGTAGTTCTACCCGATTCGCGTGCGTATTTCTACGCAATGAGTTCAGGGTACTATCCCCTTTTTTGTGGGGAAAACCCTGAATTTTCGAAATAAATAAAGTCCGATTTCAGGCACAAGCTCTCTACAACACCCAATAATAAGGGCATTTCTGACGCCTTTAAAGAATTTTGCTCATTGGAAGAGTTTCCGTGGATATAATTTCAAGGTTCAAAATATTGGTGGGATAGGGATAGTATTGCAAACAATTAACCGCACCAAATCCTAAAGACAATACAAGTTCTTTCATTGCATTGTCTTTTTAAAACCATTACAACATTGACCAACTTTGATTTACAGCCAGACGGATTTAAAGTGAATTTTGATAGCACAGAGGATACTACATTAACTCTAAATCCTGATCCCAAAATAGACTTATCCATCGAGGATAAACTCAGAGAAACAGGAGAGTTGATTCTTGCATTCCGGGCTACAAATCAATCGGAAAATGACATCTATATGCTGGTGGATAATTCACCCTTTGAAGCTTTAAGCAATGACAATTTTATCGTTACTCTAAATGGAAAAAAAATCGACTATCAAGGTTTGTATGCCAGACGAATTCAACCGAAACGCTCCTCATTTCGCAAGTTAAAGCGGGGTAAATCCGCAGTTCTTAAGCTCAATATAAACGACTTCTATCCAATAACAGAAACCGGTACTTTGCGGGTTGAATTCAAAATGGCCAATATTAGTTACTGTATTTCCGATCCAACCACAATTGAGTCTGATGATGAAATATACTATAGCCTGGTTACTCCTACCCTTCCCAATCCAATTGCTACGACAGAAATTGACCACACAATTAAATCCACCGAAGCAGTTAAAGCAGATTCTAATACAACTGATCAGCATTCGATTGTTTATTACACCCTGGAATGCAAGCTCGTAATGCCCATTATAAAAATTCAGTCAGAGGATGAAAAAGAACAATTGCTCCAGTCACATATCCTTGCCTATAAACTCATTCATAAATGCCTGATCCAATTGAAGTGCGGCTCACAACATATTCAAAAGTGGTTTGGAAACAATGCAGACATCAATCACATCAGTGAGAAATATGAAAAACTGAAACACCATCTTGAAAATGTAACTACAGAATATTCCATGGGTTATCGGAAATGCAATTGCACAGATACTTCAAATACTCCATGCACAATAGTAGCTTGTACAACCAAACTTGACAGTAAAATTTATCTTTGTGGGCATTTTTTTGAAAAAGAATTCGCAGTTGGACCAAATCAAGCTTCCACAATTATTCATGAGCTCTCGCATTTTGTTTTAGATACTGTAGACCACAAACAAAATAAAAAAGATGCCGAAGATCTGGCCCAAACAAGGCCTGATGATGCGCTCAACAACGCAGATAACTATGGATTCTTTTGCGAAGAATTCTACACTGAAGATCTGTTAAACTGAATCTTTCCATATTCCAATAAACTCTGTTATTCCATCATCCATGAACAATTTTCAGCAATTTAATAACCCCTAAACCCAATTAACTATGTGTCCTTCAAGCCCATTTGAACTCAGCAACGATTTTGCCATCGGTGGTTTAAATGATTGTAACAATCATGAAATCAACGCCATTATCGTGTGCCGACATGAAATTACGGAGTATCAATACTCCCAAATGGTAATCAATTTTTTTGGTACACCAGATGTCCGACCGAAATCGTATTTGATGTCATCATTCAATCTCGACTCAGTCACCGATTGCACTGCCTCCTGTATCAGATACGATCCTGATGATACCGATGGCAAAAGCAATGACGGAATAACTGCAGACCTTGGGCCTTACCGCAGTAACCAGCGTTTTTCTGTTCAGTTGTTCAAAGGTTTACAACGGGTATTTGGCGTTGATCGAATCGAATTCTCGAAAGCCCTCAACGATGATGATGAAGTTACTGTTGTATTTAAAGCCTATCGCAACGACAATGTTGTTTACCTTGGTAATATTGCCACCCGATGGCCCAATGAAATTTGACAAGGAGTATCTTAAACTCAAAAACTGATAACTCTACAAAAACTCCTTGCGCTCTTGTGCGAGGAGTTTTTATGTGAGTTCAAAATTTCAAATTACCACAATAAAATAATTCCACAACCATGCACCGATAAGAAAAAATACCGCCACGATTCTAAACTCGCTGAATAAAAAATCATTTCAACTTCCCTGATCATCTCTAAGCCTTTTTTAGCTTTCTTTGCAGTGATTAAAAGAAAAACGTCACCCACCTATAACTGAATTAAAGAGATGGACTCTCTGCTCGACCTATTATCAATTCTGGTTCCTTTGTTGGTTTGCCTTGTTAACATCAGGTCACGCAAACATGTACTATGGTACTACGTGTTGTTTGGATCAATAATAGAATGCTCAATTCTTACAAGCAAAATATTGTTCGGCGAAAATAATGGGCTCAACATTCTGGCCAATATCTTTATTTTGATTGAACTCATTACTATCGGTTGTTTTTATTCAATCAAGTTCAATAACGTTTGGAAAAAAACTATCTTAATTCTTACCGCAACCGCATCGCTCATATTTGTATATGACTGCATAAAAAGTCAGTTAGCAGAGATCAATACAATCGCTCTTTCATGCCTTTCACTTCTTTATTTGTTGGTTAGTACAATCGGATATTTAAGAATGTTCCGGAATATGTCCCACAAATACATCGAAAGCTCTTCTTTCTTTTGGTTCAACACGGCCTTTTTTATATACGCCAGCAGTTCCTTATTGATCTTTCTCTTTGCCGATTACCTCATGAAAGAAAATCAGCAGTTATTCTATTATTTGTGGCAATATATCTACAAAATTGTTAATATTGCAAGATACGCTTTAATTGGAATTGGACTCGGGAGGTTAAAACGACAATGAACCTGACTACATTAATTGTAATCTCGATTGCATCAATGCTGTTGATGTCGCTCATCGTTGTTTTGTTTGTGGTACTCTATCAACGGCGTATCATCAGACATGAGCTTGATCTGAAAAGTATTGCCGAAAAAAAACAATTGGAGGTTTTGCAAGCCTCCCTGCAGGCAGAAGAAGGCGAAAGGCACCGAATTGCCAGTGAACTTCACGACGATCTTGGAGCCACACTTTCTGCCACACGCCTGCTGATCCATCATGAAGAACAACTTAGCGCCGACCATGAAATTTTACAAAAAGCTGGTTCGCTGGTAGATGAAAGCATACAAAAAATAAGAAGCATCAGCCACAACTTACAACCGCCCACATTAGAAAAACTCGGGCTCCTTTCTTCAATAACAGAGCTGCACAATACACTTAATAAATCAAAAAGTGCAGTAGTTACCATTACCACCACTTCTCAAATTCCACGACTCGATCCGCACAGCGAATTACATGTATATCGAATAATTCAAGAGCTCATTACAAATCTTCTCAAACACAGCAAACCAAAATCGATTCATTTCCAATTAGCCGCTCCCACTTCAGAACTACAAATTACCATAAAGCATGATGGCCATCCCTTTCATCAGAAAGACTACCTCCTTTTACTTGAAACTGGAAGTGGTATAGGGCTAAAACACATTGACAATCGATTGAAGTTTGTTCAGGGAAACTTGTTTTTTGACAGACCCCGGCATGGCATGTCATCTATAAATCTCAGTATACCAATTTATTCCAAAATGAAATGAGCACCGCCAGAATCCAATACGCTATTGCAGACGATCATGAAGTATTCAGACATGGGGTTAAATTAGTGCTGTCAGACGATCCGCTGTTGGAATTTATTCATGAAGCAGGCAATGGATTTGCTTTGCTAAAATTACTTGAAATTACCCCGGTAGATGTAATTCTACTCGACCTCAAAATGCCAGTGTTGGATGGATTTAGTACATCCAAAGAAATAAGGGAAAAATTCCCTCAAATCAAAATCCTCGTGCTGACGATGCACGAGCAGGAAGAATATGTAATTCACCTGATGGAATCCGGTGCAAATGGCTACCTGCTCAAAAATGCCAGTCCGGGCGAAATCAAAAAAGCCATCCATTGTGTCCACGAAAATGATTATTACTTCAATGATCTGGTGAGTGCCACATTGCTCAAAAAACTTGTAGAAAAACAATATGTAAGGCCAAAATTCACCACCACCACACCGCTTACCGAAAAAGAGTTGAATGTTCTGCAGCTTATTTGTAAAGAAATGACCTCAGTAGAAATAGCTCAGGCAGTACATCTAAGCGCCAGAACCGTTGAAGGCATCCGCGCAGGAATGATAGACAAGCTCGGTGTAAAAAATATTGCGGGACTGGTTCTTTATGCCGCAAAGAATGGCATTGCCTGAAAAGGTAATCCTTCATGACATACCCTTTGATAATGAATGTTTGTGATTCAAGGTCTAACTGATATACCATAGAAGCAGACATTATTATTGCCAGAATTATCGGGCAGATGATATGCTCCGGGCCAATGGCTCTTGTAATTCCTTCTGCCAGTATCTTATTCTTAACAATCCCTTTTGTCTGGCGAATTCCCATTGGGCAATGTTATTAAGTTAAGGAATTGACCGATCAACATTCGACCATTGTCGTTTATCGCCAAAGTCAAGATCGTACCTATAAACATGCGATCCTGGATCGTTTATCCCATTGTTTACAGGCATCTCCTGATCCAGATTGGATCAAATGTTTATAGCAAAATCGGTTAGCAATGATCAAACGACCCGGAAAGGGTCGAATGTTATTCTATACAAAGACCTTAACTTA
The DNA here is from genome assembly GCA_031378885.1 of Flavobacteriales bacterium. Classification (GTDB taxonomy): domain Bacteria; phylum Bacteroidota; class Bacteroidia; order Flavobacteriales_D; family Sanyastnellaceae; genus JANNEQ01. The sequence goes on from JANNEQ010000186.1 coordinate 20,445, forward strand.
ATGAAATTGCCCATTGGGGCATTATAAAAAGAAGGCACGTAGAATATAGTTCCACAAAAATCTAATTTTCCAGCATCGGCAATTTTCATTGTGTTGAGCGTATGACAGCAGTAAAAAAGAATTTTGTTGGATCCGCTACTTTGAATAAAATAGCCTTGTCTGAAAAATCCTCAATTATTCAAGGGCTACCATTTTCATTCTCAAATAAGTTCTTATCATGGTTGTGGCATACTCCTTCCCACTGGCCCAGGTTTTTCACATAAAATCCCATACAAAAAAATCCAAAGTACTTTTTGCTTCGTAAGTATGCTCAGGTCGGACACAGAAACTCTTCTGTAAAGCTTAACCAACCTAAACACTTTTTAATAACAAACTATTTTAAATGTTATGAGTAAATTCAACAATCTACGACGGGCGAGTAAGGCTTTGCTGCTGTCCGTGTTTATGCTCGGAGCAGGCCGGATGCTTGCTTCCAGCCACCGCGAAGCTCCTTTTATTGCCAATGATCCATTGGCAGACAACACAGATCTCTATGCTTTCAGAAGCCCGGACGATCCCAATTACATCACCATTATTGCCAACTACATCCCCTTTCAAAAGCCGGACGGTGGCCCTAATTACTATCAATTTGGTACCAATGTGCGTTATGAAATCCACATTGACAACAAGTTGAGTACTGCGGGCGACGACATTATTTATCGCTTTACCTTTTCAAAGGTGAATCAGGATCCTACAACCTTTTTCAATATTCGCCTTGGAGCTGAGAACCTGAAAACTACTTACAAACTCGAGCGCAGCATCAATGGTGGTGCTACATTCCAGACAATCAAAAGCAACGGAATAGTTCCACCATACAACATCGGACCACGTTCGATTGAAGGCGGAGCCGGACTTGGTTCTGATTACGAAACCCTATTCACAAATGCTATCACAACTGCAAGCACTGGTGAGTATGTATTCGCAGGACCTGTAGACGATCCTTTCTTTGTTGATCTTGGTGGCATTTTCGATCTGGGCGATGCTCCACGTCAGAATGGTGTACCAAGAGACGGAGTAGCTTGTTATAATGTAAGTGCTATCTGTTTGAAAATTCCAATCAGCACATTACAAAAAGACAAAAAGAATGTATCACAGGCAACCAGCATTCTCGATTCTGATTTCGTTATCGGTGTTTGGGCTTCTGCCAGCCGTCAGCAAATCAGAATTTTAAATTCTACCAGCACTGTGGCTACTCAGGGTGTAGAAAAATACCTGGGTGCATGGAAACAAATTTCACGCATTGGAATGCCTTTGACCAACGAAGCTGTTATTCCTATAGGAAATAAAGACTTGTGGAATTCAAATTCGCCATATGCTGAATCTGCTGCTCACAAAGAGTATTTCTTCAATCCAGAATTGGGACTTTATATGGATGATGCATTGTTCGGTGGCGCTGTGCCAGCCTTTGCACCACTTCGTATCCAGAAAAACTCATTACAAGGTTTCAATTTCAGCAACGGCGCCAATGGTCTTTTCGGCCTGAAAGGAACCCCTGCAGTAGCTGGAACTGCGTTGGATGATGCCATCTTCGGAACACTTCTTTTACCAGCCGCAGGCAAACCACGTTCTGTAGATTTATGGCCTATCTTCTTCACTGGAGTTCCTAACCTTGCTCCATACCAATTGGCTACCGGCAAAGCTGGCAACCCACTTGCGAATGGAAAACCATTCATCAACAACTTCCTTCCAAATGGTGGTGATATGTTGAGATTGAATATGGCTGTTCCGCCAACTCCAAGAAACTCACCTGACTTTAGTTCATTGGGTCTTGTACAGGCAGCAGTTTCAGGATTGCTTGATCCAGCTTACAATGCCAATACTACCATTCAAAACATTCCTAACATGGATGGCTTCCCTAACGGAAGAAGACTTGAAGATGATGTAACACGCATCGAATTGATGGCAGTGGCTGGAATCGTTCTTGATGCAATTGGTCTTTGGGAAGATGATTACACTGCAGGCGATCCAAATCCGGTAACACCTATGTTACTTGCTAAATTAGGCTACAGCACAGGTATCGAAGCCAACGACAAAGCATTCAGAACAGAATTCCCTTATGTGCAAATGCCATGGAGCGGAACTGACAACTGTTGTCCAAATGATATGGTAATGGATACCAAGAGCGCATCAGGTTACAACGGCCAGGCCAACTTAGGTTTGTCTTCAGCAGTAGTAACAGTTGTGGCAAGTCCTAACCCATTCACAAATGAGACTTCGATTAAGTATCACGTAAGCACCGATACAGACATCGCAATCTATGTGTACAATTCAAAAGGTCAGTTGATTGAAACTTTGGTAAACAAAGTTCAACCAGCAGGCAATTACTCTGCTACATGGAATGCATCTGACATTGCGCCAGGTGTGTACATCGCCAACGTCGTGGCGGGAGGCAAAGTGATAAGCTCAAGCAAATTAATCAAAGAATAACCATTCTTTTCAAAAAAGACTGTGTGCAGAATTCGCTGCACACAGTCTTTATCTCAAAAACCTTAAAAGCAAATCCATCATGAAACAGTTCATCAAAATAGCTACAGGCATCATTTTCGCCACAGTCGTAGCCCTTCATTTCACCTCTTGCACCGATTCAAATGCGGCGAAAAAAGAAACAAGCAATGCCGTTTCAAACGGATACCAATTGCCTGAATTGCTCATCAGACAAGGCGAATTGAGCAAAACCGGTGAGTGGGCAAAAACACAGGAAGTAGTAAACGCCACCAAAGAAAAAATCAAAAGCAATCCACAGGACTTTCCTTCATACATCAAACTCGCTGAAATATTCGTCAATGAAGCAAGAGTGACCGGAGAACACGGTCATTATTATCCTGCCATACTTGGATTATTGGAAAATCTAATTTCGAAAAAACCAGACAACGACATTATGTTCAAAGCGTTGTCATTAAAATCTTCTGTTTACTTGTCGCTGCATCAATTTGCAACGGCCAAAGAAACAGCCACGCAAGCCATGCAGTTGAATCCAAACAGTGCCCAGATCTACGGTGCATTGGTGGATGCCAATGTAGAATTGGGAAACTATCCTGAGGCAGTGAAGATGGCGGAGAAAATGATGGAAATTCGTCCTGATCTTATCTCCTACTCTCGCGCATCGTACCTCAGAGAAATACACGGCGATCCAAAAGGCGCCATTGAAGCCATGAATCTTGCAGTTCAATCCGGTTATGCAGGCTATGAAAACCTGGCCTGGACGCGCAATACACTTGGCGAAATACACGAAACATACGGCGACTTATCCAGCGCCGAAGTACAATACAAAACCACATTAGAAGAACGTCCTGGCTATCCTTTCGCACTAGCTGGTCTTGCTTCCATTGAAAAGAAAAAAGGCAATATTGCCGATGCGGAAAAACTATTGCATGAGGCTTGTGCCATTATACCCGAAGTTTCTTTTTATGCAGATCTTGCATACATCTACAAAGAAACCGGAAGAAAAGAGCTTTCAGATAAAACAGCACAAGAAGTGCTCGCCATGATGGCCGACGATGAAGCCAAAGGACACGTGATGAATTTAGAATACGCCAAACTTTATATGAACCTGATAGAAGATTACGACAAAGCTTTGGAATATGTAAAAAAAGAATTAGATGCTCGTCCGATGAACATTGATGTCAACAAAGTTGCCGCAGAAATTTATTACAAAAAAGGTGATATGGCCAATGCAGAAACACACCTCGCACTTGCGCTATCCACTGGTAGTAAAAACCCGGAATTGCTGATGGTAGCAGGTTTGATCAATATCGCAACAGGAAATAAGACACAAGGCGAATTGCTGGTAAAACTGGCCAACGAATCTAACCCATACGCATTCAAAGCGAGCTTATAATACATTGCCCGACCTGAAGGGCGTGTCGGCCCTTCAGGGAATGCAGAAAAACGCAAAGTAAGGTGTATACAATCCTACCAGAACCAAATCCATATTTCACAGTTCGATTTCACCGGCAGATTGGTAAAATCAATTGATTACAACAATGTACTATTATCACAATTCCTGACCAGAATGAGAACAAACTTACCAAACTATGTACTTGCGTTTTTCTTCATTTTAATTGCTCAAATCGCGATTGCGCAAAAGCAGGGTATCTACATTGTAGATTCATTGTACAAATCTCCAATCCAATATGCACTCGTGCACAATGAAGATTACACTTACAATAAAGTCTCCGATGAAAATGGGTTTATCAGCCTCGCTCAAATACCACTAAAAACGCAAATCCTGTGGATAAGCTGCATTGGATTTCAAACCAAACCGATTTCAATTTCTGAAATTAAATCTGGTAAAACACCAATGGTTGTGCATTTAAAACAAGCCGTTTCCAGCCTGTCCGAAGTGAACATCAATGCAACTTCCGGCATTGGCATTTTCAGAACCATCAGCGACCTTGATATCCATTTAAGACCCATCAACAATTCACAAGAAGTACTGCGAATTGTGCCAGGTCTTTTTATAGGTCAGCACGCAGGTGGCGGAAAAGCCGAGCAAATATTTCTGCGGGGATTCGATCTTGACCACGGCACAGACATCAATATTTCTGTAGATGGTATGCCTGTAAACATGGTGAGTCATGCTCATGGGCAGGGATATGCCGACCTGCATTTCGTTATTCCTGAATTGATCGACAAAGTAAATTTCAATAAGGGTCCGTATCAGGCCGACAAAGGAAATTTTACCACAGCCGGATTTGTGGCCTTTAAGACCAAAGACTATTTAGACAAAAGTTTCATCAAAGTTGAAGGCGGCCAATTTGGTACTTTCAGAGCCATTACAGGAATTAACCTCATAAAACCTCAAACAGTTAAAAGAACCCAAAGCCTTTATTTTGCCGGCGAATCATCTTTCACCAGAGGTTATTTCGATGATCCACAAAATTTCAGTCGCCTGAATGGATTATTGAAGTACAAAGGAGCAGTGAATGAAAGTAATGTAATCAGTCTTTCCCTTTCAGGATTTTCGAGCAAGTGGAATGCATCCGGTCAAATACCAGACAGAGCCGTGGCCAATGATCTTATTGGATTTTATGGCGCCATTGACAACACTGAAGGAGGAAAAACTTCGCGCTACAACGCCAATGGAGAAATACTCAGCAACTTCAAAAATGGCGGTACTTTCCGCAATCAGGTTTATTATACTAAATACTTGTTTGAGTTATATTCAAACTTCACCTTTTTCAAAGAAGACTCTTTGAACGGCGACCAGATTAAACAAAAAGAAAGCAGAGATATTTTAGGCTACAACTGCGCATATATTCAGGAATATTATATTGGTAATTTCAAAATCGAAAACAAAAGCGGCATTCAGGTACGTTACGATGCCGTATCAGATGTGGAATTAACAAGAACAAAAGACAAAACAACCAACCTTACCAGGCTAAAATTTGGCGATGTAAATGAACTGAATCTTGGGGCCTATACTTCACAAAAAATAGCAGTTTCAGAAAAGCTCGATATCACAGCAGCATTGCGTTACGATTATTTCAACAATTACTACAACGACAAGCTTAATAATCTGGCCAATTCCACTAACTCAACCATTCTGAGTCCAAAACTCAACTTCAATTACAAATGCAACGACAGAGTGCAACTTTATCTGTACAACGGCAGAGGCTATCACAGCAATGACACCAGAGTAGCTGTAGCTCAAAACGGCAAGAAAGTATTGCCGCCGGCTTATGGAACTGATCTGGGAGGTGTTTTTAAACTGGGCAAAAAACTCATTATTCAATCCGCACTTTGGTATCTCTGGCTCGATCAGGAATTTGTATATGTAGGAGATGAAGGCGTAGTAGAAGCCGGAGGACAAACCCGAAGATTTGGAATTGATTTATCTGCACGTTACGAAATAGGAAAAAATTTATATGCCGACCTGGATATTAGCCTTGCCAATCCACGCGCACTTGATGTAGATCGCTCGGAAAGTAATTTGCCCCTGGCTCCAAAATTCACCAGCATTGGTGGCCTCACCTACCGCAAACAAAGTGGATGGAATGGAAGTGTTCGTTACAGATATATGGCAGATCGTCCCGCAAATGAAACCAATTCAGTGGTTGCGGTGGGTTACTTCATTGTTGACGGCGCCATTAATTATTCTACTGGTAAATGGGAACTTGGATTGTCCATTCAGAATCTATTGAACACAAAATGGAAAGAAACACAATTCAACACGGCAAGCCGGCTCAAAGGAGAAGCTGCACCCGTTTCTGAAATTCATTTTACACCTGGAACACCATTTTTCGCACGGATGAATCTGACCGTGTTTTTGTAGGAATAAATTGGTGAAAGGCGGGCATACACTGCTACTTCATACTTAGCGCATTTAAGCTATCAATCTTTGGAGACCTCATTACTTCATTGGTTCTCGTCCATCTTATACCAATTCCAAAGATAATTTAACCCAAAGGGTAAATTATTTTGTGAATTGGTTATGCCGCCACTAAAAATAAATAGTACTATGAGGCGTAGCCGAAACCTGCCTTTGCCGGCAGGCAGATTGGACTATATTATTTTTGTGAGCGGTATTATACCAATGTTCATTTTAATTTAGTCCAAAGACTAATTAAAATGTTACAGTGGTAAATGCCGATAGAGAAGCTGTTTAGTAAAATCAAGCGCAGTGCAGATTGCACTAAAACAGATACCGAATCGGTATTACAAGTTGAAATACAAGTTCACGCCACTAATATTTTTTCACAAGGTGGATCCTGAATCCAAAAGACTTTGTATTGTTATCAATTAAAAAGCAAGAGTCGAAATAAAATTCTTTAGCCAAAAGGCTATGGGATATTTTGATATTTGCGCGATAAATACAAACACAATGAGAGCACTGGCGATCCTATTACTCAGCCTTATCATATGCACATGCAATGGTCAGTCCCCAATGAAGTCACTTCTGGATTCAGTGATCTGGAAAGTGCGCGAAACCTCATTGTATTCGTCTAAAATTGATTGGGATGCTCTTCAGAGCAAGGTTTACATCGAAGCTGAAAATGCGACTTCACTCAGCGAATTAAAGCCCGCATTTGAGATGTTGCTCAACGGCATGAAAGACTTTCACGGCCGGATACTAAATGCCAATACCTATGCTCCAATTGCTTACTTCACAGATTATGAGCACCTCAATCATCCTGATCAACGACCAAGAGATCCAATAGTACAAACAGCACTAAACAATCCCGAGCTAAAATTCGAATACGAATTATTGCCAGAAGCCGTTGGTTATTTAAAAATTACAGGTATTTCACCAATGGCCGATGTTGAAAAAGAAGCGCTCAAAATAAGAGAAGCAATTGAGATACTCAGTAAAAAGAAAATTGATAAGTGGATCATCGACCTCAGGTACAACAGTGGTGGCAATATGAATCCAATGATGGCCGGCCTGGCGCCTCTAATCGGAGATGGCATTGTGGGTAAATTAATTAAACTCAATGGTGACACCTTATTCAACTGGGAAATAAAAGAGGGGAATTTTACATATGGCGGCTATGAGGCACGACTTACATTGCCCAACAACATCACATTCAAAAACTCTCCCAAAATTGCTGTTCTGACCAGTCGTTACACGGTGAGCTCTGGCGAATTGGTGGCTACCTCGTTAAAAGGACGGCCCAATACAAAATTCTTCGGAGAAGCCACCGGATCATTTACCACCAACAACGGCTGGGGGATCATCAACAATGAAGTCATTTTGTGCATATCCACCGGATTGTATTGCGACAGAAACGGAAATGCCTACCCGGTTAACATTCCGGTGGATGTGGAAGCTCCTTTTGTAATGGATGCTGAGGCCGCAAAAGATGAGTGTATTCAAAAGGCTGTGGAATGGCTGGTGATGAAATGATAATCCAAGACTCTCTGATTAAACCAGAACAAAATCGACCGAAAAGGAAATGAGTAAACGGCTGACTTGAATTTTAATTTTTCAGCTTTTCATATATTCGATTTATTAATCAATTTTCTACTATTTTCAACTCCACACAAACAAAATTTGAGTATTTTTCATACCCAAATTTTATCGAAAGATCAACAATATTACACATGAACGTTACATTTGCCTGAGAAACATGCAGCAGATACAAGAAAAGCCACATGTAAGCCGAAACAATTGTAAATAACCCTATTGTCGACGATATTGGAAATATTCTGATTAGATATGTGTGAGATAACCAAAAATTTTATTTTATGCAGTTGTTCAACTGATGAAAAGGTTGAAGTTGAACACAACAAAAATTCAAGACGCTATAAAAAACAAATAGAAAAAAAGTATCCGAGGAGAATAGCCTGGACTTTAGACCGATATGAAGGAACTTACAATTCTGAAATGGACGGAATGATGATAACACCTTCAGATAAATTAGATGAACTTTTTACCGCCGAATATGTCAGGTCGGAACTTAATGCCCGCAACTGTTTCGACTTTGATTACGTTCCTAATGAAGGAGATTATTTGACATTCAGATTCAATTTCTCCAAAAAGGAAGCCAGGGGCAGAGAATTTCATTACATGCCCTACATCTATAAAGAGGGAAACTGGACCGTTGATTTCTATTGCGGCTTCAGTGCTAAACTAGCAGAAATAAATAAAGGAAGACTAAAATTTGAATAAAAGCTGATTTTCCTTATGGATTTGTACTTGTTTCCCTTTTTCATGGGAGTCCAGACTTGTTGACGAAGAATTTATGGAAGGTCTAACCAAAAAAGAAGAAGACAATTCGCTTTACAAGTTAGAAGGTTACCATTACATGTTGAAATCAAAAAGAAAGCTTGACAATAGATTTTCGTTGGTTTATACGAATGTCATAAAACACATAGCCAACACATTTGCAGAAGTTCCTTTGCTGCAACATCCTGATGGAAATCTCAATATTAAAAAGAAGGATGAATACGAATTTCATAAAGACTACTACTTGTCCGACTATCAAGACCACATGAAGAAAGATTAGAATATTGAAAAACCATTCAATATTCTAATTTTCTTTGCATTGTAACTGGATAGTGCATTTGCAGCGAAGTTGAACCAACGCCATGCCTTTCGGGTTTTAGAGCAAACGTATTCACCAACTTGCAGGCTCGTTTTGCCCAAACTGATTTCCTATCAGAAATCACCGATTTGTGATATTTCCATGAAGTAGAAAATATACTGCTGGTATTTTATAAAGTGACTCCTTTAGCTTCTGATTCCATAGAAAGGCCAACTTAACCATCTGTCTAAATTTTACTACGAAACAAATCATCGGGTTAAATGTGTGTATAATACAACATATTCTTACAGTTCTATAACTCTTCAAAATTCTCTGGTAACAACCTTTGAAGTATTGTGCAAATTCATTCACAATATAAATTCAGGGAGTATGAAAGATTTAAAAAGTTGTATAGACGCGTGCTTAGAGTATTTGGTAACATGCGAAAAGTGCATAGCCGACTGTATTACAGATGGTAATCAGGAATGCATCATCTTATGCCGCGACTGTGCCGACATTTGCGCCTTATGCGCAAGATTTGACGCAAGAGGTTCTGCTTACGGGCAAGAACTTCATGCTTTGTGCGCGGAAATTTGTAAAGCATGTTCTGAAGAGTGTGCCAGGCATGCATCTCATCATGCAAGTTGCAAAGAGTGTGCTGATGCGTGCAAAAAATGCGCGCAAATTTGTTCAGAACTGGCTACTACTACAGTATAGTCTTAATCAGAAAGGGAGCTTTGTTCCCTTTCTGATTTTATTCCAACTTACAAAACACATGAACTTGCGAGACACGAAAAACAGATAGCAATGCTTCATATCGACTCCCATTTGTCTAATAGTTTGTTCAATTTGAAAAATGGGAAAGGCATTCTACTAAATAAATTCTGACTTACTTTTAGTTTTGTCTATTTCAATAATTGCTCGTTTAATTTCACTTATCTTAATTGATGCAAAATCGCCATCATTGGATAGTGGCAAACTATCAGCTTACTGTTAATGCTCAGCTAGTTGTGGTAAAATCACCCATTTTCATCAAATAATTAATATTCGCTTTCGATCTAAGTACAATTGCATACCTCAAAAAATTGCAATCCCACTCTAAATCCCAAAAAAAACCGGGTGTGTTTAAAGCCACGAAAAACTTCCTGTTCTGAACAAAATTAGATTCTCCTTGCCAATCAATTCATCTGAACAAAAAAAATCAATCAGATCCCTCGCTATTCCATGTATTCGACTCATGGTTACCCATTTTTGAATTTGCTTTGGTTGAAGTCATGAGGTTTTGAGTACTTTTATCGCGTACAATACCAACACCAGGTCGGTATTTTTTTCACCAACTTGCCACGCCTTAGCGCGAGTCAGTCGTTAGTGACGACTCACAAAAAAAATATCGACTATGAAACTTTCATTTCGAATACTTAAAAGTCCTGACTTTGTTTTTGACTATTTAACGGATATGCAAAAATTTGTTTCAGTTCATCCTGTTATATACCAAATTGATAATACCACAAACGAAAATTATTTAGTACACGAAACATTAAAATTTTGTTTTATCCCATTCTCTTTCACTTATCCGGTAAAAATTGAAAAAAATATTTTAGACAAAACAGTTGTAATTCGGGCAACAATATTCAAACTAACTAAGATTGAAATGAAATTCGTTTTAAAAGCGGACAACAATTTTACAATTATTGACGAAGAAATTCAATTTAAATCGCCATTGCCTGTTAAATTCATCATGCAAAGCATTTTTAAAAAACAACACGCCCAACTCTTTAAAAATATTGAACTGAAATGAAGAAGTTTAAGGAATCATTTTATGCGAAGAAGCTTACAAACTTATTACCCGAAACCGACTTGACAATCTCATCAGCAAAATTGGAGAGATAAATACTGAAAAAGATTTTGGAAAAGTATTGGGACTGTATAGTAAAGATACATTAACTGACTTTTTGAAAAATTTTCAATCACAATATGACGCCTTGGTGAAGCAAGAAAGTAAAGGAATAAATAAATTCACAAATAAACATGCCAGACGACTAATTGAAAACTGCTTCGAACAATGAAAAGGCAGTACGTTTTTGATTCTGCGCACATCCTCCCGAAAAACATTGCAAATTTTAAAACACAATCAAATAAACTGCTAACGCATTGCAATGAAGCATCTATTACCTGGAATACTTAAAGCAACAAATCCTTGAATGCAATGAGCACTCTCAACCAACCACAAATTTCCCCATATTTGTGCCATGACGCATAAAATGAACTTCGTGGAAAAACACAAGGCAACAATAATTTACAGTGTCTGTCTGGCCTTTCTCATGTTTCTGCTCAAATGGCTGGAACTTCGTTTTATCATTTTCCACCACTCCTTCGAAATTTATGTCGGACTGATAGCCATCATTTTTACTGCGCTCGGAATCTGGCTCGCCCTGAAACTTTCCCGACCAAAAATTGAAACCATTATCGTAGAAAAGGAAGTGTATATAACACCGCCAGAAGACTTTACTCCAAATACTTCCCAAATCAACCAACTGGAGCTCAGCAAAAGAGAGTTGGAAGTACTTCACCTAATGGCCCAGGGACATACCAACCAGGAAATAGCCGGGAAAATTTTTGTTTCCTTAAGCACCGTCAAAACACACAACCAGAATCTATTTATAAAATTAGAGGTAAAAAGACGGACACAAGCCATTGAAAAAGCCAAACGTCTGAAAATCATTCCTTAAATCTCCTACTTTGGTAGGATAGTACCTGCCAAAGAAGAAAAATAGCCGAAAGTATGAGTGGAAAAAACCAGGTTCAAATCACATTTGCCGCTACAAAAAAATAACAGAATGAAAAAGAACATTGTCATTTATGGACTTATTGCCGGCATTGTGGTCTCCATCCCAATGCTCTTTACCGCCAACAGTATTTATGACTCTGATGGAGGCATTGCCTTCGACAAGGGCATGTACATCGGCTTTGCCTCAATGCTAATTGCATTTTCACTTGTATTTGTGGGCATCCGGAATTTCAGAGATAAATACAACAACGGAGTGATCAGTTTCGGCAAGGCATTCAAAATAGGAATGGCCATTGTACTCATTGCCTCCACGCTTTATGCCGTTGTCTGGCTCATCGACTATTATTACTTCATTCCCGATTTTGCAGAAAAATATTCAGCGCTCTCGCTTGATACCTTGAGAGCCAGCGGAGCAAGCCAGCTAAAAATAGCCGAAGAAGAAGTAAACATGGCAAACTTTGTTGCATCCTATAAAAATCCATTCTTCGTTGTTATGATGACGTATATGGAAATTCTACCCATAGGCCTGATTGTCACACTCATCAGTTCGCTCATTTTAAAAACAAAGGCACAAGATAAAACTAACGCATAACCCAAATCATATGAAAAAAGTAACCGGAATCGGAGGCGTATTTTTCAAGTCAAAAGATCCCAGCGCCATGAACGAATGGTATAAAACGCACCTTGGATTTGAGACAAGCCCTTATGGAACAAGCTTCGAATGGCTGGAGGTGGATGACAACACAAAAAAAGGACTTACACAGTGGAATCCTTTTACAGAAAACACAAAATACTTCGAGCCCTCCACGAAGGATTTTATGATCAACTTCAGAGTACAGAATTTAGAAGCCCTGGTGGAAGAATTAAAAAAGGAAAACATCACCATAGTAGACAAAATTGAGACTTACGATTATGGAAAATTCGTTCACATTCTGGACCTTGAAGGAAATAAAATTCAGTTATGGGAGCCTATAGATTAGAACAACATAAATTAACAGGAAGAAAAAGTATAATAATTAGAATAAGTACTAAATTACGGCCAGATAAACCCAAAATATCTTTCGCGCGAATTTAGCACCCATGAAAAGAATAATTCAATACGTTATACTTACTGCAGGTATTGTAGGCATCATTGGAGTTCTATTTCTATTCTTTGAACTCATAAGCTTCGCTGGTGTATTCGATAAGAAATATACCCGGGAAGAGTTAACCCGGAATTTTATTGATCACCAAAGAGAATTTTCTGATGTAGTCAATTTATTCAAAAAGAATATTCCTCAAAATAATACTTACGACATTGTCTTTTGGCAAAAAGGGAAAAAAAATGTAAGTTTATTACTGCGGCATAAAGTCATTGACCCCAAAAATAAAAATTTAGAAATCTCCGAAGTATCGGTCGATTCACCAAAGTTAGACAGTGCTTTAAGGATTTTGGGCTGGTCAAAAGATTATCTTGTCAATCTCAGGAATATGCTGGAAAAAACCGAATGTAATTACATCCGCAATGCAGATTTAAGCGACAGTATTGTCGATTTAGGGCCCTATCAATCGAGTTGGGGATCATTTAACTACAGGGTTTGGGACAGGCCCATTATTGATAGTATGGCCACCATTCATGGCACACCATTGGGCAATGACAATTTTGGAATTAAAGTTACCCTCATCTATTTATCCGCCCTCTAATATAAAACCCCTTGTTTTACCCAATAAAATTTTTGGTTGTAAATTGCGCCCATGAACATCATCACACAACGTATTCAGGAATCCATCACTTCAAAAAACCAATTGCTGGCCAGCAACGAAGCAATTGTATTGATTGAAACCATTGCCAATAAATGTATTGAATCCCTGAAAAACGGACACAAATTAATGTTCTGTGGAAATGGAGGCAGTGCAGTAGATTCTATGCACATTGCCGCTGAGCTATCCGGCCGCTATTACAAAGACAGAAAACCCCTCGACGCTGAAGCGTTAAGCGCTGACAATGCCTTCATCACAGCCGTCGCCAACGATTATGGATACCAGCATATTTTTTCGCGATTGGTCACAGGAAAAGGCAAAAAAGGCGACATTCTCTTCGGGTTATCTACATCAGGTAATTCTGAAAATGTGGTAGAAGCCTTCAAAGTAGCGCGCCAATTGGGTGTGATCACCATCGGTTTCACCGGTAGTAAGCCCTGCAAAATGGACAACCTGAGCGATTACCTGTTCAAAGCCTTTACTGATGATACGCCGCGCATACAAGAAATGCACATGCTCGCCGGACATATTATTTGCGAATTGGTTGAAAACGCATTTTTGGATGCCTGATTATTATACCATTCGAATCCATTCCATACAAATCCGCGCTGCAAAGCATCCGCGTCATCCGCGTTCCAATAAAAATCCATACATTTCTTTCACTTTGAATAGATGATGAATAAAGTGTATTTTTCATATCCAAATAAAACGATCAACTTCGAAATCCATTGGCATTCAGTAATACTCACTCAAATATTATACTTCGATTGAATCTAATCAGAAATTTCAATCTTCACTTTCTTACCTTTCACCTTTTCATTTCTGATCAAATCAAGCACTGACTCAATTTTAGTGCTATCCACAGCCGCATAAGAAGTGCGGTCCAATACCTCCACCAGGCCCAGCTCTTCCCTTTGCAGGCCACCCTTTTGCAAAAGCATGCCCACAATATCCATCTTGTTGATTTTGTCCTTTTTGCCAGAGCCAATGTATAAGGTTCGCCAGGGTGCCCTTGGTGGTAATTTTGCCTTTCTGGGCAATACAACCTGTTCTGGTTTTCCCGGAACAAAAGCCGGTAAAAATTCATTGGCGGTCAACAACAGATAAGCAGTACCCGCCGCATTCATTCGCGCCGTTCGACCATTTCGATGGGTAAAAACTTCCAGACCCGGCGGCAATTGATAATGTACCACATTCTGAATTTCAGGAATATCCAAACCACGCGAAGCAAGATCTGTGGTAATCAACATCGGATGACTTCCATTGCGAAATTTGATCAAAGCCTTCTCCCTTTCCTCCTGCTCCATTCCACCATGAAATACGCCATGAGCCATTCTTTTTACCTTGAGCAGGGCGCTTACCCGTTCTACAGCCTCCCTGTGGTTGCAAAAAACAATAGTAGGCTTATTCTCCAGGGTACAAATCAATAAAAACAACTCCTGAAGTTTATCTATATCCGCAGATTTGATGTATTTCAATTCCAGTTCTGTTGTGGTGGGCGAGCTGTTGTCCAGAAAATTCAGAACAACCGGCTTTTTCACTCCTGAAAAGTCCGGAATCTCTTTCATATTGGTGGCAGAAGTGAGTATTGTTCTCCAGAGCTTACCCAGCGATGCAATGATGGCTTCCATTTCCACCTTAAAACCAAATTCAAGCGACTTGTCAAATTCGTCCAGTACAAGAGTGTGTACGGTGTCTTTATCAAAACTTTCATGCCTCAGGTGATAGGCAATTCTGCCCGGAGTTCCCACCAATACAGCCGGTGCTTCCACCAAGCTGTTCTTTTCAATTTTTGTGGGATGCCCGCCATATACACAGGTTATTTTGAAGCCACTGCTCATTTGTTTGAAAACCTGTTCAATTTGCATGGCAAGCTCACGCGAAGGCACAATAATCATGGCCTGTACGCCCACTTTATTGGTCTTCAAAGCATTCAATATCGGAATGAGAAAAGCCAATGTTTTACCCGATCCTGTGGGTGAAAGGAGAAGAATATTTTTACTTGTTTTAGCCGCTTCAATTGTGGCCAATTGCATTTTATTGAGCGCTGTAATATTAAAATTCTTGAGTATTTTATCGGACATCTGAAATAATTAATCAAGCGCAAGGTAGGCATAAGACCATAATTTTTGCGAAACATGGATGAGCCAGTTCAATCAGGAGTATATTTCATCACAATAAAATTATACCAATGTTCATTTTAATTTAGTCCATACAGTAGATGAAATCATACAGTGGTAAATACCGGGAGAGTAGCTGTTTAGTACAATCAAGCGCAGCGCAGATTGTACTAAAACGGATACCAAATCGGTATTAAAACCCCAACGGAATATTCAGCCCATTTACAAGCCCAAAAAGAATGGATTTGATCGAATGCATGACCTGATAATGTTTCGTTTCTTGATGTAAAGTAAAAAGATACACAGCACATTTTAATAAAGATGATTGCAAATCCATGCGCGCTTGCAAGCTTCCCCGAATCAGCTCTTCCGCAATGAATAAGAAAAAATTTGAATCCCATACAAATCGTATATATTTGCTGCCATCGAACAAACCGTTTGAATTGATTTGGAATTAAAACAAAACAGCTACAGTAAAACATTCATTTATACACAACCCTCCAACAGATGAAAAAAACACTTTCGTTATTTGTACTTATTATAGCCTGCGGAACGGTCTTCTCACAAAGACATTTTTTTGGTGAAATAAGCCTGGGCTATGCGCTTGGAACCAGTAAAACCAACCTAGATCAACTGAACTTCGCCAATACAACCGAAGACGAGTTTTCTTACAAATATGACCAGGTAAATGTTTCTTTAGGTCAAGGTTTGAATATAAAAGGAGCCTTTGGTTATATGTTCAATGAAAACTTAGGCTTTGAAATCGGTGGATCATACCTTATCGGAAGTACGACTACCACTAAGGAGCAATATTCCGGAGATTTCTTTGATGCTTACAAAAGGGAGCGCGCCCTTTCAGCCAGAATGTTTAGAATTAATCCATCGCTGATTGTATGCGGGAGTTTTCAAAGATTTAATCCCTTTGTGAAATTCGGTTTTATTTTGGGCAATGGATCTATAAAATATGAACACAACTACAATTCCGATTCAGGTACGCTAAACTACACAAGAATTTATTCTGGTGATATGGCGCTGGGCTTTTCAACCAACCTGGGTGGCTACCTTAATTTAACTGAATCAGTCGCATTGCTATTCGAACTTCAAACTATTAACCTGTCTTATGCCCCAACCCACGGAGAATACACCAGGTATGATTTGGATGGAGTGGATCAGTTACCCACATTTACCACTTCACAAAAGGAAATCGAATATGTGGACGATTACATCACTGACTTAAATGCTGATTTAAATGAATCAAGTCCACAAAAAAGTCTCAGGTATAGTTTTGCTTTTGGAAGTGTTGGGTTAAACTTTGGCGTAAAAATTAAAATCTGGTAGACATTCCAATCTCAGGGCTACCGCATCAGAATTTGAGCAGATTATCTAAATATTGATTGTCCCATCCAGCAGACAGCCTGGCTCTTCGTATACTTAATTTGGAATTTTTTTTATTCGTTCTAATAAAATTAAGCGCCATTTTTCTAATAAT
>JANNEQ010000187.1:0-18336 GCA_031378885.1 Flavobacteriales bacterium
CATGTCTCAGAAAACTACCTTCAGAATTATCTTGATGAGTTCATTTATAAATTGAATAGGAGAAACTCTAAGGATCCTTTTCAAAACTTAATAAATGCCTGCCTAGCGGTGCCTTGGGGGTGATTGTAGAGGATCATTTAAAATAAAGTCATATAATACATGGCTGAAAAAGTAGAAGGTCACTGAATGCAGTGACCTTCTCTCTAACCAAACCTCCCAATAAAGAGTGACTGCTCTTAGGGTGGTGCATTTAATGCCGAGTATATATAATACCAATTCCAAATATAATTTAACCCAAAGGGTAAATTATTTTGTGAATTGGTTATGCCGCCACTAAAAATAAATAGTACTAAGAGGCGTAGCCGAAATTGGACTATATTATTTTTGTGAGCGGTATAAAACGGTCCAATTTCCTTACTCTTCTTCATCCAATCTACTTCGCTACACTCGCTTACTTCTTAGGTTCGGCAGGGATTTCTATACGTTCTCCCGAATGAAAAAACCGCATCATTGGACCGTTTTATATAAACTTCTATTATGATTTCAAAACAACTCCTTTATCAAATACTTTAATGAGTGTACTTTCTTAATCAAATCGCAGCGATAGAAAAATTGCCACCTGCAACAATTCCCACTTCTATTTTCCTATCGCCTGATTTGATCAATCAGTGACTGATTCTTCCCGGACTATACATCAACTCAACAGACCACTGACTTCGCTCATTGCCCTGAATAGCGGACACTCTATACCACAAAGTTTTATTTGCTCCATTCACCTGAATTTCGAAATTGTCCTCATTCGAAATCCCACAAGTCATCCATGAAGCCTCTGCTTCGGGATTGCTACTGTTCATCTGAATCAGAAAGGAATGGTGAAAAAAACTACCCTTCCAGTGCAATTTCATTTTATTATGAGACTCCATTCTTTGCAATTTCAAAGAAGATGGAGATAAAATTCTCTCATTCACTTTTAGAATACTATTACCAACTGCAATGTTATCTACCGATACATTTGAAATTGGCCCGGCAGGCTCAGCACTTTTAATATTCCCCTTTACCTCTTTACTTTTCCCTCCAAAAAGTGCTTTAATCCTTAACAAAAAATCACACCACTTTACTGAATTACTTTTACCACCTGATCTAATCATTTACCACTTACTCTTAATTGAATTACCGCAAAACCATAACGAGCATTCAAAACAAACATCACATGGATATTCATTTTTATTCATCTTTTTACTTGTTGCTCCCCAAATAAGGCACAACACGTTCAGTCAAGCCAGCAAAGGCCTGAAAGCACAACTCAAGATAATAACTGGTAAAAATTTAGTTACAAACGGACTTATTGAAACGATCTCCTAATATCACTCACTCAACTTTCAAAAAAGCGGGCGCAAAAGTACACACGAATTAATTATTCACGCATAACAATTTTGTTAAATTTAAAAATAATTTTTATTGCGAATAAAAAGAAAATCTCTTGCGACGATAAATTTAATTATTCGTCACTTTTTTGTTCTGTTGAAAGGCTTTTTCTTGCCTGAAAAAGGGCGTTTTTTCCCGTTGGAATTTTTGCTCCTTCCGCTGCCAGATCTGGGATTGTACTCCGGAGTTGGACCAAACATTTCGGGCACTGGAATTTTTTCAACCACACTTCCGATCAACATTTCAATTCTTAGAAATTTGGATTGATCTGCCGGGCCAATCAAGGTAATAGCCTCGCCTGTTTGATCTGCACGGGCTGTTCTACCTACTCTGTGAATATAATCTTCGGCATCACCCGGAACATCGTAATTCACCACCATATCAATTCCTGCAATATCAATTCCGCGGCTCACCACATCGGTAGCCACAAGAATCTCCACTTTTCTGTTTCTAAAACTAAGCAATACACTTTCGCGCTCAGACTGCTCGAGATCGCTACTGATACAGGCCACATTAAGCCCTTTGGACTTCAATCTCTGAAACAACGAAGATACTACCTGTCGAGTAGAGCTGAATACAATAATACTCTGTCCTACTCTACCCTTCAGCATTTCAGTGATCAATGGAATTTTCTGATCATCATATACAATATAAGCACCCTGCTTCACTCCTGCCGCTGGTTTAGAAAGCGATATGCTCACAGTTTCGGGATTTCTCAGCAACGTTCTTGCAAATCTGAAAATCTCCTCTGGCATAGTAGCCGAAAAAAGAAGACCCTGACGGGCATCGTTTGTCTGGCGTACAATCCTGAGTAAATCTGGCTGAAAACCCATGTCCAGCATTCTGTCAGCCTCATCGAGTATAAGAAATTTCAATTTTGAAAAATCCACATACCCCACATTCATATGAGAAATTAATCTGCCCGGAGTAGCTATAATGATGTCAACCCCGGCTACAATAGCCCGTTTTTCATTGTTAAAATCATTTCCGTCGCCACCGCCATAAATGGCTATTGAAGAGGCGCCTGTAAAATAAGAATAAGCCTCAACGGCCTGATCAATCTGAATGGCCAATTCTCTGGTTGGCACAATAATCAATGCCTGCACATAACCAGTATGGCCCGACACCAGAATTTCATTCAAGACAGGCAAAACAAAAGCCGCCGTCTTGCCGGTTCCTGTTTGTGCAACACCAATCAAGTCCTTTCCTGCAAGAATAATGGGAATTGCCTTTGATTGAATGGGTGTGGCTACTTTGAAATTCATAGCCTCTATTGCTTCTACCACTTCCGACCTCAATCCGAGTTGTCCGAAGGTAATTTCTTCACTTTCTACTTCCATGCTAAAGGCAAAGGTCAGCTATTTCAGTCGCGTAACAAGGATTTTTTTTTGAAAACCGGAAACTTTGACCTTGCAGCATAAAAATACACAATAGCACTAAACAAATTGATGGTTTCCAACATTCCTATAATGAAACAGAAATAATCTGTGTAATTCAACTTTGGTTTCAAATAGCTAACTTAGTCGGCTCTTATGGCACGCTTAATCCTTTGTTTGTTCATCTGTATTTTCGCCCTCCACTCGGAGGCCCAATTGACTTTTGACAATAAAATCAACAGTGCTGCCAAGCAGTTAAAACCTTATCAGGACTCAATTTGGATCATAACCGGAAAAAAATCCATTGCCTATCCTTTCAAAAAAAGAAAATTAGATTTTGTCTTTGATGCCCGACAGACACTGGTGAATACCAAAGTAACCAGGCTTCTTGGTATAAGGGTTGGACTAGAATACCGCAGGGTTCATCGTTTTGGTATTGGTATCTATAATATTGGCGAAGGCGTTCGGTTGGATTCTTTGAATGAGATTAATACCTCAATAGAAACAGCCATTTTGAATTTAACTTATGCCTCCATTTTTTATGAAAGAGTATTATTCTTTAATCCCAAATGGGAATGGTCTGCCACCATTCATCAGGGCCAGGGCTATATCACCGGAAGGTATTTAGTTGCAGGTGATTCCACCTGGCTAAACTTTCCAATCCGGAGGGTGCTTCCCTTCGAAATATCCACCACGGGCTACTTTAATATAACCTGGTGGTGCAGCTTCGGTGCAGGAATAGGCTATCGTTATATGCGCAGCACTCCGGCAGATCTGAGACCTGTGTACAATGCGCCGGTGCTTATAGCCAGAGTTCGCATTAAATTAGGTAAACTTGTAAAAAGTATCTGGAACCAAGACGTTAAATATGCATACTGATTCAATCAAAGCAAGAATTCAAACGCTCTCTGCAGAGCTCAATGAACACAACCACAAATATTATGTGTTGAACCAACCCAGCATCTCTGATTACGATTTCGATCAATTGCTGAAAGAACTCGAAAAGCTGGAACAAGCGCATCCGGAATTTGCTGAGCCAAATTCTCCAACCAAACGCGTGGGTGGCGATATCACAGACAAATTCGAAAAGGTCACCCACAAGCGACTGATGCTGTCTCTGACCAACTCCTACAGCGAAGATGACATAAGAGATTGGGCCGACCGCGTAACCAAATCCGTTGGTGACAACATTGAGTTTGTAATGGAACTCAAGTACGATGGCGTAGCCATTTCGCTGCACTATGAAGACGGACAATTCGTGCGCGCTGTGACCAGAGGCGATGGAAATGTGGGCGAAGATGTAAGTGCCAACGTAAAAACCATCAAAGCCATTCCGCTGCAATTGCAGGGAAATTACCCGAAATCTTTTGAAATAAGGGGTGAGATATTTTTGCCAAGAGCAGAGTTCGACAAGATCAACAAAGAAAGGGTCGCAGAAGGAGAAGATCCTTATGCCAATCCACGAAATACCGCTGCAGGAACGTTGAAACAACAAGACAGCGGCGAAGTGGCCAAAAGAAAACTGGATTGTTTCTTATACTTCGTGCTCGGAGAAAATTTACCTTACGAAACCCATTTTGATAGTCTGGAACACGCGGCAGACTGGGGATTCAAAGTGCCTTCGCATGCAAAAAACTTTATCAGCACTACAAAATCCATTGAAGGCATCATGGATTTTATCAATTACTGGGACAAGAGCAGGCATGACTTGCCCTTCGATATTGACGGAATTGTGCTCAAGGTAAATCACATGCAATTGTGGGACGAGCTCGGACTCACTGCTAAAAGTCCCAGATGGGCCATAGCCTATAAATTCAAAGCCGAAACAGTAAGCACACGACTAAAGAAAATCACCTATCAGGTCGGTCGGACCGGAGCCATTACGCCAGTGGCCAACCTGCAGCCCATCTTGTTGGCAGGAACCACTGTGAAAAGAGCTTCACTGCACAATGCAGACCAGATAGCCAAACTCGATATTCGCGAAGGCGATATGGTTTTTGTAGAAAAAGGTGGCGAAATCATACCGAAAGTTGTAGGCGTGGATACGACACAGCGCGATCTTTTTTCGGGCCCGCATCAGTACATTACACAATGCCCGGAATGCGGCACTGAGTTGATTCGCGTGGAAGGAGAAGCCCAGCACTACTGCCCCAATGTGGATGGTTGTCCGCCACAGATCAAAGGCAAAATGGAGCATTTCATTTCGCGAAAAGCCATGAATATAGAAGGCATGGGTTCGGAAACCATTGCCGGATTATTTGAAAAAGGAATGTTGCGCAATGTGACAGACATTTACGATCTTGAATACGATAAACTTATTGGACTTGAATTTACCCTTACGGATGAATTTGGTGAACAACCCAAAAAACGTTCGATGCAGGAGAAGAGTGTAAAAAATCTTCTGGCAGGTATTGAACAAAGTAAATCCATTCCTTTTGAGCGTGTATTATTCGCTATTGGAATTCGTTTTGTGGGCGAAACAGTGGCAAAAAAACTGGCCAAACATTTCAAAAATATCGGCAACCTTTCGGTAGCTACTTTTGAAGAGCTTATTCAGACAGAAGAAATAGGCGACAGAATCGCGCAAAGTATAATAGATTGGTTTGCCAAACCTGAGCACCAGACCATGATTGCCCGCTTAAAATCCGCTGGCCTTCAAATGGAACTGGATGCAGAAAGCAACACCAATGTATCTGAACTTCTGGCCGGGAAAACTTTTGTAGTAAGTGGCGTATTTGCAGATTTCAGCCGCGACGGAATCAAAGAAAGCATTGAATCGAATGGAGGAAAAATATCCGGTTCGATTTCAAAGAAAACAGACTTTGTACTGGCAGGCGATAAGATGGGCCCTGAGAAAAAAAAGAAGGCAGAAGATCTTGGTGTAAAGATTATCAATGAAGCAGAATATAAATCGATGATCGGTTCGTAAATTCTTACTCAATAATTAACCTCAATATTCTGGTGCTTTGTCCGGCACTTACCTTGATGACATAACATCCGGGAAGTTGGTTGTTGACGGTAAAATTATTGCCCGGTTTTTCGACCTGCAGCAAAAGTTTTCCCATTGAATCAAACAATTCAATTCTATCGACTGACTGATTATTGCTGCTGACCACAAATGAACCTTGTGATGGATTTGGAAAAATTTTCACTCCCAGTTCAGGATTAATAGATGGAACTCCCAATTGAAGTTCGTTCAATTTGTATTGGCTGAAAAATCGCCAGATTTCAGCCGACGCATTGAAATCCTGGTTCGTGGTGTTGATATTGATCGGCGCACCCGGCCACGAATGATCGCCACCAATGATTTTGTAGAACTCAACCGAAGAATTGCTGAGACCATTTGAATAAATGTAATGCTCTGCTGTACAATTGTCTGTAGTACTCAAGTTGGGCACTTGCTCTAAAACAGGAGGCGTATCGCACTGGTTGAATTGCACCCAAAAATCGACAAGTGATTCAATGGCAAGGGAGCCAAAATTTCCCTCGTAAGGTACAGTCCCATCAATTGTGCCGTGGATCTGCATTACCGGCGTGGGATGCGTCTGATTGCAACCGCCAGTTTGAAGAGAAGTCATACTTCCTGTAACAGAAGCTATTGCCGCTATTCTATCGCTGAGTTGGCAGGCCAGTTCGTAACTCATGTAGCCGCCATTGCTCATTCCAGTGGCATAGATACAATTGCTGTCAATATTGTATTGCGTTTGAAGGTAGTCGATCAGATCACTGATAAAGGCCACATCATCTACACCGCCATCGAGACCAAATGAATTCCAGAAAGTAGTTCCGCCACTATCCAGAGTACCATCAGGATAAACCAGTATAAAGTTGGCAGAATCTGCAATAGGCATAAACTGGGTGTACAATTTTTGTTCAAGGCTATTGGAAGTATAACCATGTAAGTTGATCACAAGCGGAACAGCTTCGTTGGCGTTATAAACTTCAGGAATGTAAAGGAGAAAATGTCTGTTCAGTCCGCCTGACGTGATATTGCCTTCTGTTTCTGTTTGAGCCGTGGAAATGTTTGAATATAATAATCCAACACAAGCCAATGTAGAGGTTAGTAAACGACAGACATTCTTCATGAAGTAAGTTTTGAATTGCAGTGCAATTTAGTGCAGGAATCCGCTTAAAAAAAAGAAAGGTCTTTAGCCAATTCCACTTTAAGTTCAAAGCACCTGTCAAAAAAAATTGAGTTGTGTGCCTCGTTCTTTAGGTTTTCCTTGAGAAAAAGGGGCTGCGAATTACCTTTCTTCCATTTGCGAAGTGCATTAGAACATCATGTTTAACACACAAACACGATATACAAACAAACAGACAAAGACCTGATTTACAATCGTTCAACCGATAGTTTTCACCGAATATCAGCTTGATATTAAAGCCGTGACCAAAATACCTTTTGACCGGGGTTTTAATAAGTATTGCGGACAGTAATAGTTTGCCTGACAAGTATTGAGAAAAAAAATACCTCTGGCCACATACATAAGACTTCGATACCTTCCCATTTAATTTCACTAAATTAAATGGCAACAAAGCATTCTTTATAAAAACAACTTTGCGCAATGCTAAGAAAATAGGAAATCACATAATTTAAATGGATGTAAAACAGCGTAAATCAGTCATTCAATTTTAATTAAGCAAAATTAAATACCCCGGTTCGTTGCGAAACACAAAAGTGCAATAGAATCAAGGCTTTCCTCAAGATCAATTGAGAAAAGAAAGAGATTACCATGAGTCTTTGAAAACCAGCGAAAGGATTGATAGCGCCGCAAATTTGTGTTCTAATTGAATCCCTTTTGAATAATCCGGATTTAATACCGATTTGGTATCTGTTTTAGTCCAATCTGCGCTGCGCTTGATTGCACTAAACAGCTACTCTCCCGGTATTTACCACTGTATGATTTCATCTATGGAATGGACTAAATTAAAATGAACATTGGTATAAGATGGTCTTTACCAAATGCCTTTGTTGCAGAAGGAGTAATAATTAGTATTGCTAGAACACCTTCTGAATTACAGCCTGCAGAACTTATGATTGTGGCCATTTCGAACAACATTTGAACCTGTTGTTTTGCAGTAGTAACGCGATATCGTTGTATAATTGTCGCTGATTCCAGTGTAAATGAATCTACCCGAAAATACTTGTCAAAGTAAATATTCAGGATCACCCTTGCAAGAAATTAATTAAATTTCCCAATAAATTCAAGGCCACCAGCACCAATTCAACCTTATGAAAATAACTTATATCAGCCATGCGACTCTTCTTATTGAAGTTGATAATATTCGCATTATTACTGATCCATGGGTAACAGGTTCTTCCTATTGCGACCAATGGCACATTTTTCCCAAGCCTCTTAGTCCAGGTTTGATAAATGATGCTGATTTTGTTTTGTACTCACATGGGCACGAAGACCATCTTCACGCCGAAAGTCTATCATTAATTAATAAAACGGCCAAAGTCTTCTATCCCTATTCATGGTTCGATGGGGCAGTAGAATTTTTTAACAGCATGGGATTTTACCAATTCAAAGAAGTCTTAAATGAGCAATGTGTGCAGTTGTCAGATAAAGTAAAAGTTACGTATCTATCGAACAATCTTGACAATATTATGGTGATAGAGTCAGAAGACACTGTTTTAGTCAATATAAATGATGCCTTGCACTCTGCATCTGCCAAAATGATTGCATATTTTATTGAGAAATTAAATAAAAGATGGCCCAAAATAGATTATGTTTTTTCCAGTTATGGCGGTGCATCATACTTTCCCAATACGGTTCATTTTCAGAATAAAAATGACCATGA
Source organism: Flavobacteriales bacterium (assembly GCA_031378885.1). GTDB lineage: Bacteria > Bacteroidota > Bacteroidia > Flavobacteriales_D > Sanyastnellaceae > JANNEQ01. Next base: position 8,604 of record JANNEQ010000187.1, read on the forward strand.
AATAGCGGAAGTAAGAGAAGAATTTTTTCTTGACAATTTTTGTAAAATCGTTAATGGCCTGTCTCCGAAAATTGCCGTTCCATTTGCCAGTGACTTTGTATTACTCGACGACAACCAACGTTGGATAAATCATACTAAGTTTCCACGGAATAAAATTCCGGAAACCTTTGCGAAAAAGTACCCGACCAATACAGCACAAGTAATAGAATCTTACCCGGATGATTTTTTCGAACGCAAAACGTTTTACAGGAAATCTACCTATCATGCCATTGCGCAAGACCTGGTAGACAGAATCGACGAAGATTACAAGGAGGAAATCAAGCGCAAAAGAGCAGTTTCATATTTGTCGGCAACAGATTTACAAAACTGCTTTGAAAAAGTTAAAAAGCATATCACCCAAAAGCAATATATAATTCCTGCTCCGATTCGAAAAAGTATAAAATTCTCAATCAAAATTGTTGACGCATTGCGCAACAATATTCTCACAGTAGATTTCAGAGGCGATGATGTCAATTTCGCCATAAGCGATAAGCAGCCCGAAAACATTGATTTATCTATTGAATTGAAGAGTACTACCATTCTATATTCTATTGATAATGAGTGGGGCGGAGATGCCATTATTATTGGCTACGGTGCTGAAATATTTGTACACAACGAGGAAGTCATAAAATTAGAAATTGAAAATTACTGTGTGCGTTTATTGAGCAGATACCCCAATACAAAGGAACATCTCAAGCGCAGTCCTATTCGCACTGCGCGTTATTTGTGGTCGGATTCTACCAAAAGAAATAATTTGCTCTATAGGGCATTGGGACAGCAGGAAAAAATAATCAACTATTTGGACCCTGTACTCACTGACAGAAACATATGGCTGACCAAGGATAAATGCGAGGTTTGCAAAGCATGTAATTTATAGTAAAGTGCTTACACTCAGTCTGCGTCGCATTACCAATTCATCATCTTATCTGCCATTTATTGACGGGCTTCGTTTTTTTGCTATACTTCCAGTTCTCCTAGAACATTCAGCAGATTTTTACGACAAAAATATACACCCACTCTATTCCAGTGATTTCTATAATAATTGGGGAATAAAATTTTTGGTTGGAAATGCCGACAATGGCGTGCTGCTTTTCTTTTCAATCAGTGGATTTATTCTCGCCTATCCTTTTGCCAGTGCAATTTTAAAGAATGATCCAAAACCAGGTTTGAAATCTTATTTTATAAGAAGATTTATTCGTCTGGAACCTCCATATTTAATAATACTTTCGGTTTTATTCATATTGAATGTATTCATTCTAAAAAAGTTCGCCTTTTCCGATCTGCTGCCAAGTTATATCGCTTCTTTTTTCTACAGCCACGAAATCATATTTGCAGAACACCCATATATAAATTTTGTCTTCTGGTCGCTGGAGATCGAAATTCAATTCTACCTGATTGCTCCGGTCTTAATGTACGTTTTCCATTTGCCACCCATGCTCCGAAGGTTTTGTATAATGGCTTCAATGCTTTTATTTGGCTTGTATTCTCAGTTCAATGAACTTCCATTTATAAGCATTTTGGACTATATGCAGTATTTTCTTTCAGGTATTCTTGCTTTGGATTTATACTTAAGTAATAAAGGTGATTTAAAAAGTAAGGTATATGTGATCATCGGTTTAATTTTACTCGTAGGAATCTGGACAGGTATATTCACAAAAGCGATTTACTTACCATTTTTGCTTACAGGTCTTATCTATTTTGCATCAAAATCCTATGGACTTAGAAAATTCATTTCACTCAAGTGGATTGCAATTACTGGCGGCATGTGCTACACTATTTATATGATTCATTATCCTGTCATGGCATTTTTTCTGAACCGCTTTTTTCCGACGCAGTTAATATTTCAATCAATTCCATTAGATTTTGTCATCAGAATTTCACTGACAATATTATTGGTATCTTTTGTTAGTATAATATTTTACGCCACTGTTGAAAGACCATTTATGCACCTCGCCAGGAAGTACTCTGTCGGGCGCAAATCAAAATAAGGATTGATTAGATGCCGATTTTATGGAGTATTTTGCCAAGAGCATTCTGCCAGCTTTCGATTCCCTTGAAACAAGCATGTCTGAAACAACCTGCTTTTTGTCAGTTACACCCAAAATAGAGTGCAAACATTGGTAAGATCCACCAAAGGCTTTTGATTTCTTTAATTCCAAATTCACCCAATTAATGCAAGTACCGAAATCTACCCTGCGGTAAAAATCTCTTTCAAAAAAGGCCCCCACCTAAATGAGCTGGTAATCCGTATTTCTTCACCCAAACTCGTCTCTTCATCCAAGAATTTCAAAATCTGTTCGGTTTTGTTTTTTTCGTACATGGAAGAAAACAATTCCTCTCCCATTTCATTGTTTCGTCTCAGCACCCCAAGAAAAACCTTATCGTACCACCTGAATTTTTTATTGATCAGTCCTACATCGAGTGCCCTGCCGCTCTTGATATTCTCCACAATTTTCGATGAGTTGCGCTCTGCATTTTTAAAGGAATAACCGGATGAAGATTTCACCCAGGAGCCTGCAGTTCCTATTTTTATTACCGAAGTGGAAATATGGTCTTTATGAAAAGGATAGTCTGACATTGGAATCTGACCCTTTTCAATTTCCAGAATATTATATTCTTGTAGCTTCAAAATATCACGACAGTATTTTTCAAGTATTACATCATAGTCATCGTCTTCCAGCATTTCCTCGTTGAACAAAGTAAATTCTATAAGGGCCTTCCTGTCATTGAGAGGCAGAACATAGGTAAAGCTTGAACTGTCCTTCCACCTTATTCTGTAATCCATCATTACAAATCGATCTTTATCAAAAGTATTCGGTGGCGCTTCAATCAGCCAGCCTTTGAAATGCTGCACCAACCGAATGTAGTTGTCTTCCTTCTTAAAGAATTTAGGGTCTATCCGGCTGTCGAATATGGTTTCGGCTGAAAACAATCCCTTGCTCGTATGTATAATATTTTCCTGAGCCGAAGTAATATCATTTACATCAGCATATTCAAAAACAATATTTGAAAATTCCGATAAAAACGTTTGTGCACTTTGATAGAAATCAATTGCCCTGAGCATTTTATACTTATAGCCATTCATTTGAAGATCGACATGGCAATTCTTACCATAAAAATCACCCTTTTCCCAGATTCTTGTGCTAATGCTATCCCACTTACCTTCTCCTTTTTCCCAAAAACACCATGTCTTGTCGTTCTCTGTTTTTGGAGCTTTGTCCAGAAGCAATATAGACTTATCGGCAAAATAAGAATCACGCGCCATAGCCATGGCCAGATGAAGTCCTGCGGCACCAGTGCCTACGATGGCAAAATCAAATTTTGTATTACTCAATGGCGATTTTCTAATGGGCCACAAATATCACACTATGTGCCTCATGGGCCACCATAATCCTTAAATTCCGGAAAATGTTCAGACAACTACTCCGGTAATTTGCTGCTCATTATCGCCCAGAATAGCCGCAGATATAGGCACCCGGGTAATAAAATCAGTACTTTCGTCACTCCACGAATTGGTGGTAATTATTCCGTCCAGACAATCCTGAAGCTGATCTGTGCCCGAAGAAAAAATTCCATGGGTTACAATCATATAGATTTTTCCACAATTTAATTCGCGCAGTTTTTCGGCCACATGAATGACTGTGCCGCCTGTATCGCAAATATCATCGATAATATAAAGGTCTTTTCCCTGAAGATCCGCTGATCCAAAAAGACTGCACTCACTTTTGCCGGTAATTGGATCGCGACTTTTCAATGCCACGACCAATGGCTCTTTTACATTCATCTCCTTGCTGAGTGCGAGCAATTTCTTATAAGAACCTGCATCTGGCGCCACAAACCTGAAGTTTGACTTTGATCTGACCACAGATTGAACCCAGTCAAAATTACTGATCACCTTTGAATGATTGATCAAAGCCGAAGCCACATCCGAATGCGGATCCAAAAGCCAAACCCTCGAAAAATTCTGGAGGTTCATTAAATCGGCTACGACTTTAATAGAAAGAGATTCTCCATCTCTGCTGATTCTGTCTTGCCGGGCATAAGGCAGATAGGCCAGAAAAAGTTCAACCTGCATCACTCCTGCCCTTCGCAACGCGTCACAGGCGAGCAACAGGCGCATGATATCTTCAGCGTTCTTCATTCTCATCACAATAAAACAAGGTGAATTGAGCATGACCGACGACAATTTAAAATATTGCTCAGAACCGCAGGGAAATGTTTTGTTTTCATAGGCCATTCCTTTGCCAAAGGGTTCGAATCCGGGAGTAAGGTTAAGAATATTCATTGCTTAATATTTGGTGCAATATCCAACTATATATTCTTAAGTCACTTCAAAACTTTATTCTAATTCATCCAGAATTAGAATAAAGGTTAAATAGTTTGGAATAAGAATTTTCTTTATCGTAATATTGCAATATTAAATTCAACTCATGGGAGCCACAAAAACAGACCACTTTACTATAAAGCAAAACGAGCTGGCAAACATTGCCAAAGCCATGGCCCATCCAGCCAGAATTGCTATCATAGAATTTTTGCTCAAAGTAGATACCTGCATTTGTGGCGACATTGTAGACGAACTTCCACTCGCACAACCCACGGTGTCACAACATTTGAAAGAACTTAAATCAGCAGGACTGATCAAAGGTGATATTGAAGGGAATTCCGTTTGCTACTGCATTGACAAGGTAAACTGGCTCAAAGCCCAAAAACACTTCAACTCGTTGTTCGATAAGTACAAAAGTAAAAAGTCAAATTGCTGCTGATTAAAACTAAATACATTATTTATCATTACTTATTTATCCCTAAAATTAAATCATGAATACCTCAGAAGAAATTAAGAATATGGTTCGCGAAAAATACGCTGAAATCGCATTGCAGGACAAAGCCACCAATGCATCATCATGTTGCGGAGCTGGCTCCTGCTCCACAGAAGTATATAATATTATGGCAGAAGACTATAACAGTCTTGAAGGTTATGCTTCTGAAGGTGATCTTGGTCTGGGCTGCGGACTTCCCACACAATTTGCCAAAATAAAACCCGGCGATGTAGTGATCGATTTAGGATCGGGTGCTGGCAACGACTGTTTTGTGGCCCGCCATGAAACCGGTGTCAATGGCAAAGTGATTGGCATCGACTTTACTCCGGCAATGATAGAAAAAGCCAGGGCCAACGCCGAAAAACTTGGCTACCACAATGTGGAATTTCGCCAGGGTGATATTGAAAAAATGCCCGTAACTTCGAATACTGCAAATGTGGTCGTGAGCAATTGCGTACTCAATCTTGTTCCAGACAAAAATCAGGCGGTGAACGAAATATTCAGGGTACTTAAACCAGGTGGACATTTTTCAATCTCTGATATCGTATTGATCGGTCAATTGCCTGCTCACATTTCGCAAGCTGCCGAAATGTACGCCGGATGCGTTTCAGGTGCCCTTCAAAAAGAAGAATACCTCGACATTATTGCCCGCAACGGTTTCGAAAATATTACCATCCAAAAGGAAAGAGAAATTGTAGTTCCTGACGATATTTTGTCAAATTATCTGAGTGCTGAACAAATAAACTCGTTCCGTTCCGGAGGCACAGGGATTTTTAGTATTACTGTATTTGCACAAAAACCAAAGTCGACAGAATGTTGCGCACCGGGCAGCAGTTGCTGTTAAAAATAATAGAGCTTTTATGAAAAAAAATATCCTGGTACTTTGCACGGGCAACAGTTGCAGAAGTCAGATTGCAGAAGGTTATCTCCGGTTTTTCGTCGGAGATAAAGCCTCTGTTTATAGTGCGGGCATAGAAACACATGGTGTAAATCCAAGAGCAATCGCTGTGATGAAAGAAGATGGAATTGATATCAGCAACCATACTTCCAATCATATTGATGAGTATAAGAATGTTGAGTTTGATTTGGTACTTACAGTATGCGACAATGCAAAAGAAAGCTGTCCATACTTTCCTTCGAATGCGATCAAAGTACACCACAATTTTCCCGATCCGGCCAAAGCACAAGGCACCGGGCAAGAAATTATGGATCAATTCAGAGCGGCAAGGAATATGATTAAATCTTATTGCCAAAAATTAATTCATGATCATTACGGATAGTCGGCTATTATTGCGTCGCAATGAAAATTAACTCTTTGCTTAATGAACACCAAAAGGAATTCCTGATATGAATTCAAAATATTTAGCGGAATTCGCCGGTACCTTTTTTCTTGTATTAATTGGTACCGGATCTATAATAATCGATCAGCAATTTAATCATCCATTGGGTGTAAAAGGAATTGCCATTTGTTTTGGAGTGACTGTGACATCCATGATTTACATTTTTGGTAAAAGGTCAGGATCACACATCAACCCTGCCGTCACCATTGCGTTGAGTCAGAGCAATGGTTTTACATGGAAAGAAACCTCTTACTATGTAATCAGCCAACTCGGAGGCGCCATTGCGGCTTCACTAATTCTCTTTTTCATTTTTCCCGAAAACAAAAACCTGGGTGCTACCATTCCCTCTGTGAGTGCCAATCAGGCTTTCCAACTGGAGTTTATTCTCAGCCTGGATCTGATGCTCACCATACTTTTCTTTTCGAGAGGAAACAAGATTTTTCAATTACTGGCTCCTGTGGCTATTGGCGCTACCGTTGGTGTGGAAGCCTGGCTGGCTGGTCCGCTAACCGGTGCTTCTATGAATCCTGCCAGAAGCATCGGCCCGGCATTGGTCTCAATGAATTTAAAGTACATCTGGCTCTATATTCTCGCGCCCATTGCCGCAATGTACATTGTGGTCTTTGCTTATGAAAGATTGGAGCATTTCACCAGAAAATTGAAGTGATCTTTTAGAACCAAATAAAAAGAGAAGTTTCCTTATCACTCTTCCGGCCGACTCACTCTTGGTCCCAATTCAATTACATCCATATTCTGCATCCGGCCATTGTCAATCTCAAATCTGAGCAAAGTTCTCACTTTATGAAATCCGTGCCTTCCTGCGGCTCCCGGATTCATGTGCAGGCATTTGAGTGTGGTATCCATTTTTACCAGACAAATATGGGAGTGTCCGCAAACAAAAAGTTTGGGAGGATTGGAGCGGATGGCAGTTTTAATGGGCAAGGCATAATTGCCCGGGCGTCCGCCAATGTGGGTAATCCAGACATCCACGCCTTCGCAGTTCCAGCGCAGGTGCTCAGGGCAATCCATTCGGATATCGGCCCCATCGATATTTCCATACACAGCCTTGAGTGGTTTAAAGGCTTTGAGTTGGTCAAGAACTGCTGTGGTTCCGATATCGCCTGCATGCCATATTTCATCACATTGTTCAAAATGTCTGAACACTGCATCATCAAGCCAGCCGTGAGTATCCGATAAAAGTCCGATTTTCTTCAATGAAAATATTTTAGGCTGCAAAGGTAGGCATCGCTTCAGCCGGAAATGCTTGTCCGCATTACTGCGTGAATAACTTGAAAAATGAGTGAAATGGCTCATTGCACAATAAGTCTAAATTCGGCTCGATACTTGGTTATCAGCAACACCAAATTTTCCAGATACTATGAAGTTTTTTCCTCTTATAGCCATTGCCCTTTTTCTGTCGTTCTACGGCTGTGCTCAGCCCAAGCCTACATACTCTATCAAAGACAAGCGAGCCATCAAGGCTTATGAAGAAGCATTGCAGTTTTATGATGCGCGTTCTTATGAGGAAGCACAGGCACAATTGGAAAAACTGGTCAAAGACAATCCTGACTTTATTGAAGCCCATTATATGTTGGCCCAGGTGTATGACGATCGGAATCAAACTGCAAAAGCCATTACACCACTCAAGGCCGCATTAGCCATCAATCCGGAATTCTTTCCAGCAGGTTGGATGATGTTGGCCGAATGTTATATGGCAGGGGGAAGTTATGCTGAAGCAGAGCAAGCCATTTCGAAGTTTATGCCCTATCCCAAGGAAAATGCAAAACAAGAAAAACGAGCTCAACTTATTTTGTCCAGTTGCATTTTTGCAAAAGAAGCCATCCAGCATCCTGTAGCTTTTAATCCTGTCAATATGGGAGAAGGTGTAAATACTGAAGCCGCCGAATATTATCCTTGTATTACGGCTGATTTTCAGACTTTACTCTTCACCAGAATGGTAAAGGATGCTACAAACAGACAAGGATATCAGGAAGATTTTTTTATCAGTCAATACAAAGATGGTAAATGGCAGCAGTCATCACCTGTGGTTGCCATCAATTCGCCTCAGAATGAAGGAGCTCCCACATTAAGCGCAGATGGTCAGACACTTATTTTTACAGCTTGTGAAGTAGATGGAACATGGGGAAAAGACCGCACAGGTATTGCCAGTTGCGATTTATTCTACACCATGAAATCGGGCAATGACTGGACACCGGCTCAAAATCTGGGCACAATGGTTAATACAGGAGTTTGGGAAAGTCAACCAAGTTTTTCCGCAGATGGCAAAACCTTATATTTTGTTCGCGGCAGATACCTTGCTCATGGTGCCCAGGAGCAAGACATCTATTATTCGGTTTTGAATGCTGATCACAAATGGAGTAAGGCCGAAAAAATTCCGGGAAAAGTAAATACTATATTTGAAGAATCCAGTGTGATGATTCACCCTGATGGAAGAACATTGTACTTCTCTTCCGACGGGCACTCCGGTATGGGCGGCATGGATATTTATATGAGCCGCATGCTTCCCGATGGCAGTTGGGACAAGCCAATTAATCTAGGCTATCCAATCAACACTGCCGGGCGTGAGGATTCATTTCAGGTAACTGCCGATGGAACTTATGCGCTTTTTGCAAGCGACAGAGAAGGCGGATTTGGCAAAGCCGATTTATACAGCTTTGAACTGGCGGAATCTATTCGTCCCAAACAAGTGACTTATGTAAAAGGCGTTGTAAGCGACAAACTCTCTTACAAAAAACTTGAAGCCCATCTCGAATTGATTGATCTTGAAACAGGAAAGGTTGTTGTGGAGTCCTATTCCAATCCCGGCAATGGAGAATTTTTAGTTTGTCTTCCATCCGGTAAAGACTACGCATTGAATGTGAGTCGCTCCGGCTATATTTTCCATTCAGAAAATTTTTCATTAAAAAACTACACCGGCATTAAGCCTTATCAATTGGATATTAAGCTTCAAAAGCTGCGTCCCGGATCAAGTATAATATTGAACAACGTCTTTTTTGAGACCAATAGTTTCGATCTGAAGCCAGAGTCGAAGGTCGAGTTGGACAAACTTGCGGAATTGATGAAATTAAATCCAACGATGAAATTTGAATTGGGTGGTCATACAGACAATGTAGGCGCCGATGAAAGCAATCTTACCCTTTCACAAAACAGGGCCAACAGTGTGGTAAAATACCTGGTGTCAAAAGGAATTCCGTCAGACAAACTTGTGGCAGTGGGTTATGGAGAAAGCAAGCCCATTGATACCAACGACACCGAAGAAGGCCGCAAAAAGAACAGAAGGACAGAGTTTAAGATTTTGGAGTAGTGAAATTATACGTTTTGTAAATGGCGACTTCAAAATCATTAAATTAGCCCATACTATTATTATTAGATGAAACTAGTGTTATGTTAATCCTGTAATGACGGATACAATCTACTGAGTTTAATTCTGGCATCCTTATTTGTGAACTGCCAATTTATTTTGCTATTTTTATTATTTCTGTTTGTTTGCCAAGCATTCACCTCTTCTCTAATCTT
>JANNEQ010000201.1:0-5241 GCA_031378885.1 Flavobacteriales bacterium
TTCTTCTATCGCCGGGTGCATTTCCACTGGAGACTTCGTCCCAGATTGGCTCCTGATTTTCCCACGGATAGGAAGGAAACATAAAGTTGGCTTCTGCATCAGTGACATAAGCTCCGCTCACACCATTGCCGCCCCAAAGCATATGCGCGCCATTTTTCCATAGCGAGTTCATGTAGTTGAAGTAATGTTTACCGGTAACCGGGTCTCCATTGACCGGATTTGTACCAATGTTGTAGTACAAACAATTTGTCATTTGCTGATTGAGAATGATGCAACCCGCGGCTGCAGGGAATTCTCCATAGCCATTGGATGAAGAAATTGCCTGATCTTCACTATCGCCATTGAAGCCATAAAAATAATTGTTCAGACTATCGCATCCTACATAGTCATCAGTGCTATTACCAATGTCCCAATCATTCCAAATGGCGCAGCGAATTTTGGAATAATCTCTTGATGATCGATTGATAATTTTAAATTGAGAGTACAAAGTGTGATTGACAGCATCGTCTTCTGAATCGAAAAGGTAGAGCATCTGGTGAATTTCAAGATGAAGTGAATCTGGCAATTGATCACCATTATCATCGTTGTTTGGTAAATAATTGAAGCGGTCGTTGTACATTTTAAAAACACAATGATCACCCGGAAAATCAGGGTAATCACCAAGTTCGGGCTCATAATGTCCGTTACTATTGATGTCTTTGAAAGGTGCCAGATAATGAGATTCGCCATTTTCGATAACACCATGTGTCGGCCAGTTTAAAATATTTTCTGGAATAACATAAAGAGGATTCATAAAATGACTCTGGTGATATTCGATTTCAGAACGACTGATGGGATAGATACGATAGTACTTTTTCAGGTATCCAAAATTGAACTCGTTGGAAACAGGCCCGGCTATCCAATTTGAATTGGGAAAAAATGTGGTTGTAGATACTATGGTATCAGTTTCGCTGATGCCATAAATCCACAATCCAGATGAATACAATGTAGAGACTGGTTCTGCACGTCCTCCTCTGAATTCAAATCCTGCAAGATTACGCTGATACTGGAAATTGCCGGATGAGGCTGAGATTAATGGGTTGAGTGTGCCATTGTCCAAATTGGTATTCATAATACCCTTTTCGATAACGCCAAATCCATTATCCATAATTGAAGTATTTGCCTGAACCTGGCAGTACGATTTTCCTTGAAACATTTCTACATCTAACACACAAGAATTGATTTCTATACCTCTCGGATCTGACGTCGAAATGGAATTGGAAATGCTAAAGATCCAATTGGTAATCGGTGGTGTGAAATAATATTCATTGAATACTTTGTATATTTTCCCAATTGTAAAGCCATCAGGAGGACTAATAAGATTCAAAGGACTAAGGCTGGAATTTTCAACCTTGAGAATTTTAGAATATGTCGAATTGAAATTGTCTGATGTAAAAGAACCACCCGCAAGCAATTCTCCTTCCACAATACTGAATATACGAATTTTTTCATTTAGTATTTGCGGATATTGAAACCAAGCCTCTCCATCTTTTCTGTAAACGCAATGCGAAGTGCATAAATAGAGTTGATTCTGAAATGAAATAATGTCCTGAATTCCACCACTCAGTATTTCAGGTGTGATTTCAATCCATTCTTCATTGATTCTTTGGTATAGAAGACTGTCCAGCGTGATGTAATACTCTCCGTTGTTAATTTCGATTTTCTGAATTTCTGCTTCCCCGGGAATTCCAAAATTCTCCCAGACTCCGTTTGCCAATCGCGCTATTCCTCCGTACAAGGGCAACTTGCCGGTGATAATCAATTCATCGTTATCTACCAAAGCATAGCGCACTCTGTCGGAATTAGAATTGAATAGGGGCATTGGTGAAAAGGGTTCTGCCGAAACACCATTCCAATAGGCTAGATTTTCCGCAGGCATTGTCATAAACTTATTGAATGACCCTACGGCTAGCAGTTTGTTGTTGTAGATCTGAAGGTCATAAACAAACCCGTCACAATAATCTGCCTGATAAACTGAGTCAGGATTATCCAATAATACAGGAAGAATTCTTTGCCCCATGAGCGTTGGAGTGAGTGTCAATATAAATAATAGGAAGTAAAGTGTTTTCATCAGTGCGCTTTTAATGAGGCATCAATATTACAACAGAATTTTTCTAAGGCCGAAATTTGTTGCTGCAAAGCACGCCAATCCTTTACACGTCCACCCATCACTCCTTCACATCCAGCGCATCGCGCAATCCATTGCCCACCATCATAAACGACAACACGAGCAACATAATCAATACACCGGGAATCACAGCCAGATAAGCAAGATCGGTGGTGATAAAAGCATAGTGCTCGCGAATCATATTGCCCCAACTGGGTGCCGGAATCTGTGCGCCCAATCCCAAAAAACTCAATCCGGCTTCTATCAATATGGCCGAAGCAAAGTTGGCCGCACTGATTACAATTACCGGCGATAAAATATTGGGCAATACATGCCGGAAAATAATTCGCGCCTGCGAAAATCCCAATGCTTTGGCTGCTTCTATATATTCTTTTTCGCGCACACTCAATACCTGACCGCGCGCTATACGCGCCACTTCTACCCACATCGTCAGACCCACGGCAATAAAAACTTTCCAGAATCCTGTGCCAAATGCAAAGGTGATGGCCATTACCAGAAGCAATGTGGGAATGGCCCAAACCACATTCGTAAACCACATAATCACATTGTCCACCCAACCCCTGAAATATCCGGCGATGAGTCCAAGCGTGAGTCCGACCAACAATGAAATCAATACAGCTATTATTCCCACCGAAAGTGAAATAATTGTTCCGGACATCAGACGCGACAACAAATCGCGACCGTATTTATCAGTGCCCAATAAAAATTTTCTTGAAAATAAATAGTCTTCAGACCCACTTTTGCCACCATGCGAAATTAGAATGCCGGTAGGATAGCTCATTGTCATTTCATCGCCATAGCGCACAATTTGAATACTATCTTTAAGAAGGGCTACCGACTTCACCGGAATTTCTTCATACGTCTTGCGGCTTCCTCCGTTGAGCCACTTTCTACCCCATGAATCTTTTTCTGAAATTTCTTTTTGAATACGAATGGTCTGCACTTCAAACCCTGGTGTTTTTTTAGAAAGCAATAAATTCTGGTCATTCGAATCGATGGTCGAATCAGGTCTTATGGAAGGTCCCGCCAGACAAACGCCTATCAGCAACAAAATAAAAATCAAACCGGACATGGCCAGTGGATTTCTTTTGAATTTCCTCCAAGCCAATTTGCCGGGTGTCGCAGATATATTATTTTCGGGGTGTTGCTGAGCCAAATCTATTTTTTATCGGGTCTTGATTTTACGCCCTTTCCATTTTGGTTTGTAAAACACTCCTGCCAATGGGATCAACACAGCATAGAATGGATAACAAATACATAAGGGCAAAAAATACCTGAGCAAGTTGCGACGACCTGTCCAGCGAATTACACCGCTTACAAGGAAAAAATCAACAATGGACTTTATACAAAAAAGCAGCGCCCCGAAAAGGAGTTCTCCTTTGAATAGAAAAGCATGGAACAGGGAAAGAAGCAAGACCACGTTCGTTAAAAGTATCACGCTTCCCGTAAACAGAATGTCTTTGTCCAGAATTTTTCCTGCCTTCGACGACCAACGAATGCGTTGTTGAATGAAAGCTGATAATCCGCCGGAAGGATGAGTATGCCCGATGGCTTCTTTGTTGTGAAGCCAGTGAATGGACTTCGGAAATGTTTTTTTTGCCGCGAGTAGGAGGAACATATCATCGCCACTGCTGATGGATTCGTTGCCTTCGTTCAGGTTTTTTAAATAAAGCTCTTTCCTGAAGGCGAGGTTGGCACCATTGCACATCAGTGGATGTCCCATTTGCGCAGAGCCTGCTGTAACACTGGTCAAACTCATAAATTCCAGCGCTTCCATTTTGCCCAAAAAGGTTTCACTCATCTTATACAACAACGGTAGAATAATGAACTCCGGTTTTTTAGCCGATACAAATTGATCAATGGCAGAGAGCCAATCCGGACCAACTTCTATATCGGCATCAAGCGTTATGATCCAATCAAACCGGGCCTTTTCTATTGCACAACGGATGGCTTTTTTTTTGCCTCCTGGTATTTCATTTTTAAATAAGTGAAAATTAGGGTGTGATGAAATTCCTGCTAAAGCAATCTCATAACTCGGGTCTTCACTTTGGTCATCTACCAGCAGGACTTCAAAATTTTCTTTACTGAATTTTTGTGCTTTTAAACACGCAATGATCTTCGCCAATTGTTTTTCTTCGTTTCTGAAAGGCACTACAACACTGAAGTAATTTGTTGGCGGAGAATCAGGCGAAGCGGTGAACTCTTTGATCTGTCTCCAGCCTTTTACCCACCTCAAAACCAGCACGACGTAAACCGTCAGTAAAGAAATAGCTGCGATATGAAAGACGTGGATGTACATTTATCGGCTCAAAGTAAATTAAAGTGGCCGCTTCGGAACGCATTATTATGGGAATTGACCCCGGAACCACCATTCTGGGATATGGAATGATCAAGGTAGAAGGAAAAAAAATGTCCCTCATTGCCTTGGGAGTGTTGCATTTGGACAAAATCGACGACCACCACCTCAAGCTGAAAAAAATTTTTGAACGATGTATCGAACTCATTGATGGCTTCCATCCGGACGAGTTGGCCATCGAAGCGCCATTTTTCGGAAAGAATGTGCAGTCCATGCTCAAGTTGGGCAGGGCACAAGGGGTGGCGATTGCCGCTGCATTGAGCCGCCAGATTCCAGTAACTGAGTATGCACCGCGTAAAATAAAACAGAGTATTACCGGCAATGGTGCAGCAGCAAAAGAACAAGTAGCCGCCATGCTTCAGCGCGTACTTTCTATCCCCGAAGCAGACATGCCCAAAAATCTGGATGCAACAGATGGTCTCGCCGCTGCTGTTTGTCATTTCTATCAGAGCAGCTCCATTTTGGGAGGAACCAAATCAGTCAACAGTTGGAAGGCATTTCTTTCTGAGAATCCCGATCGGTTGAAGAAATGACACGTGCGAAACAGTCCCGGAGGGCAATGTCATTAAGTTCAAGTCTTTTTATAAAATAACATTCGACCTTGGTCGTTTGATCATTGCAAACAGAATGTGCTATAAACGTTTGATCCATTCTGGATCAGGAGATGCTTGTAAACAATGGGATAAACGATCCAGGATGGATCGCATGTTTATAGGTA
>JANNEQ010000202.1:0-2513 GCA_031378885.1 Flavobacteriales bacterium
TTCTTCTATCGCCGGGTGCATTTCCACTGGAGACTTCGTCCCAGATTGGCTCCTGATTTTCCCACGGATAGGAAGGAAACATAAAGTTGGCTTCTGCATCAGTGACATAAGCTCCGCTCACACCATTGCCGCCCCAAAGCACGTGCGAGCCATTTTTCCAAAGGGAGTTCATGTAGTTGAAGTAATGTTTTGGTGTCTCCGGAACTCCATTTGTGGAAGTTGTGCCTGCGTTGTGGTACAAACAATTTGTCATGCTCTGGTTGAGAAAAACACATCCGGCTGCAGCTGGAAAGTTGCCATAGCCATAAGATAAATTGACCGCCTGATCAATGGCATCACCATTGTAACCATAAAAATAGCGGTTCAGACTATCACAGCCCACATAGTCATCAGTGTGATTTCCTACATCCCAATCATTCCAAATGGCGCATCTCATTTTCGAATAATCCCTACCGGAGCGATTGATAATTTTAAACTGCGAATACAATGTATGTCTGATAGCTTCGTCTTCTGAATCGAAGAGATAAAGCATCTGGTGAATTTCAATATTCAGTGAATCAGGCAAATGAGTTTCATTGTCTTGACTCGGCGAATAATTAAATTTATCATTGAACATTTTATAAACGCAATGGTCTCCGGCAACGTCTGGATAATCGCCAAGCACGGGTTCATAGTGACCGTTGTTGTTCAAGTCAATGAATGGAGCCAAATAATATGATTCGCCATTTTCTATATTACCATGCGCAGGCCAGTTTAAAATACTTTTTGGAATGTAATAATCGGGATACATAAAGTGGTTTTGGTGGTACTCAATTTCTGAACGACTTATGGGGTAGACCTGATAGTACTTTTTAAGATAAGCATAGTCGAATTCATTCGAAACAGGGCCTGCCATCCAGTTTGTGTTTGGATCATACGTAGTTGTGGATACAATAGTATCCGTTTCGCTGATGCCATAAATCCACAGACCAGAAGCAAAAATCGTTGAAACATATTCTTCCATTCCTTCGCTGAATCCGAATCCGGCGCGTCCATAGGAATAATTGAAGTTCCCGCTGGAAGCATTTATGTGCGGATTAATGGCTCCATTGCTCAGATCGAAGTTGAGAATGCCATCTTCAACAATACCTAATCCACCATCTAATAGCAAATCACCATTTTCGATTGTAGAGTATAGCTGACCCTGAAAAATTTCTATATCCAACACGGGGTAATTGATTTCCCAACCAAGAGGATCTGATGTTGATATGGAATTGCCCGGACCCATAAGACCTGTTGTTAAAAACGGTGGGGTAAAATAATAATCATCAAATACTTTAAATATTTTTCCAACTGAAAAATTATCAGACGGCTGCACCAGATTTTTCGGAACGAGATTGGAACCTTCAACCTTAAGTACTTTTGAATATGTCGAATTGAAATTGTCCGATGTAAAAGAACCGCCCGCAAGCAATTCTCCTTCCACAATACTAAACACACGAATTTTTTCATTTAGTATTTGCGGATATTGAAACCAGTTTTCACCATCTTTTCTGTAAACTGAATGTGAAGTACACAAATACAATTCATTCTGAAATGAAATAATGTCCTGAACTCCTTCCATTACAATTTCAGGTGTTATATCAATCCATTCTTCATTGATCCTTTGATATAAGGCACTGTCCAGAAAAGTGAAATATTCTCCATTGTTAATTTCAATTTTTAGCATTCTGGTTTCACCGGGTATTCCAAAACTCTCCCAAACTCCATTGGCCAATCGCGCTGCGCCATTGTACAGGGGTAACTTTCCTGTGATTATCAGGGCATCATTGTCCACTAATAGCTGATGGATGCGATCAGCATTGGAATTGAACAAAGGCATTGGTGAAAAAGGCTCGGCAGACGTTCCATTCCAGTAAGCCAGATTTTGTGCGGGTAACATCATGAACTGGCTAAATCTCCCTGCAGCCAGCAACTTGTTGTCATACACCAGTAGATCATAAGCCGTTCCCTGAGTGTAATCAGCCTGATAAACTGAGTCAGGTGTATCCAATAAAACCGGAAGAATTCTTTGCCCGGCGAGCGTCGGAATGAGGACCCAAAAAAGTAAGAAGGAGTAAAGTATTTTCATGAGTGAGGCTTTAATGATCTCCAATACTACGGCAGAATTTTTCTATGGCCGAAATTTGTTGCTGCAAAGCGCTCCAATCCTTTACACGTCCACCATCATTACTTCACATCCAACGCATCCGGTAATCTATTGCCGAATTGGTGCAGCAATTTGCGCTGTCCACCATTCCACGGTGACCGGCTACATAGATTCTGGCATTCTTTTCCATACCCGTGAAAAAAGGGTAAGAAAACTTACCCTTCAGATTCCCTGAAAATCATTGGCTCAGTGCAGCGAAAAATCAATTGCCGTCTGCCTTTATCCATTGTCTGACAAGGGTTTTTTCGGGGCCAATTAATTCAACCAGGTACATTCCCTGTGCCCACGCTTTGGTATCTAATAACTGATAAGGATCGTTGGCTAT
>JANNEQ010000017.1:0-4701 GCA_031378885.1 Flavobacteriales bacterium
TTTCGACCAGGAGGTATTCCCCCTTGGTGGATTTACAGATAGTTATGAGTGGCATCCATCTTATGTACAATCCAGAGAGGGCAACAACAACAATGAGGATGACCATGCTCATTGGGCTGAGGCAGTTTTTATGCAAAGAGAGACCCAAGGTAATCAAGCCGCGGTAGGAATATTGATGAACAGAACCTGGAATATGATTTCAACACAGGATACTATACATCAGCCGTTTATGTGGACTTATGATGAAAAACTGAATTTTGAGATTACAAAATTGGATTATAATTACGGTAATAACCAATCCCCACAAAGCAAAAGCCTGAATACCTTCGTAAACTTGACATACGATGCTGACGACGCCCCGGTCATACCCAGCATGGGATCTTGCAATAGTTTTTCAATTACCTATTACGATCCTTATACCTTAAATGTTATTTCCACCACCGGCGATGATAGTGATGGTAGTGGCTTTGTGAAGTTAAAGAATTTCCCGACACTCTCTTTGCAAAGACCTTACGTATTGTTCAAAATACTGCGCAATGGAAATTGTATATTCAATTCTCCTACTATTGGCGGAGTTCAAATGGAAAGAGATAACTCTCCAACTGGCACAGAGATAGAAATGGGAACTAATGAAACAAACAACACAAAGCCTGATATCTGTAACTGTTCGATTCAACCAAATCCAATTTCTGACATCACTTATTTGAATTGCTCGTGTCCATTTGTTTCTGTTGAGGTGACAACTCTATTGGGAGAAATAATTTATCAAGGTGATTCGAAGGTTAAAGCGATAGATTTTTCAATTTTCCCTTCAGGGAACTATCAGGTAAAAATTAATTTTGGTAATACTATTATCACAAAAAGAATAATTAAGTTATGAAATTAAGAAAATATAATTCGGTAGTTTTAATTTTAGTAACATTTACGTTACTAACTATTATACCCTATTCATGTATCAAAGATCAGGACTATGAAGAACGTACCCTTGGGAAGCCAGGAACGAGTAAGTGGGTTTTTCGTTGGCAAAGTTCCTTTATTTACGATGAATATACTGGTATAACAGACACAATTTACCCACAGTACGCAAGTGATTCAATTCTTATTGAGTTTCACGATAGATTTCAGGTATTCGTCGGATCGGAATTGGCATTAGATTTAGGCGTTATTGGGGGTGGGTCGATTGATGATTATCGGGCTGAAAGACCTTGTGATCAGACTGTTGGAGGGTATTTTATGCTGCTATCAGGAGACAATAAAGTGTATTATAAACTCGAAGAAGGAACAGGTTATTTTCGATTCTGGCAATTGCCATTCATCGATGGAACTACCTATGATAGCCCGAACTTATTCGGTATAGATAGACAGTGTAAATCTTCCAGCCGCTTCACACTTGAAATAATTCATTACTAATGAAACAATTTTTAATCATAATTATTCTTATTCTTATTAGTTCAGCGCAATTACAAGGACAGAATCTTTCTGTTGTCCCAAGATTGAATGTGCTCAAAACTAACGAGCAGAGTATTTATCACTCTCTGGGTGGCATTGGAGCGGGCGGTAGTTTGAGGGTTACTGTTTTTCCCTGGCTTTATGTGCAGGGTGGATACAATTATAATGTAATGAAGTACGATGATTACCGCGTGCGCAGAGCCAATATGCGCATGTGGGATTGCCAGTTGGGTTTTATACCTTATCAGAAAATTCCCATTCATTTGTATTTTGGTACATTTATGCATAAATATAATATCAGAACAAATGCTGTGATTGTTCAGGATATAGTATTTTTCCCGGAGTATCTCAATCCGTCCAAGTTCGACGGCTGGAATGTAGGCATCGGTTATTCACTTAACAAATGGATGGAATTCAAACTAACTTATGAAACGGAACCCTTTTATCGGTTTAAATATCCTTATACCTCCAACTTTCTTAGGTTTGAAATCAATGGGGTTATTCCTTTCTACAAATGGGGTAAAGCAAAAACTCCAGTCGAATCCGCGCAATAAAATAATGGGAAGTGATTCAGATAATTCTACCCACCATCGGCCAATATTCTTTACTACCTTTCCAGTTCGAAGCCACCTGGAATGACCCAAAGAAAAGTTTTATATCGGTGACACCCAATGGAAAATATTTTCAAACTGCTGATGGAGAGGTTTTCTTTCCGGTGGGGCAGAATTTGCATGCTGCAAGTTGCGAATGCGATAATCTGACCGCGATGCCCAATAGCAAGATTGAGAACCCTGATTGCGAAACCTGCTACGATTATGGCT
Organism: Flavobacteriales bacterium; assembly: GCA_031378885.1. Classification (GTDB taxonomy): domain Bacteria; phylum Bacteroidota; class Bacteroidia; order Flavobacteriales_D; family Sanyastnellaceae; genus JANNEQ01. The sequence goes on from JANNEQ010000017.1 coordinate 2,271, forward strand.
CTGACGATCCATGTTGTGGTTTAGATACTATTGATGGTGTTGCTTCGTGGGCAGGGCGCTATGGCCTGTGGGGAGGCCCAAATCCCGACATGGAGCGCAAAACTGAGCCTGTGGCAGCGTACCAAAGAAATCTTAAGCGCCTCGAGGACATTAAGGCGGCAGGAGCCAATACCGTTAGAATGCACATGTGGCCTGTGGCTTACGAATTCGAATTCGAGAAATTGAACAATTACTACGACAGACTTTTTATGGCCAGTGAGTTGGATTGGTATTTCGACATGGCACACGAGTTGAATATGCGGGTGGACTTTTGTATGCAGTTTCACATGTATTATATCCAACATGGCGGCTCCAATCTCTGGGATTTTACGGATATACCAATGAATACAGGTGATGCGGCCGAAGGTTATTGTTATAACACTCGTTCGGATTTGACAGGGTGCGACGATGAACCTGCTTCCTTTTTCAGAGAAGCAGGAGCCAAAAAATATTACAAAAAGAAATTGCGGTATTTGATAGCGAGATACGGGTATTCCAGTGCTATAATGGGTATGGAGTTTTGGAGTGAAGTAAGTAATACGGGCAATTACAACGACGTGGGGGAGTTTATGCAGAATCAGTTGCCTCCCAGAGAAGATTATAGCAACCACCTTGAAACTCGATACTATATCGGCCAGTGGCATAATGAAATGGCTGACTATGTAAAAAACAACCTTAAACACTCCAAACAACTTTTAGGTACGCATCATGCTGGTTTGGCAATGTTCGCTAATAATCAAAATTGCACAGATACCTGGTTTGATGCGTCATGGAGTAGTCCCTATATTGATTATGTTGGATATAGCACTTACGAATATAGCCTTGATCGGTGGCAAAAATGGTCCGATATTCCATATAACTCATACGAACTTCAGACCCGGCATTGTCCTGCAGTTAGCCCAATGAAGCCCGTTTTGCACCTCGAACAAGGACCTGGTGGTATATTTAACGAACAAGACTACACATTTTTCGAAAAGGATTTGTGGTGTAACGGATTCTCAGGATTTCCATCTTCTGGATTCCCTTGGGGCCGCAGAAATTATAGTCCGTCTTGGAATATTTATGGACGAATAAACCAGTTTTTTGAGTACGAAGTTTTTCCCTTAGGAGGTTTTACAGATTCATATAATTGGCAACCAGTATATGCAACATCAAAGGAAAATGATGATACGCACGATTCCTGGATGGAAGCAGTTTATTTGAAATACTCTGTCACAAATCATGAAAAGGCAGTTGGTGTAGTTATGAATAGACTCTGGAATCCTGCGACTACGGTTTCTACCGCTGATACCATTATTTGGGGAAATGTGCCGCATGAAGGCCCTCTATTTGCCATGGATTCGTTGCGATTGGTTTATCATGGGAACGAAAATGAGGCTGGTTTAAAGTTTACCCATTTTTATAACCTTAATTACCCTGTGGATTTCGCACCACCAATTAAAGAAATGGGATTATTAAATGGTTTTTCAATTACCTATTTTAACCCATATACTTTGGAAGTTATTGGCACTTCAAATGATAATTCTGATATTTTGGGTAATGTTAAACTTAATGGTCTTCCGGCTTTGACAATGTCTCTGCCCTACGTAATATTTAAAATAGTACATAATAGCTCTAATATGTCAACGATTGATGAATCACCAACCAATCAACGAGATATTGACTATTCAACTGTAGTTCCAATCGCCATCGATACAAAATCTAGCGAAGGCGCAGTAAATTATTGTAGTGCTTATCCCAACCCATCAAGTTCACACATTACTATAAACTGTTCTGAATTAACTAAAGAAATTTCGATTTGGGATTCGGAAGGAAGGAAATTGCTTGATAACTGTCGCACGGGTATTTTAATTTATATAACGGATTGGGCTGCAGGAATATACACAATAAAGGTAGTAACTGTAGATGATACAAAGTTTATTAAATTCGCAAAACAATGAAAAGTAAATATTTATACTTCCTTATTTTATTTTTTATTATTTCTGGATGTACACAAGAACAAAAAGATTATGAGTTTTATAACGGCCAATCAATCGTATTAATGAAATGGCAATATTCTTTAATTACAAACACCGAAACCGGGAGCATTGATACTCTTAGGCCTACTTCCGCAAATGACTCGGTAAAAATAATATTGACGGGGTATATGAATATGTATAAAGGTGAAGAGTTGTTGTTTAACTGTCGTGTCAATAATATTCGGCAAGTAGAAGAAATAGATTCTAAGAACTATCCTTGTCAGACTAATGGGGGCTTGGTTCATGAACTGGACTGTGGAATGACGTTGTATGTTCAAAGTTTACAGCAGAATAATTTGAACTACTTGAGAATTCTTTCAAGTGAAAATCAGGTAATCGATTGCAATGTAAAAGATGTATATACCTTAGATTTT
>JANNEQ010000032.1:0-19827 GCA_031378885.1 Flavobacteriales bacterium
TTAATGCGACAAAGCCCTCCACGCAAAAACAGCAGTAATATCGTGACCCAATGTCGCAAAGGCGCTTGTAATGGGTTGACATAGAATGTATAAGTCTGGTGTGTTCATTCCCTGACAAGGGTTGAACAAAATTCCAGATGAGTAATTTTAAGTGCAGTTTTTTGAAATGTTCGACTCTTTCAGAGTCGGGAATTATTGACTCATCTTATACCAATGTTCATTTTAATTTAGTCCATGCCGTAGATGAAATCATACAGTGGTAAATACCGAGAGAGTAGCTGTTTAGTACAATCAAGCGCAGCGCAGATTGGGCTAAAACAGATACCAAAGCGGTATTACTCATACCCTGGGTTTCGATCCTGCGGATCTTCACCCAGGGCTATTCAATGTTCGACTCCTTTCGGAGTCAGGAAAACAATTGATTTCGCAACCTTATCTTTACTCTTTTCAAGATGAAACAAAAAATTAGTCGGACAACAATGATACTTTATCTATAATGGCTCTAGATGGTAATTCCAGCCACCACCCATTTTGGTTGATAACTCCTACTTTTTAAAACCAGGCAAATTCCCCCAAATCTCAACATTCTCAAAGCTTTATAATGAAAAATGGCTTCCCTTTTTTGAATGTCAAAAAGTTTTTACTTCACACCCCTCAATCAGTTGCTTTTCAATAGTCCTTTGAACGTTTTCCGGAGTTTTCCTCAAAGCATCAACAACGCTTGTCAGAACCTCGGGTCAAAAATAGCTTTGCCTGTTGCTGATTCCCATTCTGTATTGCATTGCGAAGTTCTTGATTTTGAGAAAGTTTTGTGGACGGAATCCGGCAAATTATTTAGAACAAATTCTGCATTGATGTCTTTCAGATCGACTAATCTGATTACATCAAAGCAATTTTAACCATATAGAATGATTACAAGAATTATTGGTATTAACACCAGCACCTATGTGAATGCGGAGATGCGTCTGGATGATTGCGATTCTATCCAGTTGGTGGGCCCGAACAACGTAGGTAAATCTACCCTTATCTATTCGCTCAACTTTTTGTTTATCGTGGATGGCTCTAAAATGAGCTTCTCCGGTCAGCGTCGTGGAGATAAGGAGACTATTCACCACTACTTCCCTACGCACAATCAGAGCTATATAGTTTTTGAAATTCACAAAGGCAATCCCTATTGTATCATGGTAAAACGTGACAGCGAAGGTGAGTTGGAATATTACAGACTCAGCACAGAATATTATCCTGAACATTTTTTCAAGCCCGATGGTGCAGCACAGCGCATACGCCGCTGGGAAGAAGTGCAGGAAGTTCTTGCCGCCGGTGGTATTGAACTCTATATGTACAAAAGCAAAACAGAGGTTTTCAATGCGGTGTACCAGCGCGGTCGCAGCAACGAAGCCGTGGTTTGGCTGGAAGACAGCGTGCGTACAGATGGATTGAGTAACAACTTCTCCAAGATCTATCGCTACCTGATCAACTCCAAACTGATCACCAACAAGACGCTCAAAGATTCCCTGATTATTGCGGACAACCGCGAAAATGAGGGACTTAATTTTTCTCAGAAAAATAAAAAGGACATCAACGACCTTTTGCGTATCAATGAAGAAATCAAGGTCATCAAGAGCATTCAAAAGGACTTCGAAGAATTCAGAGAAGTTGTGAATCTCTACAAGGCCAAGGCGCGCATTGTTAGCGACCTGGTTTATGCCTTCGATCGCCAATACCAGGGCGTGGTGAACAACCTCGACAGCACACGTTTGGAAAAAGACAAAAATTTCCAAACGACTTTGCTCAATGTCAACGAAAAACTCAAGCCCAAACAAGAAGACCTTAACCGCGAAATCGGTAAGAAGGAAACCGAAATAGAAATCAGAGAGAAGGAGTTTATTACACTTCAAACCCAGTTGGAAGAAGTGCTGGCTTACGAAGACCGCAAGTTTCTGGAAGAAAGCCTTATCAACCTCGATGGACAGAGAAAGGACACAGAGGTGCGCATTACGATGGTGGAAAACCAGAAGCTTGACAGTAAACAACTGGAAAGTAAATTGTCGAAACTCGATCAGGAATGCGAAAGACTCGCTGCGCAGATCAAGAACTACGACCACCAATTGATCCAGCATATTTCTGATAAAGAAGATACCCGCAAACTCCTTAATACTATTTTCTCGCCAGAATTCGCTGGTATGAGCGATAAGCTCGTGAAGAAAAAAGTGACCAAAGGCGGTACAACCATGAAAATTTTCGACGGTGAAATTGAATTGCCGAAGAAAATGGAATTAAAAGACGTGCCTTCGGTGAAAGCGTTGAAAGATGAGTTGGCGGAATTGAAGAAAGAAAAGACAGAGTTGGAAAAACTCTGGGCCACGGCGCTGCACATTGACAAGACGAAAAAAGAACTTGAAAAAGTTCTGAATGATATAGAAGCCATTAAATTCAAATTGCGCAAACTCGATCAGAAGCCTGAACTGGAGAGAAGTACCAGTGAATTGGGCACTGCACTCCGCGCTTTGAAGAATGAAAGAGATGGACTGGAAGATGGTCTTCTGAAACTTAAAAAGGAGATTTCAGAAAAGACATTGATGATGGAATCCCTTCGCGACGAATCGCGCAAGTGTGAGGAAAGAATTATCGAACTCAAGAAGCGCAAGCAGGAAATTGAGATGTTCGGCATCACTCCTACTGAGTATGAAACCACTGAAACGATTGACGAAATCTACTCGAAAATTAAAATTTCGAATGCGGATCGCGAGTCGCTGAAAGGGTCTAAGGACAGAACTTTCGATCACCTTCGTTTCAAGACCAACAGCGCTATTGCCGACGAAACAGAATACATCAAATTTGTAGAAGACGAAATTGCCTGTATTAATGATAAAGAAAAATCGATTGACGGATTGCTGGGAAGTATTTCTACACAATTCGCCAATCCTGCCTACAACCTGCGCAAGCGCTACGAAGAGTTCAAGGCATTTGTCTACAACCGTTTCAACGAAAGTCTGGCCAAAACCCGAATTTCGAATATCGAATCACTTCGTATTGAATTGGTGGACAACAAAAAAACACTCTACGAATTGGAGCGTATTGCCAGCATTGAAAACCTCAATGCCCAATTGAGTTTTGAATTTGAAAGTGCAGAAGATCTGAAGATTCTGAATCAATACCTCGATGGTGGAAAGACAGTAGACTTTACCGATCTGTTCGACATCGAATTGCACCTCAATGTAAAAGGCACCATCAAACGTGTCGATCTGAAAGAGCAGGTGGAATCAGACGGAACAGACAGAATGATCCGATTGGTAATTGTAATGAGTATCATCAACCGTTTGGCCATCAGCAGCGAGAAAAACAAGATTGCCTTGTTTATCGATGAGATCGGAACTATTGACGAGCAAAACAGGCCGCAGCTTGTGAACTTCTGCAATGAGCACAATTTCATTCCGATTTTCGCCGCTCCACAACCATACGATGGATTCAGCAAGTACTACTTCATCTTCAGAAGCAAAGGCAAAATCAACCTCAACGACAAGCAACACGCTGTGCGCAGAGAAGAACTCAAGCTTGAAAACTAGCCTTTATTTTAATTAAAACAACATCCTACACCATAACCAACAAAATGAGCGAACAAAGAAAAGTAGATTTTTCCAGCCTGATGATTGCATCAGAAATTTCTGAAGTACAAGAAGTAAGATTGAAGTACACATTGATTGAGGAAGAAGTAGAAATGGAAGCCTAATTTCATTTTCAGCTAAACTTCATTGTATAAAATATAATATTCATTCATGATCAAGGCCGAACCCAAAACCATATTGAGTTTTCTCCACACCTACTTCGATGTGGTGAGAGATCTCTTTCAATATCAGAGCACCGATGGTCTCATTACCAAAGAGGTGTACGACATGGTATGTCACAAACACGGTCCGGTAATGAATGCCCGTCTGCGCGAGTACCGTGTGATCCGCACCATGGGAAGCGACTACGAAATGCGCGATGTGTATTTCAAGATGATGGAATTTCTGCTCTTCGAATTCAAACCATTGCTTCCGGAAACCATTGAGAAGTATAAGGGTGCAATTGGAGAATTGTACCTCAAGATTCGTCGTCAGGAAGTACAAGACCGCGACATTCTTCAGGAAAGAATCAAGAATATGTCGCATCAGATCCGCGAATTTGTAGATCTGGTAGAGCGCAATACTTTCAGGCTTCTCAGCGAAACGCGCGACTTGAAATCGAATATCGAAAGAATAGACTACCGCGAAAAGGTGCATAAAGCATCTTTCTGGATTGAATATTATATTCTTCCGTTGAATAAGATTCTGGATGTGAACCACTCAGAATCTGTGACAAGCAAATTGGTTGAGATCAGTGAATATGCCAACCGCCGTCGTTTGGATTTTGGTGATGAAACGATCCGACAAGAGTTTGAAAAAGTTTATTCGCAGTTGATACAGACCAACAGCGACCTTTTGCGCCAGTCGAAAATCCTTACCAACGAGCTCTTGCCATTGCTTGAGCGTATCCGCACAGAGTCGTTGATTCTGACCGGTTGGATTGAGTTTTTGCGCAATCCTTACAAGTTGGAAACGCCGCCATTGCTCAAAGGAAGCAGAACAATGCCTTATGCCAAGGACATGCTCTACAAGGTTCGGGAGTTCTTCGAGCAATTTGCCGATATTGAGCCTGTAATAATGGAAGACGGCGTGTCGGACTTCGACCGCTGGATTTTTGATAAGGAGTTTTTTATGGGTAAATTGAAAGAAAGTATGCCCGTGAATGATTTCTTTGGCTGGTGTTCCAAGACGCTACACAAAGATTTTGAGAACATTGATACCGACAAATTTTTTGCACTTACCGGATTGTTGTTCGACCAGGACCTCACCATCGAATTCCCCAAGAAGGCCGAGCGTGTAGTGATTACCACTACTACCTCTAAGATTTCGGTTCCTAAATTGAAAGTAGAACCGGCGATTAAATTTTAACCTACTCTCCCCTATTTGGGAGAAAAAGAATACAGAAACAAATGGTTTATCCAAGTAAACACAGACAGATTGTAGAAGAGTTGATGAATGGCAAGTTCATTCTCAGCAACGAGGAGCACTTTAATTCACTAAAGGAAAGTGATCAATTCTACACGGAATTTTTCAAAGTTTCATTTGATCTTGACTTGCATATCAAAAACGAATATGCGTTTTTGCTGAGCAAAGAGACACAAGAAAATTTCTCGCGTGATGTGAGTATATTCATTGCAGTATTGAGCTACGAGCTGGACAAAGATGGCCGCAACTTCCTTGAAGCAATAGAATTCAATGAATTCACCTTTGAAGAAATAGACCGTTACTTTGAGAACTCATCCTTTATCGATTTGATTGAGAGCAATAAGTCGCTCAAAGAATCCGACAGTCGCCGCACACTCATCAATGGTATGGCCCGTCGTAATATTGTACACAAGAATTTCGAAGACCGTTTCAGTTTCACTTCGGCCTACAAGGTATTTGTAGACTTCGCCAAAGAGCTTGCCCTCAAGCGCATGGCGAGTGATGCGGTAACATCAAATTAAAATCTTTCCGCTGGGTTTGAATGTCACTGTCGGTGGCTTTTTGAATCCGAAAGGAAACACCCTGTAAACATAGAGCCCCGAGAGGGGCTTTGGTTTTTTGGGGTTAGTGGTGGTAATTTTATGGGCCGAGCCTACGGCTCTTTGTTCTCATTCACCATTTCATTTCAACGGGTTAAAACCCGTTGCTACAACATGGGCCGAGCCTACGGCTCTTTTATCCGCTTCGGAATCAGATACATGGGACTCGTAAAAGAACCAAAAAATATCGATTTTACTGTCATCAACAAGAAATGGACAGTATCTGAACTCAATGAGCTCAGTGCATTTATTAAATTGCGCAAGGAACAAAAGAAGAAAAGGCTTTCTAAAAAAAAGCAACGTGTCAAATCATAATGAATTTGGAATTGGCACGAAGTATTACCCTCTTAAACGAAGCCCAAATATTTTCAGGATCTTATACCAATGTTCATTATAATTTAGGTCATGCCGTAGATGAAATCATACAGTGGTAAATACCGAGAGAGTAGCTGTTTAGTACAATCAAGCGCAGCGCAGATTGTACTAAAACAGATACCAAATCGGTATTAATCAACTCATGACCGGATAAGTTCCGGAATTTTACCCATTGCTTATTGTATTAAATGTGGTAATAAACGTTGAAGAATTTCGGCGTTCATCCGGAAATTCTTCCAAATAAAGCTCAGTTGCCTCTTTAAGATTTGCCAGAGCCTCTTCAATCGTTGATCCTTGACTGACAGTGCCAACTTCGATACAATTAGCAATATAATAATCATTTTCCTTATGAATGCTGGCAGAAAAGGTATTAATGATAGACATTGGATTTCTTTTTACTAAAGTAAGCATTTCGGCTAAAAAAAGGAAGCAATTCTATCGCTTTTGAATTCCTGAAGCGACATTGGTTCGCTAAGGGGTTTGCCTTGAAGTGCAAGGCGAGTCAAGCTCTGCATTCGAATTACAAGCTTTCCGTCAGATTTGTATTACTGCCTAAGGCGATGGAATAAATCTATGAGGGAACACCCTGTAAACGTACAGCCCCGTTGAGGGGCTTTGGTTTTTGGGGTAACCACAGAGGAAATGGAGGAAACAAAGAATGGTTAATGTGTTTGGGGCAATTGACCTTTTCCCCTATTGAATGCAGGAGCCGGGATAAAATTGGGTCGGCCCTGAATGTTGAGGAGTTAACGCCCAATTTGAATAATTGAAATAAGTCTGAAAGGGTTCAATTTACTCGATATTAGTTGCACTAGTTAATGTCACCAACTGCGTCAATTAATGGGACGAGACCTCTGTAAAACGAATAAGTAGGGATATCCGTCAACCTTTTTCATATATTTGTCTTCCAAACTTTAACCCCAAATGAAGCAGATTATCATCCTTTCTTTTGCCTTATTGGCAAGTATTCATGCAAAATCACAAATTGATGTCGGTGGCATTGTAAAACGCAAAGCCGAACAGAAAGCCACCCAGAAAATTGAGGAAGGTGTGGACAAGGCCTTTGATCAAACAGAAGAAGGAGTCAAAGAGACTTCCAAGGGGAAGAAAAACAAGAAGGACAACAGTGGAACCTCTCAGGAAAGTGGCAGCGAAAAAGAATCGTCAGAAGGAACCAACAATTCAACTGCCCAGAAAGCCACCTTAAAGACCTATGGAAAATTTGATTTTGTTCCCGGAGAAAAAATTATTGTAGAAGACAATTTTAATCAGGTAGCCATGGGTGATTTTCCGGTGGAATGGAATACCAACAGCGGCGGCGAAATAGTTACCATGGAAGGCCGCGATGGCAAATGGCTGAAGATTTCCAAAGAAGGCGTTTATATGCCAGATTACATTACCGATTTGCCCGAGAATTTTACCATGCAATTCGATGTGATGGTCAACGAAGACTTTAGCTTCTACTCTTCTGCGCTGGACTTCACTTTTATTTCAACACAGAATAGACAGAAGTTGAATGATTATGGCCGTTTCTCACATCCGGGCAATGGAGTGCGCGTTTCCCTCCACCCTACCAGTGCCGGCAACGGTGGTGGCTCGGCCCGTATTTCAACCTGGGATAGCAAAGGCGAGGATCTGATCAATAATGAAGTGGCCACAGCTCAATTTCATGCGGCAAAAACCAACCTGGTGCATGTCTCTATCTGGAGACAGAAGCAAAGAATAAGAGTGTATTATAATGAAGAAAAAGTATTGGACATTCCGCGCGCATTTGATGCGGCAGCGAAATACAACGCACTGGTGATGTGTTTTGGCGGTGCGCACCACGATCAGGACAAGTATTTACTGAGTAATATAAGATTGGCCGTGGGAGCTCCTGATACACGCAGCAAACTCATCACCGAAGGCAAACTTGTAACCCGTGGAATTTTGTTCGACAGCGGAAGTGATAAGATTAAACCAGAGAGTTATGGAACGCTGAAAGACATTGCAGCCGTATTACAAGAAAACGCCACCGTAAAAGTGAAAATCATTGGTCACACCGACAGCGATGGTGAAGACGCCACCAACCTGGAACTCTCCAAAAAGCGCGCAGCAGCGGTGAAGGAAGCTTTGACCAAAGAATTCGGCATTGACTCCTCACGAATGGAAACCGATGGCAAAGGCGAAAGTGTACCTTCAGATAAGAATGATACACCGGCAGGTAAGGCGAATAACAGAAGGGTGGAGTTTGTGAAGGTGTAGGGGGGTTGAGAATGAATTTGTTTGCTGGGTGAAAACCAGCTCGAGTGCCAGGCGCGGGCTGCGCTCCCAAAGCGTTCGATTGGGACACACTTTGCTAAGCCGGATTAAGAAGGAATCTGAATTAGTAGCCATCGTTATGAAAGTTCCCTTGAAAATACGGCCTGGCATTCAGTTGATGAGAAATATTTCAAATGGTCTATATTTGTTTGGCTAAACCAAATATTATTAACCATGAAGACGATACTTTCTCTGTTGCTTATTGTAATTTGTCTATCATCAAATGCTACTACTTATGTGGGGGATTTGTATTTTAACGGGCAAGAAGAAATGGATAATTTTTTCTTAGACAATCCTGACGTGACTATTATTGATGGGATCGTAGATCTAAGTGGTGGAATGACGAATTTTGATGCCTTTTATAATATAACTGAAATTCCTGGGATATTATACTTAATTAATTCATATTCTGTAGAGTCAATCTTAGGATTTTCAAATCTCACTTATTTGGGAGGCCTTCAAATCTTGGGTGATTTTGGCCCTAATATCTCATCTCTTTATGGGTTTCATAACTTACAATATTTAGGGGCGTTCGGGCTTCAAAGTACATACTATATAACAGATATATCGGCAATTAACAATCTGGATGGAATTACAAATCTTTCATTTATTGATTGTCATAATTTGGTTTATGATGACGTATTTCCCAATGTTATGGAATTAGATTATTTCTATTTTTTTGAATTATATGAGCATTATTCAAAATTTTCAGGGCTTAACAATGTTACTCATGCCACTTCAATTCATTTTGCAGGTTCAGACATGCTTCAAAGTGATCCTTTGAATCTGGATTCTTTAGATGCGTTTCATAATTTGATTTCAGTCAATGAAGTAATCATGGTGATGGAGTCTCCAAAATACTTTAATTGTTTTCAAAATTTAGTGTCTATTGAGAATTTAACGCTTAATTATTATAATGCCACTGATGTTCCGGATTTCCCTTCATTGACATCTGCCACAACAATTACGCTAATGAACGGTGAACCAGACATCGCAGCACCATCGTTCAATGCGCTTATTAACTTGTACGAATTAAATTGCGATTATTCATACTATTCTTCTATTAGTCTGGAAAGTTTAGAAATTGTTGAAGGCCCAATTACAATACAGTCTCAAGGTGTTGGGTATAGTTCCATTATTGCTCCAAACATCACTTATATCGGTGGAAATATAAATATTCTTGCCAACCTGATTGATAATATCACTTTTCTTGAAAATGTTACTTTTGCAGGTGGAACCATTGACATTGCGGGTAATGCGAATTTAAGCGATTGTGATATTTATCTTTTCTGTGAAGAATCTGGATTTTATTTACCGAACCTAAGTGTAAGTGGCAACGCCCAAGGCTGCAATTCCATCTCCGAAATCGAAGTCAGTTGTATTTCAAGTTCCGTTACTGGAGCAGTATATTCCGATATAAACTGCAATGGCTATTTGGACGCCAATGAGTTTGCCCTCCCCGGATTTCCCGTTTTTGACCAGAACCAAGTGCCCATTGGAACCGCATTCAGCAATGGAAACTTCTGGGCACCCCTGCCCGACAACAGCACCACTACCCTGTCCATGGGCCAGGTTCAGGGTTTCGAGCCTTCGCCGACTATTGAATTGATTACCGGCAACGAGCCCATCGAATTCACCGACATGAACATCGGCCTTTGTCCCCTGCCCGATTACCACAATCTGGGCACTTAACTGGTAGCAATACAAGAACCTCGTCCGGGATTTTATACGGGACTGGAAGTCATTATCTATAATACAGGCTCAGCCACGGAGAGCTTTAATGCCTCACTTACACTTGGCAATGCCTCCGGCTTTGGTTTTTACTTTCCGCAAAACAATGGAATTGTCAATGGCAATGTGGTAAACTGGAACAACCTGACCATCGAACCTTATGCACACGTGGCATTGACGGTTTATCTGTCCACTGCAACCAATGTGGAACTGGGGACTTTTGTTAACCTCACCACCGAATTGGAAGTTACGGGCAATGCTGATTATTATACTCCGGACAATACTTCCGTATGGAACCTGGAAGTAATCGGTAGTTTCGATCCCAACGACAAATATGTGAATCATCAACGTGTGAATACCGACAGCACAGATGTTGAATCGCTCGAATTGTTGTACACCATTCGTTTTCAAAATACAGGTACAGCCGAGGCCATCAATGTGGTGGTGAATGATAGTATTTCGGATTTGCTTGAATTGAATACCATCAGGTTGATCGATACCAGCCATCCTTGCTCCATGAGTTTTATGGAAAACAATGTGGTTTCATGGAATTTCGAAAACATTCTGTTGCCCGACAGCACCAGCGACGAAGAAGGCAGTCATGGTTATATTCAATTCGGCATTCAACCCAAAACGATTGACGATCTCCCGCTGACCATTGCAAATCAGGCCGCCATTTATTTCGATTTTAATGATCCCATTATTACCAACGCTGCCACCACCGTTTTTTATATCTGTCCGGATCAGGTAGCCATTATGGCCGCTGAAACTCTGTGTGCAGGCTCTCTGGATATAGCACTGGCGAGTTCTGGCTGGCTCAACTATTCCTGGTCGGTGGACGGACAAACGATAGACTACGATCAATACCTGAACAATGTTGAGCTGGATGCCGGTATCTATACTGTGCAAGTCATAGCCCAATCATTCGAATGTGAGTCAACAGCAGAAACGAATATTGAAGTACTGCCCGCACCGGAACTTCCGGTTATAATACAGAACGGAAATACGCTCGCTGTCAACGGAGATGGCTTATTTACCTGGTATTTGAACGGCCAAATGTTACCAGTAACTTCACCTGAAATCGAGATCAGCGAATCCGGAATTTATGCTGTCGAGGTGAACAACGGCCTGTGTGCTTCTGAATTGGTTGAAGGAGAATTTCTCTACATTTCTGTTTCGGAATTGGTCCATTCGAATCTTGTTATTTGTTATCCGAATCCCGCTTTCGATAAATTGTTTGTAAGCTTAGATGGATTTCAAGCTACACCGCTCACCGTTCAATTGTTTGACTTGTCGGGGAAACTTTTACAAAGCCAGCGGCTTACTCAGGGTATGTTTGTAATGGACATGAGTAAATATGATTCCGGACTGTATTTCTGTGTGGTGAGGAATGGGGATAATGAGATGGTGAGTGTGCAGAAAGTGGTGAAGGTTGGTGAGTGAGGTGGGAACCAGGATTGTCACTTGATGTTGGCTGGTTGAAAACCAGCTTGAGTGGTAGGCACGGGCTGCGCTGCGCTAAGCCCGCGCCAGAGAGAATACAAAAAACATCCGTACTCTCAGCCCTTGATATTTTTTGCAATATAATCAGCCACATACCACTGCGGTATTCTCTCCTGTTCCAATCGGTTTCTTTCGGCATTCGAACGCAGGAAGTCCAAGGTGGTTTGTTCTTCAGAATTCAATAATGACAGTTCACCGCTAAACGATGCGGAAGTACTTACTGCAAATTGCTCAAATAATTTGTACGCCTTCATATCCATCATAAGACTCACAGTGTGAGGATAATAGGTTCGGATTTGATGAAGCATCTGAAATCCGTGTGCATCCATATCTCCCCAATAATATATTTCTTTGTCTGCCCACCAGTAAATGTCTTTGAGATAACTGATGTTGAATCCGCCCCCACTCCACACAGCAATGGATGAAGGAACTTCTGGCAGCGTAAGGAAGGTCATTTTATTCTCCGAAATGAGAATTCGTTTACATGGTAAGTTCAGCGAATGAAAGGTGGAAAGGGGTATGCTGAAGTCTTTTATGCCTGCATGGAAGGTTACGGATTCATGGAGCAAACGGGTGCGAATGATGGGCTCATCATGCTTTAAAAAATACCGCTCTGCGAATTTCTTTTGTCGGCTGTCGCGGATATGATCGGGCATAATAAAGTCGAGCAACGATTGCAATAAGGCCGAATTTTCTTCGATGAATTTTGTGTGAACTTCTATGGGCAATTGACGGATATAAAGCTGCGGACGTGGCGTGGAAATAAAGTACAGGCAAACCTGAAGTATAATATTCCAATCAGTGTCATTTTTGGTTAGCCACAAAACATTGTTGTAAGCCCAGTCTTTCAATACAGGCAATTGGCCTAAAATGAGTTCGAGGTTTCTGGTGAAAGTTGTCCATTCTTTTTTCTTAGCTGTAACCGTTAAATAGTCTTCAAATGAATCGAAGGCTATGCGTTTCGGAAGATCGTGGCTTCCCGAACGTCTGAAGTTGACTCCGTCAGTTTCCACGCGATAACCTGAACCTGACTCTTTTTTAGATTGAAGAAAGAGACGCTCCACTTCATGCTGCACTTTTTCGAATTGCTGGCGTACATCACCTGAACGAACCTTTCCAATGCGCTCTATCATGCGTGGAAAAAATGGTTCTCCATTGACATGGTTTTGAAGTACCTGTGGCCACCACTTAAGGGCTTGTTGTTTTATTTCCTCAGGGCTTATCATTCTTCATAGGAATTGACCTTGAACTTGCTGCTGCGCTGCAGTTTTTCAACCTCGTATTGCTTCTTGGTGAAATTGCTCACCTGAGAATTGTTTCCATCCCTGTTGCTCACAAAATGGAAGGAGTTTACATGGTTTTCTATTACGTGTATCTTCTGAAGGGGCGTAACAATGAGCAACTGAAGATCCAACTTGCGGAATAGTTCCAGTCCATAGCGGGTACTTTCATCACTTCCTCGCCCAAATGCTTCGTCAATAACTACAAAACGAAAGCTTCTGCTTTTATTTTCGCCGAACTGCAATCCAAACTGATACGCAAGGGCACTGGCCAATATGGTATAAGCCAGTTTTTCTTTTTGTCCCCCACTCTTTCCACCCGATCCTTCGTAAAATTCCTTTTCCGAATCATCATTGCGGAAGCGCTCGCTGGCGTTGAACTCAAACCATTGCCTTACATCTGTAACGGTGCTTGTCCATTCTTTATCGGCCGATTCGGCGCTGGCAAAACGATCGAGTATTCTTTTTACCTGTTCGTATTTGTCTTCCGTATAAAGTTCATTGCTGTTGCCACTGAATGAATGGGTATAGCATTTTTTCAGTTCTTCTCTGAAAAGTCGCACCTGAGCATTGGGTGTTTGATCCATCAGTATTTTTATGTAGGTATCCTGAGCGGCATTGTACACAATCTCATTCAGGTGCAGGTTGATGGTCTGTATCTTTTCTTTGATTTCCTTTTCGTGTTTTTCCAACTGACTGTCAAATACGGCTATACTGTTAATGGTATTCTTGTTCAATTCGGTCTTAAAGCGTTCTTCGTGTCTTTTAAGGTCTTCCGAGACGAGTTTATTATAGCGCTGCACATATTCTTCACGGGCATCTATGTTTGCCGCCAATTCATCGTATTCTGCTTTAGAGTGGTTTTTTATATTGCGCATTCCATTCTCAATTTCCGACCGGAGATTGGTTTGTTTGGTTTTCCATTTGCTGATTTCTCCATTTGTTCCTTGCATTTGTTTTCTGAAATCCTCTTGCCGCGAATCAATATTCTTCAAACTGGGTTTATAGCCCGCCATCCTTTCTGCAATCCCAGGAAACCACTTTGCTTTATCAATGGCGTCGGCTTTTTCCAGCGTTTCTGTACAATGCAGAAGTTGCTTATCGAAGTTGGTGAGTTCGTTTTTCAGCGAACCAATTTTTTCAGAGACCGCACTCTTCTTCACCTCCAGGTTCTTCAACTGTTCTTCTACTTCATCTTTCTTGCGGTTCAGCAAGGCCAATAAATCATTGTTGAGAAGCAATTCTTTTTGTTCCGTTTCAAGCGCATTTATTTTCGCTACAAACCACTGCCAGTTGATGCTGCTGTATTCTGATATTCTTAAAAGTATGGTGAGTTGCTGTTTTTGATCGGCAAGTTGTTTTTGCTTTTCTTCAACTTCCTTCTTTTGCTTGTCAAGTTGATGGATTTTTTCTTCTAAAAGGTGAATTGATTTTTCAAGTGCTCCAATTTTTTCCAAATTGCTCCAACCGAGTATATAATTGCGTTTGTCAAGTATATTTCTCCTATCATCTTTGGTATGTCGAATGCGGCCGCTTTTCACCAGCCCCTGCATGGTTATACCAAAAGGTACGTGTTGCAATCCGGCTATATCGTCCACACACAAATAATCGCCAAAAGACCGCTGCAAATAATGGCCGATCCAATCGTAAAACGGAGTTTCGGGTTTGATGCTGAGCTTGTAAAAAATACTCAGATCGTCCAGCTCTTTGGAATGTTTTGCCGTGTTTTCGGTTACAGCTTCAAGATAGGTCAGTTTAATGCCTCTGCCATCCTGGCCTTTTAAGGGGTTGTCGTTTACATAACGACTTACACTGCGGTAGTGGTGTGAGGGAACCAACAAGCTGATGCCAGTGTCGCGCAGCAATTTTTCTATTGCGCCTTCCCACGCTGTTTCATTATCATGTACTTTGAGTAATTCTCCGGCAAATGGAAGGTCTTCTTCATTTATGTCAAGATCATTACAGAGTTGAGAACGAAAACTTACCAGCCATCCGGGAATCTGGGTTTTACGTTCTTTGAGTGATTCTAATTCTGCTTGCTCATGTTCCAACTCAGTTGTATCCTTGCGCAGTTCGCTCACTATTGTATCGCGTTGTTCTCTGTATTCGATTTCTTTTTTATCGCCATCCAGGTGGAGTCTTTTCGCTTTTTCCGTATTGCGCACAAATGCCTCTTCATTAATGGCACTTTCCAGGTTACAGCTCTTTGCAAGTTTGTCATAATCGTCGTAATCCCTTTTCGCCGCCTGCTTATTTGTTTCGTGCTGCTTAATTTCTGCGGCTATTTGCTCGATCCGTTTTCCTCCGTTGTTATCTATGTCTTGTAAAATGCCCAGTTTCTTGCGGTCGCATTCATCCTTTTCTCTTGTAAGTGATTCTTGCTGATTGACCACTGTATTCAACTGTTGGTTGGTTTCACCGATCACCTTTTCGAGCAATTGTTTTTTACCATCTGCAAACCAAGCCGGCACAAATTCCATCATGGCCTCAGCATCATCAATGTTTTGGCTGATGGTAACGTATTCAGCCACGGCTTCGGTAAGTGGCTTTAGTATGTCGTGTTGTTCGCGCGCATTCACCACTGCCTGATGGGCTTTGTTCAAATCCTCAAATCTTTTGGAGAGGGCTGCTATCTGGTCTTTTACGTCGGTACGTTCCAGCATTTGTTCGCGCACAAAATTGGTGAGACTGCTCACGGCCTTCATGGATACAGTCTGGTAAAAGAGGTCGATGGCCTTGTCGCTGTTCATACCCAGCAATCGCCTGAAAGTATCACTGTACTGCGAAAAATTATCGTTAAAAGACTGCAAGCCTGTTACCTGACGTAATTTTTTACGCAATTCATTGACGTCGGCAAAATTGCTGAAGTGTTCTGTGATATGCAGCGGTCTTGGAGCGATGAGCAACATTTTTTCCACCTTGCCATCTCTGCCCATCCAAAATACCTGGGCCAGACAGACGTCTTCATCGTAGCCTTCGTTTCTGAAATTACCAATAATAACGGAGTAAGTGCTGTCTTCAGGGCGAAGGTAAATGCGTTTTGCGGCTTTGGTAATTTCTTCCTTTTCTTTCTTATATTCTCCTTTCACATAACTCAGAATACTGCGCTCCTTGCTTTCAGCACCTGCGGCTTTGTTGAAGGTAATTTTGTGGTGGGGAACCAACAGGCTGGTGAGTGCATCTACCAGTGTAGATTTGCCAGAGCCGATATCGCCGGTCAACAGTGCATTGTAACCATCTGGTTGAATTTGCCAGCAGGCTTTGTCGAAGGTTCCCCAGTTGAGTACTTCGAGGTATTGAAGTCTGAAACCGGTGTGGTGATGTTCTTGTTCAAATTGGATTTTCATAGTAGATTCAGCTTATTCTTTTGCGTCTATCACTTTCTTATCTGCGGCGAATTGCTGTAATCTTTTCAGCATATCGTCTACCACATCAGCGTTTACAAAGCCTTTCAGAATGCGGTGTATTTCGTAGTTGTATCCGCTGTCTTCGAGTTTTCTCAAAAAACCCAGTTCAACTACCTTATTGATGGTAGTGCCAATTTTATCGTGAACTTTTACTTCATCGGAACTGGTGGGCAAAAAGACTTTCACCCTGCGGATAATTTCTTCGCGACTGATAATAGAACGCACTGAGCCGCCCTGTGCGTCGTGCTCCAGCAGGTACTTTCGCAACGCGAGCAGTAGCAATGAGGTTTGAAAATTGAGCTGGCGCTTTTCTGCCAGGCGTGGCAGCTCTTGTTCGCTTTCTCCGAATTCTATTTGACGCAGATAAGCATAGCCTTCACTTACATCCAGAAAAAGTTCGAGCCCCATAGCAGACACATATTTGTTGATGTCTGCCTGATAGTGCAATAGATTTTCCCATTCTTCTTTCTGATGGCTGTATAATATTCCCTTCAAGAGGGTAATGAGGCATAATGAGTATTCTGTTGTCATCCGGAGTTATCTGTTGTAAATAATGAGCGGAGCTTGCAAAGTATAATATTTCCCCGTATCGGCATCATTGATTTCTATGTTAATAGGTTCATCGTTGTTGATGTAATGTTTGCTGCTGGAAGAAGCTATTTGCATATATCCCAGCACTTCGGCCACACCTTTTTCGGGTGCGTATTCCTGCAAAACATCCTGAAGTGAGACTTGCGATTTGTGTTGCAGCATTTCCCTGATATTCTTTTTTAATACTTCCATATCCACATATACCTGATCGAACAATGAATTTGTATCGGCCCTTGCAGATCCGGCCATTACGCTCATTTTTTCGAACGATGTTTTTGCCGGAGGAGAAAACAGTGGGCGCTCCATGAACAACAAGGGCTTGAACAAGCCAGCTATTTCCATAAAAGATTCCATTGCTTCCATCGAATCGCGGTGTTCGAGCAAGAGACTTTCTATGGCTTCAATGCTGCGCATAACGTGCTTGCTTTCGGCCAGATTTTTTTGTTCCACAAACTTGCGCAGTTGTTCTATCAGCCCATCGTTGCTGCGGTTTACTTTGTCGCCAGCTTCCACAAGGTTGGCCTTGATGCGGTCCACCACTTGTTCGCGTTTTACTTCTTGAATTTCCGGAATGGCGTTGAGTTTTTCTATGAGTTGTTCCAGTTGCTGCTGCATGTTTTCGCTCATCAAAAATTCCCAGAATCCACGAAAACTCTTTCCCTGATCGGTATTCCACAGGTGATCTTGCTGTGCAAAAACCTGGTCGAGCAAGTCGGCCTTGCCCATGTCGCTTTTTATAATTGTCTGCCTGGTTTGTGTATCCAATTCGCGGAAGTTCTCCTCCACTTGTCTGAAGTCGGCCAGCAATCGTTTGGCCGTATCGGCTGCGAGAAGGTAATTTTCTTTTAAAGCCGTAGCGTTGAGGGGTGCAAAATTGCCCTGCCGGATCCTGGCCATTTCGGCTTCAATCTTTTTGCGGTCTTGCTCCAGTTGAACCAATCGGTCTTCGGGGCCGGCAGTTTGCTGCACTATTTGCTGCAATAAATTAAAGAATTGAACCAACCTGCTGTGGGTGCCTACAAATTGTTGTTTGTTGAGGTCTTCCAGCCATTTCAATGCATTTTCTGTCGCAGGCGAAAGCTCTATTACGGGCTCGTCGGCATCTTCGTAATACCTGCGTAAGTAACCTTGCTGGGCCCATTTCTGAATGTATTCGAGTGCAGGTTTGTCGTAGCCATCAATACCTTTCTGCTGAAGCCCATAAATAAAATCGCCCAGAATGCTGGTGAGTTGGGCCTGCGGATAAACATTTTTTTCCTGCTGCTTGAATGCTAAGTGGAAAAAACTCACCAGCAGGGGAAAATGCTCTGCTCTGAGCAGTTGCAGGGTTTTATCGTTGCGGTAGAAGGCTAGAGCTTTTTCGTAATTCATTCTTAGGCTACTGAATTCACAGCAATATTAAGTTGATTTTGCCGAATTTGGTTTGCGGAAAGTACGTGAAATGTGGCTTGGGCTGCTACTAAGGTCAGCCGTTGTGTGCAAATGATTGGACAGCCGTTGCTTAATAAAGGCTGATAGATATTGAATCGAAGAGTCGATGGCATAGGGTGAGAAAGAAAGTTCCGCTCTACCTGCCAGAAAGCAGCCAACGAATGCGGTGATCGCTGGCCGACAGAGCAGGCCAAAAAGCTACCACCCCACAAAATTTTACATTGCCATACCCGGAAATCATTTTACCCCCTTCCCGATTCCAAATTCCGATACCCAAATATTTTTTAGGGGGGTAAAGTTGTTTACATTTATTGTTTACAATTTTAAAACTGTAAACAATAAATGTAAACAACCCGAGGCCCTAAAAAGCAATGGGCCAACCCAAAAAAAAATTGGAATAGCGGTGAAAGTTTAGGGGGGTATGAGAATAGATCCCGACAGTCAATGTCGGTAAAAGGTCTGTTTATTAGTCGATTAAAGAGTACTGATTGCTTTGGCCGGTATTTTTTATTGACTGGTTTGGCGGTGTACAATTGGGCTATCTATGTGATGAAATGGGGAATGTTGGGGCTTGGTAGTTATGGAAAAGGGGCGATTTTGAGGGTGGAAATTGTGTTGGATTTTTGGGGGATTTGGGTGGGATGGTTGGTACACTTTGACCGGAATAGGTGGTACACTTTGACCGGAATGGGTGGTACACTTTCACCGGAATGGGTGGTACACTTTGACCGGAATAGGTGGTACACTTTGACCGGAACGGGTGGTACACTTTCACCGGAATAGGTGGTACACTTTGACCGGAATAGGTGGTACACTTTGACCGGAATAGGTGGTACACTTTGACCGGAACGGGTGGTACACTTTGACCGGAATGGGTGGTACACTTTCATCGGAACGGGTGGTACACTTTCATCGGAACGGGTGGTACACTTTCTCCGGAACAGGTGGTACACTTTCACCGGAATAGGAGGCACACTATTGCCTGGGAAGTAGTACATTTTGTGCAGTTGTTGCGTGTTTGATGATTGAGCAGGTATTATATTGTGGCTACCCTAAAAGTTGGGGAGTAATGAAGCAAATTCATAGGGATAGAAAATGTCAGGAGGAAATTCATGCTTCTGGCCCTGGCCCGCCCAGAGTTCTTGAATTCAATCTATTCTAATCGCTTATAGAATGTCATTGAGATTCCTCACTTTGTATGCCATTGACAAGTTGGTGGAAGCCTTGATATTCCAGTCTTTTCATTTGACAATAAATTGCGACTTATACCAATTCCAAATATAATTTAACCCAAGGGTAAATTATTTTGTGAATTGGTTATGCCGCCACTAAAAATAAATAGTACTATGAGGCGTAGCCGAAACCTGCCTTTGCCGGCAGGCAGGTTGGACTATATTATTTTTGTGAGCGGTATTATACCAATTACAATGAAAAAAATAAGTAACTACTCAGCCCCTGCTATTTTAAGAACAATTGCCTATAGATATCTTAATTGTATCTTGTAAAAAGTAACTATTTTTTTTGTGAAATTTGGTTCATCGAAGAATTTGTAACCATATCAAGAAAAGAATACGAACGC
>JANNEQ010000003.1:0-3110 GCA_031378885.1 Flavobacteriales bacterium
GACAAAATGATAAATAGTGATCCTTCTGGAAAATTTATCTACCGTCTCTGTTCTTTGAAGGTATTTTTAAATGATCCAACTTGCACTACCGAAAGTCTAGGAAAGATCATGAAGGCTTCTCCAAGAACCGTCGCGAACTGGATCAAATGGATTAATGAGGAGGGTAGTATAGATGTTTTAAGAGATCGAGAAAAGCCCGGCAGAAATACCACACTCAACGAAGCACAAATGGAACATTTAAAATGCCAAATCCAGAAGCATCCGAGTGAATCTGGGTTAGACGCGAACTTATGGGATGGTAAATTGCTGTCCCATTACGTGATGGTAAAATTTGGAAAGGATCTAAAAGTAAGACAGTGCCAACGTATCTTTAGTAAACTTGGCTTTGCTCTAAAAAGAGGACGCACCATGGTTGCTAAAGGCGATCCATTGGCTAAAAGGGCTTTTAAAAAAAACTCCAAATGATTCGTGAAAAAGGAGAGTATGAAATTTATTTTCAAGATGAATGTCACTTTCAAAGAAATACAACCATCGTAAGGGCTTGGTTCTTAAAAGGAACAACACCCGAAATAAAATCACCACCCGTTAGAGAAAAAATTAGTTTTATGGGTGCATTGGGAATGGACAACGGTCAGTTAATAACAATGAAAGCCGACATATTTAATGCTGATAGTTTTAAAAAGTTTGTTCAGAAAATAATTAAATCAGCCAAAACGGATAAGAAAATCCTCTTGGTATTGGACAACGCAAGGTTCCACCACGCAATTGTTAACAGGGAATTTATAGAGTCGATCAAAGACAAATTACATCTGCTTTATCTACCAGCTTATTCACCAGAGCTCAATCCGATCGAATCCTTTTGGAAAAAGACCAGAAGAGCAGTGACACATAACAGGTATTTTGAATCCTTATCTGAAGAGGAAAAATGTTTAGATAGCTTCTTTAATAAATTTAAAAAACCAAATACAGTACTCACATCTTTATCCGCAAAATATTAAGACGTTTATTATAGAACAGATACCAAATCGGTATTAAATCACTTTCTGTGAGGTTCAAGCCAAAGTTATTCAACAGGCATAAGATGAATTTCCTTCATAAACGCCGCTACTGAAGAGTCGTTCATTCTTTGCTGATTCAAGTAGAGATTAAATAGAAGTAGAACTTCGTCTAACGCTCGAATGTTAGCGCCAGTAACTTTATCCATCAATTAATATTTCATTAGCGTCAAAGTCCGACATGGTTAATGTAAAAGTATGATTTCTGTCGTGGTCAGATTCAAAAGCAATTTCCCAAACTATCGGTTTTTCTTGACATCCTGGAAGTCGCAGGTAAACCGGTTCAAATTCCTTTTGAAAGTCCTTTATTTTAAAACCATTTTTCCAATTCCCAAATTCGTCTTCGATTAAAGGTGAAATTGCCTTCGCTATCATCGAATAATTGTCCTCAATACTTTTGAAAAAGTCAATTTGCTTTTGTGTCGGACCTGAAACGTCTCCATCAATACCAATTTCAATTATTTTGCGTGAAGGAATAAATTGTAGTCTGCACTCAAAATGACTTTTAAATGTGTCCTTTTTGTCTTCACGAAAGAGCATTGTCCCAAAGAATTCATTTTCAAGTTTTGTTGGCTTTCCGAAAATAAAGTCTAAAATCCCCATTGTTTTATGTCGGTTTTATTATTCGCGGTAGCGCGTCTCAGCTACCAGAATTTGGTGACTTCTGGCACTTATTTTCAAATATATCACTGAACTTTCTTTCAAGCACAAATCTTTAATAAACCACTGACCCCACAATTGCCAGTGCCCTTGTCTGCGACTAATCGATTTTCTTGCTTTTAAGATCCATTCGATTGTGTAGAATTCTAACCACAAGAATCTTTTTTGGTGATAAACGCTTGAATAGAATTATGTGACTGTAGGCGAGAAATCCCAGAATACCTGAATCCACCTCTTCATAAGACTTTCCTGCTTTCGGGTTTCCCGCAAGTTCCCTGCATGCTTGTAAAAGGAGCGCATAATATTTTTCTGCTTGGCTTTCAGACCAGTTATTGCACGTGTAATCCCAAATGTTTGAGAGATCTTCAACCGCTTTATTGGTGAATTGAACATTAGACATTCTTTCTTTTCTTTTTCAAAGACATCAGATGTTTCTTCGGATCAAAATTTTCTGCCGTTCCGCTCGCCAACCCTTCCTTTACAGCTTGTTTTAAGTTGTTAAGGCGTTCCTCTTCGTCTTCTAACAGACGCAAACCGGCTCTTACAACTTCACTGGCATTGTTGAATCGCCCTTGATTAACTGATTCTTCAATAAATGACTCGAAGTGATCTCCTAACGAGATTGATGTATTTTTGCCCATTTCAATCTTTTTTACAAATATACCAAATATTGGTAATATTACAATAAGGTTGATGCACTACCATTTAGTAGCCCATAAAGGGCCAAATACTCCCAATAATCAAATCCAACTTGCAAAAGCGAGGGATCCCTTAAAATTCTCCCTCACCCCCAAGCTTTTATTTTGACCTGAAAAAAATCTTTTGCCGCGGTTCATGAAAAACCAATCCTTATCCACCCAATAAAAATCATGTAAATGATTGATTTTTATTTTTTCCTGCTGCACAAAAGAATTTGAAATTCCATTTCATCTCCCGATTCAATTGTAAAGATAATTTCACGGGTGGAAAATATTTTCAATTGAAATTTTTTCAAATGACAAGATTTTTTTACTTTTTCAGACCACTTGTCATTACGTTCTAATTGGCAATATTTTTTTGCTTTTCAGAACTACTTGCCATTTGAAATAATATTGCCAACGATAAAAATTTACGCGCGAGAGGCGGAACTATTTCCATTGCAAGTGCTTAAAACCAAATGACCCGATCTCTGCTGGTGGAGTCGTATGGGGCAATGTCATTAAGTTAAGTAATTGACCGATCAACATTCGACCCTTTCCGGGTCGTTTTTCGCCCAAGTCAAGATCGTACCTATAAACATGCGATCCATTACTGGATCGTTTATCGCATTGTTTACACGTATCTCCTGATCCAGAATGGATCAAACGTTTATAGCTCAATCGACATGCAATGATCCAACGACCCGGAAAGGGTCGA
>JANNEQ010000004.1:0-19353 GCA_031378885.1 Flavobacteriales bacterium
AAAAATAATATAGTCCAACCTGCCTGCCGGCAAAGACAGGTTTCGGCTACGCCTCATAGTACTATTTATTTTTAGTGGCGGCATAACCAATTCACAAAATAATTTACCCTTTGGGTTAAATTATATTTGGAATTGGTATTAGATGTGATAAAATCAGCATTTCATTCCGGGATTCTTCGCCCGGGAAGCAGTGCTTAACAATCTACAAGATAGTAAACAGCTTTTATACCGATTTGGTATTTGTTTTAGTACAATCTGCGCTGCGCTTGATTGTACTAAACAACTACTCTCTCGGTATTTACCACTGTATGATTTCATTTACGGCATGGACTAAATTAAAATGAACATTGGTATTATTTGATAAAAGTGATTTCGTTTTTCGGAGAATGATTTGGCTTATTTAACCAGAAGATAATGAACCAGAAGATGCAGCTATACCCGGATTCCAGGACACTAAATGGAGATACAGATTTGCTGTAAGATTGAAAAATTAATTTTTAGTTGCCTTCAACCAACTTGAGATCCGCGAGAAATAATGGACAGCAATAATGAACAATCCGCTCAGAAAAAAGACTTTGGCAATTGGTCTGGTGGTACCGTTGTAATAGAATTCTCCGACCATCCAAACTGAATTGGCGCAAATCCAACAGCAAACAGCCAGATTGTATGCAAGATCCGATTTATCTCTTCTGTTGATCCAGGCAATCCAGATAGCCACCAGAATGGTTGGGATAACCATAATTACTCCCGCAGTCTTAAAATCACTCATCCAGCACATATCCTTTATGAGCCAAAGTACAATGTGCAAATTATCTATTCTGCGAAAAGAAGGATGATCCGTGTTGGTCTTTGATTCCACTATGCGTTTGTTTGTGCCAAAATAGTACAAACATCCGGCTTCAAACAATTAAAAGTTGCAAATGCCACATTCGATGAAAAAGCGTTACTTTCTTGAATGCCTGCTCAGGCGCTTCTTTGCGCGCATGGCTGACTTTGATTTGGTCTCAGATACACATGAAAAATTGACCAAATCTCCTTTTGCTCTTTTCATTTTCTTTTCAGCTTTCTTTTGAAGTTGGGCATTTCTGGCTTGGTGTGCGTGGTAATTATATCCGCATTGTGCATAGGATACATTCCAGGAGAAGAACATGATAAAACTACACACACAAGCATATCTCAATACTGAGAAATTTGAAAAGTATTTTCCTAAAGTGTGTGGGGCCAAATTAAAATTTTGTTCGCCGGAAAACTTGTCACATGTAGACGTTGGGTATTCCAATCGTGCGCTATAAGAGGTCGCTGCAATCGTTTCCATTTTGTAGGGATTTGCTTATAAAAAGAAAAATCCTGTCAATTATTGTACAGGCCCCTCATTTGCGAAATGATTTTCTGCCTTTTACTTCAAATTATATATCGGATTATCCTGATTAAATTCCATTTTCATTAAATCCCATCTTATAAATCTGGCCAGGAGTTTTATCATAACAGGCCGCTGAATTTTGGTCATACGCACCAGTTGGCTGAGTGATAACCCTGCGCTATTTTCGAGTACAGTAAAAATTCTTTTTTCCTTTTCTGTATGAAAATAACGCTGCGGTCTGTTATCTTCTTCGCCCCTCCAGAGCTCCAACAAGACGGCTGGTGCAGTTAAATTTTTATCTCCTAAACGAATATAAGCCTTCCACTCATTTTCTTCATTACAGGCAATGTGGGGTTTATCAGAAGAGCAAGGCACATTCACTTCGAGTACGGTGCGGTGTTCCACCTTCCAGGCCTGAATGGTAAAATCGACCGGAGGTTTGCAGTAAAAACGAGCCGCTGCTTCCAGCATGTGTACTTCCTCTTCTGCATTTACGCCGCATACCTGTCCATTATCCTTCACTCCGATAAGCAATCTTCCTCCATCAGAATTGGCAAAAGCGGCAAAAGTTCTGGCCAGCTTTTTAGAGTCATCCACCCGCATCTTAAAGTCCTGTCGTTGGTGCTCGCCTTCAGATATGTAATTCAACACATAAGACATAATAACAGCATAGAACAATTTCTATATGGCACAATCAGATTTTAAGGCAAATATTTCCTGCACAACCCTATACGCTGCAGTGCAGATTTTTGGTTTCATCGAAATATTTTCGCTGAAACACTGAGGTAACTTATTTCTTTTTGAACAGCAAGCTGACTTTATTAAAATCCGCCGCTGCATTGACAACCTGACTAAAATTATCATACATGCTAACCGGATAAGTAAGCCTGTTGTATGATTCTCTTATCTTAATCACTATTTCATTACCTTCAATCGTGTAACTGCTTTCGAAGGCAAAGAGCTCTTTCCCCTGCTCATCTTTAAATACCTTATTGATCTTAAGTGCATCAAGGCCCGACACATCATAATTGGCCGGAATTTCGATTCGGATTTCTCTGTCGTAATAATGTAAAAAGCCGACGTCTATTGCACATTGACGAGGCTTTTCGGTGTAAAGTTCCGATTGTTGACCAATTACTTCACCTACTTTAAAAATAATCTTGTCGCCTGCAAATTCGAGGAAGTCGCTGCCCTTCACGTCTGCTGAAATTATTAGTGGCGCATGATATTGCTCCGGTTTGGTAAGATCTGAATTCTCCACTTCGATATTCTCCACCTTATTGGAAGACTCAGCGCCGGCAATAATCTGCTCAAGGGTTTTATTTCTCATTTCTTCTTCACTGAAATGGCAAATGACCCTCATTCCCTGGTCGGCCGATCCGGTATACTCTTTAATCCATTTAATCTGATTTTCGGTCATTCCGGCATCAAACGAAACTTTGAATCTTTCTTTTATGATGCTCTTCTCAATATCATCGGGCTGAATTGTCTTAATGGTAGTTACAGGATTCTTTGTTCCACCCAACACTTCAGCCTTTACGCGTATTGCATCCTGGCCCAAATACAAATTATCAATATTCGGATAGCGCAAAACGGTTGAAACAGGATCGAGATATTGTTTTTGATCGGGGAAGTAAAAGATTATATCCTGAATATATCCCCAGGCATGAAAGTTTTTGTCAAAATTTTTCTCGTCGCGCTTACAGGTGCCCACCAATTCGTAGTTCACCCCTAATTCATCATAAGTCAGCGCCATTATTCTCATAAAATCGGTAGAGTTAGCCGCTTTATTCTCGAATATCTTGTAGAGGTTTTCTACCGATTGCATACCTTCATTGACATCCACATTGGTCTTGAGATAATTTTCGACTGCGAATATTTTATCTTCAACAGAGGTAAGCTTATCAGCTCCGCAAAGCTTTATAAATTTCTTAATGCCTGATTTTTGTTTGTCTCCATCTTTAGTAATTACATCATACAAGCCTCTTCCCATGTCAGCCCACTGCTGGCCTTTGTAATTTGAGCCTTCCACTTCGTCTAACTTGTATTCAAACCTGATTTTATTGGCGTCCACCTGCGCATACTTTTCGCTGTAGGCCGCCTTTACATTTTTCAACTTGATGTACGAATACTTTTTATCATCTGTGATGGTGTCGCGCAGGGCCATTTCAGAACCATATAACTTCGATTTGAACACACATATTTTCGGAGCGATCAAACAGAAAATAGATTCTTTACACGGGTATCCGAATTGCAAATATTCTACCCCACTCAGGTTATAATTCACTTCCACTGCCAGAATACTTTCAATGAGACACCCTTCAGAAACCTGCTCTAATGCAATTGATTTCACCCTGGCATTGGTTTCTTCAAATTCTTTGATGTCCTTACTGCTGCCCACAAATAATTCTTTGCCGTCCTTAATTACCCTGATTTTTACATTGATGGGTTGTTGTGAACCATATAGAGGCACATAAAATTTATTAAATTCTTCTACTGCCCTCGTATCATTTATCTGACGCAGGATATGGGTCAGGCGGAACTTTGCGTCTTGTCCGAATCTGCTTCCGATTTCGTGGTAATTATGTACCCAATGCAAACAGGAACTATAGCCTGTGCTGTCCATGAGACCCACAGTAAGCGCTTCAGGATTGAAGTCATAATCGGCTGCAAAGAATTCAAAATTCTGTGCATGAAACAAACCTGAAATGGACAATGCCATTGCGAGAAATAACACGCGAAGAGCTGCGGGTTTCTTATTCATTTGATTTAAAAAAATATAATTATTTATTGGAGGATTTCTTTTCAAGTACTACCACTTGCTGATAGGCTGCTGCGGCTTTATCAATGTCGGCTACCCACAACCTAAGGTCTTTGAGCGGAACAATGGCCTTTTTAAGTTTATACTTTTGGTCTACCACAATTTCTTTACCCACCATAGAGTACGAAAGGGTTAGTTCGCCATACTCATCAGAAATATTGATGTTTTCCGGCATTTTTTTCAATTTCATGTCATCGGGAATGGCCATTTTATAAATCACATTGCTACAAAATGCAAATGGATATTCTGCGCCATAAGATCGGTCGGTGGTATCTGGTTTCATAGAAACCATGGTTTTATCAAAATTCAGATTGACGAAAAATTCGTTGTCAATTACCCGTGCGTAATCCGGAATGGTCAGAGAATAATCGACGATCAGATCTTTGTCTTTATTGTCAATGTTTTTAATTACATAATCATCGAGGCTGCACTTGTTGTTTCCGCGTTGTAAAATCCCTTTGATTTTTTCTTTTTCATTTTGCGCTCCTGCGTACTTAATCCTCTCGGTATTGGTGCTTTTAGCGAATCCTGTCATGTGCACGCTTCCTTTGAGTTTAAGTGTTGAGCCATTAATGACTACAGATACAGTATCTGATGTAGTGCTTGTTTCGGCGGAGGTAAAAGGTACAAATGGTACCTCAAAATTATTTTCATCGATGCTGATCATTATTTGTTTGCCCTGAATTCCCATGCTTGGCAAGCCAAAACGGTGGAATCTGCTGGTGGCATCCAAAAAGATGTATTCGCCATTTTTTTTGTAGGCAGCGATCATGTGGTTGTCGCAATAAGGAAGGGGCAATTGTTCGTAATTATAGCCTTTGTGCCTTGTGCCTATCCAGCAGAGATTGCCGGGGATTTTAGCATACTCCATCATTTCGTTGATGATACTTGCCATGTCTTTACAATCGCCGTATTTTTTCGTGCAAACACTATTGGCCGATCTTGGAATGAAACCTCCAAGTCCATCTTCGAAGGCTATATAAGTAATGTGATCCTGTACCCAGTAGAAAATATTTTTGACAATATCTTCTTCTGAGGAGTTGCTCTTTTTAATGCTGTCTACAACCGTTTTCAGTTCATCGCTAATCTCTTCTTTGTTGACGTTGGCAATGAACTTATAATTGTTTTTGTAATAATCACTTACATCACCCAGAAGTTTCTTCACGCCATCTTTTTTGGTTTGGTAGGTGTTGATGTAAACAAAAACGTGCGGTTCGAACAAATCTGTATTCCAGGTAAAATCCTTTTCTTCAAATTTGCCCATTTCATCGCAGCTCCAGCTATATGTAGTGATTTTTCCTTTTTTTGTGGTAGAAAATTTCACGTTATCCATTGGTCCAAATTGTTTGTACCCGATAGTTACGCCATCTGGAACATTCACTGTAAAGAGCATATCTGTAGCCGGAACACCAAAGGCAAAAGAAAAGGAACCCAGCGCAGTTGGATCAACTATATTATAGGTAAAGTCGCATTCGCTCACTGCACCCGGCTGCATGGCAGGGTACATAAATTGTTTGCTCCTTCTGCTGTGATAAAAATTATCGTCATCAATCTCTTTAATGTCCCGAAATTCCTTCACCTCTTCTTTCTTGTATCCCTTAGGGGTTGGAATCCAGGTGCAGGCTTTGAGTTTCATCAAATCGTAGAAATTGGGATCATAAGGAATGTTCTCTCCTCTGGAGTTGACACTCTTTTCGTTGAGATACATGATCTGAGAAATATTCTCATTTGTAATCACCAATTTATCGTCACTCAATTTGATATCGATATTCTCATGTCGTTTGAGCACAACAGCCACTTCGTCAGGGAAGCGTTTTTGAAGTTGTTCCATTGTGGCCGTAGGCTGAGCATTAGCGGCAGCAAAAAACAATTGGACAAAGATCAAACTTAACAGAACTCTCATCTTACTTTTTAGTATACTCTCCATAATAATAATTACCTTCTGAAATTAACTTCCCGTTCTTATCATAAACCTTTTCAGGACCGTGCTTGACGCCCATTTCGTAAGTGGTTTCGCGTTTTAGTTTACCATTTTCGTGGTAATACTTTATTGCGCCACTTTCCTCGTCGTATTTGTAGTCACCTTCAAAATCCTTATTGCCATTGGCAAAAAACTCTTCGGTTTTACCTTCGTTCTGGTCAAAGGAATAATTAGCTCTATAGAGCAATTTTCCATCTGTATAATATTGTTCCATTACACCATTCCACATTCCATTAATATAATTGAGTTCAAAAGATTTATTGCCATTTTGATAGTACGCAACTATCTTACCAGAATTATTTTTGATTTCAATCGGAGAGACCAACTTTCCATCTTTTCCGTTATAAGTGTAATTGAGCGCTACACCTCTGTAATATTCTATCTGAACCATCAGTTGTCCGTCTGGAGCAAATGTGCGGAAAATGCTATCGCGTTCGTCAAAGAAGTAGTATCTCTCTGTTTCCACTTTTCCATTGCTGTGGTAACTTGTGTATTTACCATGTCGGTCACCTTCGGTATAATTAATTTCCTTGCTCAATTTGCCTTCATCGTCGTAATACTTCCATATTCCTTCTTGTCTGCCATTTTCGTATTCGCCTTCAGAACTCACTTTACCATTGTCGTAGTAGTATGTGGCTTTCCCATGTCTGTTGCCATATTTCATAGGCACCTTGCTCAGTACAGCTCCAGCCGTATTGTAAGAGATGGCCTCATCTACTGCCTCACCATACTTAAAGTTGACCGTATATTCTTTGGATTTGTCGGCGTGGGTTAGCAAATAAGGGCCTGTACCACATTCAACCTGGCAGGAATTAACCACTTCGCTCTTTTGATTATAAATATCTGCTTTTGTAATTAAACCCATATCGTATACAAAACGTTTGTCCTTTTCTCCGCCATGGTGATAATTCCACTCATCACCATTTTGGTCACCTTTCCAAAAGAAAAGTTTTTCAGCCAGCTTACCATCGTTGTAATATCTTTTCGTCGGGCCGTGCCTTTGTCCGTCCAGGTAATAACCTTCTTCTATCAATATTCCCTGTTGGTTGTACTTGCGGTAATATCCCTGAAGTTGGTCGTCTTTGTAGTACACTTCCTTGGCCAGTTTTCCATTGGGCCAATAAAATTCACCTTCACCATTAAGCATATCCTTTCTGTAAGTCACTGTATGATCAAGCGAACCATCCAGGTTGTAATATTTCCACTGGCCTTCGCGGTCATCGCCATAGAATTCGCCTTCAGCACCGCGCTGACGTAACTCATTGTAAGTTTCTACCTTCAGCTTTCCGCTAGTTGTTTTTGCTTCATGAATTTTGGTGCCTTTCTCATCGTAAAAAGCATATCGTTTGCCTTTCCCGTTTGAGTATTCAATTTCTGAGAGCAACTTTCCGTAACGGTCGTAGGATTTACTTATTCCGTTGAGCTTTCCGCCTTTGTATAAAGTAACTGCTTCTAAATTTCCTTTGTCGTTGTATTCTTTCCACTCACCGGTTTGGTCACCCGAATCATAAGTTCCTTCTTCTTTGACCTTTCCATTTTCGTGGTACCATTTCCAGTTGCCATTTCTATCACCCTTGTCGAAACTACCTTCGGCACTAATGGTTCCATCGTCGTACCAATAAATGGCCTTTCCAACGGCCTTTCCTTCTGTATAATTCGATTCAAAGCTTTTGTTTCCATTTGGATAATATCCTACAACCAGACCATTTTCTTCTCCGTCTTTGAGCGGAACAACGCGCTGTTTAGCACCAAGGTTGTCGTACATAATATAGTTACCTTGTAACTTGCCCGATTGAATGTCATATTCACTTTTGAGTGCGCCACTATAGTGATAATTCTTCACTCTTCCCTCAACCTTTTGATCGACAAGATTAAGCTCGCGTTCGCGCATGCCATTGGGATGGTAAGTGATTTCTACACCTGATTTTTCACCATCAGAAAAGTTTTCCTCCTTGACAATTACCCCGTTTTCTCTGTAGTATTTCCACAAACCTACCTTCTTGCCATGATTGTATTCTCCTTCGCCAACTTTAACACTATTCGTTGCAAAGAACTCCCACATTCCATGTGCCTCATCCTCAGAATCTACCTCTCCAATGGCAACGACATGGTTATTTTTATAATGAAAATTCCCGGTTACTTCTTTGCCCATTTTTTTATAAGTAACACTTTTGGTTTTCTTTTCAATTTCTGCTGCCGCCGCTTTTGCGAATGCATTAATTTTCATAATGTTCTTTTGAGCGAGTTTTTTTAGTTTAGGGCTGGAACTGGAAGAAAGTGGCTGATAAACCATTCCCTGAAAGTGACCATCATTCCACATTTTCTTGTAGAAAGACACATAAAAGTCGAGCAGCCAATTGCCACTATCCATGCTTGACGGCAGTTTTTCGCAAATTACCTGTAATTGTCGCGTATAGTTATAATCTACTTTAACCTTACTCTTGTATGTTTTATTCAAAGCTGCCTTACTTGACACAATTTCGTTGAGCGAAGCCAGTTCACCTGCAAATTCGAATAATTCCGGCTTAACGTCCAATGTCTTATCGTAATCATTTGCACCAATTTTTTCGACGAGGTTCGAAATAATGGACAAGGACAATTCCGGTTTATCACTGGATAAAATTGATGCAAAAAAACACGCCATAATGGCCAACGCGGGCTGATCTGCCTCTGCCGCATAAATCCCAAAATTCTTATGTGTATTTACACTGAACATGTTCATTCTGGCCGATTCGAGGAGCAATGGAATAGCTTTATCAAACTCCTTATTCACAGCATGAGAAACAGACATTTCGAAATAAGGCGAATAAGATTGTGGATAGTCCAGCTTATATGCTTCATAAACAGCCATAGCCTCATCGGTACGTTTCAATCCATCCAACGCGTTGGCTTTCATCAGTAATATTTCTGCATTAAATGCAGAAGGTAGTGCGGCCATTTCATCGCAAATGACAATGACTTCAACAAATTGACTATCTGCATAATAACTATATGCCTTTTCGTACAATGCCAGCGCATAAAGAGAATCGCCCGATTCTATTTTGTTGTACTCCGCAATGGCCTCTTTATATTTATCTTCATCGTGAAGTTCAACCCCTTTTCTTATCACCGTAAGATTATCATAATAGGGATCACCGATATCCTGAGCAAGCAAGTAACCGGTAGAGAGTAGTAAAAAGAAAGCAAGAGAAATTAACTTTGGCATAATTAAGTAGATTATAAATGGTTCGTTATTGACTATTCAAGCAAAAGCCCTGATCCGATTCAGGACGCTCCTTTTGAATTGCGCCCCCAAAATAATACCGAATCGTATATAATTTAAGACATTTCCTAAATTTTCTGTCCGGTGAAGTAACCTGAATGGTAGACAAAACCATGTTAAACACTACTAAACAGCAGGTTAGACTAAATTCTAATTCTGGTATCGGCTTTACCACAAGAACAGTAGTGCAATAGTATCTGGACTCCGGGAACATCTCAAAAATAAAATGGGTGAGGAAAATTCCCCACCCATTGATAAATACCAAACCATCTGTAAATCCCGTTTAAGTCAGATGCGCAATCGCAGACCAGCAAAAAACATTGAATTACTGTCCTTGATTTGAAAACAACAAAAGATCTTTGATAAGAACATTTATAGATGTCTGTATAATTTGATTAATTCTTTAAAATTGAGCCTACAAAAACTTTGTCGGCATTATAGAATTTCATGGTGTACAATCCAGCCGGAAGTCCACTCACGTCGATAGTTCCATTCATCATCACGGCAGAACCTGTGAGGACGATTGCGCCAGCGATGTCGGTAATTTCGAAATTTCCGGTACGGCCATTTCCTGCAAATGAGTAGTTTAGTACGTCAGATACAGGATTTGGATAAAACGATACCGGAGCAGATTGAACTTCTTTTACGCCAACTGGAATAGATAAAACAGCATCTATTACGTGAACAATTCCGTTTTCGGCCATCAGATCGGCAATGATTACCTGAGCATCGTTGATGAAAACATCGCCACCTGTAATAGTTACAGTAACATCCTCACCGAATAAAGTAGTAAACACATCACCATTGCTCAATGAACTTGAAGGAGCAGAAGCACCTACTACGTGATAAAGAAGTACATCAGCCAGATCGCCTGTTGGATCGGCCAAAAGAGCGTCGAGTACGCCAGCAGGAAGGTTGTTAAATGCGTCATCAGTAGGAGCAAAAACTGTGAAAGGTCCTTCTTGTGACAAGTCATCGGCCAATTGTGCAGCGATCACTGCCGTTTCGAGCGTGGTATGAACAGGGCTAGCTACGATAATGTCCACTACAGTAGCAGGAAGATCTACCAATTCAGGAAGAAGAACCGCATCAATTACGTGAACAATACCGTTTTCAGCCATTAAATCGGTGATGATTACCTGGGCATCGTTGATGAAAACATTGCCACCAGTGATTGTTACAGTAATATCCTGACCGAGTAGGGTAGTGAAAACATCACCATTGCTCAATGAAGAAGCAGGAGCTGAAGCGCCAACTACATGGTACAAAAGAATGTCTGCAAGATCGCCAGTTGGATCCATCAAAAGTTGGTCAACCAAACCAGCAGGTAAATCATTGAATGCATCATCTGTTGGAGCAAAAACGGTGAAAGGTCCTGCTTGTGAAAGGTCGTCTGCAAGACCAGCAGCGATTACTGCGGCTTCAAGTGTGTTGTGAACGTCGCTTCCCACGATTATATCCACCACTGTTGCAGGCAATACTTCCAATTCAGGAAGAAGAACTGCATCGATTACGTGAACTACTCCATTTGAGGCGATTATATCAGCCACAATAACCTGGGCATTGTTGATGAAAACATTGCCGCCAGTAATGGTGACAGTAATATCCTGACCGAGTAGAGTAGTGAAAATATCACCGTCACTCAACGATGTTGACAGAGCCGTTGCTCCAACCACGTGGTAAAGAAGAATGTCTGCAAGATCACCTGTTGGATCCATCAGAAGTTGGTCAACTAAACCAGCAGGTAAATCATTGAATGCATCATCTGTTGGAGCAAAAACGGTGAATGGACCAACTTGTGATAGGTCGTCTGCAAGGCCAGCAGCGATTACAGCCGCTTCGAGGGTTGTATGATCTGGACTGTTAACAATAATGTCCACCACTGTCTGGGCCTTAATGTTGGCCGTTACCATTAGTGATAGAATAAAAATAAATACTTTGTTCATGAAATTAAGGGATTAATTAATATTACAATAACTACAATTGAAAAACTTTGTTCAATGTTTTAATAAAATGATTCAACAAAAGCAATACACGGTTTTGGAATATTCCCCTCCCTTCAAAATGAGATAATTAGAAAATAAATCTTTATGATTTTAGCTTTCAAAGTAATAAATAACGTTTTTTTTACCTCGTTTTCAATTCAAAATTGATCGCACCTTTTTTAAACAGTTATTTCTTTTGATAAATAATAAAGTGTAAAAACGACGGGACCGATCGCTGTTTGAGCCAGGTCTTAGCGATTTGAACAAGCTCTCTTCGTCATTGAACTCCTTCCAAATTGAATGCGTTCGTATCTTTGCCGCCGCAAAAAATAGAATTATGTTAACCGTTTCCAATCTTTCACTTCGATATGGCAAGAGAACCCTCTTTGAAGAGGTCAATCTCAAATTCACCGCCGGAAATTGCTATGGCGTGATTGGCGCCAATGGCGCTGGTAAATCAACCTTACTGAAAATACTTGCCGGCGAAATTGATCCATTAACAGGCGATATCATTATCGGTCCTGGTGAAAGGATGAGTGTTTTAAAGCAAAATCACTTTGAGTTTGATATTTATCCTGTTCTTCATACGGTGCTCATGGGCAATAAAAAGCTCTATGACATCATGAAAGAAAAAGACGCACTTTATGCCAAAGTAGATTTCAGCGATGCAGACGGAGAGCGTGCGGCAGAGCTGGAAACAGTTTTTGCGGAGATGGATGGCTGGAATGCAGAGAGTGATGCCGCCAATCTTCTGAGTGGATTGGGAATAAAGGAAGACCTTCACCAAACGCTGATGAGCGAATTGAGCGGTAAAGAAAAAGTGAGGGTCTTACTTGCTCAGGCCCTATTTGGTAATCCAGAAATTCTTCTGCTCGACGAGCCAACGAACGATTTGGATGTGGAAACCATTGATTGGCTGGAAAACTTCCTTGCTGATTTTCAAAATACAGTGATTGTGGTTTCTCACGACCGTCACTTTCTCGATTCAGTCTGCACCCATATTGTAGACATTGATTTCAGTAAGATTCAGATGTACACCGGAAATTACACCTTCTGGTACGAATCCAGTCAGCTTGCACTGCGCCAGCGCTCAGATCAGAATAAAAAGACAGAAGAAAAGCGCAAGGAACTGCAAGACTTCGTAGAGCGATTCAGTGCCAATGCATCAAAATCGCGTCAGGCTACCAGCCGTAAAAAGTTATTGGATAAATTGGTAATCGATAATATTCCACCATCAACCAGAAAATATCCGGGAATTATTTTCAGACCAGACCGCGACTGTGGTGATCAGATTTTAAACGTTGAAAATCTTTCTAAAGCAGGCGCCGACGGACAGGTTTATTTTGCCGATGTAAATTTCAGATTGACCAAAGGCGACAAGGTGGCCATTCTTTCGAAAGAGCACAGTGCCATTTCCATGTTTTTTGAAATCCTGATGGGCGAAGAAAAACCAGATACCGGAGAAGTAGCCTGGGGCAGCACCATTACTAAAGCCTATCTGCCCAACAACAATGCAAAGTATTTCAATGCGGATGATAATCTGATCGACTGGTTGAGAGAATTTTCGAAAGACAAAGATGAAACTTATGTGCGTGGTTTTTTGGGAAAGATGCTTTTCAGCGGAGAAGAAGTTTTGAAAAAATCTAATGTATTAAGCGGTGGCGAAAAAGTCCGTTGTATGGTTTCAAGAATGATGCTGGCCAATGGCAATTGTCTTATTTTGGATGAGCCAACCAACCACCTTGACCTGGAATCCATCACGGCCTTCAACAATGCCATGAAAGATTGGAAGCACATTGCGCTATTTACCTCGCATGACCATGAGTTTGTGCACACGGTAGCCAATAGAATTATAGAAATAACGCCCAATGGCATATTGGATAAGCGCATGTCTTATGATGACTATCTGAGTGACAAACAGATCAAAGAAGCACGTGCAGCCTTGTATAGTGGTGTAGCAGTCAAATAATTTATTATCTTCGCTTAATACCACAAATTCCATGACGGTTATTGTGGCTAAAATTTTCATTCAGAAAAACTCTGAACGAACTGATAATTGATTAACCCATTGTAAGACGATGTACCTATTCAAGTCAATAATTATTCTTATCATTTGTGTGATCCAATGCTCCTTCATCAGCGTTGATATTCACGCACAAGCTGACAGCCTTAAAACGATTGTCGTTGTTGAGGAAAACAATTCTACAACAGGCACTGCCAGTTATTATGCTCATAAATTCGAAGGCAGAAAGACAAGTTCTGGTGAGATTTTCAGGCAAGACAGTCTTACGGCTGCGCACAAGAGTCTACCCTTTGGCACCCTGGTGAAAGTGACCAACCTGAGCAATGACAGCACTGTTGTTGTGAAAATTAATGATCGGCTGCCGCCATCGTCCAAAAGAACAATAGACCTTACTTATGCGGCTGCGCGCAAACTCAATTTTATTAAAAAGGGACTGACGAAGGTTAAGATTGAGGTGTTGAAAGCCGGCCCGGTGGTAAAGCCAAAGAAGAAAACAAAAAAATAGTTCCCGTATAAATTATTCGAAAAACGTTAGTCATATAAATCGGATAATTCTAACACAGGTTCCCTGGTTGAAATCAGGCATTTTCCAGAACACTTATTTCAAATTTTTTCATCTTCAAAAAAGCCTCCATCACACGTGGGCCCTTTTGTGGATCACTCATTAATTTCCCCAAAGAATTGGGCACAATTTGCCATGACACGCCAAACTTATCTTTGAGCCAACCGCACTGACCCTCCTCACCTGCTTCTGTTAGTTTTTCCCAAAGAAAATCTATTTCGTTCTGCGTATCGCAACCCACTACAAAAGAAATGGCTTCGTTAAATACAAACTGATGATTGCCCTGTCCATCCATGGCCTTATAGAGAATATTGTTCAATACAAATTCTCCATGCTTTACAACGCCTTCTCTGCCCGCAGCTTCCTCTTTGCTGTAAAAAGAAATATCCAACTTTCGCGCGTTGGGAAATAAATCTGTATAAAATTGAATAGCCTCGAATGCTTCGCCATAATGGCTATCTGTAAATAAAAAGCAAGCTGTAATTTTTTGATTCAATTCATTTGGAGGGCCCACATAAATCTGCCACGAAATTCCGTATTTGTCTTTGAGAAAACCATAGTATTCACTCCACGGGTATTTATCCATCGCCATCATCACAAATGCCGATTCCGATAATTGAGCCCAGATTTGATCTGCTTCCTGTTGTGTTGCACAATTCACAAAAAAAGAAACGGAAGGATTTGGAACAAATTGAGGCCCGCCATTCAGTCCCATAAACTTCTGCCCGCTCAATTGCCAGTTGACTACCATGCCCGAATCGGCAGTGATTTTTGAATCAGGAAAAATGCGGCAGTAAAATTCAGCGGCGTCTTTGGCTTGACCGTTAAACCAGAGGCATGGATAAAAGGAATTAATCATGGAATTAAAAATTATTATTCATTCAAAAAAACAAAGAAATTCATTTTGAAACAATCCATTTGTGATGACCCATTGAAGCATTACAATGTAAAATGTAGCAATGAGTGATCCCGGACATTCACTATTCAAATGTACTATTCTTTCGCAGAGGTATGATTGAACATCCAGCGAATGCCAAATTTATCCAGACAACAACCCCAATAGGCGCCCCAGAACATATCAGCCAATGGAGCAATATCGGATGCACCATCTGACAGCATATTAAAAAGCCTTTCGGTCTCTTCTCTGGTATCCGGTTCAAGATTAATGGTTGTATTATTACCAATGACCAGCTTATGCCCCATCGATTCCAGCATATCGGTTCCCATGATGTGAATTCCCCCCAAAATCGGAAGAGCTACATGCATCACTTTGTTCAATTCATCTTCAGGAAATGATGGTCCATCAGGTCCGGAAGGAATGTCCTTGTTGTACATGACGGGCGCAACAAATTCTGTCTGAAAAACCTTTTTATAAAAATTAAAAGCCTCTTCGGTATTGCCCTGAAAATTGAGGTAAATGGATACTTTAGACATAATGAGTAATTGCTTGAAATTATTCAGCAAATCTAAAAGGTATGCAATGGATCGGTAAGTGTCAAAAGCGACAATTTCGGGGTGGTTTCAACCACGCCGGAGAATTCATTACGGAATTTACAATTCTGATTTTTCGTCCTTCCTGGACTATTATTACCGTCGCGCTTTTTTTGATTCTACCAAAAGGTCGTCCCTCCGGAGCTACCAAAGGGTCGTCCCGCTGGGACTTGTTTAATGGCTGATTTCTTCGATCCTACCAAAGGGTCGTCCCTCCGGAGCTACCAAAGGGTCGTCCCGCTGGGACTTGTTTAATGGCTGATTTTTTCGATCCTACCAAATGGTCGTCCCTCCGGAGCTACCAAAGGGTCGTCCCTCCGGGACTTGTTTAATGGCTGATTTCTTCGATCCTACCAAAGGGTCGTCCCTCCGGGACTTGGTTAATGGCGATCGGTTTTTCGATGAATTCGATGCTTCCTAAAGGTGAAAAAATTAAAATGGCGACATGAATACCCAAAGCCCCAGCGGAATGACACTATGGTAGAAATCTACCATGACTGAATTTCCCAAAGCCCCAGCGGGGCGGCCCTTTGGTAGAAATAAAAGGGCGACAACAATCCCCAAAGCCCCAGCGGGGCGACCTTTTAGTAGAGATTACCACGACTGGATTTACCAAAGCCCCACCTGGTCGGCCCTTTGGTAGAAATACAAGGCAGACCCTTCTTATGATTTCAGAAAATCATATTTTGCGTTACCTGATCATTATTTTATATCTCTCTAATCTATCAGCAACAACAAACTCCATAAAATAAAGACCCGACGGAAGTTCACCGCATTCCATTCTGTTATTCCCTTTTCGGATAATACCTTTTTGCAGCAACAAACCATTGGAAGTATACAACTTATAATTTGCCTGATCATTCGACTCTATCCAAAAATCTCCTTCGTTCGGATTAGGATAAATGTGAATGAAATTTTTTGTCAGACTCAGATTTTCTATTCCAATAGAATTCACCGCAACACAGCCTGACGTATCAGCGCATCCGTTTTGGTTGATAATTACCGCGTACAAGCCATTGGAAGTTGCCGTATAAGACTGACTCGTAGCCCCGGAAATAATTTCAAAAGGATTGCATTTGATCCATTGGTAGGTAGCATTATTCGTGTTGGCTGTGAGAGTGGCTTGATTTAAAGTTGCCGTGGCATTGATCGCTGTTATTTCCAGATCCAGTGTATAAATACTGTCGCAGCCAAATTGATTTGTATAAGTTTGAACATAGTTGCCGCTTTCCGTATAAGTAATGCCATTGAAGACATAATCATCGCAGCTTGTTTCGGAAAAAGAATATTGTTGTGATGGATGAATGGTGATGTCTAATGTGAGGAGGCTGTCGCAGCCAACGGCGTTGACAAGCAATTGATCATAAGCGCCTGATGAAGTATAGGTTTCATTGTTTATGTTGATTTCATCGCAAGAAGAAAGACTGAGTAATTCTGAAGCTGACGGATAACATATTTGGGTCCATTTAAAGATAAATCCATCCCCCTGAGCAAAGGGTACCATATTGAATACTCCCTCATTGGGATCAAAATCCATGGTGGAACTGAATGATCCACAAACATAGACATCATTGTCATCGCTTATAGCCATTCCATAGACGAATGAACTTCCCACGGCTACAGTTGTCGCAACTTCGATAAATTCACCCATTGGATCGAGTTGTAAGACAAAAAATCGGTTAGTGCCCTGAGTGTCTAATTCGTATGTGTCAGGTCCGGGGTCAAAGTCAACCACGCCTGAACATTTGTTCGCTAAATAAATATCATCATTGGCCCCCAATGCCATAAATTGGCCCTCTACGGAGGATGTACTGCCCAATTCTTTCACCCATAAAAGTTCGCCACTCAAATTCAAAGACATAACGAAGAGATTAAAATTATTAGATGTAAACTCCATGAGACCCGCACCAGCATCAAAATCCACAGTCCCTGAGTAATAGCCGCCGAGAATAAGTCGATTGTTCGAATTGATAGAAATAGAAATACCGAAGCATTTCGGACTTCCAATTCCATCAGTATAAGCATCGTAACCATTAGCCCAAACAAAATTACCCTCTGGGTCTAACTTCA
The DNA here is from genome assembly GCA_031378885.1 of Flavobacteriales bacterium. Classification (GTDB taxonomy): domain Bacteria; phylum Bacteroidota; class Bacteroidia; order Flavobacteriales_D; family Sanyastnellaceae; genus JANNEQ01. The sequence goes on from JANNEQ010000004.1 coordinate 17,556, forward strand.
AAACATAGCCATTGTAATCAACAGCTTCAGGTAGTAAATATTCATCAACACCCGGGTCAAAATCTGGCACTCCATATCTATATGTTCCAATAACGTATATGTTATTATCAGTGTCAACCTCCGAATCATTGGCTTGATCGAAATCCGATCCACCAACGGACCTCGCCCATAAAAACTCGCCACTAAACTGGTACTTCACTATAACCACATCAAAATTGGAGTTAGTAGTAAAATTGAAATCCTGCGGTGTACCTGAAATGTAACAATCACCGGTCATTGTAGCAAAAACAATAACATTCCCCAGATGATCAATAGCGATTGTTTGAATGATATCCGAGCTATCTCCTCCCATATTCTGAGCCCAAAGAAAATTACCATCCCCGTCCAACTTCAAAACAAAAACATCGAGCCCAAAACTTGCTGATAACAAATTGACACCATCTCCCATGTCAAAATCAACTGTCCCAAAAAAAGTTCCGGCAACAACTACTTCACCATCCTGACCTATTTCCAGAGCATAAGGAGCAACTACAATTGAAATTGGACCGAAACTCTTGGCCCATATCAATGACCCTGATGGATCATATTTACAAAGATAAAATTGTTGGTAGTTTTGATAGGTTGACATGTTAAAACTTCCTGGCCCAATATCAAAATCAACAGTTCCACCAAACATTCCCGCACAATAAAGATATCCATTCTCATCCACAGCCACCAATTTAGCCACGTCAATTAATGGTGCTCCAATTCTACCGGCCCAACCGAATTCAAAATATTGCGAGTAACTATCCACAGTTATAGTAACCAGCAAAATTCCCAGTAAAATTTTCAATTGAGTTAAGTAGTGTTTCATGATTAGTTGATTTTTAAAAAATTGAGTTTCAAGATCAAATTTATAAAAAAATCGCCAACCCGAAAAATAAACATTGCAGATTATTCAAGTAATAACAATTCCAAATATAATTTAACCCAAAGGGTAAATTATTTTGTGAATTGGTTATGCCGCCTCTAAAAATAAATAGTACTATGAGGCGTAGCCGAAACCTGCCTTTGCCGGCAGGCAGGTTGGACTATATTATTTTTGTGAGCGGTATAATACCAATGGGCCTGCTCTTTTGAGCATTTCATTCCGGCATTGATCCAAAAATTAAATATAAACAGACATTGTTGTCCGATTAAAAAAAATCTCAATGGAAGTTTATATTTATGGAGAGATAATACCGATTTGGTATCTGTTTTAGTACAATCTGCGCTGCGCTTGATTGTACTAAACAGCTACTCTCTCGGTATTTACCACTGTATGATTTCATCTACGGCATGGACTAAATTAAAACGAACATTGGTATAATATGGACCGAGCCTACGGCTCTTTGTTCTCATTCTCGATTTCATTTCAACGGGTTGAAACCCGTTGCTACCACATGGGCCGAGCCTACGGCTCTGTTAGTTCCTTCTGGCTTTATCCGGTCAACACTTTTCAAAATGCCGTAGGCAAGGTGCATATTGCAGCGCCTGACTAAAGTCTGGGGTAAAAGTGCGTGGATAATCCCAGTGCCATGGGCACGGTGCATATTGTAGCGCCGTCCCATTGGGCAATGTCATTAAGTTAAGTAATTGACCGATCAACATTCGACCCTTTCCGGGTCGTTTATCGCCGAAGTCAAGATCGTACCTATAAACATGCGATCCATTACTGGATCGTTTATCGCATTGTTTACACGTATCTCCTGATCCAGAATGGATCAAACGTTTATAGCTCAATCGACATGCAATGATCCAACGACCCGGAAAGGGTCGA
>JANNEQ010000057.1:0-43849 GCA_031378885.1 Flavobacteriales bacterium
AGCCATATCCATCTGGCCAAACCCTGCCCACGATTTTATGAATGTAAAGTTCAATGAGGTCAGCAAAGAAAAAATCGAATACCGAATTACCTCACTGGTGGGTCAGTTGGTACAAAGTGGTACTATTGATTTGGGAATGACAGAGTATTTTATTCCATTCGAAAATCTGAGCACTGGCCATTTTATGGTTCATTTTGTAGGCGAAAAAGGCGACTACTTATATTCTACACCACTCATTATTGAATGATGAAATTCAGTATAACAATACTATTATTATTGGGAATGTCCTTTTTAGGACATTCCCAATATACCCATTGGAACAATGTCTATGACATGGAGGATCAAAGCGCTATTTTTTTTCCTCAGAAATTATTTGTTCGCGACTCTGTTATATACAGCTTCGGTTCCAAAACAACACCTTATGGTGTCTTTGCGCGTAAGACAGACTTAAACGGTCAAGTCATTTTTACTCAGTTGTATGATTTGAACTATCCATTTTACGTTGGTCACGCTGGGTCACCAGCCGAAACGCTAATCGAATTGGCAGATGGCTCAATGGTGCTGTTCGAATCACCTGTTAATACTTGTGAAAGCATTTATCCATCCCTTGTTAGGTTTGATAATAATTTGGACACACTTTGGCATAGAAAATACCCTGTAACAAATTCAATTGACTGCCTATCGCAAAAGGAATTAAGCCTTTATGGAGCCTGCCCGCTGCCGGATACTTCTTTTATGGCGATGGGCGTAGCAAAGTATATTAATATGGGCAACATAGATAGTTCTGCCATTGCCTATATTCACTTTGATGGCAACGGTAATATTCTTAATTATCTCGAAACACAAATGAGTTATGCCGATGGCCCTGAATTGGATAGACTTTCGGGCATGAGGTATGAGGAAGAAGAAAATACGCTGCTCTCATGGGGTCAGGCCCTCCCGCCCATTCCCGGAATGCCTTTTTGGGTAAATGGACAGGCTTTGTTATTGAAAACAGATTTGGAAGGAAGTATTATTGATTCGTTGCATTTTGGATCAGCTGATTTTAACGAAAATTCGCCTTCCGTTGAAGTTTTGAATGATCACAAGGCTGTTCTTTTTTATGACTACATACTGAGTGAAGCGGTCTTTCCTCAAAATGGATATTATACTGAACCCAGGGTTGTGCTTATTGATACGGATAACATGTCTGTAATATGGGAACACGCCTACACCTTGCCCCAATATGAAAATATTGGCATGTCAGGAATCGGTTATTATGATGCGTTGGTAACCAACGATAATAAATATGTGGCATGCTTCTCTGCATTTGCACCCAATGTTTTTTATGAAACTGGATTGATGAAAGTTGATTCGATAGGAAATTTGGAGTGGATGACCACATACTTACCATCATCTGGGGCCTTCTCCTTACCTTTTTTACTTTCTATTGACGAAACACCTGATGGTGGTTATGTCGCTACTGGTGTCACGCAGCCATCGGATATCGAACAAAAACAATGGATGCTAAAAGTAGACGCTTGTGGTTACGAAGAACCTAATGGTTGCCCTCCGGTAGTTTCTATCAATGAGAGCGAAAAAATCGAAATGCAAATCTGGCCCAATCCATTTCATACTTCTTTAAAAGCTATTCTACCTGTAAATGCTGAGTGGGTAATTATTACAGACGGCACAGGCAGGAGGGTTAGAGAAGAAAGAATCTATTATCCGTACCAGCAATGGAATTTGTCTGATCTGGAAAATGGGGTTTATATACTCAATGTGGTGCTGGAAGATGGGAGAGTGTTGGCGAGGAGGGTGGTGAAGCAGTGAGGGCAAAAACGAACATTGAATTAATACGAATAATTCCAATCTTTTCCCCATAAAAAAACCCCGATAAGCGGGGTTTAAATTTTATTATAAAGTTGATTATGCTGTTTTCTTAAGCAGCACTTCGTCAATCATACCGTACTCTTTGGCTTCAGATGCGATCATCCAATAATCGCGGTCACTGTCGCCCCAGACTTTATCGTAAGTATTACCGCTGTGAAGAGCGATGATATCATAAAGTTCCTTTTTCAACTTCTGGATCTCACGTGCGGTGATTTCAATATCAGAAGCTTGTCCGCGTGCTCCGCCAAGTGGCTGGTGAATCATTACTCGGCTGTGCTTGAGCCCTGTTCTTTTGCCCTTTTGACCGGCACAAAGTAATACAGCGCCCATTGAAGCCGCCATGCCAGTGCATATTGTAGCTACATCAGGGTTGATGTATTGCATCGTATCATAAATGCCAAGACCTGCATATACACTTCCGCCTGGGGAGTTGATGTAGATCTGAATATCTTTTTGCGAGTCAGTACTTTCCAGGAAGAGCAACTGGGCCTGAATGATGTTCGCGATATAATCGTCGATTTCAGTACCCAGAAAAATAATCCTGTCGGCCATAAGTCTGGAGAAAACATCAACCTCTCTGAAAGGCATGTTTCTTTCCTCGATTACGGTTCTGGTCATGTTCTCAGGTCCGTACATGTGACTGATTACGTCATCTACGACTGAGCTTGTTATGCCGCGATCTTTCACGGCGTAGTTTTTAAATTCTTTACGTGTTATCATGAATATTTCTCCTTCTGAGGTAAATTATTGGGCCAAATTAGGCATATTCACCTAAATGGGAATGTTGAAAAATGTGAAGATGTAAACAGAGGCCTTATTAGCAAATAATGAAATATTCTGGATTTCGGTTCGAGGATTTGTCATGAAAGGACGAACCTCGATTGTACAATAGTGATTGCAATACAAAATAATTTCAAACTCAGGTACTATCTCCTGATAGGTTAGGATGATTTTCCGGCTGCAATAATTGTGGTTATTCTATCCGATGAAAATCTTTCTATAGCAATGATGTCCGAAATAATTGATTGTATCGGTCCAAAGTACCTAGTTGCGAAATTCTGTGGAGAATTTCGGTTAAATTCTCCGGTCAAGGTGCTTGAAAGCACCAGCCTTCACCCCGGCAGTGGTTAATTTTTGGTAAGCAGATCGCATAAAATCCATGTCGGACGTATCCTTTCCCATCCATTCGGCGGTTTTATTCAATTGGGTTTCCAGTCCCTCTATTTTCAGTATGAGGCTTTTCTGCGCCAGCGGCCCATCTCTTAGCATGGCTTCACGGGCGCGTGATCTGGAAACGATAAACCATGTCTCGGAAATGGTTCCCCCCTTTTTTACCTCTTGCACAAGCGAACTGCTCAATTCTGCACCATCGAAGGCCAGCCAATAGCGCTTCATCATGGCTTCAAGTTCCTTGATGGCTTTACTCCACAAGGCCCTGTCTGCCTCGTATTGGAATTGGAGTTCCTCCCGAATCCTTTGCTCTTCATCTTGTAGCCATTGCCGTTGGTCTTCATCAGGAGTATAATTGCCCAGAACTTTGGCTCTGGTCCATTTTGAAAATAATCCATCCAGTTCGTAGTACTTCTCATTCTTTCCAATGGGCATCTGCCGTCTGCCCGACTCAACGTGTCCGATGGTAAGGTGCGAGCGGCCCAGAAGAACACCCAATTCACTCTGACTACAGAACAGCAATTGCCTTAAAGTTTTTAGATTGTACATAGAAGCATTTTTAAATTAACCCCTAATTTAATTAATTTCAACGACGTAGCATCAATACAGCATAAAAAAAAATCCTACAGTATTGAAATTACATACCTTTTTTCAGAAAAGGGGTGTGCTTTTTTATTTGGGCCGTGGCCGTCTGGATTTGTAAAAAAAACAGGTGGATATGACTTGAACCCCGGGAGACTGTGTTATCAGATCTGGAAGCGGAGTCATTCCACCGTGCGGGCTGATAGGAACGCGGATGCTGCGCAAGGCGGATTTTATCTCCGTTTTGAGAATTGGTGTTGTTTGGGTTCTGTTGAATTAGGGAAGGTCTGCCCTTTTACAAAAGACTTGGGTTTTGCAATAAGCGTAGGATGAAATAAGTACGGATACGAAACTCATTCTGTAGTTATTGGAATATAATGATCTGAAAGCAACTCTCCGTTATGTCCTTGTGAGTCTGCCAATGCTGGAAAAACTAATGACTATTCAATAGCTTGAGATTGAAAATGGACCTTTGATTTGTTGTGCTTTTTGTATTGCTTATTAAATAAAAAAAGTGAGAAAGAATTTTCGCAAATTGGCTGTTGGGCGAAAGTTTCATCGGTAGTTCGTATATTTACAATAAAATAAACACCGATGATTATCGAAAGAACATCCAAAGAAGTATTGTTTAGATTGCCCGCTAGCACAAAGCTGGAAGACCTGCAGGAGATAGCAAATTTATTTACATTCAAAGAAGTTGCCCGGAATTCCAAAGCAACGCAAAAAGATGTTGACGAGTTAGTAAAAAAGGTCAAGAAAGGCAGGTGGGATAAAACTAAAAAGAAGCTTGGTCTATGAGAGTTGTGGTGGACACAAATATTGCCTTCAGTGCAATTTTAAATACCAATAGTAAAATTTCGAAAATTATTCTGCAACCCAGATCGAGCTTAAACCTTTATAGCACCAAACAACTTACCGACGAAATAGCTGAACATTGGAGTAAATTGAAAAAAATATCAAAATATTCTGATAGACAACTTCATGAAACTGTCGTATTAATTACAAATAAGATTAGGTTTATTCATCCGGAACTTATACCAATTAGTCTTTTTAAAAAAGCGGAGAATCTCACAAAAGACTCTGACATTGATGATACGGAGTTCGTTGCTTTAACCGAACATGTCCGAGGCAAATTATGGACTGGCGACAAAGAATTGAGAAAAGGTCTCCAAAAGAACAAGTGGGATAAGGTAATCAGTACCGATGAGCTTTATCAGATTGTTGTTAAGCGTTTGTAGCCCTTTGCTCAACTAATTTAATAAAACCTCTGTGCATTTTCCTTTCTCATCAAATCATCTTGACAGGAACATGCAATTTTGGTCTCTGGCCATTCCTTGCATACTTTATATGCGGAAGTATTTTGTGATTCGGCATATCAAGTCATCGGGTTTTGTGTAATTTTATCCGATAAAATATGAACGGAGGGTTGGGAGTTTTTTTCAGTGTGCCTTATTGGCGCAAATAGAAGATAACAACCAACAAAAAGAAAACACCAAAAGAAATACTATGAATATAGCTGTGATTATTGGAGTTAGCAAATACTCAGATGCAAAAAACAATCTGCCGGGATGTAAAAATGATGCTGCTGCCATTTACAAAATACTTCAAAAGACAGAAAGATTTGAACCAATTCTTTATGTAAACGAAAATCAACCTAGTGCCAAAACAAAGGAGCTACTAACAAACTTTATTTCCGAATACAAAGGAAAACAAATCGAGGAGATATTCTTTTATTATTCTGGGCATGGTGAATTCACAAATGATGAATTCTACTATGTTCTTTCAGACTTTGATTCCAAAAAAAGAAATCAAACATCATTGCAGAACACGGAGGTAGATGATTTAATAAGAACACTTTCTCCAAATCTTGTTGTGAAAGTAATCGATGCTTGTCAATCTGGCACAACTTATATAAAGGAAGGGAATGTTTTAAGTAAATATTTTAATGAAACTAAACAAGGATTTAAGAAGTGCTATTTTCTTAACTCCTCATTAAATAACCAGCCTTCATATCAAGACAAAGATTTAAGTCATTTTACTTATAGTTTCGTAAAATCACTAAAGGATCATAATGCAAACGAAATACGATACAAAGACATAATTGATGTCATTTCCGATGAATTTACTAACAATCAAGAGCAAACACCGTTTTTTGTAATACAAGCTGACTATACCGAAAAATTCTGTAATATCTCAAAAGGTCTTAAGGAATATTTAAGCTCATTTAGTAATATCACATTACCAACTGGCGGAGCTAAAAGTAAGCCGAGTTCAATCTATGACTTAATAAAATTGGACGCAAAAGAATACGTTGACAAAGAAGAGGCAATTAAAAATATTGAATTAATGGGTGTCGAGTTTAATAATCTAAAACTTGATGCAGAATTAGATGAATTATTTACCGTTAATACTGAATTACTTCAAGACTTTAGAAACGTACAAAAAAAGGAAATCATTGAAAAGTGGATCACAGAAAATAAAAACCAATATTTTGCTGTTCCGATACACTCAATTGAACATGACGATGAAACTAATTACCCTTTTCAAGTTCTTGTTGGATTTGATTTAAAAGTTGAAGTCCCTTTCCAGGCGGTTTCAATCGAATTTATTGGTAATTTACCCAACCTGACAAGTTACTATTCTAATATTGTATTTCTCCTTTCTAAGAAATTTATTCGTTTCTTTTATTTTATCACTAACTATATTAACGATAGCTGGGACGATAAAACCATAAATCCAAAAGATATTAAATGGATTACTGCTGAATATAAAATTGCTGAAAAAGATGCAATAGTTGATGGAGTGAATAAAATTAGAACCAGTTTTCAAAGTAGAATAGAACAAGACTTGAATGAAATGTTTAAAATTTCTAACTCTAAGGATGAATCCAAGTGAGATAAAAATGGTTGAAAGACACCATCCCAAAAAGTGTGTAGGAAAGTTTTATTCGAAAATTTTTATCGAACGGCGCGTCTTATTTCACTGCACTATCACTCATAATACCACCCCCCATCACCTCCTCGCAACAATCGTATGATTAATCTGCGGCCATTCCTCATTTTTTCCCAGAATTTTTTTGGCAACGGCTTTTAAACCTGTACTTTCCTGAATGGCTACATCGGGCATGCGTTCGGCAGAAGATTTTTTAATCCAGCCAATTCTTGGGAAAAAAAGAAAGTCCTGAAATACATAAGTGCTTCTGGGTTGCAGTTCTGATTCTGTTGTTCTGGAGGATGTATTGTCGAATGGCGACTCAAACACTGAAGTTCCCTGCGGAATTTTGTACTTGGTAAATTCTTTCCTTTTTCTCAATTCAATGGCTTTTTCGTCCACCAACCTGAATTCCACATTTTTGAATCCCAGGCCTTTGAGGTTGGTTTCGAACCAAGCTTTATTGGGGTTGTAAAAACAAGTTGCTCTTGGGGCATTATAATCGTGCACCATTTCCAACATTGGATAAGGCGTATCATTCTTTGAAATATCTTCTCTCAGAAAAAGCGTATGAGTTGATTTGGAAGCAAGTTGTTCCAAAGCACTGAGCGGATCTTTCAACCAGGCCAATACGTTCGCGCAATATACAAGGTCGAAATTGCCGCTGATTTTATGAAGGTCGTAAATACTGTGGCTGTTCAATTCGATTTTTGAGTTCAAATAACCTTTGGCCAATGTAATACCCGTGATATTCCATCCATCGGTCATGTGGCTGTCTTTGCCATCATTGTATATGTCGGTGGAGACAATTCTTGTGGCTCCTTTTTTTTCGGCTAAAAAAGAGAACATTCCATCATTAGAACCAACATCCAGAAATGATTTTCCACGCAAATCGGATGGCAGAAAAATGCCGTCCCACTCATCGCTGTAGTTGGTGCCGGGAGTTTCCAGATTATTCTCCAATGGAATACGTTGTCTCCAGCGGTGGTACCTGAAAAGCTGGTCTAATTTTTTTTCATTCTCTGTCATAATCATTTCAAATTTACAATGGCCAAAGTTGAATCCATTTACGCCTTCAATAGCTCCGTCCAAAAGGCTTCTATTTCACGGATGAAGTTAGGTGGAGTGTGCACGGTTTCACAAAGCAAACGACTGTGTTTCATCATGGCCTCATGTTTTTCTGGTTGGCTCAACATCTGGTATAATGCGTCGGCCAATCCCGACGAATTATCTTCTTTCATCAGCCAGCCGTTTTTTTCATGTTCTGTAAAAAGGTAAGTCCTTCCACAATCGCGGGCTATAATCATATTGCCGGCAGCCATGGCTTCATTCATGGCAAGGCTGGGAAAATTGTCTATTTCCTGTGTGCTTACATAACACATCGAGTAATTCAGAACAGGAGAAATGTCATTTAATCCTGAGCGCAATTCTATCGGCAACTTATGCACGGCGATTAACTCTTTTATTTTATCCTCTTCCGGCCCGTTGCCGAGAATAATTACTTTCCAGCCGTTGAGAGATTCTGGATGATCCTTCACCAATTTTATAATAGCATCTACAAACATTATGGGATGCTTGTAATTGACCAATGCGCTGGCCCAAACGATCTCTTTGCGTTTTTCGAGCGGATGGTATTTGTCAATATTACAAAAACGACTACTGATACATCGCACCAGTGGTTTGTTGCAAAATATATCTGACTCTTTCACGAATGGAATAAAATCATCATACCAGGAATAAATTCCATCCATTGGAACGCCGCCAAACAGCGCCCTCATGCGTTTTCTGTTCTGCTCAAAACGCTCGTCATAGTTATGTTTAAATGCGGTAGGAATGCCGTTGTATGTGATGGTCACCACGGTCTTAATATTCCTGAATTTTTTAAACCGGGTAATGGTTTTGAATTGGTCCAGTTGTTCATCAGGACTGTCGTATGCAAGGGCCTGAAAAATGTTGATCCTGTAACGAACCAAAAGGTAAATAAGCTGCAGTCTCTCCAGGTATATTTTAAATCGGTTGTTCCATGCTTTGAGAAAAACTATGTTTTGATCCGAACCAATTACTTCCATCAGTTCGGCGCGGATTTTTTCTTTGTCCTGTGTTTTTACAAAGTAGAATGTTTCGAATTTTTTGCCCGAATGACGCTGGTATTCTTTGAAAAAATGAGGAAAAAAAATCTGAGGCCCTCTTTTGGCAGTGCCGGCTTTTAATCCCTGATAGAGTGCGATTCGCTGCATGTGTTGTATTAATCGAATGACCAGTTCTGATCCAGAAATACTTTCCCTTTTCCCACCGCAGGAATAAAACCGGAATTGAAATAATCGCCTTGCGTTACTTTAAATGAGGTAGCATTCAGCAATGAGTACACAACGGTATTCTTCACCATGATATTCATGTTGAGCGAGTACTTTCCTTCATTCAGCGGCAAACGTGGAAAAGTGCATTTCACTATTCCTTTTGATGGATAAGATTGGCGATAGCCTTCCACTGTTACATTCCACAAATCGGATATCATTACCCCATTAAAATCATAGAGTCCAAATGCAATGCTGAGGTACTTGAGGTCGGTGGATTCCGAAGTGTATTGAAGGCAGATGCTCACCCTGTCGCCTGATAAAAAGTGATTGCCAGATTCACCGGCATCGCTTTCAAACCAGATTTTTTCTACCCTGAAATCACCTTTTATATGGGCTTCTTTCCGATCGGAAATATCTGTTTTTTCGATGGTTTCAAAAATACTACTGCGATAGAAGTCCACCGCAGCATCACTCGTACCCTGAAAGGCCAAACCTCCCTGGTCCAATACAATTCCGGTATTGCAAAGGTTTCTGACAGAAAGAAGATTATGACTTACAAAAAGCACTGTTCTGCCTTCTTTTGAACTTACATCGTGCATTCTACCCAGGGCTTTTTCCTGAAATTCTGCATCGCCAACTGCCAATACTTCATCGACAATTAAAATTTCGGGCTCAAGAAATGAAGCCACTGCAAAACCAAGTCGCACCATCATTCCTGAAGAATAGCGCTTCACAGGGGTATCTACATATTTGGCGCAACCTGAAAAGTCAATAATATCATCGAGCTTGCGTGTAATCTCTCTGCGCGTCATTCCGAGGATAGCGCCATTGAGGTAAATATTTTCTCTTCCGGTAAGTTCAGGATGCATTCCTGTTCCCACTTCCAGCAAGCTGGCAATTCGTCCTTTTACTTTTATCTGCCCTGTGGTGGGCGATGTAATCTGAGACAATACTTTGAGCAGTGTAGATTTACCTGCTCCGTTTTTTCCAATAATACCAAGTACTTCACCTTGTTTTACCTGATAGGAAATATCTTTCAGTACCCAAACATAATCGGATGTGGCTTTATTGGCCCTGTCGTTTTTCTCACCAATTTTCAAGTATGGATCTTCTTTGCCCCGCACCTTGTGCCACCAGCGATTCAAGTCGTGCGACAATGTGCCGGTGCCCATTTCTCCCAGTCTGTATTGCTTGGAAATATTTTCTATGCTTAATACTGTATTGCTCATATCAGACTGTATCAATGAATTTTTTCTCTACGCGGGAGAAGGTTACAAAAGCAAAAAACAGGAGAACAATCATAAATCCAAAGCTATAAGCAAGATAAGACCACTCAAAAACACCTGTCGAAAAACACGAATATTTAAATGATTCTATTACTGAGCTCATGGGATTGGCCAGAATGAGTGCGCGCTGTTTTTCATTCAGATTAATCAGCGGATAGATAATGGGGGAAGCGTATTTCAATAATTCCACGCCAAAAGAAATAAGGAAACGCAAGTCTCTGTACTTCACTGTCATTGCGCTGATGACCATTCCAAATCCCAAAGCCAATCCGGCTGTGATGATGAGATAAACAGGAAACAGCAGCAATGTCATATTGGGCCTGAGGTCTGCGGTAATGGCATAATAAATATAGAAAGCCGCAAAGAGAATACATTGGATAAAAAACTTAATGAGGTTGCTTCCCACAAGTGAAAGCGGTACAATGATTCTTGGAAAATATACTTTGCTGAATAGATTCTGATTGGTAATAAAGGCATCAGAAGTTTTGGTTACTACATCGGCGAAGTAATTCCACAACAACAAACCTCCCATATAGAAAACAGTCTGTGGAACACCACCTGTGGAAATTTTGGCTATTGTACCAAAGATGATGGTAAAAGTAATGGTGGTAAGCAGCGGCTGAATGAAGAACCACAATGGCCCGAGTATACTCTGTTTGTACACAGCCACAAGATCCCTCTTTACGAGAAGAATCAATAAATCGCGGTAGCGCCACACCTGCTTCAGATTAAAACTCTGATGCCAGGATTGTTTGGTTCCGATAACAAGATTCCAGTCGGGTTCTTTCACTATAGGGTATTCTGTAATTAATTAAGGTTGCGGGCGTAAAAATATCACCAAACTGTCCATCCTCCTTCTACCAGCATATTATCGCCGGTTACATAGCTGCTGGCATCGCTCATCAGATACACCAGAGCGCTGGCCACTTCGTGGTTGTAGCTCAGGCGTTGCATAGGCGAAAAGTTGGCGAAATTCTTTTCAAATTGCTCTTCATGGTTGTTCCACACGCCGTGCGGTGTGATCATATTCACCCTTACACCGGAAGCAGCCCAATAGGAGGCCAGGTATCTCGAAAGTGCATCAATGGCGCCTTTGCTAGCGCTGTATGCAGCCGGGCATCCCAGTGAGGTGCCTTTATAAAGGTTCTGGTTAGGGGCCACTACACTATACGTGCTTGGAATATTGACAATACTCCCTTTGCCATTTTCGGCCATATAAGAGCCGATTACCTGACATAGGAGAAAAGTTCCTTTTAAATTTACTTCAACTACTGTGTCCCAGTTCTCTTCTGTTACCTGATCGAATGGTTCAAATTTCAGGTGCGATTTGTTCTGGTGTCCGCACACAAGTCCATCGATTCTTCCGAATTTGGCAAGGGCCTTTTCCTTTAGTTGATTGACTTCATCTTTATTCACCACATTCAGCGAAACGCCCAGCATGGCTCTGCCATGTCTTTCTTGCAATTGTGCGGCAAAGTTTTCGGGTTGAGCCAAAGCAATATCTGCACAGACCACATGTGCGCCAAACTGGGCCACAGCTTCGCAGAAGGCTTTGCCTATCAGTCCACAGGAACCGGTTATGATAATTACTTTCTCATTGAGTTCAAATTTTTTTCTGAAATCAATTTGAAAAGGATCTGTTGTTTTTTCTTGTTTCATAAATCACAAAAACAGTCTGGATTCTATTAATTCAATTTTCTGAAAACGGGTTTAATAATCTGTTCCCCGATAAGATGTTTTTCATAGCCATCTTCCAATCCTTTTTTCAACACCTCACAACTTTCATCGAATGCAGCAAGCATCCAGTCGATGTCTTCAAAAGTATGCGAATAGCAAGGGGCAAGAATTCCCTGATACAAAATACCGCGGCGAATCATTTCCTGCATGAACAATGTGCGCAGGCCGAAATCTATTTCACCTTTTGTGTTCTTTACTGTTAGGAAAACACTCCAGTTGAATCCGCTGGTTTGTACAAAATCATTCAGGTTGTGGCGCGTAATAATGTCGTTTGCACCTTTGATAAAATAATCGCCAATGCTGTGGTTGTGTTCCAGAACAGGTTCATTTTCGAATACTTCAATAGTGGCCAATCCTGCTGCAATTGCGTGTGTTTCGCCACCATGTGTAGTAGATACTAAAAATACTTTGGGCTGGCCTATTCTTTCGATGCCACCGTATTCCATAATTTCTTTAGTCCCCGTCAATGCACAGAACGAGAATCCATTTGCAATGCCTTTTCCCCATGTAGCCATATCGGGTTTTGCATTGAACTTTTTCATCGATCCGGGGAAATCGGTTTTGAAACCAGTAATCATTTCATCCATGATCCAGAGTGCACCATTGCGGTGTGCCAGATCAATGGCTTTCTGATAAAAATCGGGCTCCAGGTGATTCCATTTTTCAGGCTCACTGATAATGCATGCAATCTGATTGGGATATTGCTGGAATAATTTTTCAAGTTCTTCCAGACTGTCGCTTTTGTAGGTTACAGTGAGCTGTTTGAACTGATCTGGTATTCCAAAATCGCATGCTGTGCTTCCAATAAACCAGTCGTCATAACTATAGAAAGGATGGTCAATTGGTCGGGCCACTAAAGTGCGACCAGTATAGGCTCGGGCAAGTTTTACAGCAGCAGTAGTAACCACACTTCCGTTCTTGGCGAACTTGATCATGTCGTGTGCAGGAACCAACGACAGAAATTTTTCTGCCATTTCTCGTTCAATGATCGACGGCCTCGAAAAGTTGACACCTTTCTCAAGCTCTTCGCGCACTCTTTTTAGTACTGGTTCGTAGGCATGGCCCAATGAAACAGCAGTAAGTCCCATGAGTGTATCCAGAAATTTATTGCCATCAATATCCCAGCAATAAGCTCCTTTGCCATGACTGATGGCTGCCGGAGAACACACCGGAAATTGGTCGTCACCTTTAGAGTAAGTGTGCGCTCCACCAGGAATGAGGCGATGTATCATACTTCTGTATTCGTCGCTTTTGGCGAAATTGGTGATATGGGGTAATGTTTTTGTGGTCATTTCTATCAATTGTTTTGAAATGAATTATTTCACTATTCTATCTTCATTCAGCGATTTTGTATATCCTGAATTGATTACACTATTCTTATTTAATTCCAGAATACCAGGTTCTTTTTCGAGAAGATCAACTACTTCGTCGATGGAAAATTCCGGATTGTGACCGAGCCTTTGAAATATGGTTTGCGCTACCTGAAGATCAGCTTCAGTATCCACCGATAATTTATATAAATATCGGGCATTTGCTTTTCTCCAGCCTAGGCTGAATTTACCCGAGTTTTTAATGAAAGGCATTACATGCTCTCTTTCACTCAGGAGTTTGGCTTCATTCCACGCTGTTTGTAAGGCATCGAAGGTGGTAACTTCAGTATCAAAACCATCTTCAAGATAATTGGGCTCCTGATTGGAATTTGAAAAATAATCTACTCCGAGTATTTTGAATTGACCTACAACAAAGTCCACAACTTTGTAGGAGTGAATGGGATTGTCACAACAAATTCTGATGATTGTATCGCCCGATTTGGCATTAAGTTCGAGAGCAGCCTGGTAAAATCTATCCAGCACATCCCAATCGCTTCCGCGGCTGCATAATATTTTTTTTGATCGGCAAAAATCTTCAATTACCTGATCTTCTGCATTGGTGGAAGTAGCCACAACAATTTTATCTATACATGCAGAGGGTGACAACCGGTCGATCACATTTTGCAGGATTGGTTTTCCATTTACCTCGCGTAAAACTTTGCCGGGTAACCTGGTGGAGCCCATTCTGGCCTGTATGATGCAGAGGTTCATTTAAGCTCCTCCTTAAAAATTCCCATATAGAGTTTGTTGTAATACGCGCCTCCTTCAAACACGTGCTTTCTCAGGCAGCCTTCGTGTTGAAAGCCTAACTTTTCGTAGAGTCGTATTGCTGCGGGATTGTTTTCGTAGACAGCGAGCATTACCCTTCTTACATTTAAATCGTCGAAGGCATATTTAAGGGTAAGTGTACAAACTTCATGTCCTATTCCTTTTCCCCAATAGGCTTTATTGCCAATGAGCAAACCAAGTTCGCAGGTTCTGCTTACCCAGTCGAAGTTATCAAGTTTGATATTGCCAATATGCAGGTCGTTTGTCCGATCGCAGATGGCAAACATGATTACGTTTTTTGTTTTAATGGCGGAATCCACATAGCTCTTTAGCTCTTCGATACTGGATGGAAAAACTCCTGAAGCCAATCCCCTGGTCGTTTCATCATCGTTCAGCCAGGAGAGGTAGTCCTCATTGGCATCGCGAAGCTCTATTGCGCGGAGATAAATTTTTTCTCCTTCAAGGAAACGAATCATTTCTTGTGTTTGGTGTTGAGCAGTTCACGATGTTTTTCCATCTCATCATGGTTTTTGGTGAGATTGTTATCGTGCATTCTGTATCTGTATAGCGGAAGAATTATGTTGTAAATATTGTATTTACTTTTCCATCTGATTCTAAGAT
The DNA here is from genome assembly GCA_031378885.1 of Flavobacteriales bacterium. Lineage (GTDB taxonomy): Bacteria > Bacteroidota > Bacteroidia > Flavobacteriales_D > Sanyastnellaceae > JANNEQ01. Next base: position 14,635 of record JANNEQ010000057.1, read on the forward strand.
CTTCTTCTTCACGTGCCCTGAAACTTTCGTCATAAAGTCCGATATTATAAAGAAAATCTTTGCGGAACATAATTCCACAAGCAATGGGCTGTTCCTCGGCGTTGATGTGGTTGATGTGTTTTCCGCGATCATCTACAAGATAGTAATCCACAGAGACCGCATCTAAACTATTGTTTTCGTCCAGAAATAATTTCTGGGTACTGATTAATTCTTTATGAAAATAATCATCAGCATCAAGAAAAATAATAAACTGACCACGCGCCTTGCGCACACCAAAATTTCGCGCACCGGAAAGACCGAGATTTTTCTCAAGATTGAAGGCCCTGATTTCATCTGAGAAATTCTCGAGAATTTCAGCCGTATTATCGGTTGAGGCGTCGTTTACAACAATTACTTCATAATGATCATCATCAAGTGATTGATCTAAAGCGCTGCGAATGGCCCTTTCAATATATTGTGCGTAATTATATGTGGTAATGATGATTGAAACCATTGCTGTGTGCTTTTAAAGCTAGTTACCATTGGTTTTTTTTCTCCGTTTCTTCTTTCCGTCGTCATCAGAATAATAAGCATTACCATAAAGGTAACCTCCGCCATAAGAATTGCCATAGCCATATCCATAACCATATCCATATCCATAGCGGTACGCATATTTACCGTAATAATACTTCCAGCGTTTCTGTTTGATATTATTCAACAATAAATTATTGTTGTTGAGTTTATTTTGAAGCAAAACTTCTTCCAGATGGCGCACTCCGGCTTTTGTTGCTTTCTCTGTATTCATAACAAAAATACCCGCATCAGCTTTGTTAAGCAGTACAAGCGAGTCGCTGATGAGCATCAATGGTGGTGTATCCACAATTACAAAGTCGTAGTCCTTTCTCAACTCAGCAAACAAATAATCCACTTTAGTGCTAAGTACAAGTTCCGATGCATTGGGTGGAACTGGTCCGGCAGTAATCGCTTCCAGATTTTCAATTTGGGTATTGATAATCGAATTTCTGAAATCCGTTTTTCCAATAAGGAAAGAAGAGATTCCACTCACATTTTCAAGATTGAATGTTTTGTGCACTTTGGGTTTGTGCATATCGAAGTCCAGAATAAGAACTTTCTTGCCGGCTTTGGCCAATACGGCAGCCAGATTCGCTGAGGTAAATGTTTTTCCCTCTCCCGGATGCAGCGAGGTAACGAGGATAATTTTCGATCCTTCACCGGGTAATACATATTGAAGATTCGTTCGGATCGATCTGAAGGATTCGCTTACGTTACTTCTTGGATTTGTTGCAATAACAATCGGATCGATATCGCTGTCGATATAATTTGGAATACCACCAATAATGGGAAGTTTGGTAATGGTTTTGAGCTCCCGGATATTCTCTATTCGTTCAAAGAATAACAGTCGTACAAATCCAATGAGCAATGCTACAAACAAACCGATACCTATTGCAACATACATGGCAGCCTTTCGATCGGGTCCAACCACACCTAAACCTCGTGCAGCTTCGATTACACTGGTTTGTGGAATGATCGCCGCACGGGCAATAATGGTATTGGCTTTTTTCTCCAGAAGAAATGTGTAGAGTTCTTCATTTACATTGAGCTTACGCTCAATACTCATAAGATCTCTTTCAGACTTTGGTATACCTGCAAGTTTAGATTCCAGAACACTAATCTGTTTTGAAATATCATTCACCCGGCCTTGCATGGCCAGTTTCGTATCAGTAGTATATTTGAAAATGTTATTTCTGATCGTGCGGATTTCGGTGTCAATTTTCTGAACGCGCATATCCTTTTCGGTCATATCCACTAAAAGTTGCGCCCTTCTTTGCTTGAGTTCAAAGAGTTTTAATACCAATTGACGCAATGTGACATCCTCGTCTTCAAGATAATTCATTGGTGGAATTACCGCGTTTTCTTTTTCTCTTGAAAGAAAAGCTTCTAAAGATTCTACGGCTTTGAGTCTTAATTCCAGATTTCTGCGTTCAATATCCGCAGAAGTGAGCGCTTCAAAAGCAGCATCTTGCTCTTTGTTCAGATCAAGGATTCGTCTTGTATCCTTGAAGCTTTCCATAGATCGTTCGAGTGAATCAAGAATTACCACAATTTCGCCCAATTGTCTGTCGATGTAAGTCTGGGTATTTTCATTGATGGCTACCTGATTTTGGAGAGTATAGTCAATGTATACACGGGCAAGAGTATCCAAAAATATCTTGGCCCGCATTTGATTTTCATCCTTACAGGTTAAGGATAATATACTGGTGAACTCAATGTTTTCAATATTCAGGTTGTTCTTGAAGCGGTTGATCAGCCATTCAGGGCGATGTACCTTGAATTGTCTGTTCTGGTCCTGGACACTTTTCAATTGCGATTCATCGATATCAGGCGATTTCCTGATGGCAATTGTAATATTAGGATCCTGAATAAGAGAATCAAAAGGGAAAAAATGGGTGATGGTTTTACCATCAAGTTCATAGCTGAGTTTGTAATTCGTCAGATCAACAATGTCAAATGAAATGGGCTTGTTGATGAGTTTGGATTCCAGTCGGCGCCAGTCACATTGTATTTCAAAGAAAGGCGCGAAATTATCAACCTGTTCCGTTTTTACTCGCCCAACGAGATAGTAAGTTTGGGTAAAATCAACCTTACTGAGTACTTGTTCAATCAAATCGTAAGAGGCAATAATACGCTTCTGATTGGTCACGTCCTGCAGAATGGAATAATAACCAAGACTATTATAAATCTGGTTCTGGTAGTCGTAGGTATCAGAAGATTTTAGGAGGATTTCTGTTTTTGCCGCATATATACTTTGCATCCTGTGGGTGTACAGATAAGCAATGATGTAGGCAATGATGCAGAAGATCAACATCAAATACCAATTCTTATTTACGAATTTGAGTATCGGCCGTAAATCGTCCGCATCCAGAAAATTGGTTCTTTGTTCGGCCATATGTTAATTAAGCAACAAGGCGTCAAATATACTCCAATCAGCTTTCCAAACTTCAAGTATGGGCGCTGTTTTGCGCGGTGACTTTTTTTTGTTTTAGTGTCTGTACTATACGTACATTTGCATTTAAGTGTAACAGAACCCTTTATACTACTCAAGATGTTCACAAACATAAAGAAATTGTTGGTCGTGCTGTTGATTATGGCACCAGTGTTTTTGTTCGCTCAGCCCGGGCCACCTGCTGGAGGTTCACCTCCCTGCGGAGCTCCTTTTGGGCCGTCATGCCCTATAGATGGAGGTGTCAGTTTGCTGATAGCTGCTGGTTTGGCTTTTGGTGGTAAGAAAGCCTACGACGTGAGTAGGAAAGATGCCTGATGACTGCGAGTCCTCTCAAGAATCCGTTTTTTAAATTTATTTTTCTGAGTACCGGAATCTATCTGGGTTGGTACTTTCTATACGAATTTTACCTGAAGCCAGATACACAGTTCGATGATTACATCATTGATAGTTTGGTCAAAATTGCAGAATGGATTCTGTCTGTAATGGGTTATCCGCTCATCCCTTATCAGGATTTACCCCTTAGAAGCCATATTGGCATTGAAGGTTCGTTGGGAGTAACCATTGGAGAACCATGCGATGGCGCAGTGTTATTTGCGCTATTCGTCGCCTTTGTGGTTTCATTTCCCGGACCTGTCAAACACAAATTATGGTTTGTTACTTTGGGATTATTGGCAGTTCATCTTGTTAATGCGCTTCGGGTAGCAGGGCTGGCCTTGATTGTCCATATCAACGAAAACTGGCTCTCATTTAATCATGATTATACCTTCACCATAATTGTTTATGCCTTTGTATTCTGGCTTTGGTGGATATGGATCAAAAGATTTTCGCCGCTTTCAAAGGCAAAAACATCGAACCCAAAATGAGGAAGCCGGTCTTGTTCATTTTGCTGATTGCAATTACGCTCACCGTGGGCTTTGTACAGGAATTGGTCAAGATAAACATCAATTATCATTTGGATGTTGGCGACAAAATTCCGGAATTTTTCAGCAGCGACGCGGTGAATCGTGCCCGGTTGATGCAGGAAAACCAACTGCATATGCCGTACGACTATTACCACAACCATAGGTCAATCAATGCAATGCATCAACTCTCCAGAAGCACGCTGGTTCAGCTAAAGTGGGTTTTCACATTTTTATTTGTGGTAGTTTTTCTTACTCTTAATTTAACAGCAATATATTTGATCGACAACAACCGCCAGTTGAAACAGTGGACAGTATGGCTATACCTCGGTTTTTTCTTTCTGTCATTTGCTGTATATCTAGCGGGAAAAGCGACAGGTCATCAGGAAGAAGCCTATGCCGTGAGCAGAAAGATAGTAGGAGCCCTTCAGTCTGTGGTTCCGCTTATGCTCATCCTTCCCGGATGGTGGATTTTTAAACGTGGTGTCTTTACCAATTAATTTTCTAATGAAAACATTGAACGAATTACCTTTAAACACCAGGATTTGGATATACCAGGCCGATAGAGAGATGACTCCCGACGAAGAGAAGCTGTTCTTGTTAAGAGCGAATGGTTTTATTGATTCCTGGACCTCACATTCCAGTTTGATGACGGCCACAATTGAGTTGCGTTATGGAAGATTTGCGATTTTGGCTGCCGACGAAACTCAGGCAAAAGCATCTGGATGTGGAATAGATAAATCAGTGCGTTTTCTTCATGAGATTGGCTCAGAGCTCAAGCTGGACTTTTTCAACAGAACATTGGTCTGGTATCGCGACGCGGAAAACAATATCATTTCGGATCCAATTAATGTCTTTTGGGCCAGAAGAAAGGCCGGTAACATCTCTGGTGGCACTTTGGTTTTCAATAACCTAATCAGCAACTTGGGCGATCTGCAAACCTCCTGGGAAATTCCTTTTGAAAAAAGCTGGCATCAGGAAGTATGGTCAAGATAATGGTTAACTCATTGTTAGACTAAAGATTAAACAAATCTCAGTACCCGCAGCAGTCCAATATTCATTTAAAAATTTGGTCAATTACCCATATTGGATTGAAATAAAGAGTATATTTCGCGTGCTTTACAACCTTATTTAACCTTAACGGACTCTTTTTAAATTAAAGAGGCTTCCTCTTTATGTCTATACATAGTAGTTCTCATTTTGGTTTTGTAGGTGTAGTGATTCTCAGAATTAAGCTGAAAATCCTTGTAGAGAAATTAACCCTATGCTCTAGTATTAACCAAAACCAAATTAATTTGATGAAAACTTTTACAAAAATCACTAGCCTCGTAGCTATCGTGATATCACTCTGTTGCTTAAGGGCAACAGCTCAGGTGGATGTAGACTTAACAATCACCGCTGGTAATTTCCCTGAAGAAATTGGATGGGTTCTTTTAGATGAACTCGGTAACACCCTTGGCAGTGGTTTTATTCCTGATGGCGCACCCTTCAGTGGCACCTTCAGCTTTCCCGCAGGAACTTGCACTGGTTCGATTCAAATGACAGATGACTTTGGTGATGGATGGAATGGTGCTACATATACACTAACATACAACTCAGTAGATTTCGCAGTAGGAACTCTTGCTGGTGTATCCGGAACAGATACTTTTACCCTACCTGTTTGCGGATGTACAGATGCTGGTGCATGTAATTTTAACGCAGACGCTGTCATTGATGATGGCTCTTGTTGTGCTGATAACTGTATTACAGTTTCCATGATGGACGATTTCGGCAATGGTTGGAATGGTGCCACTTATACCATATCCACATATCCAGGTGGAGTTGAAGTGGCTTCCGGAACGCTCACGTTCGGAGCCGCTGGAGCTGATGAACTCTGCATGCCAGATGGTGTTTACACGATTGAAGTTACTGGTGGCAATGGAGTTCCGGCCGACATTGGTTGGGAACTTATCGGAGCAACAAGTGGTCAGTTTGTTGGCGATTTTGGAGCCGCTGTAGGAACCTTTTTCTTCGGAATTAACGAAGATGTAGTTCCCGGCTGCACGGACATTGCAGCTTCTAACTACAATCCGGGTGCAACACTCGATGACGGAACTTGTATTACTTGTGCTCCTGGTGAACAGATTCTTTACTTCCGTATGACAGATACTTATGGTGATGGTTGGAATGGAGGAATCTATGTTTTGGCCGACGATCAGGGAAATATCATTAATCAGGGAGGTCTTGCAGATGGTCTTTTTGGGGTTGACCTGATCTGCTTAGCTGCAGGTTGCTACTCAATTTCTGTTACTGAAGGTACCTTCCCCGAAGAAATTTTCTGGACCATCGAAAACATCAATGGCGAAGTGCTGTTGGATGGAGTTGCCAATACTACAAACTTCGGATTTACATGGGCTGGTGCAACTGGTTGTATAATTCCCGGTTGTACAAATCCCGACTGTAATAACTACAACTCTTTTGCTACAGAAGATGATGGCTCTTGTATTTGCCCACCAGATAATGACGAGTGTGTTAATGCCACTGATATTGGATGCGGTCAAACCGTTACCGGTACAACAATAAATGCCAACGTTGATCCGCTTGCTACAGATTGTAATGCAGTTCCTGTTTCAGAACCTGGTGTCTGGTACAATTTCATCGGCACTGGTGAACAGGTAACACTCTCCACCTGCAATTCTGGTGGAGTGGATACAAGGGTCAGTGTTTTCGCTGGAAGTTGTTCAAATCCTGTTTGTGCAACGGCAAACGATGATGGTTGCCCGGAGGTAGGATCTCTTTCGTCTTCTATTACATTTTCCACGGTAAATGGAATAGCGTACTTTGTACTGGTTCATGAATTCAGCTTTACACCCAACACTGGAGATGGTGTTGACTTTACGCTTGATATGAGTTGTACAGATTGTCCTGCAATTCCTATCAATGACGAATGCGTAAATGCCCTTCCGCTTCCTGAAGGAGTTGATTTCCCCGGTAACCTTTGCTGCTCAAATCCTGACTCAGAAACTTCACCATGGGATCCATTCGGAACACAATATGGTATTTGGTATACCATTAACTCAGGCACCAATACTGTGATTGATATCGAATTCTTCAATGGCACAGGGCAAGGTCCTGATGCCGGTGATGGTGGAGATATTGGAATAGCATTTTTAGTAGATGATGGTGGCGGCTGTGATGCACTTACTCCACTTGTTGGCGGAGTGGGGCTTACAGATGGATTTATTTTCAATTCATTTGATTTTGAGCTGGATATTTTGCCCAACACAGATTACTATTTCTTGTTGACTACTTCAGATCCTGAGACTTGCGGACAGTTTATTTTGAATGTAGACCTGGGTATGCTCGGATGTACAGACGCATCAGCCGATAACTTCGATCCTCTGGCAATTGTTGATGATGGCACCTGTACCTATACCAATCCACCGGCGAATGATCTTTGCGATGATGCAGAAGATTTAGTGTGCAATTCAACGGTCGACGGATCTACTGGTTTAGCGACCAACACTGGAGCACCAAACGTGTGCGCTACAGTGGCTAATGGCAACGGTGTATGGTACAGCTTTGTAGGAACAGGTGAGTTTATCACATTGGGTACTTGTGGCTCAGCGATCAATACCGGAATTTCAGTAGTAAGTTCGGCCAACGCTTGTGCCGGACCTTTTACATGTGTGGTTACAGAAAACAATGACAATACAGCAGAGGGTTGTAATATCTGGGATCCGAATAATGCCAAAGTAAGCTTTGTTTCGGTAACTGGAACCCAGTACTACATCTATATTACATCAGATGATGTTGATGGAGCATTTACACTGGAGACTACTTGCGAGCCTGTTGTAAATGGTTGTATGGATGTATGTGCATGTAACTATAATTCAAACGCCAACGTCGACAATGCAAGCTGTGAGTTCTTCTCGTGTGCTGGTTGCACAGCCAGTGAGACTGCTATACATGTTTCCATGACAGATGCTTTCGGAGACGGATGGACAGGAGGCAGCTACACTATCACAGATGCACTTGGTGCTGAGGTGGCAGCAGGCGTTTTAGACGATGCATGTGGCGACGGAGCTTCTTTTGGTAGCGAAACAATTTGTCTTGCCGATGGATGTTACACTTTGGTGCTCGGTGGTGGAACTTTCCCACAAGATTTGGGAATTACACTCGATGATGCCGATGGAAATATATATGTAGATGGCCTTGAAGGAACCTATGGTTTCGTTATCGGCTCTGGAACGTGCGGATGCACTGATGACGGAGCTTGTAACTATGATCCGGCAGCTACATTGGACGACAACTCTTGTGAGTTCATTACTTGTGCAGGCTGTACGGATAACACAGCTTGTAACTATGATCCGGATGCAACTATTCCGGTACCCGCTGATTGCTGTTATGATAACTGCATTACACTTATCATGAACGACGACTTCGGCGATGGTTGGAATGATGCAGTGGCAGTAATTACTGATGCTATTACGGGTGACATAGTTGGAACAGGAACAATTATTGACGGCTTTACTGCAACAGCATCTTTCTGTTTACCTGACGGTTGTTATACCATTTCAACATCAGATGGAGATTTTCCTGATGAAGTAAGCTGGGTGCTTACCGGCGCTAATGGAGGCATTATCAACGGTGGCCCGGGTTCGCTGAATTTCTCTACCGGATCAGGAAACTGTGTAGTCGGCTGTCTTGAGCCTATGGCTTGTAACTACAATCCAGATGCTGGTATAAGTGATTGCACTACTTGCGAATACCTCACTTGTCAGGGATGTACCTATTCTCAGGCAGAAAACTACAACCCAGATGCTACCATCGACGATGGTTCTTGTATCATTACAGGTGGTGGAAGCACATGTCCTGCCGATATCAACAATGATGGTCTGGTTGGGGTTGGTGACTTGATTGAATTTATTGGAGCTTTCGGAACCATTTGTCCGAACTAAGTGAATAGTAAATAATTGATTGAAAAGAGGTCGTCTTGATTGACGGCCTCTTTTTTTTACCCGACTATGGCCTTTGGTCCTTTTTCCAATACCAGTTCAATTGATGAAATAGACAAGAGAGGCGAAGCGGACTTTTATCATGAGGATGGAAAATTTTTTGCTCAGTATGACCAATGGAGCAAGTTTTTATTATGCTCAAATGTAATATTTTACCTTACGGATTTGCCGGAATACCACTTTGATCAATCAGATACAACAACGAAATCATAGCTGCGGCGCCTAATTCAAGCTCTCTTTTATTGACAGTTTCAAATCTGTCGTTGTTCGAGTGATGGTAATCAAAATAGCGCTGCGAGTCAACGGTCAATCCGAACAATGCCACTCTGTTATCTTTCAGCGGCCTGATATCGACACCGCTGCCACCGCGCCTGAAAAGGTGAATATTGTAGGGTTCAAGAATTTTGTTCCAGGAACAGAACAAAGCAAATTGTGCATCATTACCATCCATGTTAAATCCTCTTGGCGTAAAACCACCTGCATCACTCTCGATAGCGGCAACATGAATCAAATCCATCGATTTACATATTGCGGCGTAGGTTTCTCCACCATCATTTCCAAATTCTTCATTGATAAAAAGCACAATTCTGATGGTATGTCTGGGTCTGTAGCCTTTCTGAATCATGGTTCGCAACACCTCTATGCTCTGCACAATTCCAGCACCATCATCGTGAGCACCCTCTCCAATGTCCCACGAGTCAAGATGGCCTCCTACTGTGATATACTCATCAGGAAATTCCGTACCGCGGATTTCTGCCACCACATTAGCTTGCATCAATCTGGGGAAAGCTTCACACGAAAGCCTGAATGTAACTGAGAGATTTGGATCTTTTTTCAGTGCCAGACTCAATGCCCTCGAATCAAGACTACTTAAAGCAGCGGCAGGTATTTTTGGCAAACTATCGTTATAACGGGTTCCTCCTGTATGCGGAAAGTCATCTTCTGCCAATGTAAGAGACCGAATCAGACAACCTACCGCGCCGTATCGCGCGGCCTCACTCGGGCCATCACCTCTTATTGGATATGCTCCGCCATAAGCAGCACCTGTATTGATGAGCAAAGGATCCAAGGCCTTATTAAAGAATACAATCTTTCCCTTAATTTTTTCAGTGCCCAATGCTTTCAATTCTTCCAACCCTTTTACCTCTATAACACCCGCAGTCAGGTTGCCATTGGAGCCAACTGATCCACCAAGAGCAGTCAGAGAAAGCTCTTCCTGAATATTATTGGAGGTGTAATAGCCGCCTTCATCCATTCCCCTGGTCCAATGCGGTACTTCAACAGGCATTAGAAAAACGGTGTCCGGATTGCAAGCCTCAAGCGTCTCGAATCCCCAGTTAATGGCTTTGGCAGCGCCTTCAGATCCTGCCAATCGATGGCCAATTGATTTGCACAGGAATCTCAGATCTTCGTATGACTTTCCATTGGTCAAAATTTCTGAGTAAAACCCAGCTATTGCAGAAGAATCCCGTACGAAATTTTTCTGAGAATATACAGGGTAGCCAAAGAACAGAATCCACAATAAGAGCAGCGTTTTTTTCATTAGATCATAAATGAACCGTTGTTGATGTCGATACCTTGCCCGGTAATGGAGGTTTGATCAGACGAAAACAGAAATTTGATTAGGTTGGCAATTTCTCCCGGTTTCGATATTTTTTTTAATGGCACGTAAGACATTTGCTCTTCGAATGTATTCTCATAAGGTTTGCCATCGCGGTCAGCCAGTTTTTGGATTCCGGCTTTGGCCATATCGGTCTCAACCCATCCAGGGCAAATTGCATTGACCAGAATATTATCAGATGAAAATTCGAGTGAAAGTGATTTTGTGAGACCAAGCAGTCCTGCTTTGGAAGTGCAATAGGCTGAATAATTGGGTACTCCGAACCTGGCCAGACAGGAGGATGTCATTATAATGTGGCGGAATTTTTCAGTAGAAGTTTTGATATAGGGAAGGGTTTCCATGATCGAAACATAAGTTCCGGTCAGGTTAATGGATAGAATTTCTTCCCATCTGTCGCCTTCGCCATAATGATTTTCTCCTCCAATACCGGCATTGGCAAAAAGGCCTGAGATATTGAGGCGCTCCGCATTGCATTTTTTATAACTATCACGCCAGGCTCCGGCAGACCTGATATCAATAGAAAATAGTTGGTGCGATTCAGCCCTTTCACAAAGTGCCAGAGTGCCATGAAGATTCTCCATGTTTCTGCCAACAAGAATAAGGCTTACCTCGGGTTGAGAAGAAAGTAAAATCGCTGTAGAGCGGCCAATACCAGTGCCAGCTCCCGTAATAACAAATGTTTTCATAATGTGTGGTTGCATCCCCGAATGTCCTGAACGATTTCCGGATTGCCGACAAAGAAAAGCTTATTTTGATGAGATTATTGGTTGAATTCTGAAATCATCTTTCGAAATCTTTAAAAACAAAAAGCCATTTACTCAAGTTAGCTTTGTGTGAAAGTATTTAATTCGGACATTCGGGCCCTTATACACCTGCCTGTAAAGACGCATTCAGGATGTTGAACCAATTGAATATTCTTGATCAGAAAGTATGAAATATAACCTAAGTGAAATAACCGAATTGATTCGCGCCAGACGATCAATCATGCCGGAAAAATATTCACCCCGAAAAGTACATAAGGAGCAGATAGAACTCATTTTGACCAATGGCACCTGGGCTCCATCGCATGGCATGACCCAGCCCTGGCGATTCAAAGTATTTATGGGCGAAGGATTGAAGAAGCTCGCTGAATTGTTGCCTGAATTATATAAGCTGAAAACCAAACCTGAATCCTTCAGTCAGGCTAAGGCAGATAGGTTTAGAACAAGAGCCGGGAGTGTCTCTGTAATTATAGCCATTTGTATGGAGCGAGATAAAACAGGAAAGATCAAAGAATTGGAAGAGGTAGAAGCCGTGGCATGTGCTGTTCAAAATATGTCGCTAACCGCTACAGCTTATGGTCTTGGAGCATTTTGGTCAACCCCGGGATTTATTTATACGCCCGAAATGAATCAGTTTCTGGGAATGGAAGAGCAGGATAAATGCCTCGGGCTTTTTTATCTGGGATATTCTATGGACGAATGGCCTGCAAGCCATCGCAAGCCATTGGAGTACGTCACAACGTGGATTGAGGATTAATAGAAGCGGAAGATGTTGCGGATGAAATTTATATTTCTAACAGTAATTTTATACGGAGCTCTGCTGCTGCAGGCAGAATTTGTATTGGGGCAAAAAAATGTGACCACCTTTGGCTTTCAGTTCAAGCCTATGATACCAAGTCGTTTTTTTGGAACCGGCACTGAGTCGGCCACTGCGGAGGATCTTACGGTAGACTTCAAACCATTGGCGGGCTACAACATTGGTATGGTAATTCGTTTCGGATTGAACAAAAGCTGGAGTATGGAAACGGGCATCAATCTGGTTCAGCGCAACTACCAATTGAATTTCAATCATCCTCAATTGTTGGCCCCTGGAAAATTAAACTTTAGGTTTATTGGTTATGAAATTCCTTTACAGGGAATGATATATGTGAAACTGGGTGAGCGATTGTACATGAATGCCAGTGGCGGATTTTCCCTGGATGTTTTCCCCAGTAATGTAGAAAGTACTTCTCTGCTAGAGGTAGATACGATCGATTATGTATTTTATCAAAAAACCTTCAAAAGAAGATGGGCGCAATCTGCTGTAGTAGCCAATTATGGTTTTGAGTGGCGTACCAAAGAAAAAGGATATTATTACGTGGGAGCATCTTTTCACAGACCCTTTTTCGATATTGGATATTCTAAGGCTGATTTTTCGAATGACGGCCGCCATACCCAACTTGTAAATGGCATTTCAGGAACTTATCTTACCCTCGATCTGCGGTACTTTTTTCATGAAGATCCTGAAAAGAAAAAGAAGAACTCGTCTAAGAAAAAGAAAGCCTGATCTAAATTAATATGCCATGGCGTAACTTATTGAACTTGTTGGTGTATACAATCCCAAACAAACCAGAAAAACTGATCTCGCTATGCAACAACTGTATTCACTGGCAACATATAACGGTGTTTTTTCGAAAAGAATATTTTTGAGAAATTACTATGTAGTTGTTTTGATGAATAGAGTCTGTGCTTTTATGGCGCAGTTACGTGGGAATCAGCATCATCAGATTCGGTTTAATCCTGATCGGGCCATTCAATTGCATGCGTAAACTCTTGTACATATCAGTTTTGGTAATGCTTTCATTGGGAAGTATGGCCCAATCTAATGTCAAGTGCGTGACGATTTCGGGAAAGGTCTTGGAGTTGAATTTATTGGATTCCCTGGAAAAACCCATTGCCGGCATCCCCATTGAAGTCTGGTCGGGAAATTCAATTATTGCCACATTCAAATCGGAGTCAAAGGGAAAATACAACCTGAAACTGGCCTACTATCCAACTTATACCATCAAATTCGGAAATGCAAATTATGTCACTAAGATTGTGGAGATAGACGCATCCAACTTTAAAGAAGCATCTGGATTTGGATTGATCCAATTGACTTTGGACATCGCCCTTTTCAAGAACAAAGGCTATCTGGGCCTGGACTTTATGTCTAATACTCCTGTGGCGAAAGCTTTTTTTCACAAGCGCAAAGGAGCAATTGTCTGGGATATGGACTATTCGCAGAAGATGAACTACCGTATTACAGGTGTACTTGAGGCAAATCAGTAGTGCAAATCCAGCAGGTAGATTCTTATTCATGGGGCTGGCTTTCAGTAATTAAGATTCCGGAATTCAAGTAACCTTTAGTTGTTCATAAGCTTCTGACCAGGTCTTTATTCGTTTCGCATGTTTTATCATTTTTGTCAATGATGAGAAATTACTCTATAACCATATTGTTGAGCATAATCTGCTTAGTCACTTATGCTCAAAAGGATAGCCACGAAGGTTATTTCCTTCTGAAAGGTAGTACCTTAGAAATCGATATGTTCGAACAAGTCGATAAGGGCCCCATTTCTACTCAAGTGGTGGTATACCAGGACAAGGACATCTACGTGGCCTTTTTCACGGATAAATCAGGAGCGTACGAGTTTTATTTGCCCATCGGGCACCAATACGAAATCTGGTTTGGCGGTGGTGTTTATGTGAGTAAAAAGGTTGCTGTAGACACCAACGGTGTTCCATCTAAAAAGAAGCGCCCCAGTGAGCTTAAACTGGATATGGCCTTGTTTCAGGCAGTGGAAGGTTACGACTTTCCCATGCTCAAAGATGCTTATGTAAAAGTGGCTTACGACGAGGAATATCAGGCATTGACTCCCGATCTGGACTATACAGAATCCATTTCAATTGACGTAGATAAGCTATTCAGAAAAATCAAAAAGGAAAAGAACAAAAAGAAGTGATCACTTCTTTTCTGACAATTTCATTACTTAATCCCTATGCCTTAGCCTAACTTTGGCCTCTCAAACAGATATTTTGGCTCAGGAAAAGAATAGCAAAGAGGAGAAGAAAAAATTTTCTAAAGAGTCATTCAGACGATCACTTGGAGTTTTCAGATACCTCAAACCACACGCATTTTTATTCTCTATAGGAATGTTACTTCTTGTTATCTCAGGACTTCTGGTCATTGTGATAACCGCTTTGTTGGGCTCATTGCTTACAGATGGGGAAACATCCATGATGCCCGGTAATAAGCTCAATCAGCAAATTTTAAATCAACTCGAATTCACTCAGAATATGGGCGGAACAGGTAAGGTCCTCACCATCCTCGTAGCCTTACTTATTATTCAAGGTGTATTCTCATTTTTCAGGGTATATATTTTTGCTTATGTCACCGAAAATGCCATGTTCAATTTGCGGCATGACGCCTTTAGCACAATGATTCGAATGCCCATGCAATTCTTCAACGAAAGAAGGGTAGGCGATTTATCGAGCAGAATTTCAAGCGATATTTCTACCATTCAGGAAACGATAGTCATCACTTTACCTGAATTTATCAGGCAAACCGTAATTATTTTGGTTTCTCTCTCTGTACTTATATCATTCTCCTGGTACCTCACGCTGGTCATGTTATTCTCGTTACCCGTGATTATTGTCGTCATGGTTTTCTTTGGTCGTTATGTGAGAAAACTGGGTAAGGAAACGCAGGATAAAGTAGCCGACAGCAGCGTAATAGTCAATGAAGCACTCACAGCCATTGTCAATGTAAAAAGTTTTACCAACGAAAAATATGAGACAGGCAGATACAAAGCAGGTATTGCCAGTATCAGGAAAGTAGCGATGAAAGGAGCCATCTGGCGGAGTTTGTTCGGCACCTTTATTATCGTGTTTTTATTTGGGGCCCTGGCTCTGGTAATGGGGGTTGGCGCGCACCTCCGGGAAACCGGCGAACTCAACAGCCAGGAGCTTTCTATGTTTATTTTTCTTACCGCATTGGCCGCCGGATCCATTGGCGGGCTGGCTGCTCAAATGGGTACACTCCAGAGAAGTATAGGCATTATAGACAATGTAATGGAAATACTGAGCTTCAAAACCGAAGACATCAGTCTGGAAAATGTGCCAACCGACCACAGACTCAGAGGCGGAATAGAATTCAAAAAAGTAAGCTTTTCTTACGCATCTCGGTCAGATATCGAAGTACTCCAGAATGTGTCTTTTGAAGTTAAACCCGGTCAACAAGTTGCATTGGTAGGCTCTTCCGGGTCCGGTAAATCAACCATTGCCGCACTCATTCAGCAATTTTATCAGCCCACCGGAGGCGAAATTCTTTTTGACGGAAAACCGGCATCTTCATATAAACTGGCTGAAATAAGAAGTCAGATGGCATTTGTGCCGCAAGAGGTTATTTTGTTTGGCGGTTCCATCAAGCAAAATATAGAGTACGGCAAACCAGGTGCTTCTGATGCCGAAATTACCGAAGCCGCCAGAAAGGCGAATGCTCTTGATTTTATAGAGTCATTTCCGGAAAAATTCGAGACAGTTGTGGGCGATCGCGGAATTCAGCTCAGCGGCGGTCAGCGACAGCGAATTGCTATTGCAAGAGCGGTTCTCAGAAATCCCAACATTCTTATTCTCGATGAAGCCACAAGCTCCCTCGATAGTGAAAGTGAAAAACAAGTTCAGGATGCCTTGGATGAATTGATGAAAGACAGAACCAGCATTGTGATTGCACACAGATTATCCACCATTCGCAATGCCAATACCATACTGGTACTCGATCAGGGAGTGATTGTGGAAAAAGGAAATCACGAAGAATTAATCAATCTGCCCACAGGCTTCTACCGCAACCTCAACCAATTACAATTTGAGCGCGACAAGGTGGTAAGGAACTCTTTAGAATGAAATTTTCATCAAAGTGTTGAAAGGCCTAGATTTGTGCTGAATTAATATCAATGAAAAAGAAAGCACTTATCACCGGTATAACCGGACAAGACGGGGCCTATCTGGCTGAACTTCTGCTATCCAAAGGATACGAAGTTCATGGCGTAAAGCGCAGAAGTTCCCTTTTTAATACTGACCGCATTGATCATCTGTATAAAGATCAGCACGAAAAAGGCGTCAATATGTTTCTGCACTATGGCGACCTTACAGACAGCACCAATTTAATCAGGTTGGTTCAGGAAACAGAACCAGACGAGATCTACAACCTTGCTGCCCAAAGTCATGTGGCTGTTTCCTTCGAAACACCCGAGTACACCTCCAATGCAGATGCAACCGGAACACTAAGGCTTCTGGAAGCCGTAAGAATTCTGGGAATGGAAAAAAAGACAAGGTTTTATCAGGCTTCCACAAGCGAACTTTATGGTAAAGTACAGGCCGTTCCTCAGAATGAAGAAACACCCTTTTATCCAAGAAGTCCCTATGCAGTGGCCAAGCTATATGCTTTCTGGATCACAAAAAACTACCGTGAAGCCTATAATATGTATGCCTGTAACGGTATTCTCTTCAACCACGAATCGCCTTTGCGCGGTGAAACTTTTGTTACCCGTAAAATCACCCGTGCCGTGGCCAAAATACACATGGGACTTCAGGATAAATTATACCTGGGAAATCTCGATGCCCAGCGCGATTGGGGCCATGCCAAAGATTATGTGGAAGGAATGTGGATGATGATGCAGCAAGACGAAGCTGACGATTTTGTTCTTGCAACTGGCGTAACCCATAGCGTAAAGAAATTTTGTGAGTTGGCATTTGGTCATGTCAATATCCAATTGGAATGGAAAGGAGAAGGAGTAGAAGAAAAAGGCATTGATTCCAAAACAGGAAAAGTAATAATTGAAGTTGATCCAAAATATTTCAGACCAACCGAAGTAGAATTATTGATCGGCGACGCTTCCAAAGCCCACCAAAAACTAGGTTGGTCGCACAAGCATTCCTTAGAAGAATTGGTTCGCGATATGGTAAAAGCAGACGTGGATCTTTTCAACCGTGATAAATATCTTTTAGCAGGCGGGCACAAAGTGATGAATTACTTTGAGTAACCCAATTCAACCAGTAATGAGAGCACTTGTTGTTAGAGAAAAGCAGGATGGACTTTTTACAAAATCCATCGAAGAGAAGGAACTTGAAGCGCTTCCGGTAAACGAGGTACTTATTAAGGTCCATTATGCTGGGCTCAATTATAAAGACGCCCTGTCAGCATCAGGTCATAGGGGAATTACAAGAAAATACCCGCACACACCCGGAGTAGATGCCAGTGGTGAAGTAGTGCACGACAAAACCGGTAGATACATGCCGGGTGAAAGAGTGATTTGCACAAGTTATGATCTGGGAATGAACACAGATGGTGGCTTTGCAGAATTCATTTCTGTTCCCGGAAAATGGCTTGTCCCGCTTCATGGCTCTGTTACCTTCGAAGAAAGCATGATCATGGGCACAGCAGCTTATACCGCGGCACTTGCATTGCATAAAATGGAGAAATGTGGCCAGCATCCCGACATGGGCGAAATTGTTGTGACTGGTGCTTCAGGTGGGGTAGGATCTATGGCCCTCGCCATTCTCAAAGCGGCTGGATACAAAACAGTAGCGGCTTCGGGAAAAACAGAACATTATGCGAAACTTATCGAGTTTGGAGCAAGTCGTTGTATTGGAAGAGAAGAAGTGAATGACACTTCCGGCAAACCATTGCTTGCAGCAAGGTGGGCCGGAGCAATAGACAACGTAGGAGGAAATACTCTTACTACACTTATTAAAGCTTGTGCCAAGCAGGGTAATGTGGCCAGCATTGGATTGGTAGGTTCACCAATATTAAATTCTTCAGTTTATCCATTTATCATGAATGGAGTAAATCTTCTGGGTATTGACTCAGCAGAAACGAATCTTGATTTAAGAAAACAAATCTGGACCAAACTCGCCGGACCATGGAGACCCGCAGTTCTCGATAAAATGAAAACAATTGTTAGTCTGGATGAAATTCCTGATTACATGGATAAGATGCTTCGGGGCGAAACACTGGGACGGATTGTAGCTAAACTAGTCTGAGAATTAATCACACTAAATATTTCGAGTTGAAAAAAAGTCGCCCTCAGTTTTCATTTTTTTATAAGTTCCTGCGCCCGGCAGTATCACTCGGTGTTCTGATTTTTTATAGAAAATATGTAATCAGAGGATTTGAAAATATGCCCAGGGACAAACCGGTTATTCTGGTAGCGAATCATCAGAATGCGATGGTTGATCCCGTGGTTTGTTGTGTTTCATCGCCAAGGCAATTACATTGGCTCACACGTGCCGATGTGTTCAAAAACCCTTTGGTGGCTAAGATCTTACATCGCATCAATATGTTGCCGGTCTATCGCGAAAGAGACAAGGCAGGCAATGTGGCAGATGTCAATGCCCCAACCTTCGAAGAATGCAAAAGGCGACTTAAAATGAATGAAGTAATTTGTTTATTTCCTGAAGGTACCCATAGAGGCATGAAACAACTTTGTCCATTGAAAAAAGGTGTGGCCAGATTGGCCATCGATAGCTTGAAATCCGGGGTAGAAGATTTATATATCGTTCCGGTAGGCTTCGACTATTCTAACTATTATTACTATCGAGCGGACTTGCTGATTACTTATGGCAAAGCCATAAAAGTTACCACTGGCCAACATGAAGACGCCCGTCAGATGCAATTGCTCATGATTGAAATTAAATCAGGAATGAAAGAAGTAATGGTTGACATCGAAGACAAAGAAAATTATGAAGAAATAATTTCGGGCGAACCATTGTGCCGGAAAATTTCCGGAAGTAATTCGCTGTCAGATCAAATGAGTTTCTTCAAAAAAGTTATCCGGAGTTTATCGGAAAATCCTGAGTTAAAAGAAAATTATGCCCGCATTGCAGCCCCATACAGGCGCCTGCGCAGTCAATTGAAGATAAGAGAGGATTTGTACATTGAGAATTTAAGCTCGGCCAAAATTCTTATGATGGTCTTGTTTGCTTTACCCGCAGTTTTCGCTGCTTTGTTTTTTGGCCCGTTGTTTCTTTTTGTCGAGTGGATGGTCAAGACCAAAGTGAAAGACAAGCTTTTCAACAACTCCATTCGTCTGGTCATTTGGACTTTTGTTTCTCCCCTTTGGATTTTTTTGATGGTATTCCTTGCCGGATTGTTTTCATCGTCAATGAAGATAGCCATAGCATTTGGTCTGTCCGGAATTTTAAGTGGTATTATTGCCCTGTATTGGGTGCCGGTATACAAGCAGGTTATTCAATATTTCAGGCTCAGAAATATTGAAAAAACAGGCGTGCCAGATGTCACCCAATGGCGGCAATACAGAATGGAGTTAATAGAACTTATTTCAAAGTTAAAATAGGTCGGATGGATCGTCAGAATTACAAAAGAATAAATGGTCTCCAGCACATTGGTGTGGCTGTGACTGACATGGACAAATCATTGAAATTTTATAGAAAATTTTTCGGCCTCGATATTCCTTTTTTCGATTCAGTACAGCCTGCCCCGTTGATGCATTATTATACGCACAACCAAACCATCACCAAGCGAGCCAGTATGATCATGAACCTTCAGGGAGGTTGCGCCATTGAAGTAATTCGCCCCACGTCTTTCGAACCAAAGGGCCCTGTAAATCCCATCTTAATTGGTGATACGGGCATATTGATAACCCAGATTAAGTGCCGCGATATTCGCAAAACACATGAGTTTTGCAAGGGCCACAATCTGGCTTTTATCACTGAATTAAAAGCAGATCCTGCAGGCCGGCAAACTTTCTACATTACCGATCCCGACAACAACATCTGGCAATATGTAGAAGGCAACGAATGGTACATGAAATCAGCTCACCACAGCGGGGGAGTGATAGGTTGTACAACCGGTGTGAGCAATATAGATAAGGCCATGAAGCTATATGGCAAAATTCTCGGCTTCGATAAAGTGGTGTATGACAAGACTGGTAATTTTGGGGACTGGATTGCATTACCAGGCGGAAATGGCAATTTCAGACGAGTATTGCTCACCCAATCCAATCAGCCCGGAGGAGGTTTTGCTAAAGTAACCGGCCGTGTTTACATCGAGTTGGTTCAGGCATTGGATAGAAAGCCAAACTTTATATTCGAAAATCGTATTTGGGCAGATACAGGTTTTGCACACATTGGATTAGATGTGAAAGGCATGAAAAATCTCGGAGAAGAATTGGCCTCAGCGGGTTATGCTTTTACATGCGATAGCAATTCAGCCCTGAACATGGGAAATACCAAAGTGCATTGTACTTACATTCACGACGACGATCATACTCTCATCGAGATGATTGAAGTATACAAAGTTCCTATTATTGAAAAATGGGGAGTTTTTCTCAATGTAGAAAAACGCGACCCAATGAAGCCATTGCCCGACTTTATGCTCAAAGCTTTGCGTTTTAGCAGAATCAAAGATTAGTTCTTTTCTCAGGCGCATTCAGTCGATTCCTGCCAAACATTGCTTCTGGCATAGGCTTTGTCTTATGCCCTATACCCGAATAAAATTTTAAGGAGGGTAAACAAATGAAAAAAGGAATTTTACACAAAATCAATTCAGTTCTATTTGTAGCAATCTGTGTAGTATTTTTTACACAATCAATCTGCACTTTTGCTGCACACGATGATTCAAAACTTCAACTTTCATTGTGGAACAACAAACCGTTGTACGTTCAGATCGACGGGGATTATTATCAGGGCAATCAATGCATAACAGTTGAAGGTCTTTCGTGTGGAGTGCACAGAATCAAGGTTTTCGGCTCATCGATGAAGCCCAAAGGCAATAAAGGAAGAGTATTGCTCTACGAAGGTAAAATCAATATTCCCGAACATACTCTGGTTACCTCAATTATTAACAGAAAGATGTGGTACGAAGTGGTAAGCGAAACTCCTTTGAGAACATGCGGGAATGAAAGACCACAGTCAGTTCAGATTCGCCCTGTGAATATTGGTTGTCAGAAACCAGCGCCAAATGTTTGTGAACATCACGACAACTACGATGAAGATTGTGATGAACCAGACACCTATGTGGAAGTATGGCCTGAGTTTACAGATTACGATCTGGAGCAGCTTGTGGCAACGCTTGACAATATCTGGAATGACGATGATAAATTAACTGTGGCCACACAGGCATTACAAGGTAAATCAATCACCACGAATCGAACCATTGAAATTGCTTCCAAATTCTGGTATGAGAAAAATAAACTGGAGTTTTTGAAACAGGCCTATTCCAATGTAATTGACAAATCAAATTACTACAAAGTGAATGAGTTGTTCTGGTACAGTAGTTCAATTCAGGAATTGGACAAATACATAAAAGAACAGCAGCGTTACAACTTATAAAAAGGAAATCATGTAATCTTAGAAAGCCGGCTTGTCCGGCTTTCTGGTTTTTAACCTGGGTTACAATGAGCAAAGAATTGATTTATTGGCGGGCTTACAGATTATACTGTGTGGAAAGTACTTTCAACACCAATAAATGACCTGCGATTGAATAAGATATGCGCTAATAAAATACTCGGAAGGTGCATAACCGGGATTATGTCGCCGATTGTCTGCGAAGAATTTTCTCGAACCATTTGGGAAAAAATCTTCTCATTTTTAATCCCAGAATTTCTTTCGAGCCAACAGCAAACTCATTTTTCTTTTGGGCTACTCCACGCATGATTTGAATCGCAGCTTCTTTTGCCGACAATCCATTGGCCTGATTATTATCCATTAATTGAGTGTTAGCGCCATCCACATTTCTGGCATTTTTAGAAATATTGGTTGCTAAAAATCCTGGCGTTATCAGGGTAATAATCAACCCATGGTTTTCCAATTCCATTCTCATTGAATCATAATATCCATGAAGTGCATGTTTCGAAGCTGCGTACGATGACCTGGTATGAAATCCCCATTTGCCCAGCAAACTGGAGATGATTACAATATGCCCCGATTTTTTCCTTATCATTTCAGGCGCCACCAGTTTGGACAAAAGAATATTGCTGAAATAATTGATTTCAAAAATTTCTCTTTCCACTTCAGTCTTGGTTTGCAACACATTGGAACGTTGTGAAATACCACCGTTGTTGAATAGAATGTCAATGGATTTTTGAGATTTGCTGATCACATCAAAAGCTTCGAGAACCGATTTTTCAGCGCTTAGGTCAAAAGGCACCAGTTCAACGTTGTCTGGATTTGCGCACACATTTTTTACTCTTTGCAACTCCTCAATTCTGCGCGCGCTTAGCACCAGTTGGGCACCCTCTTTTGCCAATTCATAAGCAAGTTGCTCGCCCAAACCAGAACTTGCACCGGTAATCCAGATTTTTTTATCAGAGAAGTAGGTTGCCATAAGATAATTTTGAGACGCAAATATTCGCGGAGGCAAGTATATAGTTCTTTTTGCATTAATGATGTCTTAACCTTATTTTAACCACTTAAGAGTGATCTTTGCCAAGTCAAAATTAAGAATGACAATTGGATGAATAAAAGTAAAATTTTGTTGGTGGACGATGAGCCAGACATTCTGGAGCTTATAGGATATAACCTTGAGAAGGAGGGTTATGAAGTGCATACTGCCTCGAATGGCAGAGAAGCCGTAAACCTGGCTCGTAAAATAGTTCCTGACCTCATTTTGCTAGATGTAATGATGCCAGAAATGGACGGTATGGAAGCCTGCCGCGAAATAAGAGAAGATCCGCAGCTCAGGCACGCACTCATTGCATTTCTCACCGCCCGCAATGAAGACTACAGCCAGATAGCAGGATTTGATGCCGGAGCCGACGACTACATTCCCAAACCCATTAAACCAAGGGTGCTCATTTCCAGAATCAAGGCGCTTTTGAGAAGGTCAGCAGGAGTTCCGGAATCCACATCTCCATTGCCCGCACAAATTGGAATTAGTATTGACAAGGAAAAATACCTTGTCTACAAGGATGGAGAAGAACTTTCCCTCCCCAAAAAGGAATTTGAACTTCTGGTATTGCTCATTTCACAGCCAGGCAGGGTTTTCACACGCGACCATATTCTGGCAAGTGTTTGGGGAAATGATGTAATAGTGGGCGACAGGACCATTGATGTACACATCAGGAAATTGCGTGAAAAGCTTGGGGATGATTATTTTAAAACAATTAAAGGAGTTGGCTATAAATTTGAGCCTTGATGCTCAATAGAACTCCGAAGGGAATAGCCTTAGTTTCGGCCGGATTAATAACCGGCCTGCTTGCAACAGCCTATTTTATCACCGCTTATATTCTTGAGAAGGATTTTGAGATTCTTCTGTTGTTGTCTTTTCTCGTGCTTGGCTTTGGTATTTCCTATCTCATTATTTTTTATTTTATCGAAAAATTTCTTTACCATAAGGTAAAAATTATCTACAAAACCATTCACTCATTTAAAACCCAACGTGATGAAAAACCACGTATCAGAATGAGTAAGGATGTATTGAATGAAGTAAATGAGGAGGTAGCTGACTGGGCCAAAGAAAAAATTGAAGAGGTAAAGGCACTGAGAACCCAGGAAAATTACAGGCAGGAATTTATTGGAAATTTATCGCATGAATTGAAAACCCCTATCTTTAGTATTCAGGGTTATATAGACACTTTATTGGATGGAGATTATGCCAATCCTGAACTCACCAGGAAATTTCTTCAGAAAGCCAGTGCCAGTTGTGATAGGCTGAGCGACCTGGTCAACGACCTCGATCTTCTTACTAATCTGGAAAGTGCTTCCATTCCGCTCAACCTGACTAAATTTGATATTGTAGAACTCGCCCTCAAATGCATCAACTCTCTTGAAGACCTTGCCCGCGAGCGCAATATTGAACTTCGGTTGCGCAACCGGAATGAAAAACCTCTGATAGTAGAAGCTGACAAAAAAAGAATCGAGCAGGTATTTGTCAATCTGCTGATGAATAGTGTGAACTATGGAAAACAGGATGGCGAAACCAGAATCAGATTTTACGATATGGGCGAAAACGTACTCGTTGAAGTAGCCGACAATGGAGTGGGTATGACCAAAGAGCACCTGCCAAGATTATTCGAGAGGTTTTACAGAGTGGATAAAAGCAGGTCAAGAAACGAAGGAGGTTCGGGCCTTGGGTTGGCCATTTGCAAGCATATTATAGAAAGCCATAACCAAACTATTTCCGTGCGCAGCACAGAAGACATCGGCAGCACATTTTCATTTACACTGAGAAAAGCAAACCGTATAACCCGAGATTAAATATGTACAAATGGATTGTACACTTTCTCTTCGCCTATAGTAGTTGGATCGCCATGTCCGGGATAAACCACATAGTCATCGCCAATAGTGTAAAATTTGTTCAGAATACTCGATACCAGATCTGTCCCATTGCATCCCGGTAAATCTGTGCGTCCGATACTGCCTTTGAAAAGCACGTCTCCGCCAATAATGGTTTTATCAAGGTGGTTCACAAAAGCCAAATGTCCGGGCGAATGTCCCGGCACAAAGAGTATTTCCAGCCTTACAGAACCAAATTCTATTATATCGCCCTCATCAATAAATCGCTCGGGTTGGGGAGATATTCTATATGGGACATTCCACATCGAACTGGCAAAAGGCGCCATTTCAAGAACCGCCAGCTCTTTTTCTGATGTCCATAAGCCAATATTATAGGCTTTTTTTACAGATGAATTACCCAGAATATGGTCAATATGACAATGCGTATTCAACAGGAATTTTACATTCAGCCCATTACTGTTAATATACCTGAACAGCACTTCGTCTTCAGTTTCATCCATCATTCCCGGATCCACTATACAACAATCTCCAGCCTCGTCTTCAAGCAGATAAGTATTCTCGGCAAATGGATTGAATGTGAAAGTGGTAATTTTCATTGGGTTGGTTTATTGAGGCTACAAAGTTATTGGCATCCGGGCCGACTTTACCAGTGCCCCATAGAATTGTAGATTTTCTCATAATAATGATATTCAAAATAGTTCTTTTGAATTTGATCAATGGCAATATCTAACCGCAATTTGGGTTAAATTAGCCGCTTGTGAATTTATTGAACTCAACCCTGAAATATATCTTGTTTTTCCTTTTGGTCGCAGTTGGACCTAAGGGCTATTCTCAGTTTTATCAAGGTTCCAATATAGAATTTGGAAAAAACAGAGTCCAGTATAAAGATTTCGATTGGTTTTATTATCCAGGCCCGCATTTCGAGTCTTATTACTACATAGGAGGAGAAAATCTTGCTGAGTACACATTGAAATCCTGCGAAAAAAATCTGACTGACATTCAATTGTTCTTTGACTACTCCATTGATGAGAAAATTCAGGTGCTCAACTATTTGAAGCAGAGCGAATATAGACAGAGCAATATGGGCATTTCGAACGATGACCAATATAGCATCGGTGGTACTGCAAGAATTATGGGCAACAAAATGTTTGTCTACTACGAAGGCGATCACGCAAAACTTGATATACAGATAAGAGAAAATATTGCCCGAATGCTTTTCAACCAGATGATGTTTGGTGGCGACTGGAAGGAAGTACTCAAGAGCTCAACCATGCTTTCTATTCCAAAATGGTATGAGGAAGGAATTGTAGCATACGCCGCTACCGGCCCATCTGCAGAGGCAGATGCCTTCATGCGCGATGAGATTTCGCAGAATTTATTTGTGAGCTTTAATCGCCTCGAAGGCATTGAGAGCAAACTCGCAGGGCAGGCTTTCTGGAATTACATTTCAGAGGTTTATGGTCAGGCAGTGGTGCCCAATGTGCTTTATATGGCTCAGGCCAGCCGCAATGTAGAGAATGGATTTCTCTATGTTTTGGGATTGTCTTTAGATGAAATCACCAACGATTTTATTAAATTCTATAAGGAGAAAACTTCTGCCATTGCCAATTTCGACAAGATTCCATCTGATGTGCCTTTGAAACAAAGCGCATCAGAAGAAGACTTAAAGATATGGAAGTTGCGCCAGAAGTTGTTGGGCGATATGAATGTAAAGTACAAAAAGAAATACCACTACAGTCAGTTCAGAATGTCACCCGACGGTGAAAACATAGCTTATGTAACCCATGATAGCGGCCAGTCGAAAGTCTGGATATATAACATTGCCTCATCAAAAACTAAAATGATTGGTAAATACGATTGTCGCCTCGACCGGCAACCCGATGAGTCTTATCCGATAATGGCCTGGCATCCTACGTCTAAAATACTTACTTACTCCTATGAAAAGCGTGCAAGAGCATACTTATGCCATTATTCAATGGAGGATCAAAAGAAAAACAACATCGAGCTGTTCAGGATTGAAAAGGTCATCGATATGCAATACAGCGACGATGGCAAAAAGATGGTATTTAGCGGAGTCAACAGGGGGATGACAGATATTTATCTATACCAGAGTATAGGAAATAATCAAGAGCCACTTACCAATGATGTTTGGGATGATATGAATCCGCGGTTTGTCGATGGTGGAAAGAAGATAATTTTTGCTTCAGACAGAATTGACGACACCCTTCGGGCGAAAATTCCTGTAGACGTGTATGACCACAACAAAGACATTTTTCTTTACGATCTTGAGACAAGATCAAAGGTGTTGAAGCGGGTTACATCTACTCCGGCTGCTGACGAGCATCACCCGGCTGAATATTCGCCAAAGAAATATACATATCTGGGCGATGCAATAGGATTCGACAACCGCTACATGTCAATACTCGATAGTGCCATTAGCACAGTAGATACAACAATTCACTACAGGTATTTTACAGTAAGCAGCCTGTTGTCAAATTATAAGCGCAATCCGTTGGATTACCAGGTTAATTCCAAAAATGGCAATTATACCATGGTATTTAAAAAAGGCTCAAGACCAATAGTACACATCGCGCAAAGTCGCAATGACACGGCCCTGTCAATCGATCGACCGACAGAAGGTACCGGAAGCAACGGATATGAAGTGCCTGCCAATGCAGTGATTTTTAAGCAATCGCAAGACTCTGTTAAGAAGGGAGAAATAGACATCAATAATTATGTATTTGAAGACGAGCGAAAGGATTATTCTTATGAAAAGGAATCAATAAGAGTTCAGGAAATTCCTTTGGAAGAAACGAAGAGAGATAGTGGCAACACAGAGTTTATTATGCCGAAGTCTACATCATATATGCTGAATTTTGCCACTGATTATGTACTTACCCAAGTGGGTAACAGTTTTACCAGCGCATTTTATCAATTGTACAGCAAGGACAACCCAACCAGTGTAACTCCTGGTATTTCGGGTCTGGTTAAATTTGGCGCCAGTGATCTTTTCGAAGATTATAAAGTAGTGGGTGGATTTAGATTGGGGGGAGATTTTAATAGCAATGAATTTGGTGTGAGTTTTGAAAAACTGAATAGCCGCTGGGACAAAAAAATTGTTGTTCAAAGACAAGCCCGTTATCTGCCAACTTTAGATACTTTGCGAAAAGCCCAGACAACAAGTGCTTATTATCAAATCAAATATCCGTTCAACGAATTGTCTGGTATTCGGATTACTACGCTGCTGCGCAACGATAAAACTACCATACTTTCAACTACATCAGAAACATTGGGTAAACCGAATGACCTGAGTCTGAATTTGGGACTCAAAGTGGAGTACGTCTTTGATAACACCATCAATAAAGGAATTAATCTTTTCAATGGAACAAGATTTAAGGCATGGGTAGAACGATATCAACAGCCATTGCGCTATAAAGAAAGGAGTGATTTTAATGTGGTTGGATTTGATTTCAGACATTACCAGAAAATACATCGCGATCTTATTGCTGCATTTCGTTTTGCCGGATCTTCTTCTTTTGGATACTACAAACTAATACATTACCTGGGCGGAGTGGATAACTGGTTGTTTCAGCGGGTAGACCGGGGCACCCAGGTTGACGACACACAAAATTATGCCTATCAGTCTTTTTCGGGACCCGTGCGCGGATTTTACGTCAATTCCAGAAATGGCAATAACATGATGATGGCCAATGCAGAAATTAGATTTCCGATCTTCAAATATTTAATGCGAAAGTCAATCAAAAGTGATTTTATAGAGAACTTTCAGATAGTAACATTCTTAGACGCTGGAAGCGCATGGAATGGCAAGAGTCCATACAAAGACAATGAAGCCTTTAATTCAACCACAGTATTTCAAAGGCCAGTTACTGTTACTATTAGCAACAACCGCGAGCCAATTGTTTATGGTTATGGTTTCGGGCTTCGCTCAAGATTATTGGGATATTTTGTAAGGGCGGACTGGGCCTGGGGTGTAGACGACCACACTATTCTTCCACGGGTATTCTACTTATCTCTCAATCTTGATTTCTGAGTTAAAATTCAGGCGCACAATCTCCTGACTTCCGCACTGGGCAATGTCATTAACTTAAGGAATTGACCGATCAACATTCGACCTTGGTCGTTTATCACCAAAGTCAAGATCGTACCTATAAATATGCGATCCATCCTGGATCGTTTATCGCATTATTTACGGCCATCTCCTGATCCAGTATGTATCAAATGTTTATAGCACAATCGGTTTGCCATGATCAAACGACCCTGTAAGGGTCGAATGTTATTTTATACAAAGTCCTTAACCCAAGTTGAGCACTTTATTCATCAAAGCCCCTATACTCTGGGACTTCATTTTTTTTAATTCCCGTTTTGAGCCACACAGATTTTGTTTTGGCAAATGGTTTTCGTTGATCGTTGAAGGCTTGGTATAATTCACTAAATTTTCAGGAGCTTTTCATTTTTTTGAATTGATAACTTTATCCTCTACATTTTGGGCTGTAAAGCTCAATGCAATAATTCAAACAAACAATACCCCCCTGAGCCACACAAACCTTTTTTGAAAAACCAACTCAATAAAATCAAGGGGTTCAGACATTCAATTCCCCAAAAACTACTGAAAATTGACTGAAAAAAGTTTTTTTTGCTCA
>JANNEQ010000059.1:0-36712 GCA_031378885.1 Flavobacteriales bacterium
AACGCCAACAACTCACGTACCATCCGCAAAAACTGCACAACCCCAAAGCCCCCACACAACTGATTTTTTCTTTGTTTCCTCCATTTCCTCTGTGGTTAAATTAACGCCAACAACTCACGTACCATCCGCAAAAACTGCACAACCCCAAAGCCCCCACACAACTGATTTTTTCTTTGTTTCCTCCATTTCCTCTGTGGTTAAATTAACGCCAACAACTCACACACCAACCGCAAAAACGTCACAACCCCAAAGCCACACAACTGATTTTTTCTTTGTTTCCTCCATTTCCTCTGTGGTTAATAAATGCATTTCCTTTGCGGTGAAGAAAAAGAATTATTGTCCAAAAATGATCTCATCCGCAATCCACCTTCATTAGGTATGGAAGTGCACTAAGATGTAAATTTGCCCCCATGATATTACCCATCGTCGCATACGGAGACCCGGTTCTGAAGAAAAAGGCCAAAGAGATCAATAAAGATTACCCCGATTTGGGCAAACTCATCGACAATATGTTCGAAACCATGTACAATGCCCATGGTGTTGGCCTGGCCGCTCCTCAAATAGGCAAGCCCATACGCTTGTTTGTGGTTGACGCCACGCCCATGGCCGAAGGCGAAGATGGCGATGAAACTTGCGAAGATTTCAAAAGAGTATTTATCAACCCCATCATATTCGAAGAGGAAGGCGAAGAATGGGGTTTCGAAGAAGGTTGTCTTTCCATTCCCAATATTCGCGAGGAAGTAATGCGTAAGCCAATTGTCAAGATTGAATACTACGATGAAAACTGGGATCTATACGAAGAAGAGCTCGACGGTTTTGCGGCACGTGTGGTCCAACATGAATACGACCATATTGACGGAGTGCTTTTCCTCGATCGCATCAGTGCCTTCAAAAAAACTTTGCTCCGTGGTAAACTCGCAGATATCAGCAAAGGCGATGTGGATGTGAATTATAAAATGCGTTTTCCAAAATAAAAAGTGAAAGAATAACCAATGAAAAAAATATTCGGTTTTATCGTACTCAGTATTTCAATTCTTATTGTTGCTTGCAATAATCAACCCGCCTCAACTACTACAGCTCCTGTAAAAGACAATCCTGAGTTAAAGGCATTGAAAGAAGAAATTGAAAAAATGGAAGCCAAAGTCAAGGCCGGAGGAGATAGCGTTGACAGACCATTGGCCAATCAATTGCTCAGGTCTTATCAGGATTATTTCAACAAAGCCGAGAAAGATTCAGCCACCTACGAATATCTTTTCAAGGCATCCACATTGGCAGATGGAATTGGTAAATACCCCAAAGCGGTCGAACTATTGATTAATTTTCATGATGGTACCAGGTCGCTCGACAGAAGAGCTGAGGCAGCTTATTTAATTGCCTTTATCTATGATGCGCACATGAAAAATCCTGAAAAGGCTGCCTTGTATTACAACAAGGTTATCGAAACGTATCCCACATCCAAATGGGCACAACAGGCCGCCGACGCATTAAAAATTGTCAACATGTCTGATGCCGATCTGATCAGATTTCTACAGGAAAAAAATAAGCCCCAATAAAATAACCAATGAAGTTTTCCATGAGAGGAGTGAAATATATTGTGGTATTCCTGTTGCCACTAACCGCTCTTATCAGCCTGAATTCTTCAGACTGGAAATCTTTCTTCACCCTTGTATTTGCTTTTGGAATAATCCCATTGATGGAGTGGGTTATTGGCAGGAGTTCTTCTAATCTGTCAGCCGCAGAAAGAGAGTTGGCCCGTAAGGATAAGTTTTACGACCTCTTGCTTTACTTCACGGTTCCTGTGCAGATTTTTATGTTGTTTTACTTTCTATATTCTATTGACTTTGCCACACAATCTACCAGTACTATAGCCGGCAAAATCACGGCAATGGGCATCATGTGCGGAGTATATGGAATCAACGTTGCCCATGAGTTGGGGCATAGAACCTCTGCATTCGAAAAATTTCTCGCCAGAGTGATGTTGGCCTCATCACTTTACCTGCATTTTTACATCGAACACAATCGAGGCCACCATAGAAATGTAGGTACTTCAGATGACCCGGCAACGGCCCGATTCAACGAATCTATCTATACTTTCTGGTTGCGCACACTTCTGGGTAGTTTTTTTTCTGCCTGGAGCATTGTCGCCAAAGAAAGAAAGCGCAAGGGACTAAAAGTATGGTCGCCTTTCAACGAAATGATTCAACATCTTTTTATACAGGCAGGCATTGTCTTTTTGATCTATTGGAATTTTGGAAGTGAGATCATGTGGTGTTTTGTCCTTGCTGCTTTCATCGGCATACTTTTACTTGAGACTGTCAACTACGTTGAGCACTATGGTTTAACCAGAAAGAAACTCACCCCACAGCGCTATGAAGATGTGCAGGCATGGCACTCGTGGAATTCAGATTTTATATTGGGCCGATTGGTTCTGTTCGAGTTGACAAGACACAGCGATCACCACTGGGAACCCTCCAGACATTATCAGGAGTTGGACTCAATGCCAGATGCGCGTCAAATGCCCGCGGGTTATCCGGCCATGATGCTATTGTCCTTATTGCCTCCCCTGTGGTTCAAAGTAATGAACCATAGAATCAATTGAATGCTGAAACAGGTTCACCGAAAAAGACAACCGATTACAATGTACAAATCGTTCATAAGTATCGGAAATTTCTTTTTCTATAAGGTCAATACGGCAACTCCTGCAAATTTCTTTGCACCCAGTTAAAAATACTTTTTTGGAACAGAAGCGACAGGTAGATGTCATCAATTTTTTAAGAGCAATTGCTGCTCTTATGGTTTGTTTTTTTCATTTTTGTTATCACTCAGATCCAACAGGCCCGTTTATGCCAGACGGCTCAGTAATCAAAGAGATAAGTTACCAGGGAAATCAGGGTGTATATATCTTTTTTGTCATCTCGGGTTTTGTTATTCCATTGGCCATGTACCATGGCCGATACGAGCTATTTAATTTTTTCAGGTTTCTGGCCAAACGAATGGCGCGTTTGCATCCGCCCTTTGTAGCCTCCATGTTGCTCTATGCCCTGCTCGAATTTTTCTATGCCCTGAAAGATGATTATCTCATTAAATATGATGTCACTCGAATCGTCCACAACTTCTTTCTTTCTGCCGAATTTTTTGATATAAAATGGTACCAGGATGTTTTCTGGACCCTTGCCGTAGAGTTTCAATATTACATAGCCATTGCGTTGTTGTTCCCTCTTATTATGAAAGCCAAAGCCTGGATTTCATTTCTTACTCTGCTTGGCTTTCTGGCTCTATCCACTTGTTTGGATCATGAAGACAAATACATGTTATTTTTTCATACCCCTGTTTTTGTTGCCGGCATTTCTTTGTTTCTTCATCATATCAAAAAAATCGATGATATTCAGGTTTGGATATTAATTGCCTTCAGTACGGTGGTATGCCGTTTCGAAATGGGCCCTGAAACTGCCATTGGATTATCACTTACCTCATTTGCCATTCTGTTTATCAATTTCAACAACAAGGTTACCGAATGGTTCGGAGGTATTTCATATTCGCTTTATCTGGTGCATGGTTTCTCTGGTGTTCATTTCCTTTACTATACCGCACGCTATGCGCACACCTGGACTGAAAAAATAGGTTTGTTGCTTGCAGCATTTGTTATTTCCATTCTTTTTGCCCGGTTCTTCTCCTGGTTAATTGAGCGCCCTGCCATGCGTTGGTCGCAGAGAATTAAATACAAGCGCAGGCAGGTTTAATGGTTCATATCAATCTCATTTTATACCAATGTTCATTTTAATTTAGTCCATGCCGTAGATGAAATCATACAGTGGTAAATACCGGGAGAGTAGCTGTTTAGTAGAATCAAGCGCAGCGCAGATTGGACTAAAACAGATACCAAATCGGTATTACCCTATGAAGAATAGATAAATAAGATCCGGGTTAGAAACAATATACCGGAAACTACAATGATAAAGACACAATATATGCAATGCACAGATCAGCTTTTTACACCATCACATTTCCTTTTTTATTTTTTCTAACTCCGCCGCACGTGCCTTATAAGAAGCAGATTGTAAGCGCAGATCAATGCGCTTCTGCAGAAGTGTGGAAGATAGTTTTTCAGTTACCCTGTCGAGGTTGCGACGCAACAGTGCATGTGGGCGCTCTCCGCGTTCTTTGGCGCCCTCTATTAAATGTGTTAGCTTTTCGAACGACTTATTTGCATCCACCAACTCAGAATCTACTTTTTTCAATGCTCTTCTGGTCACTTCCAGTTGAAAGTTGCATTCTTTTATCTGCGCATCGAACCATTTAATGAGTTGTGCCCTGTCTTTATCACTCAAGGTCTAAGCCACACTCTTTTTCCTTGATTTTAAATCCAATTCCTTCTGAATTTTCCTTATTTTGCCATGGACCTCATTGGGTAAATTGCGCTTAAGTACTTCCGCCATAGACAATTGACTCCGGTGGACACCCAAAAACACCGCCATTTCCCTTTGGGACATGTTCAACTCCTTGCGCAATTCGATAAGACTTTTCATTTGTTTGAAATTTAGGGGGTTAATTGGTGGCCAATACCATGTGGCCATATAAAATGCCACCGCAGGCTGGCCACAAATTTGTGACCAAAATAATAATTAAAATTTTTGGCCACAAAATTTTAACTATTTATTCTTGAGGTGCTCTTTCACCCCGTTTTTATCCAAAGGATAAAATCCCCCTGGTTTTAGCAGAGTACCCGTGAAATCCAGATTTTACTTAATGTATCAATTTATTTTCATTTTTTTTTATGCCATTTCATAATTTAGTGCATCTTAGCATTGTCTAAAGAGACATTATAAGGATTTAGCATTTAATGGTTCGTCGCAAGTGAAAGTACGCAAAATTTTCAAGTAAGCGCCGGAGCAGAAGGATGCGCCCTGCCTTGTCGGGGTGTGTCCTCTCTGGTTTTCAGATCTTACTGGGCAATGCGTACGCCTCACTTGGTTTGGAATCGGCTGAGGCACACCCTGAATGGGCTGGGAGATAAAAGAAGTAGAACTGAAGGTTATGCCTCCGCAAGTATGTAGCGGAAAATTATTAATTTATAAATTCATACAAATGAAAAAACAATTTACTATCGTTCACCTTTGCTCTGAACGATTTGAAACAACCTTTGAATCCAGCTTTAGAAATCGACCTCGTCCATGGAACTGGAAACTGGCCCTGCTGGCGCTGGTATTTTTCTGCCACTCCCAGGCCAAAGCCCAATGTTATCTGGCAGCCAGTTGGCACGACAACCCCGCTACCTGCCCCTTCTCGCCCGATGGCTCTTTGTGCTGCGACAGCATCTGGGGCATTTTGCCCGGTACAGGATTGCCCCCCTATGGTTGTTCTATTGTAGATCCACCAGGCACCTATACATACGATGCGGCGTCCAATTGCTTTATCAACCTCTTGCCCGGTGAATATGATGTGGAAATTACCTCCGGCGATAGCTGCACAGGTAGTTTCTTCAACCTCATGGTAGGCAGTGTTTACGATGAGCTTACTTTAGACAATTTTACAACAACCAATGCCACTTGTGCGGGCAACGATGGCTCTATCTGCATCAATATAGGTGGAGGCTCAGGCAGTTATAGCTACCTATGGACAGGGCCACCCAACTACAATACTCCCATTGGTACAGCCTCTTGTCTCAATGCACTGGCACCAGGCTTTTATCAGGTAACAGTGTCAGACAATGCCTTCCCGTTGTATTGCCACCTCGATTTGTCCCTGCATGTAAGCGGAACCACTGCACTGGCGGGCAGCGGCGTAGTCAGCTACAATCCATGTATAGCAGGGCCAGAGTTGCTTGGCTGCAATACCTGCCAAAGCATCATAGACCTTACCATTGTGGGAGGCACTGCTCCCTTCACATATATATGGACAGGCCCGGGCGGCTATACAGCTTCCACACAAGACCTTACCAATATTTGCGACGGTACTTATAATGTAGTGGTAAACGATGCTGGTGGCTGCACCTACACGGGTAGCTTTGTGGTGGGTCCTGTAATTGGCTACGATGTGGTGGGCGATTTGATAATCAGCACCAGCACCGTATGGAACAATGTATCGCCTTATGGGCCGAACATTACAATCAATGGCAATGTGATAGTGAACCCAGGCGTAACCCTCACCATCAACAACGCCAATGTACAACTGGCCCGTGGCAAGGCTATACGCACCATGGGTGGAACGTCCACCTTGGCGGGAGGGCAGATTATAGCCAGCAACAGCACATTTACTTCTGCCGATCCGGCAAAAACCTGGCGTGGCTTTGAGGTACTCGGTGTGGGCGGCAATCCTACAGTGGCCCAGATTGCGGCCAACAAACGCAGCTTCTTGTCGCTAAGAGATTGCCAGGTGCTGCGGGCAGAAACAGGCATTCGAAATTTGGAGCATGGCATAGCCTGCAACGGCTCCATTACTTATACCAAAAATGCTACTTCTTCAGGAAGGATTTTCTGCGAGAATACCACCTTTAGAAACAACCTCCGCGACATCAACTTTCAGAATTATGTGCCGCAGGAGGAGTTGGGTGTTGCCAATAGTGAGTTGGCCAGATTTGTGAATTGCACCTTTTTATTCGACCAGTTTCCCACCTGTACCGAAATATCTACCCTCTTGCCAGGATCTGAGCGCATAAGGCTCAACCACGTGACGGCCGTGAGATTTGAGAGTTGCCAGGCTCTGGTGGTCAACAATACCTTCACTTTGGGCGTTGGGCTAACCACCGTTTTTATAAAGGCCAGCAACAGTTGGTTCGACTGGCTGGGTTGCCAAACCGGCGGACTCAATTGTAGTTCCAGCATCATAGGTTTTTCGCAAGGCATCAATGTTTCCGGCGATTTCAATCCCGCCTTTATAGATTACGGTTTGCCCACACCTGTATATACCAATGCCGACCGCATTATACGCATCGACGAAAGCCTCTTCCAGTGCGCCAATGGCATTTCGGTAGCAGGCGCCATCAATGGTCTTTCTTCGGTGCAAATTATTGAGAATACCTTCGAAGATACCCCCGCATTTTATGGCAATATACAAGGCAGCTCCACAGCCAATACTCGTGTGCGCATAGCCAATACTTTGGCACTCGAAACCCGGTTTGTGATCAATGGCAACGATTTCGTTACTACCGAAACATGGATTTATTCCTACCCGCCCATAGTACCCTATCGCTCCTATGCCATAGAAGTATCCAATTGCGGCCAGGCGGGCAACAATTATATCTACTCCAATAATATTAAAGGATTCTACAAGGGTATTTATACCCAGAATGTAAACCGCGATCCGGCGGCAGGTAGTCCAACGGGACTGCATTATGAGTGCAATAGATTTCAGGACAATAAGAATGATGTGGAGTTGAGGTACACTGATGCCAATGCGAACAATAAGTGCGTGGCGGCAGTGCAACAAAGGACTTGGCCTAACTTTATTCCTCTCAGAAGCGCAGGTAACATATTTACAGCTAGTATAGAGTCTTCCACGCCAGATGATGATATATACCGACAAAGCATTGGTATCGGCATTGTGCAGAATGTGCCGGAACAATGGTATTATTATTATCCTGGTGAATTGAACACGAATGGCCCTTATGAAATGAGTTATACAGAAAGCTCATTCGGTGTTGAGAATTTGGTTACCTCCAGACTCCATGCCTGGCACCGCAATAATCAACATGGTTGTCCATTGCTTTTCGAACCTATTGCCAATTTACAATCCGGTACTAACTTGACAGTATTACATCAACAATATCAGGAACAAAAAGATTTACTCCTGCAATTAAGGGATGGAGGAAATACTGAAAACCTCAAGGAAATAGTTGAGGCAACCACTTTTTCCAACGCAATGGCTACCTATCAGAAGCTTCTGCAAGCTTCACCCCAACTTAGTATGGATGTGATGATAACCGCAATACAAAAGGAGTATGAAATCCCGGCTTCCTGGTTAACTGTAATTTTAGCATCCAACCCCCATGCAACCACCAGCACCGAACTGACTGACGCATTGCAAGCCAGAGAAATCCAACTGGATGAATTCCAGTTAAGCCTCATACTCAATGCACGCCAACAAAACCTCACACCCTATCAGATATGCCTGCAGATGATGGCGAACGTGAGGAACGAAATTGTAGAAACACGACAATCGTACTTCAACTATGTCGGGTCGAACGCAACTAATGCCTCAACTGGCGATTTGTTGGATATGTTCGATATAACCTACAATTATGGAGAACTCATGCAAAAAGCCACGCTACTAAGAAGTATCGGAGAATTTGAAACCAGCTTGGATTTATTGAGTTCGGCCGAAAGTCTTTATAAAATGACGCCAGAGGAGATAACAACAAATTCTGAGTTAATAGAAATCTGGCAAATTGAACATGAGGCATTGGTAAATCAAAGTGGCGTGCTTACTCCCGAACAATTCAGCCAGCTTGAACATTATTGGATAGACGATGAATTCAACACCGGTCGTGAGGCTTTGCGGGTATTGCAATCACTAACCAATTATCAACCTGTTTACCACGACCTGCCAGAAGACAATAATCTGCGTTCAGAAAAATTTGCAAATCCGGTAATAAAGCAAAACCTTGTTCGACTTTACCCTAATCCGGCAGAAGATTTCGCATTGATTCAATTTCTAAATGGCCTTGATGAAGATATCTCTGTCGAGTTGTACACTATTGAAGGCAGAGTGGTACTCAAACAGAAGATGAAAAGAGGGCAAAAGGAAAGCTCAATTCTACTGTCTGATCAATCTGCTGGTGACTATTTTGTAGTTTTTAGAAAGAATAATGGAGATTTGCTAGAAAAACTTCCTCTGATAAAGAGATAAAATGAAATATTTATTTTTAATGGTATTTGTATTGGCAATGGGACGCACCCATTGCCAATACTCTTGGTTTAATAATCTATATTATTATACCCCTGGGGACGGAGCTGGCGCTTCCTTTATTACCGCAAAGGAAGATACGATTCTAAATGTTGGCTATGGTTTGTTTTATGATGAAAATAATGTTTTTCAAATTGGATTTCTTACTAAAAAAATAAATCCAGACAATGGTCTGGAATATCTCGAACAACACACTCCCTTTACCACTGCAACAGAGGGTAGTCCTTACGGCTGTATAATCAAAAAAACGGATCATAATTGGCTTGTGATGTTTGATTACTTAAGTGATCTACTCTGTCTATCGCCAGTAATTATGCACCTCGACAGTAATCTCAATTTAATTGAAGAAATTGTAGTTCCTCCTTTTGGAGATTGCGCTTTGATTGGTGGGGACTATCACAACCCAGATGGACTTTTTACACTTGACAATGGTAATCTGATGATTACTACAAGGGTAGATTTTGATATTCCAGGACCCGATAGCTCAGGGCATTATTTTCAGGAAGTAAGTTACAGTGGTGAAGTAATCAATACACATTATGTGGGTGATGGCGATTCATTAAACCAAATTAGTCGCGAATTTGAAAAAATACATAAATTAAACAGCAACAAACTCATCATTCAAGGCAACTCAGGCATCAATTCTACTGCATCAGGCCCCTTTATTCAAAGAACCAATATTCAGGGTGATCCTGAACAAGAAATATTCTTAGCTGATGAACCTTATGGATGGGCAGAAACCAGTGGTGCTGCATTGATAGAGGAAGAGAACAACCAAATGATTTACATTCATGCTGTTCCTACCTATTACACAATGAATTTAGGGCATGGTTATTTCGATTTAAAATGCTCCAAAATTGGTATTGAGCCCTTAGAGATAATCGAGGATATTACTATTGAAATTCCTGAAATTACGGACACAACCAAGTTCGCTGGAATAGGAATAACAAAAATACTCAAAGGTCAAGACGGGGGGTATATCATTTCATTAATTCTAGAATTTCAAAATGCTTATACCCTAGTGGTAAAATTAGATGACACCCTCAACCTCGATTGGTATAGGTTCTTCTATCCTCCAGGTTGGAATGAATCAACTTTTGCCTATTCTGCCGACATGACAAAAACCTTTGACGGGGGTTACGCTCTGGGTGGAGACGTGAGTATAGACGGCCAACCCCAATGGATTGTAAAAATAGATGCCTGCGGCTATGATGCGCCCAGCAATTGCCCCCCAATAGTAAGTGTAAAAGAATTCGCCAGAAATGAAATGCGCCTATGGCCCAATCCGGTCAATCAAACCTTACACCTGCAAGTTGACACCAAACCAACGCAGATAAAACTCACCGATATCACGGGTAGGGTATTGCATTTATCGACTAACCACAATTTGGTGCAGGAGTGGGACATGTCTACCATACCGGAGGGCCTTTACTTAATGGAGGTTGTGTTTGAGAGTGGCGCAAAGATGGTTGAGAGGTTGGTAAAGGAGTAAAGAATCCTGCCCAACAAACTACAGGCTCATAACGGAACAACGCATCAATCGAGGACAAAAAAGAAGATAGCATAGTATTAAGTGAGTATTCTTCTGGTGAATACTTTGTAGTTCTCAGAAGAAATGATGGTAGCACAATGGAACGTTTGCCATTGATAATAAAATAGTTCACATGCGAATTTTAGTTACAAGTCTTTTTGTATTGGCAATGGGTACATCCCATTGCCAATACTCTTGGTTTAATAATCTCTATTATTATACCGCAAATAGCGGTGGAGCTGTCGGCATCATTCACGCCAAACAAGATACATTGCTCAATCTGGCCTACGGCATTTTCTATGATGAAGATAATGTTTTTCATGTTGGTTTTATAACAAAAAAAATAAGCCCCTTTAGTGGTGTAGAATATTACCAACAACAATCTGAATTTGTCACACAAACTGAATTTCTCCCAGAAGGATGTATAATTGAGAAGCCAGACAAAGATTGGTTGATCATGATTCATTATAATAGTGAACTTGAGTGCAGGTCACCAGTAATAATGCATCTCGATAGTAGTTTCAATCTTATCGAAGAAATAGTGGTACCAGGCTTTGGTGACTGTACTTTGGATGGTAGTGCTGATTTCCATAATCCAGATGGTCTTTATGTCATGGACAACGGCAACTTTATGGTTAGCACCCGGGTAGATTTTCACATATCTGGTCAAGATAGTTCAGGGCATTATTTTCAAGAAGTGAACTACGCAGGTGATGTTATAGACACCCACTATGTAAGTGGCGGAGATCCCGGAGATAGCCGTGACTTCGGCAAAATTCACCATTTGTCCGATGATCGATTGATTATTCTTGGAAATTCAGTAATTAATCAGGGAGGAGGCGGGCCATTTATTCAAAGAACTAATTTGATAGGCGACATTGATCAGGAAATATTTATTGGAACACAGCCTTATGGAGGAGCTGAAAATTTCGGCGCAGCATTAATTGAGGAAGACATTGGAGAGATTATCTACTTCCATGCAGTGCCAACATATTACACAATGAATTTTGGTTATGGCTATTTCGATTTAAAATGTGCCCGAATTGGTATTGACAGTCTCAACATAATCGAGGATTTAACTATTGAAATTCCAGAAATCACTGATACAACTAAATTTACAGGTATTGGAATAAGAGAAGTATTAAGAGGGCAGGATGGCGGCTATGTCATATCTGTTATTCTACAGTATCAGGGTGCTTATACACTTCTTATCAAGTTAGACGATAATCTGAATCTCGAATGGTACAGGTACTTTTACCCTATTAATTGGAATGCACTCACCATTGCTTATTCTATGGACATAACAAAAACGTATGACGGCGGATATGCACTTGGAGGTGATGTTTCAATTGACGGCCAACCCCAATGGATTGTAAAAATAGATGCTTGCGGCTATGATGCGCCCAGCAATTGCCCCCCAATAGTAAGTGTAAAAGAATTCGCTAGAAGCGAAATGCGCCTTTGGCCCAATCCAGTTAATCACACCCTGCACCTCCAGCTCGACTCCACACCAGCGCAGATAAGACTCACCGATATCACGGGTAGGGTATTGCGCTTATCTACTAACCACATTTTGGTGCAGGAGTGGGACATGTCTGCCTTACCCGAGGGCCTTTACTTAATGGAGGTTGTGTTTGACAGCGGTGTAAAAATAGTGGAGAGGCTGGTGAAGGAGTAGAGCGGTAGTAGCCGCACCTAATAGACGGCTGTTTCATTATAGAGCAGTACATCAATCGCAGGCTAGACGAAGATAGAGCAGTATTAAGTGAGTATTCTTCTGGTGAATACTTTGTGGTTCTTAGAAGAAATGATGGATCAACTTCATTTACAAAAAAAAAACGGAAGTCTTTAAGCGAAGAGTTTCTGGATATTGAAAAGGAATAACCTCACATCAATGGCGCCTCTATAATTGAGACAAGTTACAAAAATCTTTCAAAACATTAACCTTCATCATGCCAGGTAGTCTTTAATTATAAAAAGAAAAGAATCTCAATCAGCCACAAATGCCAAGGCCCTTATAATACCAATTCCAAATATAATTTAACTCAAAGGGTAGATTATTTTGTGAATTGGTTATGCCGTTACTAAAAATAAATAGTACTATAAGGCGCAGCCGAAACCTGCCTTTGCCGGCAGGCAGGTTGGACTATATTATTTTTGTAAGCGGCATAAGTTCTATATCCTGTTTACAGTAGTAAAAAAAAATGAACAAAAATTAGGATATGCCAAAATTTTGATTACATTTGATTATTCAATTTTCTAACGATGATTGAAGCGCCTAAACCAAAACTAGCTTTTATAGGTTCGAAGGAACCGATATTCGGAATAGAATTTCCTTTTGTAGTTGATGTAGTTGGACTTTTCAGAAGAACTTAAGAAGAAATATATTTTCCGCAATTTTGGCCATGTCGCCGAACTCATCGCCCGAAAGGCGAATTAAACCTTTGTACTAATGCTGACTTATAAGCTGATTTTATTTGGCTTATTGTTGATCTTTTCGACGCTGTTGTGTGCGCAGTTTACTGATGTTGGAGGCTCACTGGGGATCAATAACGAGAGCTCTTTTTCCTTGAATGGAAGCGGAATAAGTTTCTATGATTTCGATCGTGATGGTTGGGACGATATTACCATGGCCACTAATGCAATTCCCATAAAATGTTATAGAAATTTACAAGGTACTGGTTTCGAATTATTCCTCACATTTCCAAATGATTTTACGGTAAAGCAGGTAACCTGGGTTGATTACGACAATGATGGGGACTCTGATTTGTTTGTTACACGTTCGGGTGCCTCCTGTGTTTTATATCGAAATGATGGCAATTTTCAATTCACTGACGTCACAGACAATTTAAATTTGTCCAGCTTATTTGCGAATTCCTACGGGTGCAGTTGGGCCGACTACGATAGAGACGGCTGGTTAGATGTTTTTGTATGCAATTGTTACGAAGGCGAGCCCAGCCATTCATGGCTTTTTCACAACAATGGTGATGGTACGTTTACAGAAAAATCTATAGAAACAGGAATTGATATGGGGCTCCAAAAATCTTTTCAGAGTACCTGGTTTGATTACAATTTAGATGGATGGCTCGATCTCTTTATTATCAATACTCTCTATACAGGAAATTTTTTTTATCAGAATAATGGCGATGGCACCTTCACAGATATTAGTTTAACCACGGGAGCTAATTATCCAGTGGATGCAATGTGTGCATCAGTTTGCGATTTCGATAAGGACTATGATTTTGATATTTTTATTTCGAATAGCGAAATGGGAAATGTAATGCTTGAGTACCAAAGCAATGGCTTATACTATAATTCTGCCAACCAAAGTGGTTTATTAAATGACTATAACGTTTGTTGGGGCTCATTGTGGTTCGATGCCGACAACGACTTCGACCAGGATCTGCACGTATGCAGCAGCCTGCCAGCACCCGGTTATTTTTATCTGAACAACAATGATGGGACAATGATAGCTACGTCAGATCCGGCATTCGACCTGGACTACGGAATCAATTACTGCAATGCAAAAGGAGATTTTGACAACAACGGATTTTATGATGTCGCAGTCTCAAGAAATGCTCCGGCCGATGCAGGGCTCTTTGTAAATACACCCTCGGACAACCATTGGATTAAATTTGGGTTGACAGGAACCATTAGCAACCGCGATGGTATTGGAGCTTTAATCAAGGCTTATTCGGGTGGAGAAAGTCAGGTATTCAATACACAAGCCGGCGACAATTATCTCAGCCAGAATTCGGCTTATAATATTATAGGTTTGGGTAGTAATGAAACACTCGATTCACTCATTGTGAATTGGCCCAATGGTTGGGTCGACAAGTACACCAAACTTCCTTCTGATTCTTTTTATTCTTTTATTGAAGGTGAGACTTCCGGAATGAATGAAGAAATAATTTCCCTCGGGATATGCCCCGGTAGCAACCTTGTACTTTCTTCACTATCTGGCGAATCAGCTATCTGGTTTGATGGCTCTGAAGGAGATTCATTGGTGGTAAGCGATCCTGGTTTATACTGGGTAGATGTGTTCAATCAGTTTGAACTCAGCAGCAGAATATATTTTGATGTAGTCGAATTTGATATACCTCAATTTTCGATCGTACCATTTCACCCCACCTGTCCTTATCTGGCAGATGGAGCTATTTATTTTGCTTCTGCAGAGCCTAATTCGCCTGAGGTATATTGGTCAGGACTTAACTCCACTGATTGGAATATTACAGGCTTGCCTGCAGGCCAATATCCATGCCTGATCACCTATGGCAATGGCTGCACTATCACCACCGAAATGGAATTATCCTCACCCGACCCTTTGGAGGTATTGTTCGACATTCCCATTGCGTGTTATGGCACCAGTGTAGAAGTAGAACTTATTATCCTTAATGAGGAGTATGAGGTGGAAATCGATTGGAATGGACTTAATCCACAGGAAGTCTATAATGGAGAACATGAGATTTATATTTCATACCAATCAACCTGTACCGATACTTTTTCTTTTAATGTGCAGGAAGCAGACCCCATAGCCATCTATGATGAAGTAATAATGCCCTTCAATGGCAACAATGGCAGTATAGAACTTGAAGTAAGTGGCGGAATTCCTTACTACCAATTTGATTGGGTCAATTCTGGTGAAGAAGGAAGTACCCTGTACAATGTCGGACAAGGTATTTACGCATGTCTTGTCACAGATTCATTGGGCTGTTCAGCCCTTATCCAAATTGAACTCATCGATTTGAGCACTGACAATGCAACGCACGCCGATATCGCAGCATTTGGTCCCAATCCCTTCAACGATTATATATGTATATCACGTAACAGCAATGACCTGCCGGTTACAATGTACAATATTTCGGGACAACAAATTGACATAGATCAATCCAGTAATAGAATTGATACCAGATCGCTTTCGGACGGAGTCTATTATTTGTTTTCCGGAATACACCCACAGAAACTGGTGAAGTTCTCAAACGATTGAAGGGGCACACGCGCGGGATTGTGTTCACTTCTCAAGACCTTTTGCACATTGTGAAAAATCGGTTATGAGATTTTAGTTAAAAAAGTATTGTTATTCGGAAATTATCACTTTATTCGCTAAACCTTAACGGAGAGTTAAATTGACGTTGCGTTTTTATTGTTAAAACCAATTTCAGGTAGCTTACTCTGGTACTAATACTTACTAACCGCGATGAAAGAGTGTTACTTATTCATTGCCCTGTGTTTCTATGCTTTAACCTTACCCGGGC
The DNA here is from genome assembly GCA_031378885.1 of Flavobacteriales bacterium. Lineage (GTDB taxonomy): Bacteria > Bacteroidota > Bacteroidia > Flavobacteriales_D > Sanyastnellaceae > JANNEQ01. The sequence continues at coordinate 15,688 of JANNEQ010000059.1, forward strand.
AATTTATTGATGTTTCCTGCGAAGCTCCCTTCTACATTACTTCTATGGGCAATTACCTGGGCACAGGTGTGAGTTTCTATGATGTTGACCGCGACGGCCTGGATGATGTGACTTTATGCTCAGCCGGAAGTGATATACGCATCTACCTCAATCAAGGCGGATTTTATGCTGATTATTTTGCTATTGAAAATTTGCAGGATGCCAAGTGTCCCCTTTGGGCAGATATTGATAATGATGGAGATTCAGACTTTTTATATACCATAAGGGGAGGTAGTGTACGATTATTCCGAAATGACGGAGACCTTTCATTTACCGAAATTACAGACGATATGAATCTGCCCTTTACCAATGCACCCAGCTATGGTGCTTCGTGGGGTGATTACGACCGCGATGGCTTTCTGGATCTTTATGTCTGTAATTACAATGATGGCAGCCTGGGAACCATGAGAAACTGGTTGTTTCACAACAATGCAGATGGCACCTTCACCGAACAGGCCATTGCACTTGGTGTTGACAACGGACTAAAATTCTCTTTTCAAAGTACATGGGTCGATTTCGATCAGGATGGCTGGCTTGATTTATATGTAGTAAATGATCGCCATGACGGCAATGCGCTATACCACAATACCGGAGGAACATTTGCAAATATTTCGTCCTCATCAGGCACAGACATTGAAATTGACGCGATGTCCAATTCAATTTCAGATATTGACAACGATGGTGATTTCGATATTTTCTGCACGAATATTCCCGCCGAAGGAAATAAGATGCTAAGAAACAATGGCGACCTTGTATTTTCTGATGCTACCAATTATTCAGGCCTTGCAGTTTATTCAAATTGCTGGTCAGGCTTGTGGATCGATCATGACCTGGATGGAAACGATGATATTCAAATTTGTGATGGCGATTATTTTAATACCAGTGACCCGAATAGCTTCTTTGTAAATGATGGCACCGGACATTTTGTTCAGATCGCCGGAGGAGGATCTATTCCAGGAGATGACGGTTTTTCATACTGCTCGGCCAAAGGGGATATCAACAACGACGGAAGGTGGGATTATATCGTTGTCAACGATTTTCCCGAAAGTGTTGATTTATTCGAAAACTCCACCACGTCAAACCATTGGATAAAAATTGGCCTTCAGGGAACATTGGGCAACGCAGATGGCGTTGGCTCAATTATAAAAGTTTATTCACAGGGCAAATTTTATATGACCCAAACAATGTCAGGCGAAAATTTTATGTCGCAGGATTCGCAATATGAAATTGTGGGGATCGGTTCTAATACATTCATTGATTCTATTGTTGTGCAATGGCCGGGTGGTTGGATAGACCGCTGGTACGGCATAGACGCAGATCAGTTTATCATGCTGGAAGAAGGTTCCACTTTTACAGCAGAGATTGCTACTTCCAACAACTTTGTCAATTGCTCAGATTCTCCTGTTGTACTTTCCGCAGGCAATTATTCCTTCTATTTATGGAACAACAACTCTCAGGATCAATCCATCGAAATTACAGAAGCGGGATGGTACTGGGTGCAAGCAACAAATGAATTTGGCATTTCTGCCATCGATTCAGTTTTTATTCAAATATATCAAGCACCCAATGTATTGTCAGAATTGTTTAATGTGAGTTGTCATGGCTTCGCCGATGGTGCAATTTATCTTGCTTTGGAAGAAAGCGAAATCGAAAATGTGTTTTGGAATTCTCCCTTGCTGGAAGGTTCAGCACCAACCGGAGTTCCACAAGGCAATTATCAGTATGAAGTAATAGATCAGAATGGCTGCAGTATAACAGGTGAAGTTGAAATTACAGAACCTGACCTTTTTAGTATAGCGCCTTTTTCATTAACCGCCTGTTTTGGTGAAAGCGTTTCATTCTATCCTGTTATCGTTGGTGGTACAGGCGCAACTGATATTGATTGGGGAAGTATCGATCCTTCAGAATTGTACGCCGGAGAATATTCGTTTTCTGTCATAGATGAATTGGGATGTGATTCAGTATTCGAAATTGAAGTAAGTCAATGGGATGAGATTATTGCCGAAATGAATTTGCTCAACGCTTTTGATGGAGCCAACGGAAGTTGTGAATTGATAGTAGAAGGAGGCTCCGGCGAATTCGAATTCTCTTGGAGCAATGGGGATGATACTGAATTTGCCGACTCTCTTGCTCAGGGAAACTACAGCGTAATCATTTCAGATAGTCATGGATGCACCCGGGAAGTCAGTGTTTCGATAATCGATATGGGCATAAATGATGTTTCAAAGACTTCCGGAATAGGTCCTACACTAATCGACGACTACTTTTTTGTCAACAATTACATAGGAGTTATTCAGGTCTTCAACCTGGCTGGCGACCTGGTCAGTAGTATTAAAGTAACTTCTAATGCCTTCATTATTAATGCGGCAAGTTGGTCGTCGGGTATTTATATACTCCAGTGCGGACCCGAGAGTCATCGGGTGGTGAAAAAATAATTGTCATATATGGTTAGCCCTTGTTTTATTTTTCCATCATTCCACTATATTTGACGTCCTTAAAAAAAACAGGCTTTTTGGATTTGCTCCAACTACCTGACCTTACTAACCTATAATAATCTTAAGAGGGCTGCTCAATGAAATTCAGACCAGGTGTTCTGACAGGTGATGAAGTAACTGCTGTATTTAATGACGCAATGGACAAGGGCTACGCCCTTCCTGCGGTAAATGTTATTGGCACAAATAGCGTAAACGCTGTGCTCGAGACAGCCAGAGAAGTCAATTCACCGGTAATTATTCAGTTTAGCAATGGTGGCGGGGCTTTTTTCGCTGGAAAATCTCTGAAGAACGACAATCAGCAAGCCTCTATATTAGGCTCAGTAAGTGGCGCCCATCATATTCACCTGATGGCAGAAGCTTATGGAGTGCCTGTAATAGTGCACACAGATCATTGTGCCAAAGGCATTATTTCGTGGATGGACGGAATGCTGGAGCACGGAGAAAAACATTTTGAGCGCACTGGCAAATCCCTCTTTAGTTCTCATATGTTGGATTTGAGCGAAGAATCCCTTCACGAAAATATTGAAATTTCCTGTAAGTACTTCGAGCGCATGACCCGCATGGGCATTACCCTTGAGATAGAGCTTGGCGTGACGGGTGGCGAAGAAGACGGCGTGGACAATTCAGGCGTAGAAAGTTCCAAACTTTATACCCAACCGGAGGATGTCGCTTATGCTTACGAGCATATGAGCAGAATCTCCAACAGGTTTACCATTGCAGCCGCTTTCGGCAATGTGCATGGGGTGTACAAACCGGGCAATGTAAAGCTGGAACCCGTAATTCTAAAGAATTCACAGGAATATGTGACCCATAAATTTAACACCCGTCATAAACCCATTCATTTCGTTTTTCACGGCGGGAGCGGAAGTACACAGGAGGAGATTCGCGAAGCGATTGGATATGGCGCCATCAAGATGAATATTGATACGGACATGCAGTTTGCTTTTCTTGCCGGAGTAAGAGATTATGTAGAGGGCAAATCAGCATATTTGCAGACCCAGATAGGCAATCCTGAAGGCAGTGACAAGCCGAATAAAAAATATTACGACCCAAGAGTGTGGTTAAGAGAAGGAGAAAAAACTTTTGTACAAAGACTCAAAGTAGCCTTTGAAGATTTGAACTGTATTCAAAGAAATGCATAAACCAGCAACAACAGGTATTAGAAATATGAATGTGAAGATTACCTTATTAATGTGTTTTGTTCTTGCACTTGTGGCATGTGATTTTGGAAAGAGTGCCCAGGACGCCCCACCGGCTGAATCTGGGTCGGTTGCTCAAAACATCCGATTGAAAGATGATCAGGTTGGGCAGGAAAATTATTCCAGCGGCCAGACCATTGAGTTAAAAGGTCCCGATGACATCATGTTCTCAGCAGTGTTTTTTATGCCCGAAGGCAGCGGGCCTTTCCCCGGGGTGGTAGTGGTTCCGAATCCGGATGGAGGCAATATCGAACTTTGCAAAAGAATCGGTGATAGTTTTGCTAAAAATGGAATTGCCGCAATTACTTTTTATCCCAGAGGATTTACTCCGTCAAAGGGAGACAGACTCGCTCATGTGATCGACATGTACAGAGAAGACGCAGTAGCATGTCTAACGGCCTTGCTCAGAGATGCCAAAATTAATGGAGACAGAATCGGCTTCATTGGCACCGGTGGTCCGCAGGCTGATTTAGCCCTTCTTGCAGCAGCTTCCTCCAAATCTTCTGATTTTGTTGTTTTGCATGGTTATGATCCACGCCCTTTGAAAGAAAAGATGGCCGACGAAGAAAAGGATGAGCATAAAAAAGAACTTCTTCAAATTCAACTTCAGTATTTAGATAAAAAAATTGACTATTCAGCTTTGCGCAGGGCGCAGGATAAGCTTCAAAACTACACCGACTCCAGCGCAAGATTTATTTATTCAGAGCAAGACCCTTATTTGAATTACCTGCAATCAAAGTACAACATGGAGCCTGGGAATTGGATTCCAAAGTTGGCATGTCCTTCCTATTTAATTTATGGCTCCGAAGATGAAGTGAAACTTTCTGATGCCTCCCGGATCTTAGAAAGATTGAAAGATCAAGGGAGTAAATTTACCACGGAGGAAGTTCAGGGAATTCTTAATCCAGGTCAAGGCAATTTGCCAAATGAGCAGCTTATGGCAAAGGCCGTTGCATGGATTAAAGCGCTTGACGATAGTATGATGGAACCCTATGTGACTGCGCGTCAATAATATGTGTAATACCCGAAGAATATATTAATGCAATATTAAATGTGCATAAAAAAATATACCGCCAAGGAACAACCACGGAATCAAATTTCGTCTTAACCTTGTAAACGCTTTACTATTTAAAATAGTAATTTACCTTAATTTAAGTAACTCTTAATTCAATCAAGTTAATCAAAACCAAATTACAATGAGCAAAAATTACTCATCTAATCCGCGAACGCGGAGCGATTTTGCTTGGCTACCACTGGTAGCATGGTACTCGCGCAATGTGAAGACGCCTCGCGGCTTATTTGCATTGATTGCAACCGTGGCCCTGGCCTTCGGAAGCATGTCTTCTTATGCACAGCTAATCAATGGCGCCGTAGAAGGCGGCTTTGAGTTAGGCGGTGGTTTCGCCGGTAACGGATGGACAGTAGCCAATGGTGCTAACAATACCTGGCAGACCAGTGCTGTGGGTATTCCATTTGCTGGTGCAAATCACGCTTTCATCTCCAATGATGGTGGTGCGACTTATGGCTATTCTACAACGCTAGCCTCTTCGAATCACTTTTACCGCGATGTAACTGTTCCGGCAGGTGAATCAATCATTACCCTTACTTTTCAAAAGAAAAACACGGGTGAAGGTGGTTGGGACAGACTTCTGGTTTACACAGCTCCAACAACTGTAACACCAGCAGCCGGAACTCCGGCTTCTAATAGCACGGTGTTTACCGGTGCTACTTTGGTGTACACAGATCCAGCGGCTACAGCGGCATACACTGCTGTTACGGTTGCTTTACCAGGTGCATTGGCCGGTACGACTTTCCGTTTGATCTTCACATGGCAAAGTGACACTGGTGGTGGTACATCACCAGGTGCGGCAGTTGATAATATCAACCTCACTTCTGCATTGCCAACACTTTTTACTGCTACAGCAGGTGGTGGTATGTGGAGCCAGCCAGCTACATGGTTGGGTGGTGTTGTACCTCCAGCAGGTAACGACGTCCTTATTCCTGATGGAGTATGTGTTGTGGTAGATCAGATTGTTACAGTTCGCGATCTCACAATTGGTAGCGCTGTGCCTACTTCAGTGGCAGTGCTTCATTGGGGTGCTACTTCGTTTGCACTTAATGCTTCCAGAAATGTATTGATTAATGGTGGCGGTCAGCTTTTTGCACATAATACAACCGTAACAACAGGTCAGGCACTGACTGTAGGTGGTAATTTTACCAACAACGGTTTAGCTAACCTTGCTGCTGCTGGTGGTTTCCTTACTTTCAACGGCGCTACTGGTAGCACCCTTGGTGGTACCGGAACGTTCATCGGCGATGGTACCAATGGTATTATCCGCTCGTTGAACTTTATCAGCAATGGCGCAGCGGTAATTTCTACTACACAAAACATGTGTGTTTCAGCCGGTGTGGCCCAAACATCAGGTTCTTTGAATACAAATGGTAAATTGACTATCGACAATACTGCTGCAGTATTTGGTCAGCCAATTAACCAGCAGGTAGTTGAAATAGTAATGACTAACGTGGGTGTGGGTTATACCAGTGCTCCAACAGTTACTATCGCGGCACCAACTGGTCTTGGAATAACTGCTACTGCAACGGCCAATTTCGATGTGGCTTCAGGTACAGTGCGCAGCATCACCATTACCAATCCTGGTTCTGGTTATCGCGCCAACCCAGTGGTAACTTTCGCTGGCGGTGGTTTTACCACTACCGCTTCGGCTACTGCTGTAGTTGTGGCTAACATCGTGGGAGCTACCAACTCTTTGGTTCAGCGTTCGGCTGAGGCCACAGTAACCGGTGGTATCAGTATCAACTCCACACAGGGAGTTGGTGGTTTGATAGTTACCAACGGAGGTATAGGTTATACATCTGCTCCAACCGTTGGTTTCTCTCTTCCAACCAGTGTTAACCTTATGAACACTCCTGGTACTGGTTATAATGCCCTTCCAACAGTTGCCACAGTGGGTGGCGGTGGAACAGGTGCTACCTTTACTACTACTGTAGCCAACGGTCAGATTACTTCAATTTATGTAAGTGGCGGTGGTACAGGTTATACCTCTACTCCAACAATCTCTATTACTGGTGGTGGTGGAGCTGGCGCAACTGCATCTTTCCCTGTAGGAGCTGTTCCTACGGCTACTGCAGCTATCAGCAATGGTATGGTGAGCAGTTTCACTGTTACCAATGCAGGTAATGGATATGTGGCTGCACCAACAGTTACTTTAACGGGTGGTGGTTTTTCAACTGCTGCCGCAGGAGCAACTGCAAGAGTTGGTTTATACAGTCTCACATTAGGATTCTTCATTCCAGCTTTAACAAACATTGCTCACACAGTAGATGCTTACTACCCTTCTACCAGAAGATTGAATGCCCTTACCATGAACAGTGCTACCAGCCCTGTAACCCTTACAGGTGGTAACTGGACGTTATATGGTACTGCACCTCTTACACTTACAAGTGGAAATATCAATATGAGTACCAACAAACTCATTTTTAGCTTCCAGACTTATGCAGGTGTAGCTCCAGGAGCAGCTTCCTTTGTAACAAATGGTATTGTTTGTCTTACTTCTCCAGGTGGATCTGTAACCAGAACTTTCCCATTGTCAACTCAGTTCCAGTTAGTAACAGGAACGGGTTCGCTTTTGACAGGATCTAACACCGTTGAAGCTGATGTTTCAACTACCACTGCTCCTTCAGGAGTGGTAAATCCTTCAGGCTCTACAACTGGTGCTAAGGCTTTCAGACTTCAGACTCAAGGTGCCGGTGGTTCTGCGCCTGTTCTTGGAACAAATCCAACTGTGGCAATGTCCTTCAATGGTACAGATGGTATTATCTCTGATAACCCAACCTTATTTGTGGCTCAGGGTACAGCTCTAAGCGGACCTTATACTGTAAGATCTGTTACGACTGGAACCGGATCATTGCCAGCTACAGGAAGCCGCACTACGGCTACTGCTGCTCCGGGTCCTATCACCATTTCTGGTGATGATTATTTTGCATGGACTTCTACATTTGTATATGTACCAATGGCTTATGATGCTACCCGTTCAACTGGTGTTAGTTACACTGACGTTTCTTCAGGTTGTATTATTATGACAGCAAGCGGTGCAAACGCTGGAACAACGATTAACGTAGCCAGCACAGCAGGTTTGAACGTTGGTGACGCGATATCTTATGTTTCTGCTGGTACAGGCGCATTTGCTGCCAATACAGTAGTTGCAACGATTATCAATGCAACTTCGTTTACTACAAACGTAGCTCCTACTACAGGTCTTTCATTGGGTGCAAGAATTCTTGCTTGTGCCAACGGTACACGCAACGCCATTACAGGTGTAAGTACTGATGATGGTACCGGAACAGTAGCATTGACTGGTACAACATTTACACACTCAGGTTCAGCGCCAACTTCTATGACTGTAGGTAACAATGGTTACATCACCTTCAACGGTGGTGCACTTGCGGGTAGCTCATGGCTCAACAACATGGCTGGTAGCACACGCACCATTGCGCCATTCTGGGAAGATTTGATTTCACCTAGCCATACTTTGCCTGGTGCTGTTAGCCCTTGGTTGTTCTACCAGGTGAGCGGTGTTTTGGGTTCAGGTACTGCTGTTATTACTGTGCAGTGGACATCAATGGAAACTTTCCAGAACAATGGTCCGAACCTGAACTTCCAGGTAAAACTATATGAAGGTAGCAACAACGTTGAATTCGTATATGGTGTAATGCAGGGCTTTGATGGTACTGTTGGTGTGAATGGAGCTTATGCTTATTCTTACACGGCAGGTATGAGTAATAACCTTACTAATACCTCTGATCCGCTAACTGGTCAGGTATTGACTCAGCAATCTGAGAATTCAAGAGAGTTTTCTGCATTTTTTAGTGGAGTTACAAGCCGCGGTGCTAACTATATGAGTTCAATGCCTGAGTGCGGTAGCTCTATATTGTTTACTCCAGGTGCTTATACACCATTTGTCCCAGGTTCTGGTGTTCCAGCGAACGACAATCCTGCAGGATCAATCACTCTTACAGCTTTGGCTTCGCCTCCGGCTAACCTTTGCGGATATTATTTCACAAGCCGTGGAGCTTCTCCAACAGCATCTCCAGCAGCTCCATCTTGTGGAGTTCCGTTGTTCAACAACAACGACGATGATGTTTGGTTTAGATTCCAGTGTATCAACCCAACTACCAACGTGAATGTATATTCATCTGGTGGTTATGATGCATTTGTTTCAATCTATGCCGATGCAACCCCAGGTCTTTTCACCGGTATTCCAGGTGCTCTTCAGACTTGTCAGAACAACGTTCTGGAAGGTTTGACAGAAACGGTTACAGCTACTGGTCTTACCATTGGTGACTGGTACCACGTGCGTGTGTTCCATAAACATGGTGGTACTCAAGCTACAGCAACTGCTACAGTTTCTGGTGGCGCTGTAACAGCTATTGCGGTTACCAACCCGGGTTCAGGATATATGAATGCTGCCTATGGTGGAACCGTTGTAGGAAGTTCAAGAGTTAGAATAATTGGTGGTGGTGGTCGCAACGCTGTTGCGCAATTGATAACTACTGGTACCAATGCTGCTCCTGGCACTGTTTCAAGTATAACAGTTATGAGTGGTGGTGCGAATTATGCTTCTGCTCCAACTGTTGTTATCGATCCTCCTAACGCAGGTGTTACAGGTGACTTCGCGATCACAGTATTCGCTACACCTCCTCCTGCTCCTAACGATGAGCCATGTACTGCTATCAACGTAGTACCGGTTAATACTTGTGTACCAATTGTAGGTAGCTTCACCTTGGGCGCTACATTGTCTGCAGGTTACCCGGCTTGTACTGGTAACAGCGACGATGATGTATGGTACTCATGGACATGTGTGGACAACGATGATGCTATCACTGTTGATGGTGCCGTTGGTTTCAACGCTGTAATGCAGGTTTACTCATCTACAGGTGTTTGTCCTGGTGTATTGCTTAACTCTGTTGCTTGTGTAAATACAACAGGCGATGGTGGTGTTGAAACTTACCAGCCAGGTAACCTTGTTCCAGGTACAGTATATTACTTCCGTGTGTTCCATACCGGTGCTGGCGGTGGATCAGGTATTTTCACTTATTGTGTGACTACGCCTGATTGTGCTTCTAATACCATTGGTGGTCTTGTGGCATCTGGCATAACAGCCAATGCGGCAGACTTCGATTGGGGTAATATTTCAGGTGCAACTAATTATCAGTGGGAGATTGGTCTTTCCGGATTTGTTCCGGGTACACTTGCTTCTGTCCTCAATGGATCTACTGTGCCTTCTCAACTTCTGGGTACAAATACATTGTTGAGTTCAACTGCTTATTGCTTTGCAGTAAGACAAGAGTGTGCTCCTGGTGTATTCGGACCATGGATTCAGACTTGCTTTACTACAGCCCCTGGTTGTGGCGATACATGGTATGATACAGGTGGAGCTTTGGGTAACTATCCAAACGGCGCTGACCAGATCACTACCATTTGCCCATCGGCTCCTGGTGATGCTGCTTATGTAACCTTCACCTCATTCTCTACTGAGACCAACTGGGATGGATTGTATGTATTTGATGGTCCATCTATTGCAGATCCATTGCTTGCCGGCCCTACCGGAGTTCTTAACGGTGGTTTCCCTGCTGGTTCATGGACAGGTACTGCATTGCCAAATGGTGGAAATGCCTTTATTTCTTCGCATCCTTCAGGATGTTTGACCTTCCGTTTTATGGCTGATGCTACTGGTAACAGCACGGGATGGGTTGCAAACGTTGTTTGTGCTCCACCCCCTACATGCGGAACGCCAACGTCATTGGCTACAACTGCCATCACAGGTAATTCAGTTCAGTTCACCATCAATCCATCATTGGTATTTGGTACTGCATTGAGCTATGATTACGAATTACAACCACAGGGAATTGCTCAGGGAACACCTGGTGCACTTGCTACTGGTAACGTTCCTGCTGCTGGCCTGCATACAATTATCGGCCTCACGGGTAGTACGGATTACTCGTTGTATGTTCGTTCGGTTTGTGGACCTGGCGACTTTAGCGTTTGGGTTGGCCCATCTAACTTCACCACATTGCCAGGTTGCGGAAGCACATGGTATGATTTGGGTGGAGCTTTGGGTAGCTACTCCAATAGTTCGAATTATTCAGTAACGGTAAATCCGATTGTCCCTGGAGATGCGGTCTCACTTACGTTTATCACATTCGATGTGGAAACCAATTGGGATGCATTCTATGTACACAATGGTCCGACCGTTGCCGATCCATTGTTCAACAGTGGTAACCCTACAACAACTGGCGGTAATCCTGCTGGTGGATATTGGGGAACTGCGTTGCCAAATGGCGGATGTCCGTTCATTTCATCGCATCCATCAGGTGCTTTGACATTCGAATTTATATCTGATACCAGCGTTAACCGTCCGGGATGGCAGGCGAGTATCACTTGTGCTCCAACGCCAACTTGTGGTATTCCAACTTCTATTGCCAATACTGCTATTACAGGTACAACTGCTACGTTCAACGGAACACCTTCTGTATTCGGAGTACCAAGTGGCTACAATTGGGAAGTACAGCCTCAGGGCATAGCGCAGGGAACTCCAGGTGGTATCACCGGAACTTCTGCAACTCTTCCGCTTACTGCTACAGGATTAACGGGATCGACACAATATACCATCTATATTCAAACCGTTTGTGGTGGGCCATCGAGTACATGGTCTTGCGGCAATAACTTCTTTACTGCCCCAGATTGTGCAACTGCTACTGTTCTGGCTTGTTCTGGTATTCAAAACCTTGCCTTCCAGGGAACTGGTGCATGGAATATGGGTCCAGCCGGAACTGGTGTTGGTCCGTTCAACACTTTGGGTCGTGAGCGTCTATTCTCTTTGATAGTGCCTGTTACGGGTGTATACACATTCACTGGTTTCGCAGGAAATGGGTTTGTTGATTATTTCTGGAAGGATGCTATTGCATTCCCCGTTTGTGATGACCAGAACTGGAACTATATGAACGACATCTTCGCAACAGAATCATTCACTGTTACACTCAATGCAGGTAGTTACTACATTCTTGTTGACGCCGAACTAGTCAACTCAATGAGTCAGAATTTTGCTCTGTATTGTCCTGTTCCTCCTTCTGTAAACGATGCTCCAGCCGGTGCATTTAACAGTACATTGTCTGGTAATGGTTATCCATTGTGCACTAACTTCAATACCAACAACCTTGGAGCTACGGATTCACCAGAAGACGTTTACTCAGGTGCTGATGTATGGTACAAGTTCGTAGCTACATCTGCCGGTTGCCGTATCACAATGTCAAGTGCAGTTATTGACTGTGCTATTGAGTTGTTCGATGGTGGTATTGGTGGAGGTGGTCCTTATGTTTCTGTTCAAACAGAAAACGCTACTGGCGCCGGTGCTACTGAGATCTTGAACTTTGGTGGATTGACAGAAGGCCGTACTTACTATGCTTGTATGGGATCTGCAACTTCATTTGGTGCATCTCTTGGTACCTTCACAGGTTGTATCCAGCGTCTGTTGGACAGCCGTTGGGCTGATGCTCCTGTAGGTGGCAGCGGAACGCTTTCACTTTGCCAGTCATTCAAGCCATTGTATGCCGGTGCGAATACCTATGTAACTAATTTCAATGGTGGTGCTACAACTAAAACTGCTGCTACTCAGTACTTATTGAGCACAGTTACAGGTACTCCATTGCAATATGGTTCTGCTAATCCTGTAACAGTGGATGCAGTATTCAATCTTGCAAACGGTGCTGGTACTCCTGAAGTAATCACTGTAATAAGCCAGAAGCCTGTTCAGACATTGAACGTGAGCGCTCAGCCTCTTCCAGAGGTTAAAGCTGCTCAGCGTTGCCCTGCTACTATCTTGAGATCTACTCTTGTTCAGGCTACTCCATTCGTATGTGGCGCTTTTGACTACCGTTGGGAGTTCCAGGAGTACACAGCTTGTACTGGTGGTTCTACTGTAGGTGGTACATTCACTGTAGACCGTGGTGCTGCAACTCCATACTTGAAAATGAACTTCACATTGCCAACGGCATTGACTCCAGGTTCATACTATCAGGTGCGTGTTGCTCCAATCATGCCTTATGGTGTTGGAACATTCGGTCCTGCTCAGCGTATCTACATTTCTCCATTGTCACCAATGGTTGAATTTGATGCTTCTGACTTCGCGAACAGTGGTCTGAAAGATTCTGAATTGGGTATCGAGGCTAACTTGTATCCTAACCCTAACAACGGTAATATGGTTAACTTAAACATCGCCGGAATTGATTCTGACAATGTATTCGTTCGTATCACTGACGGAATGGGTCGCGTAGTATTCACTAACCGCTACACTGTAGAAGGTTCATTGAACACTATCGTAACATTCACACAGCCATTGGCTAGCGGAATCTACAACGTAGAGTTCCAATACAATGGTAATTCAACTACTAAGCGTATGGTGGTAGAGAAGTAATTCTCACCCCATCAACCATATTGAAAAAGGCCCGCAAGGGCCTTTTTCTTTTTAGAACAGATTCAATTTTCTTCGTATAAAAATCAGGGATCAATCGCAAAAGTTGGGGAGTAATAAAGCAAAATGAGTGGACTGACCATGTCCGGAAAACGTTAATTTTATTAGCCACGGCCTGCCCCAACCGAACTGGTTATGGGGTGAAACCCGGTGGTCCGATAATAAAAGAGGACCCAACAACTCCAGCGGAGTTGAATTTTGATCCATTAATTGAATTCTGACCAAATTATATGGGACGAGCCTACGGCTCTTTGTTCTCATTCGCCATTTCATTTCAACGGGTTAAAACCCGTTGCTACAATATGGTCCGAGCCTACGGCTCTTTGTTCTCATTCGCCATTTCATTTCAACGGGTTAAAACCCGTTGCTACAACATGCGTCGAGCCTACGGCTCTTGTATTTCCTTCCACCTATATATCCCAGCACTCTTATTAGTCCCTTTGATAGAACAAATTTTGCAGCACCGGGCTATAGTCTTGTGCATAAAGTGCGCAGATAATCCGAGTGCCGGAGGCACGGCCAATATTGTAGCGCCGTCACATTGGGCAATGTCATTAAGTTAAGGTGATTTCACCTTTTTCAGGACGAGTCAGACTGTAATTTGAAAAATTGACCAAGCCTGAAAGGCTTTAATTTTATTAGCCCCGGGTGACAACCCGGGGTTTAATGAGCAAAAGCGGATATCAACTCCATCGGAGTTGAATTTGTAGAGCCTGAGAACGTAGGTGATTCTGGGATTTTTGTTGAAGTCATTAAGCATATGCGGTGGAAAAATTACAATTAGTCAATTACTTCCAGACACTAACTTAATGACATTGCCCATTGGGACGGTGAAAAAAGTGCGATAATGATCAGAGTGCCGTAGGCACGAAACATTTATTTGAGGCCATTGAAAAACCAATTTTTTTCATTGTAATACCGATTCGGTATCCGTATTAGTCCAACCTGTGCTGCGCTTGATTTTACTAAAAAGCTACTCTATCCGCTTCGGGCTTTAAACTATAAATATCCTTCATAGTCCCTCCAGGCAATGTCATTAAGTTAAGATCTTTGAATAAAATAATATTCGACCCTTACCGGGTCGTTTGATCATTGCAAACCGATTGTGCTGTAAAAATTTTATACATAAAGGATCAGGAGATACGTGTAAGCAATGCGATAAACGATCCAGTAATGGATCGCATGTTTATAGGTATGTATTGACTTTGGCGATAAACGACCAAGGTCGAATGTTGATCGGTCAATTCCTTAACTTAATGACATTGCCCGGCGGGGCGGCCTTTCGGTAGAATAATGATAGATCCCGTGGTTGTTGAAGGGCTGGCTTTTTTGCTATAAACTACAAATCTGTCCCTTACTAAGTGTTCAGATTACACTTTGCTTATCTTGCGCAAACTATTCTAAGACCATTACAATGGAGAAACGCAAGTTGGGCTTTTGGGAAATCTGGAACATGAGTTTTGGATTTTTTGGAATTCAATTCGGATTTGAGTTGCAGAACTCAAATGTGAGTAGAATTTTTGAAACACTTGGAGCGAACAAAGATGAAATTCCAATTCTATGGATTGCCGCGCCGCTTACGGGGCTTTTGGTTCAGCCCATTGTGGGTTATCTCAGCGACAATACCTGGCACCAGCGATGGGGCAGAAGGCGGCCCTTCTTTTTTATTGGAGCCGTATTGGCTACGCTCGCGTTGTTTGTGATGCCCAACTCTTCTGCTCTTTGGATAGCCGGAGGAATGCTCTGGATTCTGGATGCTTCAATCAATATCTCCATGGAGCCCTTCAGGGCTTTTGTGGGCGATAAATTGCAGCCATCGCAAAGAACACATGGATTTGCGATGCAGAGTTTTTTTATTGGAGCAGGCTCTGTCATTGCCGCCCTTTTGCCATGGATATTTACCAATTGGTTTAATGTAAGCAACATCGCCGAGCCGGGTATTATTCCAGATTCGGTTAAGTGGTCTTTTTATGTAGGTGGTATAGCATTTCTGCTTGCGGTAATGTACACTGTACTGACCACCAAAGAATTTCCTCCTGAAGATATGGAGGTTTTCAAACAGAACAAAAAGAAAGCTACTCTGGGTAGGGCTCTAACCGAGCCTTTTACCGGAATTCTAAAAATGCCCCGCACAATGAGGCAATTGGCCTGGGTTCAGTTTTTTACATGGTTCTCTCTTTTTGCCATGTGGATTTATTCAACCAATGCCGTCACCAGCAATATCTACGACATGAAAGTAGAGCGTTCGACATTTGAGAAAATGGATTCTTATGTTACTTCTTCGCTCGCATCTTTTCAGGGAGAAGAAAATGAACTCAAGCAGCTCAGGGCTTTGGAAACTGATGCCTCCGAGATAAAACAATTTCAGCAGAATAAAGAAAAGGTAGGTATCTCAATCAATCTCGCCAATTATTTTGCGAAATCGCAAGTACTTTCTGAAGCAGAAAGATCGAAGTTAGAAAATGTGAAGTCGCAATACAATGACGGCGCAGACTGGCTGGGCGTATGTTCGTCTGTTCGCAATGGTGTTGCTGCCCTTTTTGCCTTTATTATTCCCCTCATAGCGCGTTGGACAAACAGGAAACGCACACACATGATCTGCCTTGTGATCGGAGGACTCGGATTGCTTTCCCTTGGATTTATTTCCAATCCAAAAATGATTGCTGTTTGTATGGGAATGGTGGGAATAGCCTGGGCAAGTATTTTATCTATGCCTTATGCAATGCTGGCCGGGGCTTTGCCGGCAGACAGAATGGGTTACTTTATGGGCGTGTTTAATTTCTTTATTGTTATTCCGCAGATTGTGGCAGCTACCATATTGGGCTACCTGGTTTTCCATATTTTTTCAGGAAACACCATGAGCATCATCGCATTGGGAGGTGGTACAATGATTTTTGCCGGTATTCTTACCTTATGGGTAAAAGATGAAGATTAAATTCAATGCAATTGTCATCGTATTTTTGCGCAAATAATTTTTTGGATGAACGATGTCCCTCTGGTAAAATCCTTTTTACCCACCCGCAATGGAAAATACCAGATTTTAGCTTATGACAGTGGAGTAGAGGAGTTGCCGCATCTGGCGCTGGTGGCCATTGGGACTGAAATGGATGGAGTGGTAGATGTGCGCATACACAGCGAATGCCTTACCGGAGATGTTTTTGGTTCCGTGCGCTGCGATTGCGGAGAGCAACTGGAGAGTGCTATGCAGCACTTAGAAAAGCACGGCGGTATTTTAATTTATTTGCGTCAGGAAGGAAGGGGCATTGGCCTGATCAATAAACTCAAAGCCTATAACCTGCAGGATACTGGTTTGGATACCATCAAAGCCAATCATGCGCTGGGTTTTCATTCTGATGAAAGAGATTTCACACCTGCCGTTGAAATATTGAACTCATTGGGGGTAAAATCCATTCGTCTGCTCACCAACAATCCATCTAAACTCAGTGTCTTCGAAAATTCAGGAATTGAAGTACAATCAAGGCTTCCATTAAATATTGCTCCCCGTCCTGAAAATGAATTTTATATCCGCACCAAGCAGGAGAGTATGGGACACTGGTCGAAGGATGAGGAGTAATGGCGAGTCTGCCTATTACCGAGGTCCAGTTGCGAAATCTTTTTTTCATAAAGGCTCAGTTTGAGGGGAGCTTATTTTCTTCGCTTTTCAAAGGGCATTATTTTTTGGGCCAAAAAGTGTTGCATAAGTTTCGTTGCAAAAAATAATGAAACGAAACTTATGCAACAGAATGCTGGCCTCTTATTGTGGGGCGTTTTTCCTGGCCTATGTATAACCAGGCAGTAATTTTTAATTGGGTTATAAATCTGTATTTTATTTGAGGTGGAGGGAGGTTATTGTTTTGATTGCCTAAGTAAAAAAGTAGCCTTGTTATTTTTAGCTTATTTCATAAAGAGAATTGGTTTAGCCTTTTGATTTCGGTGACATCAGGCGCCCCATTGCTTTCAGCAGTAAATAAATAAAATTATTTTATGCAATTCAAAACTTTTGTGCATCTTTACCTCGTGGCCGAACGTGGCCGCGAATTGAAAAAATATTGTATGATTGCGTTTTTGTAGTTCTATCTTACTTGCAAAGTGTCGAACCTTTAAGTTTCCGATAGAAGAGCGAAAAAGGCGCACCCCAACAAGGGTGTGTCCTCTTTCTGTTTTTCTTGTATCGGAAGGGTATTCGACACACCCGCAAGTGGCATGATCTATAGACGAGGTTCACGCCCTTTGTTATGAATAGGAGGTTGGTGCAGGAAAAAGCTAAAATGACAATTGGGGTGCGTAAACCGTCGGGAGCAATCTTGATGTGTAATTTTTTTAAATACCCAATAATAATATGGAAACTATTGTATTGTTTACCCACGAGGCCCAGCCTTGTAAAATTCAAAAAAGGAATTTGTTGTTTAAAAGGGCAAGACCCCGATTGAGCCATTGGCTGGCCGCCTTTGTTTTTGCCTGTACTTCTTGCTTATCTGTAGCACAGATCGATGCTACTTTTATCCCATTGCCTCCTGCTTGCCCCGATCTTTTAGGCGGTATTTGTTGCAACAATATTACGGGTGGAGTTCCCCCTTATACCTGTCAATTGCAGGACGGTCTGGGCAATGTTGTTGGCGATGTCGATACCAACAATCCCAATTGTTTTATCAATGTACCTGTTGGTGGGCCTTACTACGTTATTATAACTGACGATCTGGGAACAACAGGTTCAGCAGTAGGTTTTGTGGGTGCAAGCTCAGTGGCTCCTTATGTCGTGGTCGAGAATGTAACACCTGCATCTTGCGGCAATGCCAATGGGCAGATTTGTTGCACCGTATCAGGTGGAAGCGGCAGCTATACTTATATATGGATCAGAGAAAGTCCGGTTGTGATTCTGGGCACTGGCAGTCTCTCCGCAGGTGGTACATTGTGCATATCAGGGCAGCCCGCTGGCGATTATACTTTTATTATAGATGATGTGAACAACAATTGTGGCAAAATCTATTCTATTATTCTGCCGCAGGTAAATCTGAGCCTGTCTGGCACAAGTGTGAACTCAGATTGTGTAGCACCTTCGTGCAATGGCAGCATCGACATCACACCAGTTGGTACAGCGCCCTATACTTATAGCTGGACAGGCACAGGTGGTTTTACTGCCAGCACACAAGACCTCAGTGGTCTTTGCCCTGGCACTTATAGTGTATCCGTTACCGATGCCAATGGCTGTGTGGGCACACAAAGTTTTACCATCGCGCTTACAGGGGCAGACGTTATCAATGCCGGGATTGGAATAGCCAACAATATAATATCTGGCAATGTGGTGTGGAATCCGGCTGCATTTGGCTTCCAAACGCAGATAGTGGTAGATGCCAATGTGGTGGTACTAACAGGAGCCACCCTTACCATCAACAACCTCGATGTACGCGTTACTCCCGGCCATTCTATCAGGGCCAATGCTCGTGGTCTTATTGTGGGCGACAATTCTATTTTCGATGCAATATGTGGCGATACATGGCGTGGTTTTGAGATATTGGGCAGTGGGCAAAATTCGCTGCTGATCAACAGGGGCATACTCCGGCTGAACAGTTGTACCGTAACCCACGCTGAATGTGGCGCGCGCAATTACGAGCCGGGCTATCCAACTCCGGCGAACACCTCCAACACAGGAGGGCAGATACATTGCGTCAATACCACTTTTACCGATAATGTATATGACCTCAACATTCAGAAATTTGTTCCTCCAACTGGTGGCAGTACTAACTTTAGTGCCTTATTTACCAATTGCAGTTTTTTGATCAATACCATTCCTTTCAACCGAGAGACCGCTTTTAGTTCAATTCTTTTTAACAACACCACCAATATTTCCAGAAATGGAAGAATACAGTTGAACCAAACCAGTGATATTCGATTTACAAATTGCCGGTTGGAAAATCTGAATGCTTTTTATGCAGCGCCAGACCAAAGGATTGTTGGCGTTTATGCTACATTGACCAACTTAATCTGGGAAGGAGTAGATGTGGGCGACTTTTGGGCGCAAGCCAATTACCAGAGTTTTATAAGAGGCTTTAGACGCGGAATGGACTTGCGTGATGAGGGCTTGCTGGCTTCCAATATAATGTTGGGCGCCACCATCAACAATACCCTGTTTCGCTGCCACCAGAGTATATCCGAGTTGGGCAGGGTGAGTTCGCGAATAGAGAACAATTTATTTCTCAATTACAATATGCCTTTGTTTGTGCATGTATCAGGCGGTGGCAACACAAGCATTCCTTATGCTTTCAGAAGCAACTACAACTGGACGGACAATATGCCAGCCCAACCTATTCGCCTTGCCCACAATAGAGTAGCAGACGTGCAAAGCGGTATAAACAGCGTCGGGTTTGAAATTATTGGTTCAGGTGATATTTCTAACTTTGTAATCGAAAACGAAATAGACTCATGCAACATTGCTATGTATTTTGCCAATTGTAACAGGTATGATGTGCCAATAGTGCAGAACTCTATGGTATTTGATGGATTGCACTATGAATGTAATAGGTTTATTAATAATCTGGTGGATATTAAAATTGCACGCACGAACCCCACTACCGTTGTAGATCCATCCTATCCACTAGCAAATAGAGGAGTCTCCAGTTTGCAATCACGGTTCTTTGGGATACCTGTACTGGGTATAAGTGCGGGTAATAGATTTGCGCCCAGCTTAAATGCCAGCCACCCGCATGATGACGTAGATGCCGATACGTTGGCAGGTTTGCAAATGCCTGCTCACCGTTACCTTTACGCAGCCGTTGAAATAGGAAATGGGCCTGGCGAATTAACTTCAACGTGGCATACGCCGATAGGAGTAATTAACAATACAAATGGCTGTAACTACCCCTGGAGAAATTCCCCTATTACAATGGCTCCGCAAATTATACAATCGGCAAGACAATCGGCAGAAACCAAAAAAGTGGAATGGCAACAATTGGTAGATGGTGGTAATACCAACCAACTGATAACAGAAGTGGCCTCGGCCAGCTACTACAATGCGCTGGCACTTTACCAAAGCCTTTTGCAAAAGTCGCCCGAGTTGAGCGAGGAGGTAATGATAGAGGCCATACAACAAGAGTACAACCTGCCCGCTTCTATGCTGGTGCAGATACTCTCCAGTAATCCGCAAGCGGCCAAAAGTTCTGAAATCTGGAAATCGCTCGGCGAAAGAACTAATGCGCTTACACCAGAACAGGAGGCACAAATTCGCACAGGCCTTTACTGGACTTCGACAAAAGAGGGTCTGGAAACAGAAATAGCGGCCTACCAATCGGAAATCGGACAAAACCAATTCGATTTGCTGAGCGGATTGAAGGGTGATCCCAACGCCGTGGCCATTGCTACAAGTTCATTCGATGAAACTGCTTCTGAAACTGAATTGAAAATGAAGGCCGATTTGCTCTTGCGCACGGGCAACATTCAA
Source organism: Flavobacteriales bacterium (assembly GCA_031378885.1). GTDB lineage: Bacteria > Bacteroidota > Bacteroidia > Flavobacteriales_D > Sanyastnellaceae > JANNEQ01. The sequence continues at coordinate 36,401 of JANNEQ010000059.1, forward strand.
GGGGGCATAGACCTCTTGCACACTTTGGCCAATACCAAACCCATGAGCCCAGAGCAGCAATTTATCTTCGACACCTATTTGCAATTGTTGGAGATCAAGTACTATGCGCTGACCACAGAGCCTTATACACTCCATGCAGAACAACAAGCCATTTTGGAAAATGTATATGCTAACAACACGGGCCAACAGGGAGCCTTTGCTAACCTGTTGCTTCATTTGTTTTTGGGTTATCCATTAGATGAATTGCCAGAAAACACTGAGTTGCCTGGCGATCTGCGCAATGCTCAATCTACCACCATTAAAGTGGAAGAA
>JANNEQ010000082.1:0-11117 GCA_031378885.1 Flavobacteriales bacterium
ATTATTAGAAAAATGGCGCTTAATTTTATTAGAACGAATAAAAAAAATTCCAAATTAAGTATACGAAGAGCCAGGCTGTCTGCTGGATGGGACAATCAATATTTAGATAATCTGCTCAAATTCTGATGCGGTAGCCCTGCAACCCAGGCCAGTTTTATTATCTACAGGCGGCAATTGACAGCGCAGAAGCCGGCGATACACTGATGATTCAGCCATCAAATGTTTCTTATGGCAATGTGATACTTGAAAAACCTCTTACCATGATTGGTATTGGTCATAAACCACTGAAAGACCTTGCTCTTATTGCTACAATTGCCGAATTGAAATTTGGAACGACGGTAGGAGAAGTCGATGGACCAGGAGTTAATCTGATCGGTCTGAAGTTTGGATCTGTAAATACTACTTGTCCGCCAAATGGACAAGGTTATAATACCATTAATGTAACAGTGCGCAATTGTGATCTTGGATTTATCGGAACCAATTATGGCAATAATCCTTGCTATGGCTATAACGCATATTACAATTGTCTGGTTGAAGATTGTGTCATACGGAATTTAGCTTTCCCTGCGCATGGTAACAATATTCTTATTCAAAATTGTGTAATTACTACGTACAATTTCAGTATGGGTGCAAATCTGACCAATACAATGTTCAGGAATAATTTATTTATTTATGAGTCTGCCAACCCCAATCAGATATATGCTACAGGAATTGTTTTTGAAAATAATATTTTCTACAGATTTACACCGGCAAGTGGTGGTCTGAACAATTGTGTATTCAACAATAACCTTACCTACCAAACTTCATTTGATGCAATCATAACCGGCACCAACACCGGAAGCAACAATATTATTGGTCAGTACCCTCTATTTGTCAACTTAAACAGCAATGCCAGTCCTCTTTACCAGCCGGTACTATACGATTATCGTTTGCAAGCACTATCACCCGGACACAATGCCGGAACGGATGGCCAGGATATTGGGCTTTATGGTAATAGCTATACGTTCAGCGAAACAGGTGAAAGCGATGAACAACCCGTAATTCGCATAATGAATTTACTGAATTCAACGGTACCTTCCAATGGCACTATTAACGTCCATGTAAAAGCAACAGGTTCGAAAAATGATTAAAGTTCGCGTAGCGAAATCCGAATCATTTACATAAAAAACGAACCCATGAAAAAAAATATTCTTTTTGCGCTTATGCTTTTTATCGCATACAGCGCGCATACACAGCAAATAGTTGGTGCCGAATACTTTTTCGATACCGAACCTGGGGTAGGTAATGCCACACCGCTGGCCATCACTCCCGGCGATAGTGTAGAATTTACTGCTCCCATACCCATAGGTGATCTTAGTGCAGGATTTCATTATTTCTTACTCAGGTTGCAAAACGACGAAGGCAGATGGGGCATCGCGGAGCAGCGTTCTTTCTATGTAAGGCCCTTTCACCCTATCGACGAAACCATTGTAGCCGCAGAGTACTTTATCGATACTGAGCCAGGATATGGGAATGGAATTCCATTGGGTATTTCAGCGCCCGGCGATTCGATTGAACAAAATTTTGTCATCCCCATGGATAACCCGGGTTCAGGATTCCATTACTTCTTTTTGCGTGTAAAAAATCAGACCGGCTATTGGTCGACTGTCGATCAACGCAGTTTTTATGTCGTAGCAGTGAATGAGATTCAAAATCAAATTGTTTCAGGAGAGTTCTTCGTCGATATAGAGCCAGGAGTTGGAAATGGCACAGCATTCAACATTGACAATCCCACTGACAGTATTGAAACGGACATAGCCCTGAATCTTCCGGAACTGGGCATTGGAACACACATATTGTACATACGCCTTCGCAATGCGGAAGGTAAATGGACATTGATTGAACCTCGTCCGTTCGAGGTATGTGAAACCTATGGTGCAGTTTCGCTATTTGAATCTTCAGAAAATGGCAATATGCTGGTTCTTGAAAATCAATCGCAATATGCGGACAGTTTGGTTTGGAATTTTGGAGATGGAACAACTTCTGAACTCAATGACCCGATTCACTTCTACGAAAATTCAGGAGTGTATAATGTTTCACTCTCTACATTCAATGATTGTGGTACCGATGTTCTGGAGAAGCAAATAACTATAGAGGGCGTTGAAAATGTATTGCCCAATATTGTTTCGAACACATCATTCTCTACACTGACTACTCAGGGATTTGGTTTTATTTCCGGAACTACCATGAAGCTCACACGTACCGGTTTTGATGACATTATTCCTCAAAATAATATTGTGGTCAGCCCTTACCAATTGACTTCTGTGGTCAATTTTAATGCTCAACAAGTGGGTCTTTGGAATGTAGAAGTAGAAATACCTCTTGAAGGAATATTTGTATTGGCTGATGCGGTTGAAGTGTTAGATGCTGAGGTACTCAACTCCAATATCAGCATGACCACAACGCAGCCTACCGCAGTGAAAACAAAAAGAAGAGCGCCTTCACACATGCATATTACCAACGACAATTATTCTGATGTTCTGGCTGTGCCCATATTTTTCAGAGATATTCAGGATATTCAGCAAACAACTACACTGGAGGCAGTTCAATTGACAAGCATTCCATACTTCGCGGAATCCTACCAGTACATGCTGGACAATGGCATCAACAATACAGCATTTGAATTTAGTACATACGAGCCAGCGTTGAATTCTATTTTGAGTGCTTATATCATTCCCAAAATTCCTGCGCAGGACTCCTATAACTTCCCTCATTATTCCAGACGTTTTATTGATGGCACTTACCAGCGTGGTTCGGCAATGTTGTTTCCACAACTCAACAGCGCCTCGCAAAATGGAACTGTCGTTTTTGAAAACGATGTTTGTATGAGTTCATTTTTGAGAATTGCAGTAGAGAATACACTATCCATCAGCATTTCTGAAACAGAATGGGAACCTTGTTACAACCAATGGAATGACAGTCTTTATGCAGCCATTGCGGCCCAGGCCTTGAACTCCGGAACTTCGGCCAAACCAATAGTATTTAATGCTTGTGTCGGTGCTCTCTTATTGCACATGGCAGATGCAGGATGTGTGAGCAACTTTCCGGCGGCCCCAACAGCAGAGCAATTGAAAGCTATCTCTGCACACCTTATTGCCAATATGATGTACCTGAACGACGCCGAAGATGTTTCTTTAACCTGTCCAAATCTTCAGGGCATGATAGCGCTAAATGATGAACATACCACACAAGCAGTTGGTGACAGAGAAAATGAATTTTGTGATCTTGTAAACGAATGCGGAGGTATGTGTACTTCGGGAGGATTTGCAAAAAGCTGGTGTCTTCTTTTCGGTAGCGGTGTTGATCCCAATACTAAATTCGGATTAGGGAACAACGAAGACGATGTTTTTGTGAACCCCGGAGATGTATCTCCCTATACCATCCTGTTCGAAAATGATTCTACTGCAACTTCTCCTGTAGAAATTATTGAGATCATAGATTCTCTTGATGCGGAAAAATTCGATTTAAGTTCTTTTGAATGGGGTTCAGTAACGCTCGGTGATTCTATCAATGTTTATCCAGACAACAGAGCGCACCATCAGATTATTCTAACCGATCTACGTCCGATAATTCCTTATTATCTGCTATCTACTTTTGATTTTGATTCAACGACGGCCATTGTAAAATGGAGATTCGAAACACTTGATACGCTCAATTTGCAACCGTTAGAATTGGAACTGGATGGATTCCTTCCTCCGAATATCGATGGCACAGAGGGTACAGGGGATGTAAATTTCTTCATTCGATTTAATCCTGAACTCTTAACCGGAGACTCAATTCAAAATATGGCAATCATTTATTTTGACTTCAATGCCCCTATCCTGACCCCCTATTGGTTAAATGTTGTAGACAATACAGCGCCATTGAGTGAAGTGGCAGATCTTCCACCAACCATCACAACAGAATCATTTGATGTGAACTGGAGTGGAACAGATAGCCCGGCTGGTATCAGCTCTTACACCATTTATGTCTCACAAAATGACGGACCCTTTCTGCCCTGGTTGATTGGTGTAAATACCACCAGCGCCGTTTATTCCGGAGAGTTGGGCAGCTTTTATAAATTCTATAGTGTAGCCAAAGACCGGGCTTATAATTTTGAAGAAGCACCTATCGATCCGCTTACCAATTACGATGCAATAACCGAGGTGACAACTTCTGTGGAAGAAATAGAGAATACTATTGGTCTGAATATATATCCTGTACCGGGCAATGATAAAGTGAATTGTAAATTCTCATTGAAAAAACCTTCAGCCGTAATTATTTCATTGCTGGATTTAACCGGAAATATTGTTCTTCAAAAGGATTTGAAAAATAAAAAATCGGGGGAATCAATAGAACAGATCGACATCAGTAAATTGGCCCAGGGTGTGTACATTCTTCAAATCAATATTGATGGTGAAGTAACATCAGGAAAAATGGTTAAACAATAATGCATTTGTTGCATTGACCATCCGGCATGGTCAATGCAACTGCATTCCAACCGGGATTCAAGTAAGTATTCCGCACAAGAATTGTGTGGCTAATACCGATTACAAAAATAATATTGACCAACCTGCCTGCCGGTAAAGGCAGGTTTCAATTTGATTTTATTGATCTATTTATTTTGGATCAACCACAAAGTTGGGGAGAGATGGAGCATATTGAGTGGATTGACTAAGTCCTGAGGACTTATATGTTATTAGCCCCGGGTGGAACCCGGTGGTCCGGTGATAAAAGTGGACCCAACAACTCCAGCGGAGTTGAATGTTATGTTCTGATTCCTATTATTGACCCATCTTGATTTTTTCAAATCGAATTACATTAATGTTCGACAATTCAAACCCAAATAGAGAGTAGATTTTTATTCTTAAAAAGGTTTAGTCAATAAGGCCTGATTTTATTCATTTTTCTCAGGAAAATTTCAAGTAAGAAAATTTGATAAAGTAGAACTGTAGATTCCTTGCCTTTGTTTCGGTAATTCTATTGTCCATTTATCGGTTGAAAAATTCAACTCCGTTGGAGTTGTGGGCCGCGCATTTGGATCTGAGCCACCGGGTTGCACCCGGGGTTAATAACCTTAAAGCCTTTCAGGCTTGGTCAATTTTTCAAGTCAAAGTCAGTCATTCCCCAACTTTTGCGGTTGATCTATTTATTTTTAGTATCGACATTAACAACTATTTTCTGATGCCGATATTTTGGCAATACTGTCTAATGCCTTCGCGCTTCTCTACTGCCAGATACAATTGTTTGAAATACGCACCAGAAATATATGAAATTTCACTACCGTGTAGTTGTAGGTCAAAGTTCTGTTAATCCGTTTGTCCTATTTTCAATTTGTGCAGGTTAGTTTAAAACTCTCCACCTTATTTCCTTCCACATATCTGACAAAATATAATCCGGGAATGAAATTCCGGCAGTTTATTTTTGTTTCCACATCAAATGTTTTCAACCTCATTATTTCTTTTCCCATTGCATCAAAAATTACAGCAACTCCATTTGCTTTTGTTCCGCCAATAGTGAATTGAGAATTAAATGGATTTGGAAAAACAGACGACGTCAATCTTGCGCTTATAGAATTTACGGATGTTATGTCCTGACAAGATTCTGTTACAAATACGGGAACATTGGTATCGATATATGTTGCATTGCCAAGTTGACCATTATCATTAAAGCCCCACGTTTTTATGGTGCCATCATTTTTTACAGCCATTGAATGTCCATATCCTCCGGCAATAGCGAATGCTCCTGAAAGAGAACTTACCTGAACGGGCACATTGCTATCCGTGTTTGTGCCATTTCCCAGTTGACCATATAAATTAAATCCCCATGTCCAAACGGTTCCATCGCTTTTCAATGCAAGCGCAAAATCATATCCTGCCGCGATTGCTATAACGTCTGAAATTGTGTTTACCTGAACTGGAACATTGCTATTGCCATTCGTTCCATTTCCCAATGAGCCATAATAGTTTCTTCCCCATGCCCAAACAGTGCCATCGCTTTTAAGCGCAATGGAGAAATCTTGTCCACCGGCAATTGCAATAACGTTTGAAAGGGAACTCACCATTGCCGGAAATGGTCCATCTACTTCTGTCCCATCTCCAAGCTGACCATAATTGTTATAACCCCAAGACCAAACGGTGCCGTCATCTTTTAGTGCCAATGTAAAAAGTCCACGACTTGAAATGGCTATGACATTTGAAATAGAACTCACCGGAACAGGCACATTGCTGCTGATTTCCGTTCCATTTCCAAGCTCGTAATAGGTGTTAGATCCCCAGGCGCTTAATGTTCCATCTTCGTGTAATGCAACAGAATGAAAAAATCCACCTGCAATTGCCTTGATGTCGGTTAGAGAACTTACTTGTATCGGTGTGATACTATAGTTATTCGTTCCATCTCCAAGTTCACCATGAAAATTTTCTCCGCTTGCCCAAACGGTGCCGTCCTCAAGCATCCATAAAGAATGATTCCTACCGGCAGAAACTGCTGTTACACTGCTGAGCGTAGCCACATCCACAGGAATGGTGCTATCGAAAAGTAATCCGGATCCTAACTCACCGTCACTGTTATCTCCGAATGACATTGAAGTACTATCGCCACATAGAACCAAAGAATGGTGCTCGCCCGCTGCTATAATTTGAGCAATAGAATGAGTTGGTAACAATAGGTTCATTGTTAGTACGAGTACAACAAGGTAGTAATGCTTTTCCATTTTTAATATTCCTTTCATTTCTTGGTTACTGTTTAGATTGTCAAAGTTAATTTTTTTTTTGAGACGGTTTCAATGTTGTACTGTCTACAAGCATGACGCATAACAATGATAATTTCTGGCACTTCGAACATTAAAACCTATGCCTTTTATTGTTTTATCCACTGACTTGTTGAAACTCCACTTTCGCATAAAATTTCAATCCAATAAACACCCGAATTCAAGTCCGTTGTGTTGATCTTTAAAAAACTACCATTTAGGTTTGACATTTTTCTGATCAACTGACCGTATTGATTGTACAACCTCAACTCGGCATTGTGCAGAGGAGACATAGAATTCAGATTAAAAAAATTATCTCCCGGATTCGGGAATACCGAAATTTGATTAGCGAATGTAAGTTCTTCCACACTGATAATGGTAATAAGCTCACAATCGCTGGTGTCCACGCAAGAGTTTAATTCGACTACCAAAGCATATTCGCCTGTGAAGGTTGGTGTAAATATTCCGCTGCCGCCGGCTTCTACGCTATTGGTTGCGCAATCGATCCAGGAGAAATTACCTTGTAAATTGTCGGCTGTAAGTGTATTTCCATTCAAGGTGGTTGTTGCAAGAACATTGGTGATGGTGAGATTCAACGTGAGTAAAGTATCGCCCGGCAGTTCTTGCGTATATACCCCACTGTCTTCGAATGTTTCTCCGTTAATGGTATAGCTCTCACATGCAGCAATGGTTTGTTCGATATTCGTTATTGTGGTTTCACCCACTCCGGAAATGTAGAGGTTGATATTGCCAAATTGATACCTTTCACCTGTAATAATGGATCTATTGCCTAAACAGAGAATTTCGTATTGTGCTTCACTCGAGGAGTACATGTGCGCCATAACAGGAATACCCGCCGGATCAGACAATACAATGCCGTCAATTGAACACTCGTGCAATACCATTCCGATTGTATTTATTTTGTGAGAAACAACCAGATTGCCTTCATCGTTAAAATCGAATTTTGCAAAAGGACTGAATGTATTCAGGTTGGCCATTTCATTTCCATTGTTCTGCCAAAGTAGCTGGCCAGATATATTAAAACGCTGACCATAAATGGCACTGTTGCCCACTATACCCGGTCTGTTGTCTGTCCAAACCACAAAATAATCATTGCCCGATTTTTTCCAATATGGACGAAATTGATTGTTTTCCGCTCCGCACACCACAAGTGGTGCTGTTTGCTCCGACCAGGCAAAACTTCCGGAACTTGTAAGTCTGGTAGCTTTAATATTTTGTTCTCCTTCCCACAGAAATGTCACCCCCTGTGAATCACCTATTGCATCAAAGGCATAGTTGAGTCCTGCCGGATCCGTAACCTGAATCCAATTTGTCCAAAGCTGTGTTGCAAGATCGTCCAATCGCATACAATAAAGTGCGGCTCCTGCACCATTGCCCGCTGACTTATATATATAAGCACCATTGGCACCATCACTTGTCATTCTTCCTATAGTTTGCTCAAAAGGAGAGCCGAATCCAACTCCATGAAAAGGGGTGCTCATAACACCATCGCTGTCAAATCGACTGATGCGATATTGGTAATAGCCATAGGCATGTGTGGTAAAACAGACCCTGTACCCGATAGCATCTCTCAATAAATCGAAATGAACATAATTCCATACAATCAGACTCTCATCAGAGTTTACCTGAGAAAGTACCAGATCGTCCTGCCACATTTTTTCACCTTCATCATCCAACCGTTGGAACAACAATTTGCTATCATTAATATCAAGAGTCGCGGCGTTGTACCAACCTATGATCATTTGTCCATCATCAAAACGGTAGACTTTAAACTGTATAATATTACCCAAGCCACTGAGTATGAGCTTACCATCCTCTGGCCATTGCGCAATTCCATCGGCATTGTAATGCTGGCCATATACTTCGGCCAGATCAGATTGCGCGCGGAAATCTTTCCAAAAGACATAGATGCCCCCGGAACCATCCTTTACAGCTTGCAGATCCTTCTGATCGTTGCTAAAGTCTGATACCACTGCCGGGTTATTGGGGTCATTGGCCCATTGGGCCCAATAAACAGGCTGAAGAGCCAATACCAAAGCAATGAAGAGTAATATTTTTTTCATAAAATGAGTTATAAATTAGTGTTACCAAGGCCTGAATCAAACTTGTAGCTCAAGTGAGCGGTATTTGGGACAAATGTCTTTAGTAAATCTGTGCTAATTGGATGGTATTGAGGGAATGGCTGTTTGATGATTGAACGGCAAAAGGCAAGGGTAGACCAACCGCATACTAACACGAAACGAACAACCTAACACACTGAATATAAGTGATTAAAATTATACGAACGGATTCCTTTTAACAACTCTTATGTGACATAAATCAACATGTTGTGGTCTCAAATACCAAATCAGCGTAACTTGCGCTAAATTTCAATTTCCTACATGGCATTTGTAACCTTCAACACCAAGGAACACCCGTTCTTTGACGAACTTAAAAAAAGAGTAGACGCTTACTTTGAAAAAACCGGTAAGAGCCCCTGGGGCAACTGGAAAATTTACCTCAAAACTGCGATCCTTCTGAGTGTGATGTTCGGCACTTACATCTGGCTGGTATTTTATACCCCAGGTATTTTAGCTAGTTTGTTCTTGTGCACCCTCATGGGAATTACCCTGGCGGGCGTAGGCTTCAATGTGATGCACGACAGTGCGCATGGAAGCTATTCTAAATATCCATGGCTCAACAATCTGATGGGCTATTCGCTCAATCTGATGGGCGGTGATGTTCATTTGTGGAAAGCCAAACACAATATGGTTCACCATAGCTTCACCAATATTGATGGTATGGACGACGATATCGATATCCAGCCTGTGATGAGAATCAACTCCCACCAGAAAAGATATTGGTTTCACCGCTTTCAGCATATATATAGCTTTATATTTTATGCATTGAACTACCTCTTCTGGGTGTTTTACTTTGATTATTTGAAATACTTCACCGGTAAAATCGGAGTGACCAAAATCAAGAAGTACAAATTCTGGGACCACGTAAGCTTCTGGGCTACCAAGATCACGTACATGTTTGTTTTTATAGCGCTGCCTATGATGAAAGTTGGCGTTGTTCCTACAATAGTTGGCTACATCGTACTTACTTGTATATGTGGAATTGTGATTGCCGTAGTATTTCAATTGGCTCACGTGGTAGAAGAGACTCATTTCCACAGTGCAACTGAAACTCCTGAAATCGAAGCCGAATGGGCAGTTCACCAGATACAGACCACCAGCAATTTTGCTATGAAAAGCCCAATTGTAAACTGGTACACTGGAGGACTGAACTTCCAGGTTGAGCACCACTTGTTCCCACGTATTTCTCACGTGCATTATCCTGCATTGAGCGAAATTGTTCAGGAGACTTGCAATCAATTTGGAATACCTTATAACTCACACCGCACACTTCTTCAAGCAGTGCGTTCACATGTGGTGCACATGCGCCATATCGGTAGAAACGATTAATTGGATTCGATAAAATATTGAAAAGGTCGCCTGGGAAGGCGGCCTTTTTTGTTGGTTGGTGTGGGTGGAAAAAAGGTTTATGGGATCGCATTTTTGGGGTATAGTTGAATGATTTGGATTGGGAAAATTGTACATAAAATGAATAGAGTCAATAGCATGTTTTTATAATTTTCTTGGGGTCATTCCACATGGCTTCGAACTGGAAAGGTAGTAAACACGACTGAAGCAATAACAACCAATATTAACTCATTAAACATAATCACTGCCCATAATCCACTGCGAAGTTTTTTATGAGTTTCGAGCCACTCTTATATCTTTCAATTTTATGAAAGGGGAGTAAATAGTTCAATTCAATTCTCAAGTAGTCTGCTGTTTTAGAGTATTTAAAAAAAAGAAGAGGTTCGGTTTCGTAAACAAGTCTGACTTCGCATCTTGGCCTAAAAGTATAGCCTACAGCAAATTGTAGACCGTCGAACGACTTTTTTTCTTTGGTCTCTGGGATAAGAGTATAGCCTTGCACAATTATTGGGTTCCGCACAAACCTGTACTTGTGCATAAAAGTACCAATGGTAATTTGATATGGTTTTACCTCATCTCCTACAAAAACACCTAATTGCCAATCCCAACTTTGGAAAGCCCCGTTCTTGATTCTGTCATCATCAAAGAATTGAAGATTGTAATTCCAGCCACCCTGGAAAAAAAAACGATGCGAACTGGTTATTCTAAGACTTGATCCTCCAAATATTCCGCTATAAGAATTATAAAATCCTTTTTCTGTTGTGATGATTGCACCAGCTCTTGGCACAAGAGACACTATTTGGGCGCATCCATAATTTACAATCAGGAGTAGATATAAAATTGTAATAATTACTTTCATGTTA
>JANNEQ010000083.1:0-14455 GCA_031378885.1 Flavobacteriales bacterium
AAAAATAATATAGTCCAACCTGCCTGCCGGCAAAGGCAGGTTTCGGCTACGCCTCATAGTACTATTTATTTTTAGTGGCGGCATAACCAATTCACAAAATAATTTACCCTTTGGGTTAAATTATATTTGGAATTGGTATTAGTTGACAAATTCAGGTAAGTTTAAAATCTCATGAAAGGATTAATCTTTGCGCTCTTTTGTTTGCCTCTGGCCTTATTGGGCCAACATGTGCGCAAAGGTTTCGATGCCACGATCGACAACAGACAATACTTTATAGAAAACAAAGGACAGTTTGTTTCATCAGAATTCGATGGTTTGCAAGATTCCATATTATTCGGCTATATCGGAGGCAAAGAGAAGTACTTCTTTACCCGGCAGGGCGTCTTTATGGTGAGCCAGGAAAAAAAAGAAAAGCACAACCCTTTGGTATTTCTCGAAAAAACTTTTTTACCTGACGAGGCACTGAAAGAACGCGAAAGGGAAGGTGAGTTTTTGAAAACAAAGCAATACTCACTTTACGCACACTGGAATAATACGCAGCATGATTTGGTTGTTTACCCCGAATCTAAAGCAAGTCATTATTATACATTCGGCAAAATGAATAATAAAGCTTCAGCCTATAAAAGCATTACCTACAAAAATATTTATCCTGAAATAGACATTGAATATTTCATACCGGGAGACAGTTCAGGAATTAAATATAATATTATACTTCACCCCGGTGCTGATTTGGGTGATCTTGAGCTGGAGTATCTGGGCGATGTAAATCGTATTGAGTTAGCCGAAAGTGGAAATATTATTGTTAGCACCAGGTCCAATCAGATTGGCTTAACAGAGCACGCTCCGGTATCCTTTTATGCAGACAACGGAAACAAAATTGAATCCTCATTTTACCTCACTGATAAGAGGAAAATAAAATTCGCTTTGTCAGGAATAACTGAAATCGAAGAAAAAATTGTTATCGACCCCTGGGTTTCGCCGATTGCAGCAGAACCTGCAGCTTTAAATTACGGCTACGATGTTGATTACGACGCGAGCAGGAATCTGTACGTATATACAATAGGATTAACTGCCAACGTCGATAGTTATGTTTCAAAATATGAGAGTTCATCAGGGGCATTGCTATGGACCCATGCAGTTACATTTATATCTTATCCCGGAAATTTTTTGGTGGAAAAAAACACTGGAAACATCTATATAAGCTCCGGGTATGAGGACGTTGGTTCCACCATATACAGATTAAATACTAACGGAACTTCCGATGGCTTCACATCCATTGCCAATGCACTGGCTCAGGAATTCTGGAGCCTTGGATTTAACTGCTCAACAGGCACTATACTTGCTTTGGGAGGAGGAACCAACTCAAACCTCACTGGCGGTATTATCAATACGACAACAGGCGTTACTTCCATTGAGAATTTTACAGGATACCCCAGTGCCGGGCAAGATATTGTTTCATTTGCCATTGACAATCAGGGAAGATTATTTACACTTTATGCGAGCGTTGAACCGGAAGTTCACAACAAAATCATACTGGTAAATTCAACTTTAGATGGACCTGTATATAATGTTCCAACAGGATACAACTCTTTCGCGGAGTTAATGAATCATGTTGCTTTTAATATGCTGTTGGGTTCAAATCAGTTTAATGCCCTTGCAGTAAATGAAGATTATCTTGTTTATTATGATGGCACGAACCTCAAAGCATTCAATCCTGATAATGGCGCAGCACTGGGGAGTCTTACACTTCCTGATCATATGGATAGGCTGCAAGGAGGTGTTGCCATAGATGATTGCAGCAATGTTTATGTAGGCGGAAGCAATGGAAACATTTTGTACTACAATTTCGATGGAACGACTTTTAATTTTTTAGGGGATTTAGTTTTAAACTGGTCAGGAAATTCTAAAAATGTATTTGATATTGTTTTTGACAGGTCAACGAACCAACTATTTGTATCTGGAATAGAAAATGTGAGCCTCATAGAATCACCTGTAATGAATGCTTGTAATTTATTGGCTGTGCAGGGTACATGTCAAGCCGGAGGAAATGGAACAGCCACTGCAACACTCACAACAAATGCTTCCAATGCTGCGATTACCTATATCTGGAAAGATGCTATTGGAAATATTATCAGCCAAACAGTCGATACTAGCGCATTGAGCAATACTATTAATTCATTGGTTACCGGAACATATTTCATCACAGCACAAATCAATGCACCTTGTGGTCCTGAGTTCGCAGATAGTGTTTCGATAATTTGTAATCAATGCTCTTTAAATGCAGTAGCTACCCAGGTATCGTGTTTCGGCTTCGACGATGGCGCCGCTACGGCATTTGTTGAAATGGGAGAAGCACCTTTTGATTTTGTGTGGAACTCTTTGCCAGCACAAAACTCTGCGACAGCAACGAATTTGCCACCCGGCAATTACAGCGTAACAATGACGGATAATGACGGATGTTCAGCCAGTGCTGATGTTACAATTACTGAACCTCCCCAGCTTAGTGCAACGATAATTGACCCGACAAATCCGTTGTGTTTTGGTGATAATTCCGGAAGTGCAACAGCGCAGGCAACAGGCGGCATTTCTCCCTATAATTATTCATGGAATACCTTGCCCATTCAAAATTCAGCATTGGCATCCAATCTCGGAGAAGGTGATTATGTTGTAACCATTACCGATGCCAATGAATGTGAAGCCAGCGCAAGTGTGAGTATAATAGAACCTTTGGAACTCATTGCAAGCCTCAGCATTTCTTCCGGCATTTTATGTTTCGGTGAAAATACCGGCAGTATTTCCGCCAACGCCAGCGGTGGACAAGCACCCTACAGCTATCAATGGAATACAATACCTGTTCAAAATACTGCAACTGCCAACAATCTAACTGCTGGCAACTATAATGTTATTGTTACGGACGACAATGGTTGCGAAGCCGATTCAGGCATCACCCTATCTCAGCCTGCGTTATTGCAAGTGAATATCAATAGCTCTTCAACTATTTTATGTTTCGGTGACAATAGTGGCAGTGCTACGGCCATAGCCAGTGGTGGAAGCATTCCCTACTCCTATTCATGGAATACCAATCCTGTTCAAAATTCGCCTGCGGTAAATAATCTTTCAACTGGCAACTACACAATAAGCCTTTCTGATAACAATGGATGTGAGGCCGCGGCCAATATCAATATTACAGAAGCAGCCCTGCTAACAGCCAGCATTACTAATTCAACCAACGTGGCTTGTTTCGGTGAAAATACAGGCAGCGCAATAGCTGCTGCAAATGGAGGAACAGCCCCCTACTCTTATATCTGGAATACTTTGCCCATCCAAAATTCAGCATTGGCATCTGATATCGGAGAGGGTGATTATACAGTAACCATTACTGATGCCAATGAATGTGAAGCTATTGCAAGTGTGAGTATAATAGAACCTTTGGAACTCATTGCTAGCCTCAGCATTTCTTCCGGCATTTTATGTTTCGGTGAAAATACCGGCAGTATTTCCGCCAACGCCAGCGGCGGACAAGCACCCTACAGCTATCAATGGAATACTATACCTGTTCAAAATACTGCAACTGCCAACAATCTAACTGCTGGCAACTATAATATTATTGTTACGGACGACAATGGCTGCGAAGCCGAATCAGATATTATCCTATCTCAGCCTGTACTATTACAAGTGAGTATTAGTAGTGCTTCAAATATTTTGTGTTTCGGAGAAAACAATGGCAGTGCTACGGCCATAGCCAGTGGTGGAAGCATTCCCTATTCATATTTATGGAATACCAATCCTGTTCAAAATTCAGCCACAATAAACAATCTTCCATCTGGTAACTATACAATAAACCTTTCTGATAACAATGGATGTGAGGCCTCGGCCAATATCACTATTACTGAAGCAGCGCCGCTAACAGCCAGCATTGTTAACTCAACCGACGTTACTTGTTTCAGTGAAAACACAGGCAGCGCAATCGCTGCCGCAAACGGAGGAACGCCACCTTACTCTTATACATGGAATACTCAGCCCATTCAAAATACGAATACGGCATCTTCTCTGTCTGCTGGTCAATATATAGTAAATGTATTGGATGCCAATGGATGCTCTGCCAGCGCAGAAGCTAATATTAGTGAACCCACACAACTGAATTCATCTATAATTGAAATATCTGATAACTTATGTTTTGGGCAAAATACAGGAATTGCCACAGCCTTTGTTTCAGGTGGCATTGGGCCCTATACTTGCTCATGGAACAGCACACCAATTCAAAATACAATCACGGCAATCAACTTGCCCGAAGGTAGTTTCACTTTTACCGCCGAAGACGCCAACGGATGCACTGTGAATTCTTTTGTACAAATTAACCAGCCGGCTCAACTTGAAGCAATTATTGCAGAAGCAACAGACGTATTGTGTTTCGGAGAGAACAATGGCAGCGCAACTGTCACTGCCAGTGGAGGTGCATTACCGTACTCTTATATATGGAATACTACACCGCAGCAAACTGCAACTACGGCTATTAATTTATCAGAAGGCAATTATTCGGTTGCAGTAATTGATGCAAACAGCTGCACAACCAATATAAATGTAAATATTATCGAACCAGAATCATTAAGTGTTTCAGTTACCTCGCAAGATGTAAGTTGTTATGGTGCTTGTGATGGTCAATTATTGGCTGCTGTACAAGGTGGTACACTCCCCTATTCTTTAGAATGGACGAGCGATGGAACTAATTCGGAAGAAAACGGCGTCATATTAAATGATGCTTGTGCTGGTAATTACAATCTGGTAGTATATGATGCAAACGATTGCCAGAGTTCTTCGAGTACATTGGTATCTGAACCGGTTCAGGTAGACATATCGGATATTGATACCACACCCCAATTGTGTGCTGACGAGTGTACAGGAAGTATAACCATAACTTCTGCCAACGCAATTAGTTTTAGTATCGACAATGGACAAACCTATCAGGCTTCAGGGCAATTTGATCAATTGTGTTCAGGAATTTACAACATCGTTGTGCTGGGACCAAACAATTGCGCAACCAATGCCGAAATCAATATTGAGCAGCTATCGAATCCGATCAGTGATTTTGACTTTTCACCCACTGCACCTACTACAGCATATCCGTTGATTGAATTCAATAATCTCTCGCAAAATGCAACCAACTACCAATGGAATTTCGGGGGCCTGAATAGTTCTACAGAGGTTAATCCGGAATATATGTTTCCGAATAATACGCCGGGTGATTACACAATTTGTCTGATTGCAACAAATGCCAACAACTGCAGCGACACTCATTGCGAAACAATAATTGTGGAGGATGAATTCTGCTTCTACGTGCCAAATACATTTACACCAACCAATGATGGAATAAATGATTACTTCATGCCTGTAATGCAGTGCAGACAGCCCATTTCCTATCGTTTCACGGTATTCAACAAGTGGGGAGAGTTGATCTATGAAAGCAATACTCCCGGTGAAGGATGGAATGGAGGATACGATACCCATTATTGTCAATTAGATGTGTATGTATGGAAAGTTGAAATTCAAATGGCAGCACAAGCAAACAAATTGAGCTATTCCGGAAGTGTCACCCTACTGAGGTGATTATGAAAAAATAAAGTTCAGATAGATACCTCAACATGCGGAATGACAAGATGTAGTGTAAAGTCCGAAGCAGAAAAAGAGCCGTCGGCTCGGTGCATGTTGTAGCAACGGGTTTTAACCCGTTGAAACTAAAGTGATGATAATAACAAAGAGCCGTAGGCTCGGCGCATATAATTTGATCCAAATTCAATTAATGGTAATGTCAACCCTAATGGTTTGGTTTTACTAGTGGTAGCCTGAATAACTAGATCTTGAGGCACCCCCTATTTACAATTTTAAAACACAAGAAATTACTTATCATGAAGTTAAAGAATCAGCAATTTTTTTGTGCGGAGGTGAGGAAAAGCCATATTTATCCGGCAAAATCATGAATCAGAATTCATGAATCAAAAAACTGATTCAAGAAATCTGATTCATAAAAAAGAGGGCAAAATCACGTAACGGAAATCGAGAAACGAAAATCCGTTACATGAATTCCGTTACATAAAAATCGGAACAAAATCACATAACGGAATTTGAGAAACAAAAATCCGTTACATGAATTCCGTTGCAAGAAAATCGGAACAAAATCATGTAACAGAATTTGAGAAACAAATATCTGTTACTTGAAATTCGTTTGATCAAAGTGGTATAAAATTTCCGCCCGGATCAAGGCTTTATAATTGAGCATAACAAAAAAAGCCACCGGAAAAACTCCCGATAGCTTTCTATAGTTAAAGGTTAATACCTTTTAAAAAACAATTCTTATACAAAGAAAAAACCACCCCTTTCGGGATGGTCTTTCAATATTTTTATTTAAAAAACGAATTACTTCGAAATTTTTCCGCTGTATGATTTGCCATTGGCAGTAACTACAAACAAATAAACTCCGTCGTGCAAAGTATTCATGTTGATGTCGTTCAATTTGGTACTCTTTACCACTGATCTTCCGGTAGCGTCGAACAACTGAATAGAATTGACAGCAGCAGATTCCAACCCTGTGAACATCAGTTTGCCATTCTGAATATAAGCATTGATCTGAGGCTGGTTCGGAATAAGACTTACAGAAGTGGGAGTCAATTGGCCAATCTGCAGCACATAATCCAAAGAGATGGTCTCAATAGGATCACCATTGTCAGAAGCCTGAATCGTGAATGGATATACTCCGATTGGTGTAGAAGGAGCTATGTAAAGAATTACAGAACTTGCTGTGCCATCGCCGCGGTCACCTGCGTCAAGAGATGCTCTTTGAATTTCTCCTCCAAGAACAGTCATGCCTTCAAATCCTTGTTCGATAGAAAGGTATTGTCCCCAATCTGTAATCAGGTTAAAATTGAAGTCTTGTCCTGTTTCAGGGTCATAGAAGAAGAATGCAAGACTATCACCTGGATAACCGATAATGGTATCGCAATAGTTAGAAATACCAATTGGAGTCTGGTTAGAGTCAAGCGGATTGGTGCTGAAATAAATGTGCGCATAATCCAAGTAGTCTACGCCATCGTAATTGCCATTTGCGCCATCGAAAGCATCTCCCGGAGAATCGAAAAGACCGATTTGTGTAGCAAAAACACCGTCACCTGCGTTGGCACCGATATTGGCGGGCGAACCACCAAAACCATCTACACCGCTGCTGGCAGAACCTGTGGTCCACTGCATATCTCCGTAGCAAAAAGAAATATTGTTGCCATCCGGAATCAAATCACTTTGGCCATCAGAAATAATCAACTGAAAATCGTTGAGTTTGTCTGACATGAAGCTGTAATATCCAACTGCATCCCAACGAATGATCAGAGCATGGTCGGTCATTTTATAATAAACAAGCCCACTTAATGAGTCTCTGGTATCCACATCAGCCCAGAAAGCAGCTACCATTGGAAAACCAGCAATCGGAAAACCACTGGCTGTGTAGGTCGAATAGGCCGACCCAAACGAAATATTTCCATTGTTGTTGATGAAACAAGAGTCGTGCTGCGTGCCGTAAAGCGTAAATGTAAAAGGCAGCATCACAGCCGCAGTGAAAAAATCATCATTTCTATACTCGGGATTATCCGTATATAAAAATGGCACAAGACTAAAAGTCGAATCCAGCGGAATCATGCAATCGCATTCCTGGCCACTGGAACGGAAACTGCCTCCCAAAATGAGGCCGGCTAAAAGCGTGAGGGTAAAAATTTTTTTCATAGTAAAGGTATTGGTTTAAAAATTCTGTTATTCGTTACCGATGTATTAGAAGCCTAAATTACACAAAAGGTTGTCTGCCTTTATAAAATTAACGTCCAAATGCATGCGATAATTATCAGCCGAAGAAATACGGGCCGACTTTTAACATCCAAATTCCTTCTGAATCTATAAAAATAAGGACTATCTATAAAGAAGTTCCTTTGCTACGCGAACTACATCATGCACCTGGGGCAATGCCACATCGATAAGCGAAGTGGCAAAGGGAAATGGAGTATCGGTCTGTGTAACTCGTCTGACAGGCGCATCCAGATAATCGAACGCATGGCGCTGCACGCGATAAGCTATTTCTGTGGAAATGCTCGCCACCGGCCAGCTTTCTTCCAAAATCATGAGGCGATTGGTCTTCTTCACCGAGTTGACAATGGTGTCGATATCCAATGGACGAATGGTGCGCAAATCAATTACTTCGGCGCTGATGCCTTCTTTTTCAAGTTCAGCGGCTCCTGTCAAAGCAGTCTTCATTATCTTTCCGAATGACACAATGGTCACATCAGTTCCTTCCCTTTTAATGTCCGCAACACCGATGGGCAGCACATATTCTCCATCGGGCACCATTCCTTTGTCACCGTACATTTTCTCCGATTCAAGAAAAACAACCGGATCATTGTCGCGAATAGCAGCTTTCAACAGCCCTTTTGCATCATATGGATTACAAGGCGTAATTACCTTGAGGCCTGGCACGTGGGCATAAAAAGCTTCGAAACTCTGAGAGTGAGTAGCTGCCAGTTGGCCCGCAGTAGCATTCGGCCCTCTGAAAACGATTGGAGCGCCATATTGGCCTCCGCTCATCTGCAACATTTTGGCGGCCGAATTGATAATCTGGTCGGCAGCCAGAATGGCGAAATTCCAGGTCATAAATTCTACAATCGGGCGAAGTCCGTTCATTGCAGCTCCCACGCCAATTCCGGCAAAACCCAATTCGGCAATGGGTGTATCTATTACTCTTCTTGGGCCAAATTCATCCAACATTCCTTTGGATGCTTTATAGGCTCCATTGTATTCTGCCACTTCTTCTCCCATTAAAAAAACGCTCTCATCACGGCGCATTTCTTCGGTCATTGCTTCACAAATGGCTTCTCTGAATTGTATTTCTCTCATAATCAAATTGGGTTCTTTGGAACTCAGGATTCAAAATTGGCTCAACAAATTCATGGCATTGATGAAAAGGCTGGTATGTCCTGATAGTTGGATGCAAAGCTAATCGGGAATTCCATTTCACAAAGTTTTGGGTGAGTTGACTTAAAATAATTGGTTTGCAGCAGGGATAATACCGAAACAGTATGTGTGGTGAATCGTCTTCGGAATACGAACATTCAACTCCGTTGGAGTTATTGGGCAACCTTTGCTCATAGGGCCACAGGGTTGCGCCCCACAACCAGTTCGGTTGGGGCAGGCCGGGGTGGATAACATCAATGCCGGCATGGTGACTTCACAAAATTTGCTTCATTAAACCACAGCTTTATGGTTGCTCCTAAGTTTTTCACAAAGCTTTGATATTAGTTCAATGGAACGGCCATATTGTATCGCGGGGTCACAACTACTTTTGACCACAATGTCAGACCAGATAAAAATTCAATTCAAATCCTACCGGCTGGAATTCAGATTTCCTTTCAGAATAGCGCATGGCATGCGCACAGGCACAGACGCCGTCTACATAGAGCTAAACTGTGGCCAGCACAGAGGCTATGGAGAGGCTACGCTCCCACCCTATTTGCCGGATAATGTGGAGACGGTATTTCATTTTTTCAACCAAATAAAACTGCGGAAATTCCCATTGGATTTTAATCCTTCGGAAGAATTTGATAAGATTGACCGTGAAATTCCAGGATGCCTTCCAGGAAAGGCCGCATTGGATATGGCCTTGTGGCAATTGAAATCAACCATGGAAGACCGATCCATTTCAAGACTTTTGGGTATACAGGAAGTCAGCACCGTTCCACACACATATACCATTGGAGTAGGTTCCGAATCGCAAACGGCAGAAAAAGTGTCGTTCGCACTGAAGAACGGCTTTTCTTTTTTCAAGTTAAAACTCAATGGAGAAAATGATGAAATGGTGATCCGGGATTTCGTCAAAGTTTCGAAGTTACCCTTTGCGGTAGACGCCAATCAGGCATGGAAAAAAGCCGAAGACCAAAAGAATATTATTGATTTACTCGAGTCGTCAGGATGCGTGCTCATTGAACAACCCTTTGACAAAAGTGATTTGAAAGAAACAGCTTTGTTGAAAGACATTACTTCATTGCCCATCATTGCTGATGAAGCCTGCCAGCGACTGACAGACATTTCGACCATCAGCGATGCTTTTGACGGCATCAATATCAAACTACAGAAATGTGGTGGAATAAGTGAAGCCTTTAAGATGATCCATGAGGCAAGGCGCAGAGACCTCAAAGTATTGATCGGCTGCATGAGCGAATCATCTGTGGGCTGCGATGCGGCCGAGGTACTGGCGCCACTTTGCAACTGGGCTGATCTTGACGGACCCTGGCTGATCAAAAATGATCCGGCCATGGAGGAATTATTCTATAGCTATTTCAAAGTACAAGGTGGTAGCTACTGATTAAGATATTTTTGGTATGAACTCAAGTCCTTCCTAATCTGTTCTTACCTTCGCGGCCGAAATTTTAACGCCCAACAGGAAATCAATGAAAATACTCGTTTGTATCAGCAAAGCACCTGATACCACATCCAAAATCGCTTTTTCAGAAGGCAATACCAAATTTGATGAGAATGGTGTTCAGTTTATTGTCAATCCTTATGATGAGTGGTATGCCCTTGTGCGTGCGCTGGAAATAAAAGAAACCGCTGGTGGCAATGTCACTGTCATTTCTGTAGGTGGTGCAGATTACGAACCCATTATCAGAAAAGCTCTGGCTATTGGCGCAGACGATGCCGTAAGAATTGACGGTGTAGAATCTGACTCACTTTATGTGGCCAAACAAATAGCGAATTATGCCAAAGGCAAAGGATTCGAAATGATAGTTTGTGGCAAAGAAACCATCAGTTACAATGGTTCAGTAGTTCCCGGCATGATAGCCGAATTACTCGACTTGCCTTATGTTGCTTTGGCTACTAAACTTGATGTAAATGGCAGCACAGCTACAATTGAAAGAGAAGTAGTTGGCGGCATTGAGGTGATAGAAGTGAATGCACCCTTTGTTTTGAGTGCAGCAAAAGGCATGGCAGAGCAGAGAATTCCGAATATGCGTGGCATTATGGCGGCCAGAACTAAACCGCTGGAAATTGTGGCAGCCACTGCCGATGCAGCGTCGACTTCCGTAAAGAATTATAGCCTTCCTCCGGCCAAAGGCGGATGCAAGTACATCGACGCTGAAAATGCGGCTGATTTGATTCGTATCTTACACGAAGAAGCCAAAGCGCTTTAAACCAAAAGATTTTTTTCAACCCCATTATAACTTGAACCATGAGTGTTCTGATCTACGCAGATTTTCACAACGGAAAATTTCCTAAAAGCTCCCTGGAAGCAGTGAGCTACGGCGCCAAAGTAGCCGCCATGTTCAACACAGAAGCCATTGCCCTTGTTTGCGGAGCCATTGAAGGCGACGGCGGACTTGGTGCTGCCGGTGCCAATAAAGTTCTGGTTGCCGCCGGAGTGAATACATCCGATTCGCAGCAGATGTCGCGTTTGGTAGTTGCTGCAGCACATCAATCTGGTGCAGATGTGGTAATTTTCTCGCACGACATAGCCGGTAAGTTGGTTGCACCAAGAGTAGCTGCAAGATTGGACGCAGGACTTGTTCCCGGTGCCACTTCTTTGCCTGAAAGTGCTTCGGCATTTGTGGTGAAGAAAAATGTTTTCAGTGGAAAAGCTATAGCCGAAATTTCGGTGAACAGTGCTAAGAAAGTGATTACATTATTGCCCAATTCATTTGGAATAACCAGCGGAGGCGCTGCAGCAGCAGCAGTAGAAAATTTCAGTGCTGATCTGGGCGCTGCGGGCATTAAAATTAAAGAAGTAAAAATTGAAAATAAGGATGGAGAAATTCCACTTCCTGAGGCGGAGATAGTAGTGAGTGGTGGAAGAGGCATGAAAGGTCCTGAGTTTTGGGCCCCGATTGAAGATCTGGCAAAGATTCTTGGCGCGGCAACAGCTTGCTCAAGACCTGTGGCAGACATCGGATGGCGCCCTCACCACGAACACGTGGGACAAACAGGCGTAACCATCCGACCCAATTTGTATTTTGCTATCGGAATAAGTGGTGCCATTCAGCATCTGGCTGGTGTAAATGGAAGCAAAACTATTGTAGTGATTAATAAAGATCCTGAGGCTCCATTCTTCAAAGCGGCAGATTACGGAATCATAGGCGATGCTTTTGAAATCCTGCCAAGGGTGATTGAAGGTGCGAAGAAATTTGCCGCTTCCAAATAAATAGTGTAACGCTTTGGCTTAAAAGACGTTTGAATTGTAAAAGGTTCAATATTTCGTCGAAAAAAGCAGTGAAAAGAGACAATTTGTGCTGGCTTTGGATTATTTTCGTGGATGAATATTTCAGAAGCGAAAAATAGATGAGGATCGGCGATTCAACAACAGTATGAGCAATACCAAAATCGAACTACAAATAGCGGATATCGCACCAAGCGGAAGTACAAGCGGAGCTTATGCTATGGTTCTGGCCGAAGTAGAAGGCAATCGTCGTTTGCCCATTGTGATTGGAGGAGCAGAAGCGCAAGCCATCGCCATTGAATTAGAAAAAATGACACCCAGCAGGCCCCTGACGCACGACCTGTTTCGCTCAATGGCCAATTCATTTTCCATTGATATTGAAGAAGTTTTAATCTATAACCTCGTTGAAGGAATCTTTTTTGCCAAACTCATTGCCACGTTAAATGGCAGAGTGGCCGAAATTGATGCAAGAACCAGCGATGCAGTAGCCATCGCCGTTCGATTTAACTGCCCGATTTTTTGTTATGACTTTATTCTCGATGCCGCAGGCGTAAACAGCGAAGAAGTTTCTGAAGAACTCACACTCGAAGATCCGGATATTGATCTGGAAGAAATAAGTTTATCCGATGATTCTGGTCAGGTGAATCTCGATGAATTACAAAAACAACTCGATTTGGCACTAGAACGCGAAGAATATGAGAAAGCTTCAAGAATTCGCGATGAGATTAGCAGAAGGAAGTCTTCGTGATGGGTTGGTGAGTGGTCTGGTTGTTTTTTATTGAAGTATAATATTCACCTTACAATGTTTAGGCTTAAACGAAGCTCCACTTCGATTTAAGTCCCTATTAGAATCAATAGGGATTGACCGTGTCATTGTATTTTTGGCTTCATCCATCGAACTTGCAAAAGAAAGAGTGAAAATACGAGTATCTGAAGGCGGCCACAATATTGAACCAGAAGTAATTGAAAGACGTTATAAAAGAGGCATCAAAAATTTATTTGATATTTACTTACCAATCGTAGACGGGGCACTACTTTTTGATAATTCAGAAGGGGAATATGAACTTTTGGCTCAAAAAACAATAGATGGCAATCTTTCTATTAAAATTCAATCTAAATTTGACTTATTAAAATATTATTATGACAACGATTGAGGAACAACTTGAGATACGCGACAAGATTTTGATTGGGCTTGAAAAGGTTTATAAGAAACTTCTCGAATTCAAGAAACAAAAAAATAGTGAATTAGTTGTAATTCGCGATAATAAGATTGTGAAGATAAAACCTTAGGCAAACAACACTTCACCCAACAGATAAGATAAACGAAGTTCCTCTTCTATACAAGTCCCTACCAGAATCAGTCGGGATCGAACGCCCCATCAGTAGCAGCGACAAAGAAGTTCATGATATTGGTATTGGATAACTTTGGCGTCAATTTCACAGAAAGTGAGACGCCTTTGAGGACGACCAATACTTGCCGATCCGATCATTCAGACAGGAAAAATTCAATTAGATCTTGCGCTACTCCATATATCCGATTCACTGAGAAACATTTTAATTTTTGAAGATTGAAGTCAAGTGGTTTTAAGTATTTTTATTGTTCAAATAGTAACGACGGATTGGGGAATTTTTTCACAGTCTTCCATAACGGGCAACCTTTGATTGACACTCACAGAACCACATATCGATTTCGAAAATAACTGCCGACAAATGTTTGTTGGACAGACAATCTGTGCTGTCATTTATGGTGAACTTAAATGGTAATCTCTTGAGTCCCGATGGAAACCCTGTTAGAATCAGAATGTCTGGTAGTCGTAAGGGTGATTGGAAACAATTTCAAAAACTAAATAATTTAACAAAGGCTGAACTCACAGAGATACAAAAACTCTACACATTGCACCACATGAATGACTTTGACCCGGAAACATTATCTTGCACTGTCCAATTAGTCAGGAAAGATGCGCATGACAAGGCTCTGGTAGAAGGAATTGCACACGAGGGTGCAGTTTCAGATTATAAAAAAATATACTGGCAACAATGATAAACATAAATGATAAATATGAGACAATTGATGAGGGATTAGTCAGGGCTACCGCATCAGAATTTGAGCAGATTATCTAAATATTGATTGTCCCATCCAGCAGACAGCCTGGCTCTTCGTATACTTAATTTGGAATTTTTTTTATTCGTTCTAATAAAATTAAGCGCCATTTTTCTAATAAT
>JANNEQ010000142.1:0-113299 GCA_031378885.1 Flavobacteriales bacterium
TATGTTCTGTCCGAAATAATACTTACTTTTGTTCATATGCTGTTTGTTGTGCAAAGACAAAACTGCGTCGAAAAGGGGAGTTTACTTGTTAGTAACTCCCTTTATTCTTAACATTAATATTATTTGTTTCGGACACTAGTGAATAACAACCAATAAAAACAAGTGTAATTTCATAAACAACAATTGAATGGCAAACATACCATTCTACATCAAATCTCACAATACCCGTAAAGAGGTATTTCAAAATCAAAGCAATACGACTGCAGACAATTGACTTCTACAGACGGCAGTTGATTGATCAAAACGACTCACCAAACGATACGTAAAATCCACTATTCTGACCTTGTCCAACTGCGTAATCAAATCTCAGATTCGTTTTGTCCTTTTTATCGACAAGAAATCTGAGGCCAACTCCATAATTCGTCTTTAGGGCAGAAAGACTCACAGAATTTAATTGAGGATATATCTTTGAAACTCCACCAAAGAATGCAAGTCCAAAGCGACGTATTACTGGAAATCTGAATTCACTTTGGAATGAACTCATGCATTTGTCGCGATAACGCCCGTAATAATAGCCGCGAACATATTTATCACCACCTAAAAACATGAGGTCATAAAATGGCGGTTTTCCAAAATTCAATTCATTGAAGAAACGACTAACAAGTGTAAACTTTGATTTCCAGGTTTTGTAATAACGCATATCCAGACTCAGTTCGAAATAATCAGATTGCGAAAAATTAAAGGTTGAATTAAAGTTGACGAAAACTCCACTGGTTGGCGTAAGCAGATTATTTCGTGAATCTTTGAGTAAATTGAATCCTATTCCCCAAAGTGAACTGGCCGTAAGTTCTTTGTAATTATTGTCGTTACCATTCCAACTTATTTTCGAATAATCAATGTGCCTTACATTAAATCCTGAGAACAATTTTTTTGCGATTTTTTTTAGCACGAAGGTTTCAAATACAAAACGATTGCTTGTAAAAACGAGTTTATTGCTTTCCGGAGTTTCAGAACCAATTCCGAAGTAAAAATCCGGGTATTTCGAATAATGCAGAAGACCTTTGGTAAACCACTTTTCTCCTTTGGTGAAGCAACTCCATGCACCTTCAAGTATGACCTGTTTTCGCCAGGTATAATTGAACTCCAATTTTGCATTGGAGATTCTTGTAGTAGAGTCGTTATGGAGTTTGAAGGAGAACAGCGTAACAGCTCCGAGATAAAATCTGGTTTCTGGTGAGTAACCAAAAGCTGGTACAGGTAGTATTTTTAGCTTGCGTTCTTTCTTCAGACTCTGGGCATAACTTTCGGTCATTGCACAAATGAAAAAAGTAAGGAAGGGAATCAAAATATATTTCACCTTCCCGATAGAGTTTTGGAGGCAATGGATTTTCCGTAAAACCAAAAAGCCAGGGCAATGAGTAATGAAAAAACAAATGACAGGAGAAAGATATCCTTTTCGTAGCCCATACTTCCGCAAAACGCATAAAGAAAAGAAAGGGGAACAAATCCGATGAGGTTGTAAGTAAGATAGCGTTTGAGTGGCATTCGATTGTATCCGCATACAATACAAATACTCTCAGAAAGAATAGGAATTCCCCTGCTCATAAGAATAGCCAGGGTTCCGTACTTTTCTAAAATCTGGTTGGCTTTGAGGTCTGCCTCTGTTTTAAGACCTCTTGAAGTAAACTTGCCAATATAGTATCCCAGATAAGATGAAATCATTAAAGATACAATTGATAGTAGGGCACCATAAAATAATCCCAAAACGTAACCATTGGTAAACATGACTACACTTGAGGGAACAGGTAGTATAATATCTGAAGTAAGTACAGCAAAACTGGCAAGGGCAAAGAGAAAGGGATTATTTATTACTCTATTCAACAAATCCGATAAGAAAGTTTCAATATTATTAAAGCATAGAAAAGTAAAAATAATTATGCCAGCAACAACAAGAAACGGAATTAAAATATTCTTAACCATTTAATTTCAATATTTTCATATTCAGAAAAGAATTAGTGATCACAAGAATACAAATTTATCCGTACTTTTTTTCAACAAAATAAAAATTTATTTATCGAATACGGGATTTTTGTTTATCATTGTCCCTGAAAGCACCTAAATTATTACAACTAATCAATTTCTATTGAGTAAAAAACCAATTCCCATAAATGAATAATTCTGGCTTCGCTGTGCGATCGATTAAATTTATCTAGTCGTTAGGTTTTTTTTTGTCAATTCGAAGAAACAGAAGGCCATTCATTTTAGAAATATTACCATGGGTTTGTTGTTATCAATTTGGAATTCAATTTTATTTGTCATTTAAGCCTTTAGGTTGTTTCGATTAATAAAATCAAAATTATTCTAACCGAAATATGTCATACCTCCAAACCCCACGCCTGACATTTGCGGGCCAGTTTCAGGCTGATCCATCGACTGTAAATAATGATCCCGATCATTATAACAATGCTACATTTAAAAAGAATTATCAGGATTACGGGCTGGTCAACATCAACGGTTGGCGGAACCCAGAAGGCATAGGTAGCTGGAGATTTGTAGGCACCAGGATCAATAGGGTTACCGATATGGATGGCACATCCACGGTAGATTCGAAAGTTGATCCGATCATTGGATTGTCCATCATGGATGCGAATACCAGAGTTGCCTGAACACAGGAAATATGTCAAACCGGGAAATTCTTTCTCCAATCAAGATAAAGTTCAGCAAATATCATTACAGAAAAAGAGCCGTATATTTCAACGACTCCTTTTGTGTTTCCAAATCATTGCCATAGCAAAATTATTCAGTAAAATAATTCAAGCAATGCAATTTACGAATCAGATCAAAAATTCGTAAGTCATTATTTTGCAAATGGCGGAATGATTTGTACTCCATACGATCTGGACATCACCAGGCTCGGATTTGATAGAGCTGTAGTAACGATTATATCAGTTTCACCCACTTTATTTGCGCTGAAACGCCATACAATATTGGTGTCTTCGATGGTAGCGGTGTCCAATGAAACATAATCGGGATTGTATTTGATAAATACTGAACCACCTCTTCCAGCATTCGCCGGGGCACTGATACTAAATGGAGTATATACAAGTACAACCAGGTCATCATGACCTGGAACAGCTTCAATACTACCTTTAGTGGTAGAGGGAGGTGCTGCTGCACCTGAAGCTACCTCAAGGCCATAGTTCGCTGCTCCTGTTGGAAATCCTATGTACTCAATCTTCACCTTTTCCCCTTCAGGATGATTGGCTGTAATAATTGTAACTTCATCAGATTGAAAATGAGCCATCGGGAGTCTGATAGAGAAATTCTGTGTGTGCGTATAATTACCCATTTTCCCAGTGTACGGACCATTTCCACCGATCAATTCGAATAACAATCCGCCCATAAAATTGAGCCTTCTGAATTGAAAACCATAAGCGGCTTCCATCACCTGAATTTCAGCAGTCAGTGTTAATGTACCTGACATTTCGTAGTAAACCGCTGTCAATTTAGACGCGGGCATTCTTCCGATAAATCCCATTGTAGTAAAATTTAATTAGTTAAAATAAAGTACCTACTCGTTCAGAGGTTTTCGGCATTTCCTCATTCTCTTTTCCATTCTTATGGAACCAAAAGAACACGACAAAAATGCTCAGGCTGTTTGTGCTGGTTACCCGTTGAACTACCTGATTCGAAAAACAGGTAGAAATACGGGGTAGTTATACCGCATTAAAGGATCATCTTTGACACGTCAAAATATTTAATTAGCAAAACCAGGAAATTAGATTTATTATTGCTATACCTAAAACAAATTAAATTAACCAAAAAAACAAAACAATGGCTACAGAAAATCACAGTCCAAAAACAATCACGCTCAATGAAGCGAAGAACAGAATTGCCAATTGGAGTGCTGCAAACCCCAACATGGTAAAAGCTTTCGCATTTGACATCAATGAGGTAACTTATCTGTTGAACAACCTTCCAAAAACTATATCTGCCCTTCAACCTGAATATGGAGCGCTCCGCTTCTATCTGGGCCTTAATGATTCAGGCGTTTATAGCTTGATGATGGTGCCTGTGGAAGGGCCATACGATCCCGACAACAACTTGCCCGGCTCAGATGTAGTGATGTCTGTCACGGCTGACTCCAGAGAGTCTTCAATTTATGATTTCTCCAGCCCTTGTCCACATCTATGTGACAGGAACAGTCCATTATTCCAGGCCGCAAATAGTATGAAGAAAGAACCAGAACTTCATGATACCAATTCATTCTTTTTGACAGAATAGTGTATTAATTAATGTAACAGAATTAGCCAGACAAGAGAGTTAACCATATCAGGACGGTAATCAATGTGTACAAACCAATATGAAAGGACGTTATTCTTACGACAGAAATTTTTTTTATTGTATACTTGTACATATTAGAATAAAGTGCTGATTTGGTTATCCTCCTGGTTTGTGATTGTACCTTTACTCTTGTGTGCAAAGGGCTACAATGGTCTAACCCTGCCGTTCAGAATTATTTTCGTGCATTTAATTACTGCATTTGCCATTGAACGCATCTCACATGTGATGATGTCTCAGGGGGTAAATAACATGCCACTTTTGCACTTCTACACGATTACTGAATTTCTTTTTATATCCACATACCTGAAACTCCAGATTGAAAATAAATCTGTTTGGAAAACAATTACAGTTATACAGGTTCTGTTTGTGTCCTTTTCGATTTTCAATTCATTATTTATTCAACCGATATACAAATTTAATTCGTATGCCAGAAGTTTAGAAGCCTTAATTCTGATAATGCTTATCCTCTATTCATTCGCATCAGAAATTAGAAACGTTTCTTCAAAAAACTCAAATTCAAATGGTATTACATGGATTAATTCCGGGCTTATAATATACTTCACTTCAAACCTATTTCTTTTCGCGCTCAACAACTACTATGATCCTACAAACAAGAATGTCTATGAAATATTCTGGACAGTTCATGCCGCTTTGTGTATATCCATGTATTCACTAATCTCAATTGGAATTTGGAAAGCAATCAAACACTAAATGTATTCTATGCCTTTGTAATAGGCACACTGGCCTTACTCACACTTGCCATTTCAGTAGTGGTTATTTTTTCCATCTACCGCAAAAGACTGGCAGAGCAACAGCTTTCATTAGAGAAAAAAGAAAGTGAACATCGCCTGGAACTTCTCAAAAACAATATTGAAGCAACAGAAGCAGAACGCAGGCGAATAGCCCGAGATTTACATGATGAAATAGGATCGCAGCTCACGGCAATTCGTATGATGATGACCAACATCAGAAATACAAATGACATTTCAGGAGAAGTAGATCGCACGGCTGAAGCCAGCAAAAAGATGTTGGACGAAACATTACAAAGTGTAAGAAGTATTTCGCACAACCTTCTTCCACCAGGCCTTGAAAAATTCGGCTTTTTCAATACGCTTGAAGATTTTTGTAACCACCTGATGAACACCGGACAAATATCCATCGAACTACAAATTGAAGGTGAAATTCTATTTATGCCAAAAGAAACAGAACTAGCATTGTACAGGGTCATTCAAGAATTGTTTTCAAATGCGATTCGCCACGGTAAGGCCACAGAAATCAGATTGAAATTTGAATTTTCAACAAGCCAGTTATTAATGTTCTACCACGACAACGGCTCTGGAACAGATATGAAATATATTAATGACAAGAAAGGGCTTGGACTGCGAAATATGGAAGGACGCATCGCAGCAATCAATGGACAGATTGAGTTTCATTCAATAGAAAATCAAGGATTCGAATCTAAAATAAACATTCCCTTAGCAAATGAGTGATAAAATTTTTATCGGTTTAGTGGATGACCATAACTTATTCCGGCAAGGTATCAAGACCCTGTGCAATTCATTCGAGAATATGTTCGTCATTATCGAAGCCAGAAATGGTCGTGAACTGTTGGAAAAATTGAAAAATGCCACAGAGTTTCCCGATTTATTACTCCTCGATCTGGAAATGCCTGATATGGATGGAATAGAAACCCTAAAAAATATCAAAGAGCATTATTCCAATATAAAAACCATTGTATTATCCATTCACAATGAGGAAAGATTTATTCTTCATCTCATTCAAAATGGAGCCAATGCGTACCTCTTTAAAGATTGCGAAACGGATGAGCTTGAAAAAGCGATTCGGGCAGTAAATAATGAAGGCTATTATTTTCCGCAGGTTATTCTAAAAACAATGCAGAACAATGCCCTTAAAACCAAACATCGGATTTCTGGTTCGAATCCGTTTCTGGATCTTACAGAAAGAGAAAAAGAAATTTTAAGTTTAATTTGTCAGGAATACACCACCCCGGAAATAGCTGAAAAACTCTTTATAAGTGCCAGAACCGTTGAAGGCCATCGGAACAATTTACTGTTAAAGACGAACTCGAAAAACACTGCCGGTCTGGTCATTTTTGCCATAAAACATAATCTATACATGCCAAAATTGTAATAATTAATAAGGCACTTTCCGGTTGCTTTTTACTTTGTAAATCCACAATGCCACGCTTATCAATATTAAGTTGGCAATGCCAAGCAACCCGCCTTCATCAAACAAATGCCCCATTTTTTTTCCTACAATATCCGGACTATTGAGGCAATACGGAAAGAAAGCGAGTCCAACAAGAATAATTACCGGCAAGCGATTTTTATATGGCATTTCAAACAGGCCTACAAAAACAAATACTATCAATGGCCATGTCCACATAAAATGCTCAGTATCTGTATGCATCAAATTTGGTATCAACGCCAGCAATAAAAAGTATTCTATAAAACGAATGTCGTTGTTTTTCAAACGTCGTTGGTTTGACCAGATAAATCCGGCCACAATAATTGCAACGATTAAAAGCGTCGCCAGCAAAAACATTTGCCCTCCCTGGTGATTTAAAACAAAACGATTCAAAATTCCATAAATAGTATTGGGGCTTTCGGCCAATTGAATGTTGTGATCGGCAAGTGCACTCTTCCATTGAAGAAGCAAATTCAAGTTGAGAGAAAATCCCTTAATAAATGCCGGTAACAACAGTCCTGCAAGGAAAACAATCAGAGCCCAGCTACAAACTTTCCACTTTCCCTTCCAGATAAAATAGGGCAACAAAATTAGAAAATGAGGTTTGAATAGTAATAAAATTCCAAAAAGGACGCCGGCGGTCAAATCCTTTTTATCCCGAATAAGCCGCCAAATTTGGTAAGCTACAATCAAAAGAAATAAATTGACATTGCCCAGATGTAATTCTCTTTCAAGATGGTCTGCCATAAAAATTGAAATGACAAAAAGAACCCAGCCACTATTCGACATGAGGCCTTCAAATGATTTCAGATCAAACCACAAGCGCAGTGAAAACCAAATGATGCTATATGCAATAATGAAATAATAAAGTATTGATGCGGCAGTATAAGGAAGTAGGGCAAATGGAATAAACGGAAAACATGCGATCGGAGAATATTTATAATATCCGCTTCCTATTCCGAAGGCTTCACCGTACATAGGCGAACCATTTAGAAACGCACGGGCTGCTTCATAGTATACGCGGAAATCGGCCATTTGAGCGCGGCCATTGATGGATTCGAGCACGTAATAAGCCACGCAGAGTAAAAAAGTAATCAGTACGAAACGTTTTACTGAGTTGGTATAACCAGACCATTCGAATAAAGAAAAATTCATAATACCACTCATTTAATGCTCCAACACAAATCCAGCCCGGGAGCAGCTCAATCAAAACTAATTGCGTGCCTCGAGAAATTCCTTTCTCTTTCCACTGAATAAATCAATTCTTAAATATTTGCAAATCAAATTGCCATTTACCAGCTCGTGTTTTTTAGACGGCTTCAATCCAATTTGTTTGATGGCCTTCTCGTTAGATGAAATAATCCAGGCAGAATGCCCCGGCCAATGGTGCTTGAGTCTGTCGCCGATATTCTTATATAACAACTCAATATCCTCATCCAGAATTCTTTCACCATAAGGTGGATTCATTACCAAAAGCCCCTTTTCAGATTGAGGTTCGCCTGCAAAAAAATCAAAGCAACCCACCTCAATGGGTTCAAATTCTTCGGATTGTTTCATGTTGATCACAGCCACTTCAAGTTGCTTTCTATCAATATCCGAAGCAAGTATTCTCACTGTCAACGGACGAGCTTGTCCAAATGCAGTTTTTTTTACCTCTTCCCAAATTCCTGAATCGAAATTTTTCCAATGGAAAAAGCCGAAATCTTTGCGCAGCATCTGCACCGGAAGGTTGCGGGCTATCATGATCGCCTCCATAGATAAAGTTCCACTTCCGCACATTGGATCGTAAAAGTCGCATTCGCCTTGCCATCCTGTAAGCAACAACATACCAGCAGCCAATACTTCATTAAGCGGCGCCTTAGCTCCTGCCAATCTATAACCCCTTCTGTTGAGCGATTCGCCACTGCTGTCCAATGAAACCGTCACACGGTGCTCGTCTACGTGAAGCGAAATCTGAACATCAGGATTCTCCGGATCAACATCGGGTCTTTTGCCGGTTGAATGTTTGAAAAAATCCGCCACCGCATCCTTTAGTTTCAGCGAAGCATAATGCTCGTGCTTGATAAATGCAGAATGCACATTGGGGTCGATGGCGAAGGTCTGATCGACATTCATAAAACCCGACCAGTTGATTTTCATTCCCTTCTCATAAATATCTTCTACATCGCGAATAGGAAATTCAGCAATCGGAACCAAAACACGCAATGCCGTTCGACAAGTGAAATTGATTCGATACAATGTAGCCAGATCACCTTCGCAATGCACAATTCTTTTGGCTGGTTCAATTTTAGTAGCACCGGCGGCGCGCAATTCTTCAGCCAACAAAGGCTCCATGTTTTGCATGGTCTTGACTGATATTCTGAAATGTTGTGGTAACATGGGGTGTTGCTTGTTTGTTTGTTTTAGGGGTGGATACGCCATACATGGTGGTGGATACGCCATGCATGGTGGTGGATACGCCATGCATGGCGTATCTACCCACCGGCCTTTTTGGCCTTGTATCCTGCTGTTGTCAGGTATTGCATTATTTTTTCGCGGTGATCGCCCTGAATGATAATTTCACCATCCTTGACAGATCCTCCTGTTCCGCATTTTTGTTTGAGTGCCTTTCCAAGGTCTTCCAGTTCCTTGTCCGGGCCAACAAAGCCTTTAATTACCGAGGCAGTTTTTCCACCGCGGTGATTTTTCTCCAGCCAAACCCGAAGGTCTTGCTTTGCGGGAGCCAGAGCCTCTTCGGCCTCATCATTCTGACTCAGATTTAAATTCGTGTTGGTCGAATACACCAGCGCATCCTTCCAGTCTTCTTTCTTTTTTGCCATAATCAGAAAGTATTTTCATTTGGACTATCTTCAATGTCAGATTCCCCTACAGGCTCTTCTCTGTCCTCGGAGTCTTGCATGTCCTTTAGTAGAAAAACATCAATTAAAGTATGTGCAATGATAGCCGATATTAATCCATAGTGAAGTGCAAAATAACCTACAGCACAAATTGATACCGTCATAAAGAGACCGTAGATGGAAACACGCCAGTCATTTGGATTAATATATCCATGAATTGCCACAAACACCATCGATGTAACAACAACGCCAAGAAAAGGCTGAATTGCACCTCTGAACAAGAGCTCCTCTCCCACTCCGGTGCACAATGAGATCAAAATAATTTCGCTAAAGTTGAGATTAAAATTCCCCAGCCGGTGAGCGTATTTCTGGTGCACAGGTTTGAGTAGATCCGAATTCACCAAACGAATGGCCAATAAAGCTATGGCCACTCCCAAAAGAGTGCCCGCCAAAATCTGCTTCCACATAGGTTCATACCCGATGAGGCTTGCGCGAAGATCTATTCTCTCTGAGAAATGATCGGCGATTAAGGCAAGTGCAGGCATTCCAAAAAGTGTAGCCAATGCCAACTTGATGATCAAGTCCTTTCTTGCCATCTTTCACTTTGTTCTTCGCGCATTCTATAACCCGAGCCTCTTAAGTCGCTTCCACTTGGGCTTTGGAAAATTTCTAATTCAAAAAATGGCACGGTAGCCAGCAAATGATCAAATATATCCGCAGCCACTGCCTCGTAGTTCTCCAGTTCTTTTTCCTTCGAAAAAGCATATATTTCAATAGGTAAACCATTTTCAGTGGGCTGGAGTTGGCGTACCATAAAAATCATATCTGTATTAATGAGCGGATTGTGCGCCAGAAATTTTTCAGCATATAATCTAAAGATTCCTATGTTGGTCATATTGCGACCATTAATAAGGATCGACCTGTCGATGTTATTTTCAATATTATAAGCTTCAATTTCCCGATTCCGGTTTTCCAGATATTCTTTAAGTAATTGAATACCCAGCAATTTATTATAAAGTGCTTCATCACAAAACTTGATACTGGAAATTTTAATACTGATAAATCTTTTGATTCTTCGCCCATCGCTTTCCTCCATGCCACGCCAATTTCTGAACGACTCACTCACAAGCGCATAAGCCGGAACAATGGTAACCGTCATGTCCCAGTTTCTGACTTTGATTGTAGTAAGGTTGATCTCTGTTACTTCGCCGTCTGCTCCGTACTTCTCTACTGTAATCCAGTCGCCGAGTCGCACAAGATCAACTGCACTCATTTGTATACTGGCAACAAATCCTAAAATCGGGTCTCTGAAAATAAGCAACATAACGGCTGTCACTGCGCCAAATCCGCCAAGAATATAAAGTGGCGATCTGCCAATAATAATGGCCAGAATCATTACAAAACCAACCATGTAAAACACAATCTTTGCGACCTGCTTGTAGCTGCGAATGGGCTTGTCGCGGTAAGTTTCGGTTTCTTCCATTATGTTTACAATGGCATTTAGAATGGCATTGATTGCAAACATGATGGTGAGAATAACATAGACTTGAGCGATGATGACACAGATGGCCCTGGTCTTGGGGAAATCTTCCAACACAACCGGAACGGCATAAACAAAAATGACCGCGATAAGAATCATGGACAAGGCCCGGAAAACCCGAAATTCGAATAGTTTATCGTCCCAGGTTGTTTTGCTTTTGGTCACGGCAGTCTTTACTACCATAATCATAATCAACCTTATGATATGCCATACCAGAAAACTAAAGACGCCAAGAATAAGAATGGAAAGCACCAGATAAGCGTAGTTAAAACGTTGACCGTTAAAACCATGCTCCCACAAAAAATCCCTTATCTGATCTGCAATTAAGTCAAAACCCATGTGGCAAATTTAAGTCGGGATTTCACGAATACATCATGTTAACTAAAACCAAAAATCGCAATACATTGCACCATGCATTTTTTACCCGAAGCTTTAGAGCAATATACTGAGGACCACAGTTCTGCTGAGCCTGAATTACTGGTGCAATTGACAAGAGAAACCTGGCAAAAGGTTGTCAATCCGCGCATGTTGAGCGGGCACCTGCAAGGTCGTTTCCTCAGTATGATTAGCAAAATGCTCAGTCCAAAACGCATTCTGGAAATTGGCACTTATACTGGTTATAGTGCGCTATGCCTCGCAGAAGGACTTGCAGAAAACGGCGAACTAATCACCATCGACATCAATGACGAGCTCAAACCATTTCACGACAAATACTTCAACCTTTCCACGCACAAGGGTCAAATCAGGGCCATTTACGGAGATGCCACAGAAGAACTTCTGAAGATCCAATCAGGATTTGACCTTGTTTTTATGGATGCCGATAAGGACAATTATCTCAGTTACTTCAATATCCTGCTTCCACAACTGAAATCAGGCGCCGTATTGCTTATAGACAATGTCCTCTGGAGCGGTAAAGTTCTGGAACCAACCCAGCCCAATGACACAGAAACCAGTGTACTGAAAGAGCTTAACGCTCTAGTATCTAAAGATAAAAGTCTCGATACAGTCCTGTTGCCGTTGCGAGATGGACTTATGATGATAAGAATCAAATAAATTGAACATCAACACATTCCGTCTGTTAAACTTATGAGTTAAATTCGCACCCAATAAATTATAGATTTTGGCAAAAGTATCTTTTAGCGCAAGGCAAACGCCCTTTTATGATGAGGTAAGAAAGGAGGCTGAGGCCTATTTTCAAAAAAACAAAATAAGCAGAACAGGCGATTACAGATTGTATCTCAAAACTGTAATCCTTCTTAGTTCTCTTGTTTTCAGTTATATTACACTCGTCTGGTACACTCCAGTGGCTTGGGTTGCCCTTTTATTAAGTGGTTTCATGGGATTTGTGTTGGCGTTGATTGGATTCAACATTATGCACGACTCCTGCCACGGAAGTTATAGCAGCAAAAAATGGGTGAACCAACTTATGGGCTACTCCATGAATTTGCTCGGCAGCAATCAGTATATCTGGAAAATGAAACACAATGTGATTCACCATACCTATACCAATGTGGATGGTGTGGACGATGACATTATTAAAGTTCCAGTTCTGCGTCATTGCAAATCACAGCCTTATAAAAAAATTCATCGCTACCAGCATATCTATGGATTTGTGCTTTATGCAGTAAGTACAATACTTTGGGTATTTCTAACGGATATGGTGAAGTATTTCAAAATGGATATTTCCGGCACAGCCATCAAAAAATTTCCATTACAGGAGCATATCATTTATTGGGTTACCAAAGTATTGTATGTGGTAATTTACATAGCCATTCCTGTTTACTTTCTGGGCTTCTCTACTTTCATTGTAGGCTATCTGGTTATGAATGCCATTTTTGGTCTGACCATGTCTATAGTATTTCAATTGGCACATGCAGTAGAAATAACCGAGTTCGATGATGCTACACATGCCAATTTATTAATTGAAAAAGAGTGGGCAGAATTCCAGATCAATACCACTGCCGACTTTGCACCCAAGAGTCAGTTGGCCAATTGGCTTTGTGGGGGATTGAATTTTCAGGTCATACACCATTTGTTTCCTTTTGTTAGCCATGTCCATTATCAATCATTGCAACCCATAGTAGAAAAGGTTTGTAAGAAGTATAATATTCATTACAATGTTTTCCCAACTTTCGGAACAGCACTTGCGTCGCATGTGAATTATCTGAAGGTTTTGGGCGAACAGGAATGATCCATGTTGGTGAGATAAGGTAACTCAGGAAAGCACGAATGTTCTTTCATGCCAAAAAGACTTCTGAATAAAAGGATTGAGCCTCACCTGAAGGAAACAAAACTTCACTTA
Source organism: Flavobacteriales bacterium (assembly GCA_031378885.1). Taxonomy (GTDB): domain Bacteria; phylum Bacteroidota; class Bacteroidia; order Flavobacteriales_D; family Sanyastnellaceae; genus JANNEQ01. Next base: position 13,232 of record JANNEQ010000142.1, read on the forward strand.
CTTCACTGTAGTCGGCATTGCGGAGAACTTCATTAAAAATACTAAAAGCGACACTTTTGTCCATACTGGTGTTTTTCTCGATATCTTTTATCACGGCATTATTTCAACTCAATTCTCCTCTGCACAGACAAGCCAATGCAAGTTTAAACATTGGATTTCCTTTCGTTTATTACTATCAGTTTCTTGCAGGTCCAATTCCAAATTCGGGATGGAACATCAATATGCTTGTGATAGATATTTTTCTAACCTGGATCAGTGTCACTGGAATTTATTTATTGAAAAAATCAAATAAAACTTTAGGGTGAGAATTTATTAAAGTTATCTGTGAAAGTTATGGTCTTATTAGACTACAGATATGAACACTTCAACTAAAAAACACTATAAATATACTTGACTGGGCAAACCCAAATGAAATTCTAATTCAGAAAAGGAAAATAAAAGCGAATACTGGCCCAATTCGCTTTCTGAGTATATTCACACCAAAATTCAAAATGAAAACAACATTATTCATTACCCTATTGATGGCAATCCCTGCCATAAATACAAATGCACAATGCAACTTCATTCCTTCTACTTCAACATCCCCCGACACGCTAACTTATACATTTTCCGGAGGTACTTTTGCGAGCTATGGTTGCGCTCCCATTGACCCCACCTATTGGCTTACCGGTAATGGAAATTCGGTAACCATAACATTTACAGCTCCTCAGGACTATCCAACCTTCAGAGTATGGGGAATGAATAACGATGACGTCGCTTCAATCACTGTTAACGGCTCAAACTATCCATTAAATTCAAATACGGCATCTTATGACGCCAAGGTAGTTTGCGGTCTTTCACCAGGTACTGACGGCATAACATTTATCGACGGCAATCTGGTTGGTGCAAATGAAAACTTTGATGCGAACTATTCCTATCAAAATGTGCAATTAACCGCCATCAATATCACTACAATTACCGTTACAGGAATTGCCGGCGCAGGATGGGGATTTGCGGGTGCTTCTGTGGGTTGTCCGCTTCAAATCGGCATGAATGAAATCAATGCTGCAAGCCAGATCATTCAGATTTACCCCAATCCATTCAATTCTTTTGCTACCATTCAATTTAATACTATAGTCCACAATATAGCACTTGATATCTTCAATGTCTGCGGAGAAAAAGTAAAATCCATTTCCAACATTAGCGGAAATCAAATAACTATAAGCCGGGAAAATTTATCAGCCGGCATTTATATTATTCGAATAGTACAAAATTCAAAAGAAACATCAATGATGAAGTTAATAATTGAAGATTAAGGTTATTTATTCGCTAAAAATATTATACCGAAAATCCTGACTCCATTTTCAAGCTCGCACTTTATAATTAGAATACCGGATTATTATCCATATTACCATTATATTCGCCATAAGATCACCAACGTTTTCGTTCAGATCAAAATTGACTTCAACGCAAATAAACTCAGCCGCAATATGACTTTAAAGAATCTGATTTCTTCATTGTTTCTTATCGCCAATTTGTGTATTCATGCACAATCCGACAGCACAAAAACTAAATTTATACTGGACTTCCCATTGTTGGATGTACCAGCCAATACAGCAAACAGCGGACTGGCTTTCAAACAACTTAGCCCAAGTATGCAGCAATCTATGGGGTGGGCAAAATCATGTACAGAAGCCCGGCAATACCATACGAAAAGATTGTTTTTTGATCCCAATAGAAAGTATCGGGAGGCTAAAAAAGTAAAAAGAGAAATCGGTCTGGCAATTACCAACTTAATAATGGAGAGTTTTATCAACAAAACACCATTCGGCGCGCAGTGGGCCACACTCGAATGCCAAAGGGCCGTTCTCAATAAGAACAACATCAAAAGTTCCAATGAGTTAAATAGATTCCCATTTGGTGATAGTTATTTCAGCACGTATGGCATAACAGATGAGGACTTGGAGCGATTGAAAAAAAACAACAATCCCGATCTTGTAAGAGGAATGGCTGCGAGTATAGAAGCACAATACGATTATGTAAAGGGTTTGCAAAAAGATAATTTCTACTTTTCCATTAATCTTTCAAGTCAAATATCCTATTGGCTATATCACCTCAATTCCATCGCTTATGTTAGAAAATCTGCCACTACTGAGATCAATGATCAGGTAAAAAACCAAGAAAAAGAAGAAGGCGAAGATATTTCCAGAAGAGATTTTTCAGGAGCAACGCCCGCAACATGGATCTACGACTTATCCAGACCCATGGAGTCGTATGCCGATCGTGGCATACATCCTTCAGGAGTTGGCATCCGCCGATACCGCACTACCACAGACCTGACAACTGAAGAAATGGATTACCTGGAAAAAATGGGTAGATTACAATGGATCAACCTGGCTTCGCCGCACATGATTTATATAAATGCCATCCGCTTAAATCGAAATTTAAAATTCAATTTCGCAGCATTTCACTACCTCACTTCATTTGGATATGATGTGGGTAGTAATTTCTTTATCATGCATAAAAAGAATAAGCTATTTTTTGCTTTACACAATTACCACAACCTTGAGAATAGTTTTTACGGTGTGGAAGCGCAGTTGATTGACAAAGAAATTCTCGTAGGAGATAAAACTGTAATGCTCACTCCAGCCCTTCATATTTGGACACAACCCCGGCAACAGCAATTCAGAACTTCCGATAGCCAGGCCGGAGCCAGAGCTGAAATATCTGCTGCCACAAAATTGGGCAGGGTATGGCAGCCCTATATTACAATGTCATACAAATCGGCAGGTTGGGTTGCCGGCGATGTGTATTTAAATTCAAATTTTAGTGGTCGCATTGGTATTAGAGCTGTGATATGATACGGATTCAAGAAGTCAATTCGGCCAAATTCAAAATGCATTTTTTAAAACTCCTCAGTGGTAAAACAACGGTTTATGGGATTAGACAGTGTTGAATTATTAATGGGTTTTGAAAACTACTTCGGTATCCAAATTCCAGATCTGGAAGCCGAAAAAATCATCACCGTCCAGGACATGGTGGACTCTGTTGCTAATCATTTAAAAATAACTTCAACTGACTCTTCGCTCAAAACGAATTTACTCGCGAAAATCAATAATTCCCTGGAAAATATCGGCCTGATTACTACACCCTTGTCCAACGCGAATAGCATTTTCCAAATACTTCTCCCCTACCATGACGATACCTGGAAAAAACTGTCTGATCAGCTTGGGCTGAAACTGCCAAAGCCCGAATTGGAACCGAAAATATTTGGATCGAAATTTCTTCATCTAATAACGGGCGGCCCGCGATACAATTGGCAGAATATTACAACCGAACAATTTATTCAGGCTATTTGTGCAGAGAATTACGAAAAATTAATCAACCCAAATGAAATTAAAAACACTTTTGAAATACTGCTGGTGATCGCGGCAATCACTGTAGAAAAAACCGGAATTGATCCGTATGAAGTGGAGCCCGGCAAAACATTTACCAGAGATTTCGGGATTGATTGAACCCATATGATGCAATAGAGTTCGCTCGCGTAATTTTATTCTTGTATTGAAGTGCAATAATTTTTGAGAGTTCGTTCTTTTTATTTCAGTACGATAATTGTTCCTGAACTAAAAAAATAATTTCAAAAACGCATAAGATGGGCATTCTCAAATAACTTGTTGGTACCAAACAAAAAACCCATCAGAAAAATAACTCTTCCGATGGGTCTCCATATTTTAACTTATAAAATCTCTTACGCCAGAACTTTCTTCACCAAATCAGCCGCCTCTTGCAGCGTAATGGCAGAATGAACCGACAAACCAGATTCGTCAATTAATTTTTTTGCTTCTACCGCATTGGTTCCCTGCAAACGAACAATAATAGGAACGTGAATATCGCCAATGTTTTTATATGCATCCACAATACCTTGTGCAACACGATCGCATCTTACGATTCCACCGAAAATATTCACCAGAATTGCCTTCACAGCAGAATCTCTCAATATCATTCTGAAAGCGGTCTCCACACGCTTGGCATCTGCTGTGCCACCTACATCGAGGAAGTTGGCAGGCTCACCACCACTGAGTTTGATAATGTCCATGGTAGCCATGGCAAGACCGGCACCATTTACCATACAGCCCACATTGCCTTCCAGTTTCACATAATTCAATGAAGCTGCACTTGCTTCCACTTCAATGGGATCTTCCTCCGATGTATCGCGCATGGCCAGATAATCCGGATGGCGAACCAATCCATTTCCATCCAGGGTAACCTTTGCATCCACCGCAATAATTCTGTCATCGGATGTCTTCAACACGGGATTGATTTCGAACATTGCTGCATCGCAACCCACATAGGCTGCATATAATTTCTTTACAAAATTTCCGATTTCCTTAAAAGCCTGTCCGCTCAATCCAAGGTTGAAACCAATCTGGCGACACTGAAAATCATTCACGCCGGTAAGTGGATCAATAACTTCCTTAAAAATACGCTCGGGTGTATTGTGCGCCACATCTTCGATATTCATTCCGCCATCGGGCGAATAGACAATCACATTTCTTCCCAATCCGCGATCGAGAAGAATGGACATATAAAATTCTCTTGGCTCACTGGCACCGGGACCATAAACGTCCTCAGCAACATAAACTTTACTCACCAGTTTGCCACCGGCTTTGGTTTGAAGTGTCACCAGATGACCACCCAGGATACCCTTGGCTTTATCAGCTACTTCGTCCAGACTTTTGGCCAAAACAACGCCTTTTGAGCCCGTTTCTGTCACCACACCCTTTCCTCTGCCACCGGCATGTATCTGAGCTTTAAGCACAAACCAACCTGTGCCGGTTTCATCCTTTAGTTTTTTAGCCACATCGGTAGCTTCCTCCGGAGTGGAGGCTACATAACCACGTTGAATGGCCACACCAAAGCTGGCAAGTATACTTTTTCCCTGATATTCGTGAATATTCATTCTTTATTATTTGGGCGCGAATGTAATATGAAAAACCAGATTTGTATGAACCTAAACACAATGCCCGCAAGAGTAATATGCAGTTCTTAATAATCTGACCCATTATTCCGCAGTCACTTTGTGCAATGCCGTTAAGTTATAAGCATAATGCAAGAGTTGCCTTCTTCGACACAGCGATCAACTCCTGGTCTTTTATGGGGCAACCGCAAAATTTGTGGCGTGAATTGTTGATGAATCTGATTTCAAAACAGTTCAAATCCCAATTAGTGTTGTCAATCCTGCATCACCCGATCGTTTGGATTATTTAGCCATGAGGAATCAGAATCGAAAGAAAACAAAACTCCAACGGAGTTGAGACTGCACATTATCGCTTGCATCATCTTCTACTCCCCAACTTTTATGGTTGACCCTCTTTTACTGCCAGCCCTGAGGGTTAATGCCAGCGTTCAGTCACATTGCTTTTCAAAACAAAACCTCGCTCATTCAAGTTTTAACATATGTCTGATTTGGCTTCGGTAAAGTACCGTCTTGAATTCGCCTTTTTTTTCAGGGAAAATTTAAGTAGCATCAACCATGTAGGATTTTATTTCTACCCGACATAATCCTACATAGATGAAAGTGATTAAATTTAGGTCACTAATTAGAAGCTCGCTCCCAATATCCATTCAATTTAATGACATTGCCTGCTGTGATTCAACAATTCCAATAGAATTTGGAATTGTCCGCGGTCTTTCCGTGCTTTGTCGGCGCAGCGCATACCCGGCAAGGGGTGTAATAACAATTGTAATTGAGGAAAATGAATGAGTAATGTAATGATCAGAGCCACAGGTATCACTAAAAAATACGGCTCGCTGGAAGTCCTCAAAGGTGTGGATGTGGAGATAAACAAAGGTGAGGTAGTCTCTATTGTAGGGGCTTCCGGAGCGGGGAAATCTACGTTGCTGCATATTCTCGGCACATTGGACCGGCCCGACAGAGGGCAAATCAGTTTCGAATCCAATCTCATCACCAACCTCAACAACAAACAGTTATCTCAGTTCCGCAACAAACACATTGGCTTCATTTTCCAATTCCACAATCTTCTTCCAGAATTCAATGCGCTGGAAAATGTTTGTATTCCGGCCTACATCAGCAGAGTATCCAAAGCCCAGGCTGAAAAAAAGGGTTCAGAGCTCCTTCAGTTTTTGGGATTAGGGGAAAGAATGCACCACAAGCCCAATCAACTTTCCGGTGGCGAGCAACAGCGCGTGGCTGTGGCAAGAGCCCTTGTGAATAGCCCCGACATTATTCTAGCTGATGAGCCCTCCGGCAACCTCGACTCAAAGAACGCCCGCGAGTTGCACCAACTCTTTTTTGATCTAAGGGAAAAGATGAACCAAACCTTTGTTATTGTTACCCATAACGAAGAATTGGCCCGTATGGCCGACCGTTCGTTGGTGATGAAAGACGGCAGGCTGTAAATACGCGATGCATCGCGTATTTACAGCCCAATAAAACCTAAACCACCAGGCAAGCCCACATTGATTACAACTTTCTTTTTTCAAAGCCGTTCCTGCCTATTACATTTGTCGCACGTATGAAGTTCGTCCATCCGGAAATACTTTGGGCTCTTGGCGCTATTGCCATTCCTATTATTGTTCACCTCTTCAATTTTCGGAAATTCAAGAAGGTCCTCTTCTCCAATGTTGAATTTCTCAGAGAAATAAAGCAGGAAACCCAAAGTAAATCTAAAATAAAACATTGGCTCATTCTGATATCCAGAATACTAACCCTTTCAGCCATTGTCTTCGCTTTTGCACAACCCTATATTCCCGCACCGGGTAGTACCGACAAAGTGGGAGCCAATGCGGTCTCCATTTATATCGACAACAGTTTCAGTATGCAGGGCGAAAACCAAAATGGCAGATTGCTGGAACTGGCCAAAAACAAGGCAATTGAAATTGTAGGATCTTTTCAACCCACCGACAAATTCCAACTGCTTACGAGCGAATTCGAAGGACGCCACCAACGTCTGGTGAGCAAAGAAGAAATGGTTGATCTCATTCAGGAAGTAGACATTGCTCCCGTAAGTAGGAAAATATCGGAGGTGGTTTCCAGGCAACGCGATTTGCTAAACAACAGTTCGCTCGATAAAAAGACTGCCTTCATTCTAACAGATCTACAGGCCAGCGTTTCCGATTTGTCCACGGTTGAAAATGATACTTCAATCCACTTTTTGGTGGTGCCCGATCTTGCTCCGGATTTGTCCAATCTATTTATTGATTCAGTTTGGTTTGCCTCTCCGGTGCGCCAACTAAACCAGCCCGAAGTATTGAACATTCGCATTCAAAACTCAGGAGATGAAAATCGCGAAAACATTCCTATTCAGCTTGAGGTGAATGGCCAGCAAAAAAGTGTAGCTACTGCCAATATACCTGTCGGAGCTTCTGCCGAAATTCAATTGAGTTTCAGCAATTCAGAACCCGGTTACAAAAACTGTAAGCTGGTCCTCGACGACAATACCATCACAATAGATGATGCTTATTACTTCAGTTACGATGTAGCTTCTCAAATTTCTGTGCTTGAGATAAAATCAAAAGCAGAAGGGCCGGAAGCCATAGCCGCTGTATTCAACGACGATCCTTATTTCCTTTACCAGGTTTCTTCTGAGGGAAGTATTGATTTTGGCAGTTTTGCCAAAACCAATTTAATCATTCTCAATCAGCTTCATACCATTACCAGCGGTTTATCAGCAGAACTCGAAAAATTTGTAACCAGCGGTGGTAGCTTACTGATTATTCCTGAAAGCAATGCCGAATTGTCCGGTTACAATGAGTTGTGCGGAAAGCTGGGTATTGCACAGATCGGCACAAAAAACAGTGGTGAAGAGAAAGTGAATTATGTGAATTACGAGCATTTCATTTACAAAAATGCATTCGAAAAAAACACGGGCAATATCGACCTTCCAATGGTTAAGAGTTGGTTTGGCCTGCAGGTTGGATCACAGTCATCTGCGGAGAATATGATGTCCATGCAAAACGGCTTGCCCTTTATGATTTCTGCCATGAAAGGTTCCGGCAGAATTTATCTGAGTGCAGTAAGTCTGCAAATGGAAGAGAGTAATTTTATCAATCATGCCTTTTTTCCTGCCACCATGCTTCGAATTGCAGAATTCAGTCAACCTGTTTCGCAACTCTCCTATTTTTTAGGAAAAGAACAGGCAGTGGCATTGCGCAATCTCAGCCTTACAGCAGAAGGAACTTTTAAATTAAAAAACATTTCGAACGGCCAGGAAATTATACCTGAACACCGCACTGCGGGAGGAAATACAGAAATTTTTATACACTCAGATTTAGATCAGGCGGGCAATTACTCACTTAACTGGGCCGATCAGCAAGTTGCTGCATTGAGCTTCAACTTCGATCGGGCCGAATCCTATACAAAAGCCATTGCACCCGATGCGGTTGAAAGTTTTTTAGGCGAAAAACAATGGAGCAATTGGGGTGTGTTGAACGACAGTGTGGAAAGCATTGCAGGCAATACCACCAACTTGAGTGAAGGCAAAAAATACTGGCTCAGCATGATTATATTAGCATTGGTATTTTTGGCAATAGAAATATTGCTTATTAAGTTTTGGAGATAGTATTGGAGAATTTGTACTGACGTGGATATCATAAACACAAATCACGCAATAGAAAACAAAATACATTTTCATTGAATAAAAAAAGTTTTCTATCGCGCAGATTGTAAAAAAGTGGTTCTTTCGGGTATGAATCCCATGTACAATTCCCAATTAATTATTTCTAATGCGCAATCAGGGATAAACCAACCTTTAGTGTAGACCTATGAAGACCTTAATCAAATCAGCACTGATCCTTAACAGGCAATCAAGCCACCACGGCAAAAGAAGAGATATTCTGATTGATAAAGGTGTTATAGAAAAAATCTCCGCCAACATTGAAGCCCCAAAAGCACATGAAATTAAAGCAAGAGGCTTATGCGTTTCACCGGCATGGATCGATCTCAGGGCCAATTTCAGAGATCCGGGTTTTGAATACAAAGAAGATTTAGCCAGTGGCATTGCGGCAGCCGTTGCCGGAGGTTTCGGAACAGTGGTATTGATGCCTTCCACCCTGCCGGTTATCCATGGCAAGTCACAGGTCGAATATATCGCTGCACAAACCAGAAATAGTACTGTCCGTATTTTAGTTACCGGAAGTCTTTCTGATAATATGGAAGGCAAACAATTGTCTGAAATGTTTGACATGCACAACAGTGGCGCCGTGGCTTTCACCGACGACAAACAATCTGTCGGCACTGAACTCATGAGCAGGGCACTTGAGTATTCTAAAAACTTCAATGGATTGTTATACAGTTTTCCATTCGATCAGGGTGTTAATCCGGGCGGGACAGTGCACGAAGGAAAAACCAGCGTAGCCATGGGAACCAAGGGGCTTTCATCGCTATCAGAAGAGTTGCGCCTTCAGCGCGATATTGAATTATTGAAGTATTGTGGAGGCAGATTGCACGTATCGCTGGTATCCACCGCACGCAGTGTGGAGCTCATTCGCAAAGCAAAAAAAGAAGGGTTACAGATTACTTGCGGAATTGCGGCCCATCAATTGAGTTTCATCGAAGAAGATCTACTGAACTTCGATAGCAACCTGAAAGTATTGCCTCCATTCAGATCTGCTTCAGATACCAAAGCCTTGATCTCAGGATTAAAGGATGGCACAATCGACGCTATTTGCAGCGATCATTCGCCAGAAGATATTGAGCACAAATCAAGAGAGTTTGAAGATGCAGCGTATGGAATAAGTTCTATTCAAACCACCTTTTGCGCTGCGCTCGATAAACTTTCAGGTCAAATGGAATTAGAAAGAATAGTAGACTTATTTACCTCCGGGCCTGCATCTGTATTGAAACTGGAACAGCCCACAATTGAGGCAGGCAATAAAATTTCGCTTACTGCATTTTCCACCGAAGAAAATACCACCTTCACAAAAGAAGGATGGCTATCCAAATCAGAAAACTCACCTTACATTAATGCGACATTAAAAGGTAAAGTATTGGGGCTGATTGGTACAATATGAATCATATAAATGAGCTGTTTATTTCCTTTGAATCGGCATTGAATCAAAGGAAATCAATTTCTCATTACTACATTGAGTTATGCCATTCCCTGAGGGCCGCCAAAATTGGTAGGAATAATATTTCCCTGAACCACAGTATCCTGAATTTTGCCATTCTGAGCTTCGAACTTGGTGATATTTTCCTTTAACGCATTCATCAATCTTTTGGCATGTTGCGGAGTGAGAATAATTCTGGATTGAACCTTGGCCTTGGGAACACCCGGCATGACACGGATAAAATCTATAACAAACTCCGCCGGAGAATGGGTAATTACAGCGAGGTTGGAATAAACACCCTGTGCCATATCATCTGTAAGCTCAATATTAAGTTGTTGTTGCTGATTGTTGTTGTCCATGACTGAATTATTTGCTTGAATTATAGTTGGCAAAGTTAAGGCAAGTTGCGTCCGCGCATTGATTCACTTATTCAAAGTGAACTTTCTTAACATTGTTTGCTCAAGGGCCCTGAAAAAAAACCACGGATTTGTTAGCCCAAAATATTCAGAAATAAAAAGTCTCAATATAACCGGATCGCAGGTAATACCAATGTTCATTTCAATTTAGTCCATAGACTAATTGAAATGATACAGTGGTATATGCCGATAGAGTAGCTGTTTAGTAGAATCAAGCGCAGCGCAGATTCTACTAAAACAGATACCAAATCGGTATAATATGATTGAGAGTGATCCATTAATAGACTACTTTTCAATGAAATGGATCAATGTTGTTATCCCTTAACGCCAGCAATTCTTATTAGAAGAAATCAATGCGACATGCGCCAAACTATCAGGAATGGATCGGATATTTACAGATACAACATGACCCATATGATCAACTATCAGGAATGGATCGCATGTTTATAGATATGCTCCTGACTTACGTAATAAACGACCATCCAAGGGTCGAATATTTATGAGCCATATCCTTAACTTATGACATTGCACTACGGGAAGAATCCTCTATGCAGCAATTCCTGTTAAACTATTTCTCTTGCTTAGGAGATAAAAAACTATTCGTATTACAAACCTAGAGAATATCCATCAACTCTCTCAAAGATTCAATTCTGTAAGTAGGTTTAAAATTGTGGCGAATGTTGGTGGATTCATTCTGGTTAAACTCATTCATCATTATTTCAGTAGTTTCCAGAAAAACCTGATCCATTCCATAATCGCGCGCTCCGAGAATATCTGCATCCCAGTCATCACCAATCATAAGACTCTGTTCAACATTAGCCGACGCCAATTCAATAGCATAATCAAAGATCCCTCTATGTGGTTTTCTCACCCCGCAATGTTCGCTGTTGATCATCCCTTTGAAATAAGAATTCAATTTACCCGCGTTCATTTTATGTCCCTGTACTTCTATAAAACCGTTGGTAATAATATAAAGGTCATATTTCGAAATGCAATATTCCAAAACTTCGTGCGTGCCATCCAGAAGATGCGGCTGCCGGGGACAAACTTCCATAAAATCGTCTGCGAAAAGTAATATTTGTTCCGGTGAAAGTCTGAGTCCCGCATCATCAAAAGCACGTTGAAAACGCAATGTGCGCAAAAGAGATTTCTCGATTTTGTCCTGCCTGTAGAGAGCCCAGACGACGTCATTGTGGTGGTGGTAGCGCTTGAAAAAGAAATTGAAGTCAATTTTTTTCAACCCCATTTCTTCGTGCTGGTCGAACAACAACTGCAGCGCAGTAAAAGAATTTTTTCTCAGATCCCAGAGCGTTCCATCGAGATCAAAAAAGAGCGTTTTGTATTTCATACAGCAGCCATACCAAGGCATTTGAGACCGTAGGCAATAGAAGACAATACAACAGACCAGCAGAAAAATGCAATAATCAGCATGGGCAATGCATTGGGATTGTGTCTGTACAGCTTCGCCCCTACCATGCTGGCAATAGGAACTGAAATCAGACCTGAAACGAAAAGTAGCCCCTTAAATCCCCATTTGTGTTTAATGCGAATAAAAAATCGATTGCGTCTGTTGAATATTCTTTTTTTGGTTTGAAAATGATGGGCCAGCCAATTGAAAATAATTTCACCGAAATGAAAAAAGATAAACACGCCCAGAGCCGCACCGGAAGAAGTAATAGCAATGGTCTCTACGAGCGACCAATGCTCAGTGCCGGGATTAAAAATCATTGAAAAAGGTGCCGCGAGAAACTTTACAATACTCACAAGCCACCACATAAATACTCTTGCCAGATATTCCCACATCAATCTTTCCTCCCAAATGCCAGATCACCGGCGTCGCCCAGACCCGGCACTATATAAGCCTGTGCCGTAAGTTCTTTGTCTACAGCTCCACACCAGAAGGTTGTTCCTTCCGGCAATTTCGCCCGCAGGTGATTTACTCCCAATTCTGATGCAATTACACAAGCCACATGAATTTTTGCCGGTACACCTTTTCTCAACAGTTGTTTATAAACCATATCAATAGAAAGCCCGGTGGCCAACATTGGATCTGTGATGATCAGCACTTTTCCGTCAAGCGATGGGCTGGTGGTATATTCCACTTCAATTTCAACATCACCACCTTTGTGATGTCTTCTATAAGCAGAGGCAAAAGCAGAATCAGCCTTATCAAAGTAATTCAACATACCTTGATGAAAAGGAAGGCCTGCTCTCAAAATTGTACAAATTACAGGCATTACTACAGGTAGTTTTTCCACGGCCACACCAAGCGGAGTAGTAATTTCCTTTTCTTCGTAGACCAATGTCTTTGAAATTTCATAAGCCATTACTTCGCCAATTCTCTCAAGATTGCGACGAAATCGCATTCTGTCCTTCTGAATTTCTGCGTCTCTTATTTCACTTATGAAACAATTGAAAACGGAGTTGTGTTTACTAATATCATGAACCATAAGCTGCCATCTTAGCGGAGCACTAAGATATAGCGTTGTACTACAGGTTGGCAATCGCCCCTTGAAAATTAACCCAGACTTTATCAAGATGCGGTTTTGAAGCCGGGGGTTAATCTCATTTTTTATTGAACGCTCTCAAAATCAAATCTATCAACCTGTTCGAGTAGCCAAACTCATTGTCATACCAGCCCACTACTTTCACCATATTGCCAATTACTGAAGTTAATTGAGCGTCATAAATGCATGAGTGCGGGTTGTTGATCACATCCACAGAGACAATCGGATCTTCTGTATACTCTAAAATTCCTTTGTATCTGTTTTGCGAAGCATGAAAAAATGCTTCGTTCACTTCCTTAATGCCCGGCACATTTCTCACGGTACAAGTAATATCTGTAAGTGAACCATCGGGCACCGGCACCCTGATGCCACAACCTCCCATTACTTTAGCCAAATGTGGAAACACCCTGGTAAGAGCCTTCGCCGCTCCAGTGGTAGTTGGAATAATTGAGGTACCTGCAGCCCTGCTTCTGCGCAGGTCTCTGTGCGGCGCATCGTGCAAGCGCTGATCGCTGGTATAGCTATGCACTGTAGTAATATAGCATCCCTCTATTCCATAAAGTTCGTCGAGTAATTGAATCATTGGTGCTGCATTGTTGGTCGTACACGATGCATTCGAAATAATCAAATCATCTTTCAGCAAATAATCATTTACACCCAATACGATGGTCTGTATCCTGTCATCTTCAGGCGGAGCGCTGAGAATAACCTTTGGAGCTTTGCTTCCTGTGATGTGCTTTTCAATCATCTCCAATGATTTTAAACTCCCTGTGCATTCAACGACCACATCTGCCTTCACCTCATCCCATTTCAATAAATCAGGATTTCCTATTGAGGTATACCTTACATTACTTCCATTAATTGATAAAATGCCATCGTTCACCACTACATTACCAATCCACTTGCCATGAATTGAATCATATTTAAAAAGATGCGCCATGGTATGCACATCTGAAAGGTCATTTATGGCTACTAATTCAAGCTTCTTATTGGCCACAACCAACCGGGCAAGTGTGCGACCAATTCTACCGAATCCATTCACGGCGACTTTAATTCTTTTCATATTGCAAGATTAAGGCAAGTTTCTAAGGGTTTGATCATTGATGAGATTACGAATAGAGCAAAGTCAATATTTCATTCATGGAGACACCAAGAGAAAGTATCAGTTTGAGTTGTGGTGAAGTAATATCCATATTGTTTTAAAGAAGAAAAGGTCAAGAGGATCAGTAGAAAAATATTGGTAGATAATATTTCAACTTAGGGCAACAAAAAACCCCGGAAAAACCGGGGTCTTTGAAATATTTTTCTAATCTGGATTAGTTCACTTTTACAAACTTTCCAACTCCACTGGTTACACCGGCTGTCAACGTAACAATATAATTACCCGCAGGCAATTCTTCTGCTCCGATAGAGACCTGGTGTTTGCCTGAGCCCATATAACCTTTGTTGATTGTTCTTACTAATTTGCCGTTGATGTCGTACACATCTATTTTGGCAGAATTTACAGCAGAGCTAAGGTTTAACTCGAGATAAGCATCTACGCTTGCCGGGTTTGGATAAATTTTCAAACTATTGCTTGCGGCATTAGTTGGATTAAATTCTTCAACTGAGTTGTAGAAATCGTCACTTCTGAAAATTCCACGACCATGGGTTCCGGCATAAATAGAACCATAGTTGCTTGTAGTCATGAATCTTTTGTTGGAAATAGTCTGCTGGCGCAGATCAAATACAGGCACATAGCTAAGTTTACCTACACTCTGATCGGCAACCTGATCACAATGCGTCCAGGTTGAACCACCATCATCTGTAGCATAGACACCAAACTCAGTTCCGATTACAATGGTGTTTCCTGAAGGATCCTCCACATTGATAATTGAACTGAAGCAAGGCATCTTTTCAAGGCTGGCAAACTCTCCTGTAAACTCCCAGATACTTGTCCAGGTAGGAGTAGCTGCATTGGCATTAAATGTTTCGCGCACTTTACCTCCCGATAATGATCCGTAACCGCCAATTGTAATCACTACGTGGTTGTCGTCATTCGGATCAACCGCTATAGAGGTGATCAAACTTCCTGCATTGGTAATCACTTGAGAAATTGGTAAATCAGCAGCATCTTCTTCGCTGTAACAGTTCTTCAGGTCAGTTACCCTCCACATTGACCCGAGCCAATCGCTATACCAAAGGGTATTTCCATCGGGCGAAAACTCAAATGCTTTCACACCTGTGCCCGGTGCATTTAATGGATTCACAACCCCGGTACCAGGTATTCTGCCAATTCGCCACCAATCAGGATCCACATTAAGATTCAAAGCTTGTCTTGTAATCCACATACCATCAGTACCTGTAAATCCAGTCACGAATAAGCTCGTGTATCGGTCTACAATGAAGCGTTGTTCTTTCACATTATACAACGTATCGGCTAAATATTGATAGACTGAATTGCAATCAATCTCCTCATCAAAAACTGGAGTCTCAACGAAGGTTGTATCGAAATCGATCGGCACCAAGCTGGAATCATTCAGATACACATATTGATTGATCTCCGGAACAAAAATTGAGTCTGTCCAATAGATTACAATAAATGTGGTATCAATAATTTCATCGATATCTGTACCAATTTGAACTGTTGTAGTATCGCAGGTGGTTTGAGTTGTATGAGGCTGGGGGTCAAGCCATGGATAGTTTGGATCCGAACCGGTAATCAAAACATTCGAGGTAAAGGCTGGCCGAATTAATTCTTCCCAAAAATGAAGCGTGTCGCCCGCTGGTATATTATAAGGAAATGGAAGTCCCAAATTACCCGTGAGCAATGTTATAGAAGTATCTGTAATATCATGTGTAGTTGGATTTAGCGCCCTGATATATTGTTGCGAAAATGGGTCATCTGTATTTTCATACAAGCGCAATGGAGTGTGGAAAATACCTATCTCTCCTGTGGTAGGGTCAATTAGATTTTCAATTTGATTGTCGTAGAATGGAACAGCTTCGCTTGCGCCACTAGCACGGCCAATAAAACCGAAGTAAATACTTCCTATTAAAAATGGAGTTCCCATTGTGGTATTGGACATAGCACAATCAAAACCATCACCCCCCATAAACTGAATAGATTGCTGGCCGGTAATCGTCTCAATAAAACCATTATCAAGTCCGAGAATTACTGGTGTACCATTGTCCTGTGTTCCTCCCATAACCGGATATCCACCAGAATGAGCAATTCCGTAGAACTGGGTTACATTATACCCTCTGTTGCAAGCAGTAAATGTGGTACCCACATCAGTAGATTTATACACTCCGCCGTCACAACCAATATACCAATCGCCATTGGGTGCAATTTCGAAGGTGTGAATATCGGGATGCACGGCATAAGGATTTACACCCGAGGCATCGTAATATGTTATTTGTTCTGGCTGGTTGCTACATCCACTTTTCCAAACGGTAACACCTCCAACCCAGCAAGTACCAGGATCGCCTGGTTTCACTGCCAGAGCTGCATCATAATATCCTTGCCCTCCATTGCCATTTGCTGTTCCAAAAACATCATATTGACTATCAACACCACTGGGCCAAACTTCTGACCAACTATCGCCCTTATTCGTCGAACAATGCACTCCACCCATTTTACTATTGCTGGTGAGCATCACATAACACTGGTTCACATTATCTCTTGAAATGGCAAGACAAACGCGGTTTCCTGTCATATCACCTGATGAGATATCAGTAAAACTATTGCCGTCATTAGAACGGTATACATTTCCATTGGCTGCAGCAAACAAACAATAACTTCCATCCACGGCCCACTCTATAGCTTGTCCGGTGGAAGATGTCAATCCGGTAATTGATAAATCTGGAGCTGCCATACCTGGTTCCCAGTAGCCATTACCTGCAGTACCGGCTATCCATATTCTCCCGGAGTGATTGGGATCTGCGCATATATCATTGATAAAGGCCCATTCGTCATTCGTATTAAAAGCTGCCGGATCGGTTCCGGGAACAAGTTCCCAGGTTTCGCCCAAATCCGCAGAGCGGTACAATCCTACCCCAATTGCTCCACTTCCCCCATTACCTTGTGATTGACCTTCGAAAACTGATCCGGTTGCAATATAAATTGCACCATCTCCCGTTTGGTCTATAGCACTGATGGCCATTGTTTTCCCTAGTGCATCGAGACTTAACACCCTTGTCCAGTTATTACCAGCATTGGTAGATTTATAAAGACCACCTGTAACAGAACCTGCAAAAAGCAATTCGTTGTCGACTGCAAGAATAGCTCTGGTTCTACCGCCCACGTTGTCGGGCCCCATTTCGCTCCATGCAAGGTTTACAGAGCGGTTTGCCCCATTTGATCTGTCATACTCGCCAACAAGAGTAGCCAATTCGGACATTTCCGTGGTAACGAAATCACCGGTTTCAATGCTACCTCTTAATTTGCGCATTAATTCCAACGATTCATAGTACCTGGAAGATTTATCTCTGGTATAACGCTGGTATGCGGCAGTTTTCTTTTCCGGCGCACATGTCCAGATCAGCCCTGCGGCCATTAATCCTATTGTTGTGAGTGCAAGTAAAGATTTAATCTTCATATTATTATTGTTGTTACAGGTCGTAATTATTCGGCTGCCAAGATAATAGCCGAAGGCTTTCTACAAAAATCTTGTTTTAAATACAATTAACTATTCTTATACCCGTCTAAGGAGTATCAAATCAAGTGCTTTTCAGCGTGATAAGAAGATCGCACCAATGGACCGCTTTCCACATATCTGAAACCAAGCTCCAAACCGATTGTTCTGTATTCCTGAAATTTTTCGGGAGTCACAAAATTTTTCACCGGCAAATGCTTTGGTGTGGGTTGGAGGTATTGTCCCAAAGTGAGAATATCCACACCAACGGAAACCAGGTCCTGCATGGTTTCCAGAACCTCTTCTTCAGTTTCTCCCAATCCCAGCATTAACCCGCTCTTGGTTCTCATACCGGCCTGCTTCAGTCGAAGTAATACTTCAAGACTTCTATCATATTTAGCCTGAATCCGCACCTGTTTGGTCAGTCGGCGAATGGTCTCCAGATTATGAGAAACAATTTCAGGAGCTGCTTGAATTATTCTGGATAAATTCTCCCACTTACCAGCAAAATCGGGAATAAGTGTTTCCATGGTTGTTCCCGGAGAAATCCGGCGAACCGCACGAACGGTTTCCAGCCAGATTCCCGAACCGCCATCGGGCATATCGTCTCTGTCTACAGATGTGATTACGGCATGTTTTACTTTCATCAACTGTATAGATCGGGCCACTCGGGCGGGCTCCATTGGATCTGCCAACTCTGGTTTACCTGTAGCCACGGCACAAAATCCACACGATCTGGTACATACATTCCCCAGTATCATAAAGGTTGCTGTTCCTTCTCCCCAACATTCACCCATATTAGGGCAATTACCACTTTCACAAATGGTATGTAGTTTATGTTCGTCAACGAGAGAACGCACTTTCTTGTAGTTTTCGCCAGTAGGTAATTTTACCCTGAGCCATTTAGGTTTAGGGGTTCTTACTTTCTCTTCTGGCTGGATGGACAATGAATCGCTCACTTAAAATTGTATTTGGCACCGAAATAAAAGTTGAGATATAAGGCAAGGAATACGCGGTGGTTTTGCGGATTACTTACATCTTCGGATAGAATTTTCTCTGCCATGATAGGAATTCGTCTCGCATACACATCGGCTGACGCTCCTACTTCAAGACTGGTCAGTCTATCGCGATAACTATTGTACTCAAAACTAAAGGCAAATTTAAAAAAAGCACCTGGATGAAATTTAAGCTCACGAAATCCGAGAAAACCAGAAGCCCTTCCATAGATATTGTCGAAAAAGTGCTTGTCAGAGTCAAATTTTTCTGTCTGCAAATAATACTTGTTTGGTGAGTTGGGCACCTGGTAAGCAATTTCGAGATAAACGGGTTTAGTAAAACCAAGGTCAGGGCCAAATTGCCAATTATAAGAAACCTGAACGCCATTTTTCCGTGATTTCTCGGTCATAATGTGCTTATGTCCATATGCCGGGCGAATGACGTAGAAGTTATTTTGCTTACCATAAAAGTAACTTCTTGCATTGGGATCGTTTTGGTTGGGCATTTTAATTTCCTTTTCGTGCTTTACAAAAAGGAAGTCGACATTGAACTGTCTTAAATTGTAAGCTCCTTTGTGCTTGCCATAATTGAAGAAGGCGCCATAGCCATTGGTACAAAAAGTCAAACCACCATACATCTCGTGACTATATATTATCTTGGGCTTAGAAGAGCCATCCTGAGCGCCTGCTGAGGCACTCCATAATATTAGAAGAAGAATTAAGACTTTTTTCAAACCAATTAAAAGTATCAGACAAAATTAGATGAATGTAACGCTCTAAAGAAAAATAAACTCAAATAGTATCTGATTGGTTCAGTTTTACCCTACAAAAAAAATACAATTCTTCCATTTCTCCGATTAGCTTTGATCCAAAAATACACGGAAATGATTGGAATGAAAGTTATTTATGAAGGAGATCTTCATTGCGAGGCCGTTCATATAAAGAGTGGTAGTGTACTTACTACAGATGCACCACCAGATAACCATGGTAAAGGAGCGTCTTTCTCGCCAACAGATTTGCTTTGTACTTCACTAGGCACTTGTGTTATGACCATTATGGGCATCACTGCAGCCGCCAAAGGCATTAATCTTGGGAAAATTGAGGCTACAGTTGAGAAGATTATGGCTGAAAACCCGCGTCGGGTGGCACAAATAAATATTGACCTCACAATTGAAAACAGGGGACTTTCTAATAGAGAAATAGAAATACTAAAGAATGCAGCATTCGATTGCCCTGTTGCAAAGAGCATACACCCTGAAATAAATCAGGTGTTCAATTTCAACTTTCTTCCTATTTGAATTACCTGGATTGTGCCACTCCCACTCTATCATAAGCAGCACAGGCCTGCTTGCGATGACCGCAGGAAGAAACCACCACACAAACTAAAAGGAGTAGTGTTGAAATAAGAAAAGTTTTTTGTTTCAAAAGACGCATAGGTTTTGATTCGATTATTCAAAGATATTTAAATCTTTGGGGTTTTCAACAAAAAAACATTTTGAAGTTTATCAACAGTATTTTACTTCGCTGATACCTTCGTTAATCCTGATCATGGTTGTAAGCCAAAAGTTGCTTGTGACAATAAACCAACGAGATCCTTTAGGGATTAACAACGGAAAACGTACCCTAATGTTTTCTTCACTTAAATTTAGAATGAAATTGCCCGAATAAGTCACTCAAATTATTTAGACTATCCGGATAACAAACTCAGGCAATTTCAACCTGGTTAATAGGCTCTGGCAAATAACACCCTTCGGGTCGATGGTTTGCCCGTCACCATGCAGCTACCTTGCTCCATACCCATATTAAAAGGTAAACAGCGAATGGTGGCTTTCGTTTCCTCTTTCACCCTTTCTTCTGTTTCAGTAGTTCCGTCCCAATGGGCCAGAAAGAAGCCACCTTTCTCAACCAGCAATTTCTTGAACTCTTCGTAAGAATCTACAGGAGTAATGTGGTTTTGTCTGAACTGAAGGGCTTCTTTGTATAGGTTTTCCTGAATATCATCCAAAAGTTGTTTGATGTATTGTCCAAGGTTTTCCTGGGTAATTGTATTCTTCTCTCCCGTATCCCTTCTGGCAATTTCGACAGTATTGTTCTGCATATCCTTGGGGCCAATGGCAATTCTCACTGGTACTCCCTTCAACTCATATTCTGCAAACTTCCATCCGCTGCGTTTGGTATCGTCGCCATCGAATTTGGCTGTAATTCCAATGGCTTTGAGTTCAGATACCAAAGGCTTCATGGCATTTTCTATTTCTGCCAATTGCTCAAGACCTTTGTAAATAGGCACAATTACAACATGGATTGGGGCTAATTTGGGAGGTAATCTCAGACCATTATCGTCAGAATGGGTCATAATGAGGGCGCCCATCAATCTTGTTGAAACCCCCCATGAAGTAGCCCATACATAATCAAGTACACCCTCTTTCGATGTGAATTTCACATCAAAAGCCTTGGCAAAATTTTGTCCGAGAAAATGCGAGGTCCCCGCCTGAAGAGCCTTCCCATCCTGCATGAGTGCTTCTATACACATTGTATCAAGCGCGCCAGCAAATCTTTCCCGTTCAGATTTTGTGCCTTTGATAACAGGCATTGCCATCCAATTTTCTGCAAATTCGGCATACACCTCCAGCATTTTTTTTGTTTCTTCCTGTGCTTCCATTGCCGTAGAATGCGCGGTATGCCCTTCCTGCCAGAGAAATTCGGTAGTTCTAAGAAACAATCTTGTTTTCATTTCCCAACGCACCACATTGGCCCATTGGTTAATCAAAATCGGAAGATCACGGTAACTCTGAATCCAGTTCTTGTATGTATTCCAGATAATGGCTTCACTTGTCGGACGAACAATAAGCTCCTCTTCCAGTTTCGAATCCGGATCCACCATTAATGTACCTGGTTTATCAGGATTGACTTTTAATCTGTAATGAGTTACTACCGCACATTCTTTGGCAAAACCTTCGGCATGTCCTTCTTCTTTTTCAAGAAAACTCTTTGGAACAAATAGAGGGAAATATGCATTTACGTGCCCTGTGTCTTTGAACATCTTGTCCAATGCATCGCGCATTTTTTCCCAAATGGCAAATCCATATGGTTTAATGACCATGCAACCTTTCACCGCACTGTGCTCCGCGAGGTCAGCATTTACAACCAGTTCGTTGTACCATTTGGAGTAATCAACAGCGCGTGTAGTAAGCTTTTCACCCATTCTTATTGGTATGATTGTTGTTAAATTTTGAAGTGTCAAAAGTAATCAGAATAAAATTCATTAATTTTGATTCCGAAGAAAAGTTCATCTAATTATTAAGAACCATGAAAAACGTTACCATTTTAATCGCCCTGACATTTACAATGTTGCTTGTTACTTCATGTTCTTACAGAAGACTTGCAGCAACAACAACACCTTATGAGAACGATGATGTCTACTACCAACCAGGTGATACTTATATTTCAGACTATGCCATTGTGGACGATCCGGAAGCTCAGGTAGATAGCCTGAACACCGCAGATGATTACTATGACCCCAATAGTGCATCACAGAACAATACAGGCTACAACAACAACAATTACTACAACGCTTGCTCCCCTTATAATGGATTTGGCTATAACAACTTTAACTCAAACATTTACAACTCATACGGACCTTCACTGGTAGCGATATGGGATCCCGTTTATGGCTGGCATTTCAGTTATAATATCAACTATGGATGGGGCTATAATCCATATTGGAACAATGCCAGTTGTTACTCCAACCCATGGTACAACCCTTATTACTGTAGTGGATGGAATTCAAATTATTGGTGGAATAGCCCCTATTACTACTCCAATCCATGGTATTACAACTACAACAACTATTGGGGTGGAAATAACAACTACGACACTGGAACCTGGTTTGGACAAAGCACCAGTGGAGCGGAGTTCGTCAACATACATCGCCCGGGATTTTCCACAGGAACTGCAGTTAACTCAACCTATACAGGCGGATCACTTTATGTGCATCGCAATCAGGTGACTAAAAAACCTGTAGTTGCGGTTGACAGAACCACAGGCAAACCAATGTTAGCAGGCTCCACCTCATCACCTTCAAGCGCTCAATCGGGCAGAACTGATGGAAAAACCGGATTTAACAATAACTCAAGAGCAAATGCCAATACTAAAGTTCCAGCTGTGAAAGGAACTGATTCAAATTCCAGAAATAGTGGGATTTCAATTGGTGGCGGTCGTGAGACTTCAAAACCAGCTTCAACACCATCAACTAATACACGCCCCGCCAATACCTCACGCCCTGCTCCATCGAGTCCGGCTCCATCTAGTCCAGCTCCTTCAAGAAGCGGGGGAAGCGGAACTCCTTCTCCAAGAAAACATCAGCCACAAGCGAATAATTCCGGCCCGGCACCTTCTTCACAGCAGCAGGTTCAGGAATCTACCAGACCTGTTGAGACAAAAAAAGAAGGTTCGGCCAAATCCGGATCCAATCAGCCCGTATCAAAACATCAGCAACAAGCGAATAATTCCAGCCCGGTACCTTCTTCACAGATGCAGGTTAAGGAATCTACCAAACCTGTTGAGACAAAAAAAGAAGGTTCAGCCAAATCCGGATCCAATCAACCAGTTTCAGCGCCAGCACAAACTCCGGGCGTTTCTTCCGCTCGCCCGGCGGGAAGTCAGGCCAGCGGCAAACCGGTGCAGGGAAGAAAATAAGTCCTGAAAAATATTGCTATGAAAAGAATACTGTCCATACTGACGGCCTTGCTTCTTTGTTTTCATGCCTTATCGCAAAACGAAGTAGATGCTATTCGATATTCTTATACACCCTTTGTGGCCAATTCAGCGCGGTCAATGGGAATGGGTGGAGCTTTTGGTGCGTTTGGCGCTGATATTTCAAGTCTGTTTGGCAACCCCGCAGGTCTTGGTCAATACAAAAGATATTCTTTCGAAATGGGCCTGGGTATCCAGTCCAATACCAATCTCGCTAATTACACCGGGGTGAATTCCACGGACAGTAAATCGAAATTAACTTTGAGCAACATCGGATATGTTTCGAGTAAAAAACCTAAAAATGCTGATTGGCTCAATAGTAATTTTTCCATCGGTTATGCAAAGACCAATAGTTTCAATGAGAACATCAGCATCCGTGGAAATTCAAGTTATACAATCCTTGATGTATTCGCCCGTAGGGGCAATGGAATTGCCGAAGAAGATATAATTACTACATTGCCCTTTGATGCCGGCGCAGCTTATTACTGTTATGCCATAGATCCGTTGGATACAATACAAAATACGTATATCGCATCTCCGGTAGGTTTAAAAATTAATCAGAATAAAAGCATTGAGCGAACGGGCCGCCAGTCTGAAACTGCCATTGGATATGCCGGAAATTATAAAGATCTGTTGCTTATAGGAGGAACCATTACTTTCAGGTCGGTCAATTTTTCAGAAACGGCCACATATTACGAAAGCTATGCTCCAGAGAAATTTTTGAATACAATGTCTTATGGCGAAAGACTTGAAACCAGTGGGCTTGGCGTAATGCTAAAAATTGGTGCTATTTTGAAGCCCACACCGTGGCTAAGAGCGGGGCTATCCTATCAGTCAAAATGTAAGATTAGCCTTACAGATATCTATAGCACCCAGATGAACACTACGAGTGACAATAATAACTACGAATTCCTTTCGCCTGAATCTAAATATACTTATTCTGTGCGCACACCATCAAAGCTGCTTGTAAATATGGGCTTTATTTTGGGTAAATTCGGACTGATAGCCGCCGATTATGAATTTAGTGATTACGGTAAAATTAAAATGGCCAATGTAGGCACCGAATCAAACTATTCATACAACACTGAAAACGCAACCATTGCAACCATATACAGGAGCACACATAAAGTAAGGGCAGGTTTTGAGTCTAGAATTATGGAAAAATTCAGACTGAGAGCTGGTGCTTCTTACCAGCAAAGTCCATTTGTAAATGGCGTTTCTGAGAATACCCCGATACTTGGCTTTTCGGCTGGTGCCGGCTATTTCAAAGATGCTTTCTTCGTGGATCTTGGTGCGAATTATATCACGTACAATGAAACATATTATCTTTTTGATCCCACAGTTATTTCACCCACTAGCATAACAAAAAGTTCATTCTCCTTACTGGTGAATGTTGGATTCCGGTATTGATACCACTATTGTATTTCGTGAGTTCCGCCTGTGTTTAGCTCTTAATGGGACTACTGCAAAAGTTGGGTATCAACAGGGCCTCTAATGCGAATGTTCAGTTCAATTTAGTCCATGTGCAAGGTGAAATGATACAGTGGTATATGCCGGGAGATTAGATGTTTAGTAGAATCAAGCGCAGCGCAGATTGGAATAAAACAGATACCAAATCGGTATAATAGGAAAACAAACCAGGCCCGCTTTAGTCCTTTTATACCATCTCATTGGACAATGTCATTGGATGCATAACATTCAAATAAAAGAAAACCCCGCAAAAGCGGGGCTCCAACTCCAAAGTTAATTTGGGTATTTGAATAATAAATTATTTCTTCTTTTTACCTGTCACGATAAATTCTGTTCTTCTATTCTCCTGGTGCTTGTCTTCAGAGCAAAGTACACCATCAGTACAATTGTTCAACAGTTTACTTTCACCATAACCTTTGCTTACCATTATGGATCTTGGTACACCTTTCTTCACAAGATAATCCACCACGGCTTTTGCCCGCTTAGATGAAAGATCTTCGTTGTATTCATCGCTGCCACGGCAATCGCAATGGCTTTGAATTTCGAACTTAAGATCCTCATTATCTCTGAAGAGCTTGACTAAATTATCGAGATACGGAATAGCATCCTCGCGGATTGTCCACTCGTTGTAATCCCAGTAGATATTAGGAACAGGATAAGTGCCCTGTTTTTTATTTGATCCTGTGCCATTGCCGCCCTTGTCGCCTTTATCTCCCTTATTGTTTCCACCTTTGTCTCCCTTGGTGTCACCTTTGTCTCCTTTGTTGTCACCCTTATCACCTTTGTCACCCTTGTCGCCTGAATTTGACGTAGTATCATCTTTCTTAGGATCGTCTTTGCCTGTGACATAAAGTTCAGGCAATTCTACCACCTTCTTCAATGCTTTTCCACCCTGACTACCTTTCGTTGAAACAAGGTCTGTATTTTTGAAATATCCTTCTAATTCAGATATCAACTGATATTCCTTGCCTGCCTGCAGTTCCGTTTTGATCATACCATTTCCATCAGTAAAAAGTATTTTCTCCGTTCCGTCAGTGAGGTTTTTGATCGTCACTTTCACTCCACCCAATGGAAGCCCGCTGTCCTTACCGGTAACCATCATTTCAAAAGGAATGTTGGTATTCTCAGCTTTAAATTTATAGATTTTATCGGAGCCAGTGCGGTCGCTCGACAAATAGCCTCCATTACCTGCTTTGTTCCAGATCATTCCAAAGTCGTCTGCTGCAGTATTGATCGGATAACTTATGTGTTCAGGAGAGGACCATTTGCCACCTCTTTTCACACTTAAGTTCACATCCATTCCGCCTATACTTTTATGTCCATCACTACTAAAATAAAGTGAGTCAGCTCCTTTGATTGTAGGAAATACATCGTCGCCATTGCTATTAATTTCGGGTCCAAGATTCACTGGTGCCGACCAGTTGTTGTCTACAAGTTTGGCCGACCAGATATCCATTCCACCACGACCGCCTTCCATGTCGCTTGCAAAATAAAGTGTAGCTCCATCAGGCGAAAATGCAGGATGCGCGTACATACTTGTTGGATCGCTGAAAGGAACAAGAGTTGGTTTTTCCCAATTTCCATCCGCGCCCATTTTGCTTGTGTACAATTGAACATTGCTCACATTTCCTTTATTTCCGGATAAAGCTCCTGCATTCAATTGAAAACTTCTGGTAAAAATCATTGTTTGTCCACCTGGCGAAATTGCTGCAACTGCATCGTGGTAGCGTCCGTTCACATTTGCAATTTCCACAGGTACACCCCATGTTCCATCACTATTTTCGGTAGTATAAAACAGATTTGCAAAGCTGTTGTTGGTATATGGATCCTTTTCTCCTTTTCCAGAGGGGCTTGAGAATATTATTCCATTTTTGTACATAACAGGTGAGTATGCTCCTATAGCATTTGGGATGCTGACCGGCTCAACAGAGTAACTCAAAGAATCTGCGATGAGGTCGTTCATTTTCTTACAACTTAGCAGCAATTCTTTGACCATCATATTCGACCCGTCGCGACTTGCCACTCCTTCAAAGATACCTTTTGCCTCGTCATATTTACCTACAGCCATCAATGCTTTTCCGTAATTGATGCGATCAGCGTCTGAATTGTCGGTGTAATTTGCAGCTTGTTCATATTGTTCTGCAGCCTTGGTGAAGTTATTGGTGAGCAAATAACTTTCAGCAAGCATTCTTCTGGCTGGCGCATTGTCTTTCTTCTTCAGGCTTTTTTCGAAAAAGTAAATGGCGTCCTGATACTTGTAATTCTCATAGGCTTCTCTTCCATTCTTAAGGTTGATAGAAGCACATCCGGAAATTAATCCAACGATGAGAAGAATGAAGAAAGGTTTTAAAATATGGGTGTTAATTTTCATACTATTCATTTGAAATGAAATTCCTGGAACTCTTAAATACAATTAGAAATATCTTGGGGAGCGTGCTTTTATATCGACATTTTTACCAAAATCATAACCCAGCATTATCTCGTGCGAGCCGTTGGAGTAATTTTTAATAGCTGATAAAGTATAGTCGAATGCATAGCCCAATCTCAATTGATTGGTTATATTCCATTCGCCAAGAACAACCATTGCATCACCGGTTCTGTAGCCTGCACCCAACCAGAATTTGCGCATAAAAAATACATTCATGTTCAAATCCATTTCAACCGGCGCGGCACCCTGAAACTTCAATAACATAGTTGGTTTCAAGGCAAGATCTGGTGACAATTCGAATACATAGCCACCGTTGAGATACAAGTGGGTTTTGTAGAAGCTGTTCCATCCGTTACTTTCAAAACTAACTGCATCGTCCTTAGCAAGAATGGTTGGTGTAGATAATCCGACAAACCAAGTTCTTGTGTAGTAATACAGTCCAAGACCGATTTTAGGCACGAGCTTGCCATTTAAGTTATTCGCATAAACCGGGTCCTGAGCGTCCCAAATAACTGCGTCAGTTAATTTGGCGCTATAGCTTGTAGCTCCGAGACGAATTCCTGCACTAAACCATCCTGAGCCCATCGAAACCCGACCTGCCAGATTAGCTCCAAAATCAAGTTGATTGGTGATTCCCAATTTGTCATTTGACACATTAAAGCCAAGGCCCAGTTTACCTCCGGCAATGGGGCCGTCAATTCCCAAAGTCTGGGTAGACGGTGCCTTGTCAAACTTCACCCATTGGCTTCTGTGCAGCGCTGTAACTCCCCAGTATGAGTGGCTACCTGCATAAGCAGGGTTTAATATGAGGCCATTGAACATGTATTGGCTCATTTGCAATTGCTGTTGTGCATCTGCAATTTGAACAATCAGCACAAGTGCCAGTATGTTGAATATTTTTTTCATCTTCATCATTTTTTGAGTCATGTAAAAATCAGTTTGCACGATTATTCTCTTCTAAGGTCTACGTAAGTATTAAACTCGCGATCTCCTGCCACAAACACAACGAAGTAGGTACCATCTGCAAGTGCTTCTCCGTTGTTGTTTTGTCCATACCATTCATTGAGATAAGAAGATTTTTCGTACACCACATTACCCCAACGGTTAAATACTTTAAATGTATTATTCGGGAATGAAGCCACTCCAATTATTACATAAGTATCATTAGCTCCATCACCATTTGGCGAAATCCCTGTTGGCAGCGCCAGATCTTTGGGTCCGATAAGCGTAACAATTGTATCAGCTTTACAGCCATTTTCATCAGTTACTTCTAGTGAATAGGTGCCTTCGGGAAGACCATTTGCTACTGTCACATCGTCGTCAAGATTCAATGTCCCCCAATCGTAAGAGTATGGATTGTTTCCTCCGGTTACAATTGCTGTGATAGAGCCATCTGTTCCATCCACTGTGCTAATATTAAAACCATTAGAATACGCACTAAGTGTGATATCAATATCCAATTCTGCGGGTTGTCCGATTGAAATGGGATCACCGCCTTGTCCGGAGCAACCGCCTGCATCGGACCATTCGTAAGTATAGGATCCAACTGGTAAATTGTTGATGCTTGTTCCGGTACCTATAACTTCTCCGGATGCCACATTCGTCCAGGTCACATCCACATTGCCCACTGCACCTGTAAAGGTCAGTGCAATGGATCCTGTAGAATCTCCATAACAAAGCACATCTGTAACATCTTCGATAATTTCGATCGGATCGGCCTGCGCGACAGTGAATGTTGCTGTGGCCGTGCAACCACTTTGATCGGTAACAGTAACAATATAAGTGCCCGCGCAGAGATCAGCCTGATCTTGTTGCCCTTGCACTACTCCTGTTCCGGTCCAGTTGTAAATATAATCTGGCTGGCCGCCTGCAACAGTGATATCGATTGCTCCGTTGCATTGACCACATGTAGCATCTACTACCTCACCAGTCACTGTGAGCACATCAAATACTTCAATATCAGAACATATGGTAACTGTACATCCGTTTTCGTCTGTAACAGTAACGCAAATCTGACCGCTTTCGCTCACCACTATACAGTTGGAGGTTTCGCCGGTTGACCACAAGTAAGTATAATTGCCGCTACCGCCAGCAGCGACAGCACATATATCAGATGTTCCTGTTGAACAATTGAAGAGATCAGGAATAGTAACAACCAATGGATCTGGTTCGGTAATTTCAAACGACTCTTCATGAGTACAACCCAAATCGTCTGTTACAGTTACTGAATAGGTGCCAGGACATAAGCCTGTAAGGCTTGTTGCATTAGAAGTAAAATTATTTGGGCCTGTCCACTCTACCCCATAAGCAGGCAAACCACCTGAGATGGTAATATTGATTGTACCATCACACTCACCATTGCAACTGATATTAAAATCGCCTGCAAATTGAGAAAGTTCTGAAAGAATGGAAATTTGTTCTGGCTGAACAAGATCGAAAACCATTACAGTATCGCAGAGATTGGAGTCTACAATAAGTAACTCATAAGAGCAACCTCCAAATAAGCCCGATTGATCCTCAGTACCTGTAGTGAAGTCGCAACCAGTAGATGAAGACCATATATAGCTATAGCCTGGCACACCACCGGAAACAGAGACATCAATGGCTCCATCATCAGCATTAAAGCAAGAGACATTATAATCTCCGGGGTAAGACGATAAAATAGCTGAAGCAACCAAAGGTGTTTCCGGTTGTGTAACCTCGGCGCAATCTTGCGCTGTGCAACCGTTGCCATCTGTAACTTCTACGCAGTATTGGCCAGGGCCAAGATCGGTGAGTATATCGCCGGTCACAGTAATAATATTGCCATCACCATCAGTCCACTCGTAAGTGAAACCTGGCAGGCCGCCAATAATGGTAGCCTGAACCACACCTGTGCTATCACCAAAACAATTGATGCTAAAAGGCTGGCCTTCTTGTAAAGTAATTATATCCAGCACTACCTGTAAGGGTATGGGTTGAATTATTTCTACAACAAACTCATCTGTGCAGGCATTAGAATCTGAGACCGCAATTGTATACGTATCACCACATAATGAGGGTATTTCAAAAGGTCCCGGAGCAGCAAGAACAATAGGGCTTCCACCATTAATTGTGATGGTGAATGGAGCAGTACCATCGGAAACTGTTGCGTATATTATTCCATTGCATTCTATTGAACAAGTTCCATTGATCGCAGAATCCAACTGCAACACTGGTGGCAAAGTTTCTTCTATTTCGTAAGAGAATTCTGCAGTACATCCATTGCTGTCTTCAATTGATAGTCCAAAAATTCCGGCAGGCAAATCAACAAGGAAAGGTGCGTTCGATGGATTCGGAGCAATATTACCTGACCAGTTGAAATTGATGTAAGTGCCACTGCCACCAAGAATATTCGGGTCAATACTTCCTCCATCAGTATCATTGCAATCAATCATATCAATAATTGCAGGGCTGGTGAGTGAATCTGGTTCAAGAACCAAAGCACAAGTGGTGGCCAGACATCCGAGTGAATCTGTTACTTCAACACAGTAATTGCCCGGGCCTAAATCAAACAATTGATCCGCATTTGGGTCATTTCCCCACAGTGTAGAATTACCGCCTGTATTTACCCAGTCATAGAAGTAGCCGGTTGGAGGATAAAGTGTAGTATCGGGTGTTCCACCTGATACTGTAACAGAAGCCTGTCCATCGTTTGCACCAAAGCAACTAATCTGGAACCCGCCATCGAATGAGCTTAATTCAACGGTAATATCCATAACCTGCGGAGCATCCAGACAAACAGTTGTTGTATCAATACAACCGGTAACATTATCTGTTACCGTTACGAGGTAACAACATTCTGCCAGATTATTAATATCTTCTGTAGTATAAGTCACCGGAAGGCATTCGCCAGTTGAGGTCCATAAATAGGAGTAGTCGCCTGAACCACCTGATACTTCGATGTCAATACTTCCGTTGTTTTGACCAAAACAGGTAGGATTGATTGTTTCAATCACGCTGATTTGATTCGGTTCCGGTTCGCCGACTTCGAATGTGAGAATTTCCTCGCAGGTAAGATAAGTTATGGTTACAGTGTGCGTTCCGGCACACAAACCAACGGCATTTTCGGTAACCTGACCGTCTGACCATAGGAAATTATATGTTCCCGGGGGGGTAATTGTAATATCAATCATACCATCGCAAGATCCGGGGCAGGAACTGTCCGTAACAACACCTTCTGCAGTGAACTGATCATTTTGTCCAACATTAATTGTAAAGACAGACGAACATCCCAGCGTGTCGGTAACAGTGAGTTCATACGCTCCCGAATTTAGTCCGGTAATAGTGGTATCGTTGGCACAAGGACAGCTTGGCCCGGTCCAGCCGAAAGTATAAGGACCGCCATGGCCACCACTTATATTGAATACACTAATTTCTCCCAGGCCAGCTTCAGGCGCTCCGCAAGGATTTGAGATCACATCATATTCAACGTTGATTGCCGGCACACAAGTCAATGTAATATTCATTGAGTAAGTACAACTATTGGAGTCTGTAACTGTAAGCATCCAATCTCCGCAAGCTGCATCGGCCAAATCTTCAAAAGCATAATTAGCATCTTCGTTGAGCAAGGTCCATTCGAAAGAATAAGGAGTGCTTCCACCTGAAGCAGTAATATATGCCATTCCATCTTCCGATCCGGGGCAGCTCACATTAAATCCACCTTCATATACATGAATAGAATCAAGAACAGCAGTAACAGGATTGATTGGATCGTTGATCACAATGGTAACAGAATCTTGTGAGAAACAGTTGTTTTGGTCAATAACACTTACCTCATAAGAGCCACTACCCAAATTCATGGCAACAGGTGCATTCAAAATGGCATCGTGACTCCATACAAATTGATAAGGAGCGCATCCGCCGGAGGCAGTAACAGTGGCCTCACCGGTTTCAACACCTGTGCACAAAAGATCCACAGTTCCCACCACATCTATAACAAGTGAGTCGGGTTCTTCGAGTGTTACGAAAACTGTAACTGAGCATCCAAGATCGTCAGTAACAGTAACTTCATAATCACCGGCACAAAGGTTATCGATATTAGCGAAAGGACTGGTAAATCCATCTGGGCCTGTCCAATTCACGTTAAATGGCGCAACTCCGCCATCAATTGTGATATCGATAGTGCCATCACATGCGCCCACACAAGAGATGGGGCTGCAGGTATAATCCGATAAAACAGTGGTAACTGCTAATTCATCTGTTTCTTCTACAATGATGCATCCGCTGGCTACACAGCCCGCATCGTCGGTTACTGTTACACAATATTCTCCCTGCTCAAGTCCTGTAAGGTCTTCATCGGTTGATGTGAATCCATTTGGACCTGTCCATTGTATATCAAGCGGATTAACTGCGCCTATTACCTCAAGTGAAACTGTTCCGGTGTTACCACCTTCACAATTGATTTCAGTTGAAGTAAGGTTGATCTCAATGGCTGAAACATTCATCACTATCGAATCACTGCTGGTGCATGTACCTAACGATGCGGTGAGTGTGTAGGTGATGCTTTCAGTCGGGCAAATGGTATTGGTTAAAGATGTTGGATCGTCAATTCCGGTAATGGGTGACCATGCGAAGGTGCCTTCTGCATCTGCATTGATATTGGCAATAACCTCCACACATTGTCCCACACATACATTGGCTATGTCAGGTTGAATGTCCACAACCAAATCATCGTATATAAAAAAGTTGGTGCTGTCGAGAACCTCAGGTCCGGTGCAAGCCGGATTTTGAAGATAAATGGTCAGATATTCAGGACCTTCATCGATGTTGTCGTCAACAGCAGTGAGGTTTATTGTTACCGAAGTTTCATTTGCCGGAATAACAATTGTATTTGGGGAAAGAGGAATACCATTACCGATTTGAGGTGTATAATCCACTCCGTTTGTAGCAGTTCCATCGATCCAGTAGGTAAGCGATTGGGCTTGTGGAGTTGCTTCTAATCTTGAGAACGTTACTGAGCCATCATTGCAGCCTTCTACCATGTACTCAAGACCCAATGAGGTAGCCGTAACGACTGCGATAGGGTTTGATTCAATTGCATTGATAAAGACACCAGCGTCGTAAAGGCGGTCAGTACCATCGGCAATAGCCAACTTGAGGTGATATACTTCACATGGAATCAATCCACCCACTACTGCTTCGAGGTTTAGGGTAAAACCATCGTATTGAACAGCAGGACCCGAAGGGAACTGATTGAGCTGAAAGTATTGTGAATTGTCTACATCATTAATGGTGAGACAAGAAACAGGTTGAGTCGTATTTGGTACTACGGCTATATTCACGTCTGTACCAATGTTGGGACCGCTGATAAAGAATCCGAATCCATCTCTGAACGGAGTGTTCACATACTCCAGATACTCTTCGGAGGCGAAGGTATATTTGAACCTGAGCGTATCACCCTGGGGTTTGATATCGAATTCAAATACAGTGGCATCCCTCGATGTTATTCCCAACGCGGCTGAAAGCAATGGATACCCTGGGAAACCATTGTCGGCTCCGTAATATGATGTGGGTGTACATCCGGCAAGGTCACCGGCACAGTTACCGGTGGAGTTGTTCGGGCCTACGGCATAATATGCCTTACCGGTTGTAAGCAAAAGTCCCTGATTGGTTCCAATCTCTGTGCTATCGGAATAATAATATGCAAAAGAACTATCTGCGGCTGTCACACTTACGCCGAAAATTTCTACTCCTGTTCCAACCAGATTCTGTGCGATCTGTGCAGGAGTGAGATTGTAATCGACGACGAGCGATTGAGCATTAGACA
Source organism: Flavobacteriales bacterium (assembly GCA_031378885.1). Taxonomy (GTDB): domain Bacteria; phylum Bacteroidota; class Bacteroidia; order Flavobacteriales_D; family Sanyastnellaceae; genus JANNEQ01. The sequence continues at coordinate 47,250 of JANNEQ010000142.1, forward strand.
GCAACGAAATAAGCGCAGTGACTATTGCCAGACTGCATTTTCTAAACTGTATATTAATTTTCATATGTTGTATGAAGGTTGTAAACTAAATAAATGACAAAGTGATAAAAATTCCACAAATTAATTGGAACCTCTTGTGTCAGCGCAAGCCTGGTTAAACGTCGCTTCGCTGTAATTGTTTAGCAACACTACAGTTGTAATCCGTGCGTGTGTGGCTTCTTGTTTGAATTGATTGAACAATGCCTCAACAGATGTGGCATTTGATCCTGTATACTTAATGGCCAAAATCTTAGCCGGAACACAAGATGACTCCACAACAAAAATTCCAGCTTGCTTAAGGTACAATCTCAAGTCGCGGTGATTCTGAACATTGAGCGACTCAATTTTCACATAGAATACCTGTTGGGGATTGGGAGATTGGCTTTGTGCAAATGCAGACAAAGAATAAATTAAGCAGCACATAATGGCTACTGTCTGAATTGATTTCTTCAAACTAATCATATTTATAGGGTGTTTTACTTGTCTCCAGAAACGATCATTATCGCTAAAGGTTTGCAAATATCGCTAGATTTGGATATAATATAATAAAAAGAGGTAAAATTTCAATTAACGTTACGATGTCGGTATTAAACATTGAGAATCATTATTCTGCTAATTTGCAATTAATTAAGAGCCAGAGTTCGATCTCTGTCTGTTCAATTCATACATCATGATACCTGCTGCCACAGAGACATTCAGGGAGGAAGTCTGACCAAACATGGGTATTTGAGCAAGATTATCGGCACTCCTTATAATTTCGGGAGAAATTCCGGTTTCTTCAGATCCCATCACCAGGCAGATTGGGCCGTTTAAATCAATTTCGGCAATAGAGTCTCTGCCTTTTTCGGAGCAGGCTACTAATTTGACACCGCTTTGTATGAGCCATTCAGCAGTGGTTTTTAAAGACCTGACTTTACATACGGGAAGATGAAATAAAGCGCCGGCAGAGGTTTTAAGCGCATCTTCATTGACCTGAGCACTTCCTTTCTCCGGAATAATTACTGCATTAAATCCCTGGCATTCTGCACTTCGACAAATGGCGCCAAAATTTCTAACGTCAGTAATTCCGTCCAACATGAGTAGCTTGTGCACTTCGCCAGATTCAAAAACTCCGGCTACAATATTCTCAATATTTCCGAATGAAACAGGAGACAAAAAGGCTATAATTCCCTGATGATTTGCCCTGGAAATTCCATTTAGTTTTTCTATGGGAACCTGCTGGAATGGAATGTTATTCTCGGCTAATACTTTTTTAGCTTCGTGAAACAATTCGCCCTGAAGGCCTTTTTGCACCAATACTTTATCCACTTCTTTGCCCGCATGGATGGCTTCAATCAAAGCACGGAAACCGATAACCATTCCGGACTTATTCCGGCTGTCGTTGTGCTGTGGCCTTGGGGCGCTCTGAAAATCGCGTTTCTCCGGTCTGCCAGTGGGCGTTGGTTTTCTATTTGAGTTGAATTGTTTCAATGCGTAGAAGTTAAAGACAAAGGTAATACCAATTGATTCATGAGAGATTGATGGCAAAGTGAAATATAATATTCGAAGGCCAGAGCATTATTCATTTCAAATTAATTCACAAATTGAGTATTAATGACCTATTCCAATTCTTTTGGTAAGTTTATCCAATGCTTCATTGAAATTAAAATCGGTGCGTTCAACTGCGTGGCAATTTACTTTCCCCTCATTTTTATCAAATTTATAATAGAAGAAAAACGCCTCTTCGGGTTCGGTTTCATCCATATTCATCCGGCCAAATTTTATGGAGTAAAATGAAATGGAATCTTGTCCGTGTGGTTGGATAAAGTATTGGCCATCGCTGAACCATTTGACCGTTTCCAGCTCATGGCTAAGGAAATTGGTCTCCAATTCGGTATGCCTTTGGTATGCATTCCAAACAATGGGTATGGACGAATTGAGAAATGAATATTCAGCGCAATAAATGTTATTATCGTCGTAAGCAATGCCAGACCAAAGTATCGCATTGAGAATAGTTGGTGTAGAATTTAATTCGTTATATTGAATATTATTCTTCTCCAAACTGGCTTTAAATTTTTGGTGCACGGCGAATTTCAATCCGAAAGTCAGGAGCATATAACTACTACTGACTATTATAGATGCCCAAAGAAATTTTCTCCTTGTGGGGTTATCGCGCCGGAAAAACATGCATATCAACAGAAGTATAAGAAACGGAATAGTATATAATGGATCAATTACGGATACATTATTAAATGCTACCTGATAATCGGAGAATGGTAAAAACAATCTTGTTCCATAAGTGGTACAACAATCCAGCAAGGCATGGGTAAAAAATCCCATAAACCAGAACATATACCATCTTTTAACTGATACATCGGCCTTAGACCATTTGGCACTTAGCCAGGCAAATGGAATTGCCAGAATGAGGTGACTAAAAGTGGCATGGCTGAATGCCCTGTGCACATTGAGTTGTGTAATCGGGCTATTATCTATAAAATTGTAAAGTACATCCAAATCCGGAATTGTACCTGCGATGGCTCCCAGTAAAATTGCTTTATTACCAAGTCTTTTACCTAAAATAACTTCTCCGGTAGCAGCTCCGAGAACTATCTGTGTCAATGAATCCATTTGGCAAAACTACTGAAGGCTGTGGGAATTGACTGCTAAAAATCCTTCAAATAAACCAACTTCGGATTTGGAATAAGCGGCACTGTCGCAGCAGAACAAAAATATCAATCGTTAAAGATTTTGCCATTCCTCCAGGCCGTAACCATTTTTTCCCAATGTTGTTTGAACATTGGATCGCGATTCAGGACAAAAACGTTGTTGCTCAATTCATGCGGAACACGTTTAAAAAGAAATTGAATGGAAGTTGGATTATTGTCTTCACCATAGGTCCAGATTTCACTGTCGGTATGATGAATTATTTTAGAGGGATTTCCAAAAATCAAATGTATCATTCCACGGTCGGTTCGCCATCCTTCGGTATAGGAAGTAAAGTACATATTGGCTTCCATTACCCTGCTGTAATAAATTCTGATTAGTTCTCTTGCGCGATCTTTGCTTCCGGCGCATTCAAGCCAGAAATCATCAATTAATTTTTTTGCATTATTGCTAATTGCAATGGCATCAAATTCTGCTTTGCTTGTAATAAATCGCAAAGGCAACTTCAATTGCTCGATGCTCTTTACCTCCGGATAATATTGCGAAGCGACTGCCAGCGTTTTGCCCCGATTGAATGCTTCACCAGCCGAAATAAGATAGATACCACTTTCAGGTTGAAAGTCGAATATACCAGGAGAACTCGGCGTTAATTTTTCAATTTGAGCAGCACTCATTTCCGGTAGTTCAGGCTTATTAAAAGAAAATGGTGGCGGAGGTAGTTTTATTTCCCCAGTATAATGCAACAGCTTAATTTCACTCAATGATTTATTTCTATCTGTTTCTATTTTGACTGGTTCAGACAATTCTGCAGAAGAAGTAAAAATAACTTCGCTGGTAAGTGGATTTTTGAAAATAAAATTCTGCGCAGTGTATGAATTGATTTTATCTATTGGAATAATATAGTTTTCTGATACTCTTCTGGCCAAATCAGAAACGCTGATCTCGAGAATATAATCACCTGCAGGAATCTTGAGTTCTAAATTGCCCAGCAAATATGTTGGTCTCGCAGAGCCAATATCAACGAATTTTTTTGAAGTACTGTCGACCATTTTACCAAGTGCTTTATCAAACAATTCGAAATGCACCATTACCTGGGCTTCGAATGGAGCATTGCTACCCGATCTGGTATATAATAATTCCTGAGATAATACACGGAAGTAAATACGTGTGCTATCATCACTGAAATGATATACCTGAAAGTCGGGATGCAGTGCCTGACTTTCGAAATCGTATAAATATTTAAATGAACCACTTTGAGAAGGAATTCTCTCTGAGCAAGAAGAAAAGAAAGACATTATACTTACTATTGTCAAAAAAGCAAGACTGCAATGAATGGTATATTTAGAGGTTGTGGTATTCATAGTTCTTCCATCTCATTAGTTCCTTCATCACCTGCGCGTTCGGCTAATTTAGTATTAATTTCTTTGGTTGTTCTTGCCCCCAGTTTTTTCATCTTCTGTGCTCTGTTGATCAGGTTGCCGGTACCAAGGTAGAGCTTATTCATTGAATCTTCGAAGGTCTTTTTCGCCGAATCGATTTTTTTGCCTACATCAATCAAATCGTCCAGAAAACCCACAAATTTATCGTACAACTTACCTGCCTCATCAGCAATTGCTTCAGCATTTTTGGTTCTTTTTTCCTGATTCCACATCGTGGCAACAGTTCTCAATGTAGCCAGTAATGTGGTAGGCGATACAATTATTATTCTTCTGTCCCAGGCATAATTATACAAGTCATTATCTTGCTGCATGACCACGCCAAAAGCGGCTTCAATTGGGGTAAACAACAATACAAAATCGGGAGTAATATAATCTTTGGAAGTATGGTAATTTTTTTCGCCGAGCAATTTGACGTGAGATCTGAAGCTGTCAACATGAGCTTTGGCAAAGCGCTCGCGGGTGATGTCGTCTGATGCTGCAATCATACTATTGTAAGCGATCAGTGAAACCTTTGAATCAATTACGATATGTTTTCCATCGGGGAGATAAATCACCACATCTGGCCTTATTTTATCTCCATCCTCATTGGAAGAAGTATGTTGCTTTTTAAACTCTACACCATTTTGCAGCCCGCTTCTTTCCAGAATTTTTTCCAGAATTAATTCTCCCCAACTTCCCTGAGATTTGTTGCTCCCTTTCAAAGCTATAGCGAGGTTATTTGCGTCGCTGCTAAGCTGCTTGTTCATGTCAGACAGAAGCTTGATTTCGGCTTTCAGGTTAATTCTGTCCTTGTTTTCTTCACTGTAAACTTTTTCTACTTTGGTTTCGAAATCCCGGAGTTTGTCTTTGAATGGATTGAGGAGTGAATCTAGCTGTACCTTATTCTGATTGGCAAATTTTTCAGACTTTTCGTCAAAGATCTTATTGGCCAAGTTTTGAAATTCCAGTTTGAACTGATTTCTTATCTCATTCACTTCAACCGCTTGTTCTTCCATTCTTTTGGACATTCCGCTGAGTTGTTCCCTTGCGGAAGCCAGTTCAGCAATTTGTGTCCTTTCCAGTTTTCTCATTTGCTCCACTTCAGAGCGAAGCCTTTCATTGGATAACCTGAGTTCCCCCACTACGGGATGTTTCTGCACGTCACTTTCCAAACGCTGAGAAGATTTCAGGGCATTGAAGAAGTAAGCCACCACGGCCCCCAACAACAAACCTATAATCAGATAGACCATCTCCATGAGGTAAATGTAGAATAATGTTGAACACCTCAGACCTTTCGGTTTTGAAAAAGTTCACAACAGCAACGTTGGTTAAGAACTTTCATTGCATGAAGTAACAGGCCGGAAGTCTGGCCGGAATAATCTGATAGAATAAAAAAGGACTATGGTAAATATGGAAACGCTCTTCCAGGATAATAGCCTGTTTTTCCCAGTTGTTCTTCGATACGAAGAAGCTGGTTGTATTTGGCTATTCTATCACTTCTGGAAGCCGATCCGGTTTTGATTTGTCCGGTGTTTAAAGCTACTGCCAAATCTGCAATGGTAGTATCCTCTGTTTCGCCACTTCTGTGGCTCATGATGGATGAGTAAGAAGACGCCGTGGCCATTTGCACTGCATCAATCGTTTCGGTAAGTGTTCCGATTTGATTTACCTTCACCAGAATTGAATTGGCAATTCCTTCCTGAATTCCTCTGGACAGGCGCGTAACATTGGTCACAAAAAGATCATCTCCTACCAATTGAACATGGCCGCCCAATGCTTCGGTGAGCAATTTCCATCCATCCCAGTCATCTTCACTGCAACCATCTTCAATAGAAACAATTGGATACTTATCGCACCATGATTTCCAGAAGGAAACCATTTCTGCGCTGTTCATCTCTTCGCCACTGCTTTCGAGTACATACTTTTTCTTATCGGCATCATAGAATTCTGTGCTTGCACAATCGAGGGCGAGGCAAATGTCCTGGCCTGGCTTGTAACCAGCAGCTTCAATTGCCTTCATGACCAATTGCAAAGCCTCTTCGTTACTTTTCAGGTTTGGAGCGAATCCGCCTTCATCACCCACATTGGTAGAAAAGCCTTTTTTCTTGAGTACCGCTTTTAGATGGTGGAATACTTCTGTGCCCATTCTAAGTGCTTCACTAAAAGTATCAGCACCAACGGGCATAATCATAAATTCCTGCACATCCACTTTATTATCTGCGTGCGCGCCACCATTCACAATATTCATTAAAGGAATAGGCAATTTATTGGCCCCTACTCCACCCACATATCTCCAAAGAGGCATTCCCACGGAGTCGGCAGCAGCGCGGGCCACAGCAAGACTCACTCCAAGAATGGCATTGGCACCAAGCACTGCTTTGTTGTCGGTTCCATCCATTGCGCACATCGCACGATCGATCATATTCTGTTCGAAGACAGAAGCTCCGGCCAATTCATCATTCAGCGTGCTCACTACATTTTGAACTGCCTTGGTAACGCCTTTACCCATGTAAATACCCTTATCCAGATCTCTGAGTTCTACAGCCTCGTGAATACCTGTACTTGCTCCGCTTGGCACGGCGGCCCGACCAAAGTGACCAGTGTCTGTAAAGACTTCAACTTCAATGGTAGGATTTCCTCTTGAATCAAGGATTTGACGGGCATGGATTTTAGCAATGAGTGCCATAATTTAATTTTGAGGTATAATATTAAATAACATCAGTTTGAACGGTGGAATCATTGCACTGCATCAACTGTTTGATTTTTATTTTCTTTTATATGATTAATAAACTCATCGAAGAGGTACCTCGAATCGTGCGGTCCGGCGCTGGCTTCGGGGTGGTATTGCACACTGAAAACATTTTTCGACAGGCTTCTTATTCCGGCAATTGTATTATCGTTTAAATGCAGGTGTGTTATTTCAATATCGCTGTTGCTCTTGACGGATTCATGAGAAATTACAAATCCGTGATTTTGGCTGGTAATCTCACTTTTGCCCGTAACAAGATTTTTTACCGGATGATTGATGCCTCTGTGTCCATTGAACATTTTGACAGTTTTCAATCCTTGACTAAGGCCAATTAACTGATGGCCCAAACAAATTCCGAAACAAGGAATACCGGAGTCGATTAATATACGTACCAGTTCAATAGTAGATTTCATTGCAGAAGGATCGCCGGGGCCATTGCTGAACATAATACCATCGGGGTTCCAACTGAGTATTTCATCAGAAGCAGTTTCCATCGGAAAAACTTTGAGAAGGGCTCCTCTCTCCGTCAGGCAACGTAGAATATTGGTTTTCACGCCAAAGTCAAGCACTGCAATTTTATACTCCGAAGAAGGGCTTCCCATTTCATAAGGAACGGTGCAAGTCACTTTACTGCTCAGTTCGAGGCCATCCATTGAAGGTACGAGAGAAAGCTTTACCTTAAGTACTTCCGGATCGGTAATTTCTGATGAAATAATGCAATTCATAGCTCCTGCCTGCCTGATATGCCGCACCAACGAGCGGGTATCGATATCGCAAATTCCAACCACATTATCTCTTAAAAGAAAGTCCTGCAACGTACTGTTACTGGCGATTCTGCTGGCCACATCAGAAAACTTCTTGATAATTACTCCGGATACTTTGCATTTTTCGGATTCAGATTCTGCGTTGTTCACACCGTAATTTCCAATATGGGCAGTAGCCATTACGAGAACCTGGCCATAATAACTTGGGTCTGTGAAGACCTCCTGATATCCGGTCATGGCCGTATTGAATGCAATTTCACCGGTTGTTGTGCCTAAAGAGCCACAAGAATAACCATGAAAAACAGTACCATCCTGAAGGAGAAGAACTGCGGGTTTTTTATCGCGTATCATTGGGGCGCGAAGTTATGAAATCAAACACGGGTAGTTCTATTCATTTTTAAACAGAGAAAATTAGTTTGTTGGTAAACCCGATAAAGGGCAATAAAAAAGCCTGCTTCATAGAATGAAACAGGCTTAGTGCGAATGCTTATCTATGATCGGAATGCCTTCTGGTTACTTTTTCTTTCCGCCTTTGGGAGCAGCAGACTTTTGACCAGCACCTGAGGCTTTACCTGGTTTACCTCCTGTTTTGGCAGAAGATTTATTTCCTTTGGCCGGTGCAGTTCCAACCTTTTGCGTTTTGGATTTGTTCTCTTTTTTGGTTTGAATTTTCCCGGATTTATTCCCTGCATGTTTGCCGGAGCCCTTTGATTTGTTCAATTGATGGTTTGCGTGTGCGTCTTTGTACCTGTTGTGCACGATTGCGGAAGTTGATCGGTGAGATTTGTAACAGGCATGAGCTACAGCAGTGCGGTGCACATGAGCCGTGCGAAATCCAACTCTGTAATGAATACAAGAGGTGTGATACATTCGCCAAGGTCTCACACGCCATGGCTTATACCATTTTGGATAATAATTCCATCTCCATGGCGAAACCCAGGCTACATAATTTGGTGCGTACAAAAAACGAACACATCTCCACCCCCAGACATTGACTACAATTGGCCTGAAAATTTCGGAGTGAGCCGGACCGCCTTTTCCTCCAACAGAAGCTTCATCTGAAGGTTCAACAATTATGTCTTCGCCATATAATTCTTCGTCTCCCACAATTTGCGCCACAGCAGACTCTTCGCCATCCTTTTCAATTTCAATTACAGCTACATCCTGTGTTTCACTCTCACTTACCTGAGCGCGAATAATAATGGCGTGAGCATTGGAAGTTGTTTTGTCAATTACCTGCAAATAATCAGTAGTGCCATCTCCATTAAGGTCGAGGTTGTGCAATTCCTTTTCAGGAGCATTTAATCTGGACTCAAAATCTTCCGGAGATTCGCTTTCCCTGAAACACATTAATGCGCCCTCAAGGCTGAAATTTTCTCCTGCCAAACCTGTGCTGTCATTTTCAACAGCATCCTGAGCAGCGACGCTTAAGGCCGCGATGAAAGCCAGGGTAATAAAAAATATTCGGATTTTCATTGATGTGAATTTAATGCATAGATAGATATAAACCACTTAGGTTTAATCAGTGAGTGGATTCAGTCTTATAAAATATCAAACAGGGATTTACCTAAGCGGCAGCGAACCCGATACCGGAGCGAGAAATCAATGTACTACTGCTACCCTATACTGGGAAACTGAATTAGGTTCTTCGTATAGTACGGTGTATAAACCTGAGGCCAATTCGCCAGAGTCGATCCGACCTGTAAGTCCGGTGCACTTATTTCGCATGATTATATTTCCGGCAGCGTCCATAAGTGTTACCCAGGCATTCGACTCGCCATTCAGTCGGGTAAAAATAATTTCGGTGTTGGCCGGGTTTGGATAAATCTGCAGTTTATTCCCCAATTCTTCAATACCCAGCACATCTACAAATACACATTCAGAAATTGAATAGCAGTTATTGTTGTTGAGAATTACAGCGTAGGAACCATTTTCAAGTGGAAGAAAAGAAGACTCTGTTGCACCGGGTACCACAGTATTTCCCTGCGAACAATTGACCCATTGATATTCTACATTCTCCTGCAATGTAGAAAGAGAATCGCCGTCTAGCACGAGAGAGGTATTAAAATCCAGGTAGTCCAGATGAAGGGTCAGGATGGAATCGCACCCAAGACCATTCAGGTAATAAAACGGATAATCTCCCGGTGTAGTAAACAATTGCGATTCAAAAAAGTAACCTTCGCCCGGGCACAGTTCGCCATAAACTTCGCTGCTACTGGTTGGGATATTGGTAATGAGTACATTCACCAAACTATCGCAACCATGCACATCCTGCAGTATTTCTTCGAATACACCGGCCCCAAGAATAGTCTGACTACCCAGATAAAATGGGTCGTTGCTACATTTAATCAATCCAAAATAATTTTCCTGATTCTGGTATGCGGTTACGTTAATGTAGACCAGAGAATCGCAGCCATTTGAGCTTTGTAAAGTATCGCTGTAATTACCGGGAAGTGAAATAATCTGATTTCCCAATTGGTAAGTCTCCCCTTCGCAAATGGAGACATTGCCAGAAGATGAATATTCCGGAAGTACGGATAAGTTGAGTGTAACAATGCTATCGCATCCGATAGCCGATTGGAATGTTTGTAAGTGAAAGCCGGGTTCATAAATTTCTTCCGAACCAAACATATACGGTTCATCAATACATCTCACCCCAGAAACACTTACATTATAAACTGGTTTTAACACAACAGTAAGATTGACTACACTATCGCATCCAAATTCTGTCTGGAGATTCTGGCTATAGGTACCGGAGCTGGCAATAACAATCTCACCGAAATTGAGGGTTTCGTTGTTACACAAATTAACCGTTTGATTCATGTTGAACCCGGGAGCAATAGCAAGGTTAAGCACCACGGTACTGTCGCAGCCAAATCCTCCGGGAAATATCTGTTCATAAGTGCCAGGCTGTGTCCGGGTTGAGCCTCCAAAGAAAATACCCGACCCTGAACAAATTGTAGTATCTAACTCCACATTGGCTGAGTTGAGCATAAAAACCTGAACAGAAATCAATGAGTCACAGCGACTTGGGGAGGCGAATACCTGATCGTAAATTCCAGATTGATAAATGGTGATTCCGCCTAATTGATATCCTTCATCGGCGCATGCGCTTGCAGTCAGGTTAATCACACGGCAGGGCACTAATTTCACCCAAAATGCATCAGATCTGTTATCGGTAGCAGTTAACTGGAAGCTATCAACATCCGGATCGAAATCTACTGTTTGCTGAAATGATCCTGTGCTTACCACTCTACCCGCGGCAGTGGAGCACACATCTCTAACCATATCGGATTGGCCTGCACCAACCCGCTCAACCCAGGCCAGATCAACACTGTTATCCAGTCTTCCAACAAAACCATCATTGCCCAAAGCAGTTTGAACATTGCCGCCTCCGTTTAAATCAAACTCACATGTGCCGGAAAAAACGCCTCCAAAAAAAACGTTTCCCCCTAAGTCAATGTCAACGGATGTGAGCAAATCTGCCTGACTGCCCCCTGCACTGTATGCGGTTAAATAACCGCCGGCCGAAGAAAATTTTGTGATGAAAATATCGTCCTGACCGGCACTGGTTGTGATCATCACTGAACTGCCTGCCGATAAATCGACGACTGAACTGAATGTACCTCCAACCACAATATTACCATTGGGATCGATATCAAGGTCTTCGATTTTATCAATTCCTGCTCCGCCAATGATTTTTTTCCAGATAAAATTGCCATTGTTGTCTAGTGAACAAACAAAACCATCTGCAATGCCAAGGCTCGTGGCATTGCTCGTTCCTGAGCCGGGATTAAAATCGACTGTATTCTGAAAGTATCCCGTAAAAAAGAGATTACCTGTAGAGTTGATTTTAATTTCAGTTGCAAAATCATCAAGGTTACTTCCAAGAGCCTTCGACCACTGGAAATCTCCAAGGCTATTAAATTTAACCACAAAAATATCGTCATTACCGACACTGTTAATGTTGTCGGAGGTAGCCAAAGGTTCCACATCAAGAACGCCCCTGAATGTGCCAGTGGCGAAAATATTACCACTTTGATCTATATCAATTCCAAATCCCTTATCAGGGTTTGAACCACCAAATTTTCTCGCCCATAAAAATTCTCCGTTGGGGCTGTACTTGGCGAGAAAAACGTCAATGCTCGCGCTTGAACTCACCAAAGAAAAATCGTTGGTAGAGAGCGGGTCCATGTCTATTGTTCCCTGGAACCATCCTGTAATGTAGACATTGTTGTTAACATCCACTGCAATTCCTTCTACCGCATCTTCGCCTGTGGAGCCCAATGCGAATGACCAGAGACTAGTGCCGTCCTCATTGCGTTTAGCGGCAAAAATATCCTGAGAATTGTTGGAACTTGTGTAGGTATTTCCGCCAATTGACAATGTATTGACGAAGGTACCGGCGGTAAGCAACTTGTCCTGATGATCTTCTGTTATCACCTTTCCATCCTCATCACTGGCCCCGCCAGCCTTAAATGCCCAATCAAAATCCTGCGCACTCAGAAATGACGGTGCAAGTAGGATCAATAAAAATTGAGTGACAAAGTAGGTTCTAAAGATTGAAGGCATCATGGTAAGTTCCAAAGTACAATTTAGGATGCTCTTTCCCCTAACAGGAAAAAAGGTGAGCAAAAATATTAATGATGGCTCATCAAACACCATAATTATTGCGTTCAATTCACCACCAAGTGTAAAAGACACCTAAAGACGAGGAATTCCATAATAATTCTGCTAATCTTTATCAACAGATTAATTTTTCCGGGAGAAGATGACCACGGATAAATTGATACTCAAATTTGATGGAGCCAAAGTCCCGGAGAATATTGCGGGAAGCACATCCAAATAATTTTTATGAGAAAAATTTAAGTGCCATAAACTGTCTCAGGGAATTGAAACCTTTTTGTTGGCCACCAGCCATTCACAGGCGTCTTTTTGACAAAGTTCTTCGCTTTCAAAGCCGTTGGACGAAGTTGCTAAAAGTCTACCGCTCTGATCTTTGGCTCTCCAAATCCATTCGCCAAACAAAATGTGGCAATGAATCTGGTATCCGTGAAATAAATACATAATAAATAATATTTTGGCAAAGAAGATTAAAAAAAAATGCCGATACAAGGGTTAAATCACCCAATTTTATACCCGTTAAATCACCTGGTGTTGTTAATAAGTCCGCCCTATTTTGGCGCAATGGCCAGGTACTTTCTCACCGCAATGTGTCCTGCATATATAACCGGTGTTAAGGCAATTGCGATCAAGACCTTCAGCACATAATTTCGGGGTCCTATTTCACTCATTTGTGACAATGACATTTTCCCGGGCAAAACAAATCCGATATAAAGAACAATAAAAGAGTCAAACAATTGCGAAACCAGTGTACTGCCGGTACTTCTAAGCCATATCATCTTGTTGCCGGTTTTCCTTTTTAACCATGCAAAAATGGACGCGTCGAGCAGTTGTGAAAATAGAAAAGCCGCAATACTGCCTGCGATGATCCATGGCGCCTGACCAAAAACCGCGTTGTATTGTTCATCCGTAGAAAGGCCGGGTGCAGCAGGAACTTTCAATGCTATTAAAACAAGAATAAAACAATACGCTATCAGACCTGCGGTAATCCACGATAACCTATTGACTGCTGCTTTGCCATAAAATTCATTCATTAAATCCGTGATGAGAAAAACCACGGGCCATGGCAAAATACCTATGATGGTTGTAAATCCCCAAACAGAAATTAGTTTGTTGCTGATCAGCTCAGCAGTAATGGCATTGGTAACAAACAATCCTGCTAGGGCAACAAAGACCCACTCTCTACGCGCCGCGATACGCGAAGATTCTGTTCCATTATGAGGTAAAAAAGGGCTGTGTTCCATTAGTCAACGATAACATGTTTAACTGCCAGTTGTTTTCTGCTTTCAAAATACCTCACGGTGTAAATACCTCTGCTGAGTTGGCTTGTTGGAATAACTATTTCATTCACTACATCAGCCTTCGCAACCAACTCACCGGTGGCAGAAAAAACTTCGGCTTGTCCTCTGTTGTTGCCGTTCGAAATACGAATGCCCTCGTTGCCGTTGGTGATTCTAACCACGCCAGAAATTGTTTCTCCGACATTGATATTTCCCATTGGAACTCCCCAGGCATAATGGCCGGGTTTGATTCCGTTAATATCAATTCGTCCGAGCCAATTGGTGAGACCGGGAGCTGTCACGAGGTTATAATCACCCCAGATTTCCCATTCACTCAAACCATCGGGGCGATAAAAAAGAAGTATGCCCGATTCATTCAGGTTATTGTCCTGGAGATATTGAAAAAACAACGGATCGATATACTGAGAGCCCGTAGAACCGCCATAATAACGGATCGTGGCATCGATATCAATTTCCGGATTGTCTGCAAAGACCACATTCCACCAGCGGTCGGAAGAAATATAATATTCGGGCGTTGAGCTATAGGGATCGGCTTGAGCAAAATGGTTCTCAATTCTCAAAAATAAAGAATCATTTCCTCCGAGACTATTGATGTCAATATCCATTTCGGCAAAATCAAAATCATTTGATCCAACGGAGGATATTATTCGTTGTTCGCCAAGCACGGCAAGAGAAACCTTATCATCATCATTGAGAAAGGCCGCTACCGGAACGAAGCCATTGGGAAGGGTTACGGTTTGTGACAAACCGGAACCAGATACCATCGCCTGGTAGGATTCGGTAGCTCCGTTTGCATCCAACAAAGTAAGTTTGAGTGGAAGGTTGGTGTATAATTCAGGTGCATAATGGCCATATTGAGAAATTTCGATTTGCGCCGTATTTCCCGAAACCGATAAATGATCTACCCGGCATTCTGTAAATCCCACATTGAATACCCAGTTTTCGAAAAACGAATTTAAATCTGCCGGAGTGTATAACTGCATTGCATCGCGAAGGTCTGCGCTTGACACATCATCGAAGGCATAGAAGTCGAGGTAATATCTCAATCCTTCGAAGAATGCCTCATCGCCCATGTAGCCTCGCAGGCTGTGGGCCACATCAGCACCTTTGTTGTAGACATGACTTCCGTAAGTAATTTGAGAAGGCACTCCGCTCACTGGATATCGGCCTCCATCATCGCGGTGTGCATTAAAAAGAACATCCTTGTGGTTGTCTCTGACGTAATTGATGAATTCGTTCTGACCGTAAAGATTTTCGGTAAAAATGGCTTCGCAATATCTCGCCCAACCTTCATTGAGCCACATATCATCGGCATTTCTGCATGTAACCAGATCTCCGAACCAATGGTGAGACAATTCGTGTGCGTACAAGGTTTCGTAAGCCAATGTACCATCAATAGCAAACAAAGGATAGGCAATGGAAGTGGCGTGTTCCATGGCGCCGCCATTGAACGGAACAGCACAATAACCCACTTTGGACCAGAGGTAAGGACCGAATCTGTTTTCGAAGCCCATGAGGCAATTGTTGAGATTGACCATGCTGTTTTTCATGTCTGTTGTGTCATTCGCCTGGGCAATAAGATAGATGGGAATATCCATTCCTTGTATGGAAGGAAAAGAAGACAAGGCTTCGGTGTAATTGCCCACTGCTACACAAGCCAGGTAGGTTGGAATTTCTTCCTGAATGGCCCAGTGGGTAAGAAGCGAGTCTGTTCCAACCACTTCTAAAGATTGGCGAATGCCATTGCAATAAGCTGTTTTTCCGAAATTGGTGAGTACGTGAAAATCGAATTTACTGCGCTCCACGAAATTATCGAAGCAGGGAAACCACACCCGGCCAAAATTATGTGGCTGAGCATCGAAGGCCACTCCCAGATTAAAAGCATATCCTGAATTGAAGTAAAATCCACCCCAGGTTGTGTCTTGAGTGGGTATGCCGTGGTAATAAACCTTCAGTGTTACTTCATTTGAAGTCTGAAGGTCTTGTGGCAGATTGACGGTGAGTTTATCTCCCAGATGGGAAAATGTAGTGTTCAGGTTGCCCACTTTCACGCTGTCCACCGTCAATGCGGTAAGATCAAGTGTTACGTGGTCAACATTGTCCATAAGGCTCACCAGTGTAATTTCGCAACTCCCTGAAATATTCTGTGTTGAGATCTGGGTCATATTCAGATCAATATCGTAATGCACCACATCAAGGGTATCGCTTCTGAGGTTTCCGGGATCATCCAGCATGGCGCCGCCCATTTTGGGGAGGAATTGGTGGGTGGATTTGCAGTCGTGGGCGGATTGACCGGAGAAATAATCTGGCCACGCGGTCAAAATAAAAAACAATACCACTTTGAGGACTCTGATACAAATGACCATAGTAATGCGAATTGAATATTGTGCTAAAGTAAAGGAGTTATACAAACCCAAATCACGCTATAGAAAACAAAATACATTTTCATAGAAGAAAAATATTGTCTGTTTTTGAGGTTGCCACGTAGTGATCCATTCAGTAAGAATCGCGAAAACCAATCCCCCAATTATTTCAATTGTATACTTTTGTGTAATTCGGTATATAAAGATCTTCCTCATTGGTTTTGAAAACGCCGCAGGGAAATACCCAAAAATATCGACCAATTAAAATTTATCCAGTAGCTTTCAAAGGAAAAAAAGGTCCAATAAACTGTTTTTCTGCATTTTAAAAATAATTCAACAGAAAAAGTAGGGTTATTATTTTTGAGGCGGTACTTAGTGCCCTTGGATTCCTATTTTTCAAACCTACCGATCACAGATGAAACCCAGTAACGAACTTTCGGATTTAATTAAATCGCTCACCAAAAGTGAGAAACGTTTTTTCAAATTGCAAAGCGCACTTCAAAGCGGTGATAAAAACTATGTGAAGCTCTTTGATTTAGTAGACAAGATGGACGAGTATGATGAAGAGATTGTAAAATCGCACTTCAAAGGTGAAAAATTCATCAAGCACCTTCCATCAGAAAAAAACCACCTGTACAAACTCATCTTAAAATCCTTGAGAAGTTATTACAGCGAAACTTCTATATCGAGTATGCTGAAACAGGAGATCAAGAATATTGAAATCCTATACAACAAAGCCCTTTTTGATGAATGCAATAAGTTTTTGGACAGGGCAAAAAAAATGGCGCTCAAATATGAAAAATTCTATTATTTATATGAATTGATCAACTGGGAGAAGACATTGCTGGAAGAATCATACGAAGATGGATTATTTAAAGACCTGGACAAGCTCATTGAAGAAGAAAAAGACGTATTGGAAAAATTGCGCAATCTTGCTGAATACCATGTTTTATATTCGAAAATAAACTATGTCTTCAGAAGCGGCGGTTATGCGCGCACCGAAGAGAACAAACGCATTATTGACGAAATTGTCAACCATCAGTTGATCAAAGGAAAGAACACCGCCTTATCGCGAAGAGCAGCCACAATTTGTTATTATACGCAGGGGTTCTGTAATATGGCCAATGGCGATCAGGGCACGGCTCTTATCAAGTTCAAGAGGGTAATGGAAATTCTGGATGAAAACACGCATTTGCGGGCCGATCTTTCTAAGCGTTATGTGCGAACTATTGCAAATGTGATCACATGTCTGATCGATCTGGGAGAGCATGAGGAAGCTCAGATGACCATAAAAACAATGCGGAATTTTAAGGATGAAGAAGGCTTCAATTATCCTGACGTTCAAACCAGCATTTTCAAAAGTGCCGGATTGGCGGAGCTCGAAATTTGTCATTTCACAGGAGACTTTGACAAGGCCATCAAGGACTCTGAAGAAATCATGCGCGGTCTGACCGAACATGAAGGCAAGTTGCACAAAGAACAAGAGCTCATATTCTTTTATCAGTTTGCATTTGCCTATTTCGGTGCCGAGCAATACAACAAGGCACTGTATTGGATCAACAAGGTATTGAATGACAATGAAAATACATTGAGGCAAGACATCTACAGTTACGCGCGATTATTCAACCTGGTTATTCATTACGAGTTGGGCAATCACGATTTACTGGAATATACCATTAAGTCCACTGCGCGTTATTTGCAAAAAAGAATGCGCGATTTCCCGATAGAACGATTGATTATGGAGCAATTTAAAAAACTAATCCGCACCCAAAGCCCTATTGATAGAAAAAACACTTTTGAAGAATTTCACACAGAGTTGAAGAAGCTGATCAATGGCCCGGAAGATGAGGTTGTTTTTAAATATTTTGATTTCAATAAATGGATTGAAAGTAAAATTCAGAGCAAAACATTTGCTCAGGTAATAAAAGATAATTACAAATAGCAGTTTGTTTGTACCAGTTTACACCAAAAAAAAAACGGAACAAATGTTCCGCCTTTTTTTATATTCTAAATTCAAATTATTTAGTCAGTTCTTTATTGAGCAAAGCATCAATTTTTTCAGATTCTTCGCGGGCAAGATCTGCATCGACTAAAATTCTTCCACTGTGCTCGTCTACAATCACGCGTTTACGCGCAGCTACATCGAGTTGTTTTTGTGGCGGAAGTTGGATAAATGAACCTGCTGACGCTTCTCTTTCGATAGGTACAACAGCCATTCCATTCGGTGCACCGCTTCTGATTCTTTCATAAGCTGCAAGCAGACGCTCTTCGATCAACTTCTTGGCTTCATCACTTTTTGCACGAAGAATTTTTTCTTCCTTTTCAGTTTCCGAAATAATTTCCTCCAGTTCGTTTTTCTTCACGCGGAGGTCATTGTTTCTTTCTGTCAACTTTGTTGTTGCCACTTCAAGAAGATCGAGTTTCTGTTTTTGCAACATTTCGAAATCCTTGATACGCTTCTTGTGCAATTGAATTTCCAATTCCTGAAATTCAACCTCTTTATTCAAAGAATCGAACTCGCGATTGTTTTTAACATTGTTGAGTTGCTCCTTGTATTTCTTGATAAGTGCCTCAGCATCTTTGATACCTTGCTTTTTAGAATTGAATTCATCGTCAATGTTCTTCAACTCATCATTGAGTTTTGCGATGCGTGAATCCAAACCTTCTACCTCATCTTCCAGATCCTGAACTTCAATTGGAAGCTCTCCGCGCATGGCATGAATTTTATCAATGCGCGAATCGATTAGCTGAATATCATATAATGCGCGCAACTTATCTTCAACGGTTACGCCTTTTTTATCGTCGCCATCATTCAGCGCGAGTCGTGGGGATGTTTTTAAAGCCATATCTTCTGTATCTTCACTTTTAGAGGTTGATTTTTCTTTTTCATGCGGTCTTTCGATCACAGCAATGGGTGCAAATTTAATCTTTGCTTTTCCTTCTCCGATTGCAGGACCGTGAATTGGGTTGGCCACAGGTTTGTTCGAAGGCAACGGCATAGGCGCAGGCTTCGGGCGCAAGGGGCGCACTACTTCTTTCGGAATGGGCAAAGTATATTTGGGAACGAATGATTCTTCCTTAGATGCAGATTGGTCATCATTTTCTTTAGGCAATTCATTCACTTGAGCTTCAAATAGTTGTTGCTCAACGGTTTTGGTCAATATTTTTTCTTCAATTACTACCGGAATTTCATCAATGGCAGCAATTGCATCGTCCACTTCGGGCACATCTTCGATCTTCGGAACTTTTGGTTCAGCTTTGGGAGCTTCCTTTTGCGCCACGGGCTTTTTAACCGCGGGCCTGGAAACCACCTTTTCTTCCTTAGCCGGCTTAGCTGCATCCACTTTAGGCTTGTCCAAAGTTTCTGCAGGAGCCTGCACTTTGGGTGCTGTTTTCTCCTTAGAAGGTTCTGGCTTTTTGGCCTGAACTTCCGCTTTTGCGGGTGTTTTTGATTTTGCAGCCGTTGAAGGCGCAGCGGTTTTATTATTCACAGAAGCATCGGGCACCGATTTATTCACCTTTGCCGGTGCTTTGGCCGCAGGTACTGTTTTAGAAGATTTTGATTTATCAACAGCTACCGGCGTGGCAGCCTTTGAAGGCTTACCGGATATTACAGCAGGTTTAGCTGGACTCTTTGTTTTTGGAGCTGCCGTTGTTTGAACCGCAGGTGCTGCCTTGCCTTTAACAGCAACTTTGGCAGCCTGTGCGGGCCTTTTTTCAACTTTAGCTTTGGCTATATTTTTTGCCATGGCATTACAAGTAATTCAAAGGGTTAGTATTTACCCTTGTTAAACGGGACGCGAAAGTAGGAAATTTTTCTGCAAGCCAAGCACTTAGAAGCTCCATTGTGAATTGTTCTCCTTCAAAATGTCCAATATCGGCTATAATCAATTTGTCTTCGGCATCGAAAAACTGGTGGTATTTAAAGTCTGAGGTAAGTAAAACATCAGCACCAGCGCGGATTGCAGCCGGAAGCAAAAAACTTCCGCTACCTCCGCATACCGCCACGCGAATAATTTTTTCTTTGCAAATTTTTGTATATCTCAGGCTGCCAGCGCCAAAAATTCTTTTCACCAATTGCAGAAATTCAAGGGAAATCATTGGTTCCTTCAGTTCGCCCACCATACCAGATCCGATTTCATTCGCCTGATTTGCAATCGGATACAAATCAAAAGCGACCTCCTCATAAGGATGAGCGGCATTCATAGCCTTTAAAACGGCCTTCGAATTCCAAATCGGAACCAAAACTTCAATTTTGACTTCCACTTCAGAATGTCTTTGGCCTAAAGCACCTGTAAATGGTTTTGCCTCAATTCCAGCCCTGAATGTGCCCTCGCCTGTGGAGTTATAACTGCATTCGTCGTAATTGCCAATGGATCCGGCACCTGCGGCAAACATGGCCGAACGCACCATTTCTGCCTGGGCTGAAGGGACAAAGACCGCCAATTTGTTCATCAACCCGGACTTTTTTTCCAGTATTTCCAGGTTATGAAGGGATAATTTATCGGCGATTTTCTTATTTACACCTTGCCGCACATTGTCGAGATTGGTGTGAATGGCATAAATAGCGACGTCATTTCTGATGGCCTCCATTACAGCGCGCTCGACGTAATTTTTTCCATTGAATTTTTTTATACCGGAAAAAACGATCGGATGATGGGCTATAATAAGGTTGCTGCCGGATTGAATGGCTTCATGCACCACCTCCGGAGTGCTGTCGAGACAAATAATAGCCGAGGTGATCTCCATGTCAGGACTTCCCACAATGAGCCCGCTGTTGTCGTAATTTTCCTGTAAGCTCAGCGGAGCTTTGCTTTCAAGAAAATCGATAATTGTCTTTAGAAGCATGTATTGAATTGAGTCTACGAAAGTACACTTTGTGGAAAGCAATAGCAACAAAAGACTAAGGTGGCCTGATTAAAAAGGAAGTGTTTCCTTCTTCCGGCCTCCATTCTGCAATTTGATTGTTGCGTTTCTGCTACAATGTTTTTCTTCACTTTCTTTGCCCGATGAAGAAGTACCTGCGGTTGCTGCTGCTGCCCTTTTCGGCTCTCTATGGCTGTGCCGTGTTTGTGCGCAACAGATTATTCGACTGGAACTTTTTAAGATCAGAAATAGGTGAGCTACCTACTATAGTAGTGGGCAACCTGAGCGCTGGTGGTTCGGGGAAAACCCCATTTACCCAGTATCTGATCAAAATATTGGGTGGAAGCCATGGCTTGGGGGTTCTTTCCAGGGGTTATAGAAGAAAAACTGAAGGTTTTTTTTGGGTAACTCCCCATTCCAAAGCCTCAGAAAGTGGCGACGAACCGCTCCAGATTTCCAGAAGATTCCCTTCGGTAAAAGTAGCTGTCTGCGAAGACCGGCTGGCAGGAATTGCGCGAATGTCGAGTGAAGCAACTGAAATTGAACTGGTTATATTGGACGATGCCTTTCAGCACCGAAAATTGAAGGGCGATTTCAATATTCTCCTTACAGATTACAACCAACCTTATTGGGATGATGTGCTGCTTCCGGCCGGTGGGCTCCGCGACATGCCATTTGAAGCAAAGAGGGCGCAAATGATTCTGGTGACAAAATGCCCCGATTCTTTAAGTGAATTGGAAATGAGCCAGATAAGAAGAACTATCTGGCCCTCACCCAAACAATCCTTGTTTTTTGCAGCATTACAATATGGCAGTCTCGTTCAATTCGCAGGTCCTTCCACTCGTGCCAGTGATGTGGATAATTTTTTAGCGTTCTCTGGCATTGCCAACCCCCAACTATTTGAAAAAGAATGCCGTAAATTATTTTCTCCCAAAAAATTCAAAAACTACCCTGATCACCACCAATTTTCAGCCGCGGACATTCAGATGCTATGTGCCGAATGTGGTACTTTTGGCGGGCATAGGCCGGCACTATTGACCACAGAAAAAGATGCGGTTAGGATCATGGAATCAGACCTTCCTGAAAATATACCCATGTTTTTTTTACCAGTAGAATTTCGGATATTAGACAATGAAAAGAAATTTGTGCAGGAGATGGAAAAGATTGCGCTCGGATTAAAAGAAGAATAATTTTTTGCACCAAATATTTTCCGAAATGGAATATGGACTTAGTTAAAGAATAAAATTAAAATGCAGAGTATTCAATTGATGAAAAATATAAAGAGCAACACCGTCATTCTATTGTCGATGGTTCTTTTCGGATGCGTGGGCAACAAAACGGAAGGAATTTTCGGTAAAATTGAGAATGCTTCCGGCAAAACTGTTTATCTTGAGCGCATTGTAAATAACAAAGGAATTCTTACCGACTCCACAGTTATAGCATCAGACGGGAGTTTTACGTTAATACCGGCGCAGCCATTGGAATTAAATTATTACCGTTTCATTCTGAGTAAGAATGATTATGTCATTTTAATTACCGACAGCAGCGAATGTGTTGAAATATCGGGAGAATTGGGGAAACTTACTGAAGGCGCCAAGGTAAAGGGATCGGAAAACACCAAGTTGCTCCGCGATTTTGAAGTGTTGTGTAAGCCGTTTCTTGACAAGGAATTAGTAGTCAGTCAAAAGTATAACATGGGTAATATTTCTGACGAAGAAAAATCGCAGTTTAAATCTGAATTAATTCAAATTCAAAAATCGAAATCTGAGGTGGTGAAAAAATGGGTTGAAGAGCACCAAAATTCTCCTGCATCTCTTTCCGGACTGACTGAATTGGACTTGAGAAGCAACACTGCCCTATATCAAAAAACACTTAGCGGATTATCTAAGACCTTTGGGCACAGTGTGTACTACAAAATGTTGAAACAAGAGCTGGATAACACCACATTGTCTCCTTCAGAAAATTCGAACGCAGCAACTGATCCTTTGGCCGTGCCGCAAAAAGTAGTTGAGGGTGTGCGTGTCTTAGTAGGTAAACCAGCGCCCGAGATTGCACAAAAAGATCCCAAAGGAACCATGCGAAAACTTTCAGACCTGAAAGGTAAGGTTGTGCTCATCGACTTCTGGGCATCCTGGTGTGGACCATGCAGAAGAGAAAATCCGAACGTAGTAGAAGTTTACAATACATACAATAAAGATGGCTTTGAGGTCTTTTCGGTTTCGCTCGACGGCGGAGCACCGGAGTGGATTCAGGCCATTGAAAAAGATGGCCTGATCTGGCCTAATCACGTGAGTGATCTGATGAGGTGGAAAAGTGTGGTAGCCGCTGCTTATGGTGTACACAGCATTCCATTTCCTGTACTTGTGGACAGGGATGGTAATGTAGTGCGCTATGGAGAAAATTTGCGGGGAGCGATGCTTGAGCCCACCATAAAAAAAGTTTTGGGTCGCTAGCCGACCTTTTAGTAACGTTTGATGGGAGCGGTATCCGAAAGGATACCGTTTCTATTTTATTGAATCTTCTAAGCATTCATCATCTTCGCAGTGTAAATTCGCACCGGAACATATCCAAAACCCATGAAGCTTTTCGCCATAATATTCTTAGCGCTATTCTTCTCTCCTTTCTTGTGCTTCTCACAAACAGAGGACTACTTCCAGCAAGAAGTAAATTACAAGATTAAAGTTGAGCTCAACGACCAACAGCATATCCTGAATGGTGTGGAGGAATTTGAGTACATCAACCACAGTCCAAATACATTGAATCAACTCTTCATTCATCTTTGGCCCAATGCCTATAAAAATTCGAAAACAGCATTGGCCAGACAACAGTTTGCCGACCGCAATTATTTTCTTTTATGGGCTCCGCAAAAAGAAAGAGGATCCATAGACTCAATCAATTTCACAGTAAACGGCCAACCTGTGGTCTGGTCGCAATACAACGATTTCGAAGACATTGCAGTGATTGAATTAAATGAACCTCTGTTGCCAGGTGCTAAAATTTTGGTGAAAACACCTTTCAGAGTGAAGATACCCAGCGGAAAAATTTCACGTCTTGGCCATATTGGACAGAGCTATCAGATTACACAATGGTTTCCTAAACCTGCGGTGTATGACAAAAACGGTTGGCATGAAATGCCTTATCTCAATCAGGGAGAGTTTTATTCTGAATTTGGCAGCTTCGATGTTGAAATTAGCCTGCCCGAAAATTATGTCGTAGGCGCCACAGGCGACTTACAAACTGAGAGTGAAATTATAAAAATGGATTCTCTTTCGCAAATTAAATTAAAACTAAAAGATAAAGCATTAATAGACTCAGCCGAAAATCCATTTCCGCCATCATCTTCCCGAAAAAAAACCCTGCATTATGTTCAAAAAAATGTACATGATTTCGGATGGTTCGCAGACAAACGATGGCATGTGAGAAAAGGATCAGTAGAACTTCCTCATTCAAAAAGGAAGGTTACCACATGGGCCTTATTTACTGATGCAGAAGCCGAAATTTGGGAAATAGCATCCATTAAAGCCCTCAACGATGGCGTTTATTATTACTCATTGTGGACAGGCGACTATCCGTACAACCAATGCACCGCAGTAGATGGCACCATTAGCGCCGGTGGCGGTATGGAATATCCGAATGTGACGGTGATAGGTTCTTCAGGCTCTGAGAGTACATTGTCTACAGTAATTATTCATGAGGTAGGTCACAATTGGTTTTATGGAATTCTGGGAAGCAACGAAAGAGACAATGCGTGGATGGATGAAGGAATAAATTCTTTCTTCGAAACCCGGACGGTGCTTGCTACCAGAGGAAAAGATTTAACCGGTTTACAAATGACTGCAAACGGTCTTGATATTTCCAGGTTATTTGGTTTGGATAAATTTTCTTATCAGTATCTCACAGAAGAATTGGCTTATCTGTTAAGTGCGCGAACATCGAATGACCAGCCGATTCAACTTGGCAGCAACGATTTTACTTCAATGAATTATGGAACCATTGTGTACAAAAAAACCGCCATTGCATTCAACTATCTGATGAATTATCTGGGCGAAGAAACATTTAATCAATGTATGTCTGCCTATTTTGAAGAGTGGAAATTTCGCCATCCCGGGCCTGAGGATATCCGAAAGATTTTCGAAAATACAAGTGGTAAAGATTTGAAATGGTTTTTCGAGGATCTTATTGGCACGAAGGAAAAGGTAGATTACAAAGTACAAGGCATCAGAAAAACAGCTGACGGCTATAAATTGACCGTGCTCAATGGTGGTGGAATTGCAGCGCCATTTTCAGTGGATGTGTGGCGAAATGGAAAACTAACCGACCGCAAATGGTTCGATGGAATTACTTCCAGAAAAAGTACAAAGGCAGTCATAGCTGCACAGAAAGGCGATGTATTGAAAGTAAATTATGTAACCGGAATTCCGGAATTCGACAAGAACGACAACATTATCAAAACAAAAGGCATTCTAAAAAGAACCGAGCCTGTTAAGTTAGGCTTCTTTTCCGGTGCAGATGATCCTGAAACGACCAAAATATATTGGCTCCCTGTGTTGGGATGGAATGACTACAACAGATTTTTACCCGGAATTCACATCACCAATCAGTGCATTCCGGCACGTTCAATGAACTGGTCTGTTACGCCCATGTACAGTATATCTACAAACAACCTCAACGGCTTTTTTGCTCTTGACCAAAACAACGGAAACTTTTCTATTGGTGTAAAGGGTCAGAAATTTTCTGACTCACGTCTGTCAATGGGCGACAGTAACCTTACTATCTCAAGTTATAGTGTGATCAAAACATATTTCATTGCAAAACTTTTCGATTCGCGAAATGATAAGAGCTTGAGTGGTAATCTTGAAATTTCGTGGCAGACGATGGGAAGGCGACAGAAGTCCAACTCCACTTCCGGTTGGGGACAGCCCGTGCCCTATTCGGATTCTTTTGGTAATGTTCCCTTATACTTTCCTATGAAGAACAATTTATTGCGAGTACAACTTAATATCAGGAAAAAATATCTTCGCTCGGAATTGAGATTCAGATCTCAGATTGAAGGTGGCAATTTTACCGGATGGGGCATTATCCATCAGCACAATCTCAATTACGACTATGTATACCGCGGTAAGGGCTCGCGCAAAATAAGAACCCGATTCTATTATGGTGGCGGCGGAGGTTTTGCCCTCAGTGCATCCGGTCAGCGCGGCAGGGCTGATTATGCCTACGACGAATTATTTTTAGGAAGAAATGTTGCGGATGGAATTTTATCTCAGCAATTCATATCCTCTCAGGGAGGATTGGCAAGTCCAGGTATGGCCACATCCAATCAACACCTGTTGAGCTTCAACATTGAAGTAGATTTTCCAATCAAACTTCCGTTAGCTGTTTATGCAGGAAGTGCTGCGCTCAAGGATAAAAAAGTACTTTATACCCAACCCGGACAAAGCGCAGACAACCGTTTCCGCAACGCCTGGAATATTGGGATTGCCGTTTCTGTAATCCCCGGAGTGCTCAAAGTATATTTGCCCATTTGGTATGATGAAGCATCTCGTAAGGAAGTAGAAAAAAGAGAGCTGAAATTTTCGCAAACCATTCTGTTCGACTTAAATCTGAATGCAATGAATCCTTACAGGTTAATCAAAAAATTTGACTTTTGATCCATTGAATAAAGGAAAAAAAATATACTTCGCTTCTGACTTTCACCTTGGGGTGCCTGACGAAGCCAGCAGCAGAGCCAGAGAGCTCAGGATAGTTTCCTGGTTGAATGAAATTTCGGCCGATGCTGCCGAAATTTTTCTGGTTGGAGATATTTTCGATTTCTGGTTTGAGTACAAAAGGGTAGTACCAAGAGGATATACAAGGCTTCTGGGAAAGATATCTGAGTTGACCGACAGTGGAATTGCAGTGCATGTATTTACCGGAAATCACGACATGTGGATATTCGATTATTTGCCCAAAGAATGTGGTGTGACTTTGTACCGGGAACCTATAGAGCGGATATGGAATGGCAAAAAATTTATGATTGGCCATGGTGATGGCCTTGGACCTGGCGATCATGGCTACAAGTTTATCAAAAAAGTATTTGCCAATAAAGTATGTCAATGGTTGTTTGCCCGCCTGCATCCCAATTTTGGTATTGGGCTGGCCAATTACTTTTCAGGTTACAGCAGAAGTACTACTGGAGATAAGGACAGAATATTTCTGGGCGAGGATAAAGAGTGGCTGATTATTTATTGCAAGGAGGTATTACAAAAAGCACATTTTGATTATTTCGTTTTCGGGCATCGTCATTTGCCGATGGAAATAAAACTCAACGAAAATTCGAAGTATATTAATCTGGGTGAGTGGCTTCACTCCAATACTTATGCGGAGTTTGACGGAGAAAAATTAGCGCTTAAAACTTTTGCGCATTAATTCAGCGCCATACCGATGCGACTCTTCCCAAACCCTTCTCCACCCTTTCCATTCGCGGGTTTCAGATAAAGATTCATTGTGCCAGAAAGACCAGTAAGTTCCTCCTGACTTTTCCACGGTGCGCATCAGACTTTTTATTTCTTCCAACGCTTCATCCGGAGTCAATTTAAGGTATCTGTTGAGTGTAGCATCCATAGCGGCATACGGGTAGATTCTTAAATTGGTCACTTTGTTCTTTTCCAAATCGAACCACATGAATGGCCTTGCGGTACCAGCTCTGAATCCAACCTGATCCGTATATCCCATTGAAAATTCTCCCTCAATGCCAGCTTTGATAAGATTCTGGTATGTTTCGGGAAATTTCAGAATCAAATAATGCTGTCGTGAAATGTTGCATTGCTTATCTAACATTTCTGACACACGGTTGATTTCCATTTTCAATTTATCCAAATTTCCGTTGGTGGCCACACCGGGATGAGAGCCTATGCCATTTTTATTCTTCAGCCCTTTAATCAGGGCTTTTAAGTTTGGGCTGGTATGGGGTACATTTTTGTCGTATGGGCCGAAATCTGACAATAGAAAAAAATAAACGACCTTTATTTGTTCGGTTCTCTCAATGTAGTTGAATGTATCATAAGGGTCAGGTGTGAGCCTTAAAATGCAAATCAATCTTTTCCATGCATTCATCCAGTCGAATGAAACAATATCCTTTGCAAAACCGCCAAGGGTTCTTTTCAAGCCTTTATATCTGTAGGCAAACGCGCTATCCACATCAACAGAGACTCTTGGAATAAATCGATTTAAGGAACTATTTTTATACTGAAATTTTTCAGGCCAGAGTTCGGCGCACCTGTCCAGAAGGAAATTACCCCAAAGATCAACGACAGGCAATTTTAAAAAACCAAATTTGAATGCCACACTTTGGGCAGCAGTGAATCTACCCATGTGGTCGGGCTGAAAATTCTGGTACTCTTCAATTCTGGAAAGCATAAAAAAAGCAGCTCCAAAAATGTCAAAGCCAAGATCGCATTCCGATGGATAGAGAACAGGAAGATCGCCTATTTTGGAAAATTCTACTTCTTTGAAATCGCAGCCACTGCCCCAAAGATCGCAGGCGGGACGTATATGTATTGACTTGCGCGCTATTGGCTTGGCAGTGTAATTGATAATTTCGCGGGAATAATTGCCTATATCACTTTCGAGTCGGATGAATTTAATCTGATCATCAGCACTCCTAAAAAGAATATTGCAGATATAGATAAATCTTGGTGAAAGTGTTTCTGTAAGAACTAACATATTGCAAAATATTCGATTATTTGCTTACAAATTAATTCTGACGCCCGGCCATCGCCATAAAGATCATCCACGAAGTTAATGGGAGTTTGAAGAAATTTTCTCACTGATTCATGGATCAATATCTTATTATCATCAGCAATGATGGCATAACCGCGACCGGCCAGTTCAACCCATTCCGTTTGTTTGCGCAAAACAATGCATGGCTTATGATAATAATAGGCTTCCTTCTGAAGCCCTCCGCTATCTGTGATGACCATTATGCATTTAGAAAGAAGACCACACATTTTTAAATAAGAAACAGGTTCAATAAGTATAATATTCGGATTGTTCCTGAACTGAGCCAGCAAGGCTTTATCCAAAATATTTTCTATTGCTTTTTGAGTTCTCGGGTGCAAAGGAAAAACCACTTTAGTATTGGCAGCAATTGAGATTAATGCTTCAACAATATTCGATAATCGACTGGCGCTATCCGTATTGGAATCGCGGTGCATGGTGCAAAGCATAAAAGGATCATCTGTATTGAGTCCTTCAATATTGACTTCGGTAGCCTGATTTTGAAAATAGCGCGCATTATCGAGCATTACATCCCCTACATTAAAAACATGAGGATTGTCGATGGAGGCTTTGTTGTTGTTGGCGACAGAAAATCCTTCGCGTTCAAGATTTTTTACGGCTGCATCATTGGCACAAAACAAAAGAGAAGAACAATGATCGGCCGTAATTCGGTTGATCTCTTCGGGCATTGCTTTATTGAAAGAACGAAGGCCAGCTTCTACATGTGCAACAGGAACATGAAGTTTTGAAGCAGCCAGGGCTCCTGCAAGTGTTGAGTTTGTATCTCCATAGACCAGAACCATTGCCGGTTTCAGTTCCAGAATAGTCTTTTCAATTCCCAGAAGCATTGCGGCCACTTGTTGTCCGTGCAGTCCTGAGCCACTTTCCAGCAGGACTTTGGGTTCAGGAATTTCCAATTCTTCAAAAAATGAAGCAGACATATTGGCGTCGTAATGTTGGCCGGTGTGCAAAATCACTTCCTGAATTTCTGCAGAAAAATGCAACCGAATGGCCCTGGAAATAGCAGAGGCTTTGATAAATTGGGGACGAGCCCCTACAATTGTAAGCAGTTTTCTCATGGTTGCTCCATACGCACTTCATCTGCGTAGCTGTAATATGAATGATTGGTGACAATAATATGATCAAGTAGCGTACAATCGAGCATTTTACCTGCATTTCTCAATCTCCAGGTCAATTGATCGTCCTGAGAGCTGGGAGTCACCTCACCGCTGGGATGGTTATGGCCTACTATAATCGAAGAAGCATTGTACTCAAGTGCAATGCGAAATATTTTCTTGGGATCGGCCACAGTTGCCGAAAGTCCGCCTTCGCTCACTTTGCGTGTGGCCAAAATATGCTGTGCTCTGTTAGTGCAAATGAGCCAGAATTCTTCGTGCATAAGGTCTGACATGTGTTCCAGAAAGCGTTCGTAAGCATCTGCCGAGCAAGTAATGCTGGATTTAGCCTTGGTCTGACTTGCGCGCCTTCGTTTTCCCAATTCCATAGCTGCAAGTACAGTCAAAGACTTCACTTCTCCCATGCCTTTGAACTGTTTGAGATCTGATAGGTTCATCTTGCCCAATTGATCCAGGTTGTTTTCGACACTGCTTAGAATTCGCCTTGCCAGTTCGACTGCCGTTTCGTTGCGGTTACCCGAAGCGATTAGAATGGCAATGAGTTCGGCGTCACTAAGGGCATGCGCTCCTTTTTCCAGAAGTTTTTCCCTTGGCCGGTCATCGGGCGACCACAATTTGATGCTGTTTGAGATATCCATTGGCCGAAAATAAAAAAACCTCCCTGAATCAGGAAGGCTTTGTTATTCGGTCAGAGACCTTATTTCATTTTATTGAGACCAACTTGCAAGCTGCTCTTGAGGTTTGCAGCCTTATTCTTATGAATAATATTTTTTTTGGCTAGCTTATCCAGCATAGCAGCCACCTTTGGCAATAACGCCAGGGCTTCGCCTTTGGCGGCCAGTTCACGAAACTTACGCACCGCATTACGGGTAGTTTTGTGGTAATATTTATTTCTTAAACGCTTGGCGTTGTTCGATCTGATTCTCTTTATTGACGACTTATGGTTTGCCATTCTCTGTAAAAAATTGGGCTGCAAATATAGTATGGATTTCTGTTTAAAAGCAATAAGCGCAAAAAAAACTTAAGAACCAAACCTTTCAGTGTATTTAGAGGTACAAAAGGTAATTCCTCAAAAAGGATCTAAAATGCCCTCAAGTCCAGATGAAGACATACAAAATATTAATTTTCAATACTTTAATATCCATTTGTGGATTTAGTCAAACAGAAGAAAGCATAGCCAGCCACAAACTCGCCCTTTTAAATTCTGAATCAGACACTGCCTATTGCAGAATTCTGACGGATCTGGCAGACGATTACCTTTATCTCAATCCTGATTCAGCGCAGTTTTATGGAAAAAAAGCGGTTGACTTCGCATTGGCTCATAACGACAAAAAAAATCTCGCTCAGGCATACAACACTTTAGGAATCATTCAATTTGATAAGTCTTATCTAACAGGCGCCCTGGATCATTTTCAACATGCCTATCAACTGTATTTAGAGATCGGCGATAAAAATGGGCAGGGGAAAATTCTCAATAATCTTGGTGTAATTTATTCTGAAACCGAGGAATTCGAGACAGCTATTCAGAAATACAAAATTGCCTTCGAGATAAATTCTTCAGTAGAAAACTGGGACGCCGCATCTACGGCATTGTATAACATTGCAGGCAATCAATTGTCGCTGAAAAAATATACGGAGGCCCGCTATTCCATCGACGAATTAATAAGATTCAAGGCACTTCATCCGCAGAGTACCTCGCCAGACCCTCTCCTGGCCGATTATTTTGAGCAATCCAATCAACTTGATTCTGCAGAATTTTATTTGAACCGAACAATTGTAGAGATGGATAAAAGCGGAAATCTTTACTATCTCGCTTCAAGTCAGATTTCGCTGACCAAAATTTATCTGAAAACCGGGAGAGTTGAAGAGGCGCGCGGATTGCTGGAAGAAACAGAACAATTTGTCCGTTCGAACGAATATCTCGAAATGCTGATTGACGTGTTGGAAGTGAAGTCAAAAATATTTGCAGCGTTGAACGATCCATTGCAAGCCCTGCAATATCAGGAGCAATGCAGTGCATTAAAAGACAGTCTGAATCACATCAACCGGATGAATTTCATCAGTGAGTTGAACGCACAGTATAATACGGACCGTGCAGAAGCTAAAATCAGCCAACAAGATGAGATCATCTCAACGAATAAAAAATGGCTCATCACTATAGGCTTATTCTCATGTCTTCTCCTGGTTGTGCTGGCCGTCATGTATTTTATATTCAGAAAAAACCGCACCCTGAATCGCTTGCTTAAGTTGCAGAATAGCCACATCAATGTGCAACGGCAAAAAATTGTATCGTCAATTAATTACGCGAAAAAAATCCAACAATCCAGTTTACCCCGTGAGGTAGAATTCAAAAAAATATTCAGGGATTCATTTGTATATTTCAAGCCTAAAGACATCATTTCGGGAGACTTTTTCTCTTACCAGGAAATTGATGGTAAAATTTATATCGCGGCCATCGATTGCACAGGTCATGGTGTTCCGGGTGCACTCATGTCGTTGATCGCCAATGCCAAATTGAATAAGGTAGTGAATGAGATGGGATACCGCGATCCGGGTGAAATTTTGTGTGCCATGCATTATGAAATCCAAATGGCTCTTCGCCAGGATTCGGATAGTGAAAGTGCACAGGATGGCGTTGAAATGAACCTGTGCGCAATAGACCAAAATAAAAAAACAATATTATATGCCGGCGCGAACAGTCCTATCAGCATTGTGCACAAAGGATTTTGCACCGAGCAGAAAGGAAGCCCCATTGGTCTTGGTGGTACCTACAACCCACGTCAATTAATTGAAGGAAGAGCCATGTTCGTTACTGAGGAGTTCAGCTATCAGGATGGCGATTCATTGTTTCTTTACTCAGACGGTTTCCATGATCAGCTTGGCGGTAAGGACAATAAAAAATTCAATAAAGAAAATTTCAGAAAAATGATTTCCGAAATTTCACAACACCGATTGAGAAATGCCAAAGAAACCTGCCAGCAAATTTTCACCGAATGGCAAGGTAAGAACGCCCAGACTGATGATATCATGTTGATTGGTATTTTACTTTAGTGCCTATTACAAAATTAATTCCGGATGATGAAGTGGAGATTTCAGTTCATCATATCGTTCTATCTAACCGAATTTGAATTGTTGGTTGGTGGTGTTTATGGTCTGATGCTTTTTTCTATTCTCAAGAAGTTCTCTCAGGATTTATTTCCCGTTGAAACGTTGTTGGTTCTTGCCCAAATCATGATTGTATTTCAGCTCTGGTCAAAGAAGACGATGTGATTAGCTTTGGGACGTTGTATAAAAAGCATTCGACCTCTTCGAGGTTGTTTGATCATTGCGATATGATTGTGCTATAAACATTTGATTCATTCTGGTCCATGAGATGCGCGCATACAATGTGATAAACCATCCGCAATAGATCTGACGTTCCCAGATGCAATATTACTTAAGCGATAAAACATCCAGCATGAATTGCATCTTTATAGAAATGATCTCACCAATGCGATAAACGATCCTGAATCGATCGCATGTTTACAGAAATGACATCACCAATGCGACCAACGATCCAGAATGGATCGAATGTTTACAGACATGACCATTGGTCGGTACGCTAATTTAACTTCATTTCAAAATTAATATCCAATAAGGACTTTAGCTCCTCGCCCTTTTCGAGCATGAGTTCATCGTCCTTTTCTACGTTCCAGATTACGGAGAAATATTGTTTGTTTGGAGATCGCTCGAGAGTAGTGAGCAATTCATATAAATATCTGCCGGAGGATGAATTAAAATAATCAAACTCCAGCGTCAATTCTACCTGATGGCGTACCGATTTTATTTCATCTTTCAACCAATCCAGAATGGGCTTGTAGAAATCGAAGGCATTTTCAGGCAGCGATCTTCCCGACATTTTGCACACACCCTCTTCAAGTGATAAATTCACTTCCGGGGTTTCATCTGTACCTGGAATAAAGAGTTTGTGATTTGATGACATGGGTGGAAAATAGTCTTTGTATGACTAAACCGAAATTTGAATCGTGAATAGAAATTTATTGTATCCTGACGGAAAAAATTCATATTGAATTCTTCTTGAACTGGCCTGCGCAATTTCAATCAGGCCAAGGCCTGTTTTAGATTTATTCTGAAATCTCAAACTGGAACGCAGTGTAGTTCTGTGCAATTCCCTAAGCTCTGTCTTATCAAGTTGAACAAGATATTCAAGGCTTTCTTCGAGAAAAAGTTTCTCTGAAATGCTCACCATATTTCCTGCACATATAAATACACCCATATCATCCATCCCCATGAGGAAGATTCCATCGCGGCGTTGGTTATTTTCATCTACTGAATGTTTGGAAATATTTTGAAGAACTTCTATCAAAATATGTCCGGCACGTTTGCATGTGCGCGAAGTAGTTGCATCGTCAGATACATTTTTCTCCATCATACTGAGCAGTGGCAAAATAGATCGCTGAGAAAAATCGCCTTTGTAATGCAGAATAATATCCTCGTCCACTAACTTCTTATAGAAATGACTCATTTTGTTCATCATTTCTTCCATCACACAATCGTCGATGGGAAAATGTTTCATGGTAATCTGTTGATGAAACAATGCAAAGTCATCATTCAGATCATCAAATCGGAATACAATTTTTTCTTTCGATTTTCTGGCGAGCTCAATAAGTCCAAGCCCGGCCCCACCTTTGGAGCTGATTTCATTGTTCGTCAAATGAAGAAGATAGAATTCTTTCAGATCTTGTTCGCTTAATGCGTTTACTTGTTCCATCAACTGCTGCAGTTTCGGAACATCCTCATTTCTGATTACATTAATAGAATTGATAAAAAAAGCCTCATTTGTATTTTTAAAGCTAAAAAGACCATCATCATTCCATTCAAATCCACTTTTGTCGATTGATTCACCATGCTTCAGCACGTTCTGAAAGCATTCTACCAGCATAAATGACATTTTTCTTGTAGTACCGGGAAGAACTTTATTGGTGAGTTTTGATCCCTCAGATATTTCTAAAATGACGCTGGTAAATTCCTCAACAAAGGCACCCCTGTAGCAGAAGAAAGGATCTTCGTCAACAGAGTTTTCTATAAAATATACCAGACTTTTAAGTCGCATAGAGTCAGCAGGTTTTGGAAGGAACCGACATAACAGGCGGTTGCCAACCTCATTGGAACGCGATGTGAAAAGCAAATGTTACGTTTATATGGCTTATGCCAAATGATTTTCTTTAACAATTCAGCGAATAAAAACAAGGGATACCCAATCCCATTTCAAGCAAAAGGGGCCTTTTGGGGCCCCGGTAAGTCCTTTCCCCACAAAAAAATTCTAGCCTGACACAGTAGAACTTGCCAGCAAGGCGTGGGCCTCAGCAGCAATATCCTGCAGCCATGAATGATCGAGGTAGTGGATTATTTTTTCGCCTATTTTATGTTTGGTAGTTGTATCGCGCAGAGCGATTAGAACAAGATCCTGATTATTGTCTTGTGTAAATTTTACTTTGAGTTCGAGGTCGGCATCGTGCTTGACAATAATATTGTCGTCAAACAGGTGTTTTGAAAGAACAGAAGTAAGTTGGTCGATGGGATGTTTGAGTCCCTCTTCTACGATTTTGAGTTGTACTGTAACCATTGGAGTAAGTTTGTTAAAAGGTTAATACCCGATTGATTGAACAGACCTCTGGAGGTTCACCGCTAGTTGTTTTCACAAAAACTTTCACCCTGGAAAGAACGCGGAGGTCGCAATGATTGAAAAAAGGAAAGAACTTTTGCTATTGAATTAGTATCCGAAATATAGTGAAAATTTCAATCCGCAATATCAAACATGAATAATTTTGAAAGAATTGTTTATATGAACTTCATATTGCCCATAAAATAGGGGAAATCTGAGGCTTATGGCAATTGGGGCTAGTTGATAAAAGACATCATGATGAGTAAATCCTGTACATTGACCATTCCATCGCCATTGAGGTCGTATTGGAGACATTCAGGAGTGCCCACACAACCAAATACTCCCAGCAAAGCTGCAAGGTCTTCTATGGAAAATGGTGAAGGACAGGTTCCGGTTGCTACCAACTGGAACGAGCAATTGCTTGAATTTCCGCTGCCATCAGTGGCCGTGAAGTTTACAGTGATTTCCTGAGGGCCATTCAATATCGTGCCTGCCAAAGGATATTGGTTGTAGGTCATTGCCGACATGTCGCAATTGTCAGTAGCCAATATCTGCAACGAATAATCGGGCACTATGACTTCACAATTGGCAGAAAGAAGAAGGGTATCATTATCTAAACAGGCAAATACAGGTGGTTGATTATCGATGACCATGATGTTCTGGATGCAGGAAGTTGTATTGCCGCTGTTATCTGTCGCGGTCCAGATAACCGATGTAATTCCCATATTGAATATTGTTGTTCCATTATTCGTAAGTGAAGAGATGCCGCAATTGTCCGAAACAACAGGCTGCTCCAACTCAACCATGGAAGAAGTACATAAATCAGTCTCTGTTAACAATGAGATTGTGCCTGCACAATTTATAAAGGGAGCTTCATTATCAATCACCAGAATTGACTGCTGACAGGTTGCGGTACATGATTCGAATTCTGCTGTCCAGGTAACAACAGAAGATCCCGAAGGATAAAAACCCGATGCATTGTCAGTGCCATTAAAATCATTGACAATTGAAATCAATTCAAGGCCACCCGCAACTTGCGGTGTTGGCACTACCAGAGACTTGCCACATTGCGATATGGTATTGGAAGTTGTAATTGACTGACCGCAAATTAAAGAATTGGAAACGGCAGCATTCGAAATGGTAATATCGTCGAAGGCAACACAATTTCCGGGTAAATTAGTATACTCCAGGTGAATATTATACTCTCCGGGGCTAACGGCAGTAAATAAACCCTGAGCAGAGACGCAATCACCCGACCACAGGCCATTTTCAGGGACATTCAAGCTGAGGTCTGTGAAGGGGAAATTGCTGCACAGGCTAAAATCTGGTCCGAGAAAATCCATTGGCCCAGTATTATGGACAAATACATTGGTAGTATCTGAAGAAATATTTCCCTGACCATCATTAACGGTCCAGACGAAAGTGTTTTGACCAATTGGTAGATTGGAAACCAAGGCAAAAGGTGAGGTAACATTTAATATTGTTCCCGATCCGGCGATGATGGACCATTGACCAGATGCAGGACTCGTTAATGGAAAAGCGCCGAGATTGGTGTTGGCATCGAACCCGCATAGATATTGATCCTGACCTGCACCAACGAAAAATGGCAAACTGCCCGCCTGAAAAACCGTAACCTGTACTATATCGTCTATTGATCCATTATAACATGAATTACCCAATATACTCCATTTGAATTGGTACATACCTATGACCAAATTGGCAACGAATGTATTGTGACTATTAATATCTGTGAAATAAGGTATGTTGGGACCGCTCACCAGTGACCATTGACCGTCGGCCGGCGGCATCACTATATTTCCTTGTAACTGAACCATACTTTGCGGCGTGGTAATATCCATGTCCGGTCCGGCATTGGCAGGCATCATAGACGCAGTGTAAACATAAACCTGGGCTGTATCGGCAGACAACAAATTCCCCTGGCATTCCACTGTCCATAATAAAGTGTAGACTTGAGGATCAAAGTCACTGATGGATGTCTTGGGGCTATGCAAATCACAAAAAGAAAAGGTCCCATTGTCAGATATAATAGACCATGTGCCAACGGCGCCCTCTGGTGGCATTTCGGCATTCATGTTTGTCTGAACGGCCTCCTGACAAGTGAAAACATCCGTGCCTGCATTGGCCTCGCACTGAGCAAAGGACAAAGAAGAATTGCAGATAATTATACAAATAAAAAGTAAAGTGTGCTTCATGGAGTTTGTTTGTGGATTCAAATAAAAGGATATCTGTCGATTGAATCTAAACCTGGTCCCGGTGCTTTTCAGCAAATAGTTGTTAAGATGAAATGAGGTTATGTCAATAGGCTAAGCCATTGCGATACCAAAATTATTTATAACAAAAGAGCAAATACGGTAATCAACTATTGATTTGTTCCGATTTGTACCAGAATTGTTCCGATTTGTCCTAACACCCGGCCCTCACAAAACCATAGATTTGTTGTGTTCCTGTTTTTAATCCAATGATGATTACACCACAGGACTAATCACCGTTCCAGTCCAGAACAAAAAAAATCGAAAATACATTTTCGGAAATTTCGCCAGTGGTGTAGCATTGATGTATGCACCTCAGTCGAAATACAATATGCGCAAAAAATTAAAACTTTTATACAATGGAAATAAAATGCTACGCTTTCAATCAGGAATGTCATTGAACATTCTGATACGGCTCACCTTTTTCAGATCATCGCTTGTAGGCTTATGTAATTATTCGTTTTATTCTGACTGGTTGTTTTTTCAGTCAGATACATGCGAACTGAGTTGCAGCAAATCCAGCATTCAATGGATCGATACAAAAAAAACATTTTCTCACTTGCTAAATTTTTAAAATTATGTTTACACGATTTTTACTTTGTGTGCTTTTATGCACCGCGTTTTATGATGTGAAAGCCCAATCCGGTTGCGATCCGGTTTGTGGTGAATTGGTTCCGAATGGAAATTTTGAATTAGGGTGTTGTAATTGGGGCACTGCCTATTCTCCCGGTTCCTGTGCTAACATTATCAATTATGGCAATAGCTTTTTAGGATTTATTGTGGACAATGATTATGGTACCGGAACTCCCCCATGCATTTCACTTAGCTCCATAAACCTTATACCAGGACAAGAATATTGTTTAAGCTATGACTTTAATAGTTCAAGTAACGACGACACGTTCGATTTAGTCGATGGAGTAATTATATCACTTGTAAATGTTGATGCGATTCCTATACCGCCACCTGGGCAAACTATACTACAATTTGTTGATCAAATTGTTTTGGATAATTTCTCGCTCCCATCAAATCTTCCTGCAGCTTATTCAAATAACTATCCTGAACCTATTTACAACAGAGGCGAAGTTTGCTTTATCGCTCCAATGGATAATAGCTACAACAGGCTGTTAATCTATGGTATTGATTCTGATGTTGGCACTGAAGGGTTTTTATCTTTGGACAACATTACCATACGCCCAAAAATCAATGCTCCCTGCGACAAGTACAGTGCTAACTTTAGCGCAATTGGTTTGGCCGGGCTTACCGACCTTGCAATATGCAAAGAACAAATTCTTTCATTTACGATGGATGAACCAACTCCTCCCGATCCATTAATTAACTTTACCTATACCTGGACTATTTCTCAGGGAGGTAATGTATTGGACATTCTGGTGACAGATGTAGCGGAGACTGTATATTCGTACGAGTTTAATACTTCAGGAAGTTATGAAGTACAATTATTAGTCGAAAACTGTGTCGGTTGTACACTTCTACATACTGTAACTGTAACAGTTTCTGAAGATGAGGCGTGCGAAATAACTTGTCCATCCGTAATATGCGAGGGCGATATAGAAGAATACACTGCTCTGTGTAATTGCCCGGAATACCAATGGAAATTCTTAGTAGATGGAATAGAAATAGGCTCTGACACAGGCAATCCTGCACAGGTCGAATGGACAGGATTACCCGCTAATTATTCGGGCTATGGTTTGATTGTATTGAACACTCCCAATTGCCCCGAACACAGTTGCCAGACCACTTACGTTGATATTGCCATCATTTCTGAAAATTTAGAAATCAGTGGTCCTGAGTTAATTTGCTCGGGCAGCAATGATTTGATCTACAGCGTTCCGATGTGGCCCGGATCGAACTATACCTGGTCGGTAGAACCCACGGATGGACAGGGAGCTATCGACTGGGATGAAGGTTATAACAGCGTAACCGTTAATTTATCTCCGGAGTTCAATAGAACATTCACTGTCTCTGTTGTGGTAAACCACAATTTTTTAGATTGTGAAACGAGCGCAAGCCTGGATGTAATTTCTAATGCTACCACCATCGCAGGTCAGGAAGCCTATTGTGCAGGCGATCAGATTGAGTTGTCTTTATCCGGAGCCAGAGACGACCTGGTGTACCAGGTGGACATTTACAACAACAATGATCTGCTTCTACCTGTAACCAGTTGCACGGGTTCGGGTTTGGGTTTTTCGTGCATACCCCCGAGCTTAACTGTTGGAGAATATACGGCCACAATAAGTATTTTCATAAATGGACAATTTGTAAGTTGCACTTTTAGTGATTTTCACTTTAAAATAAATGAAAATACTCCGATCAGTGATGGAGATATTATTGGAGAAAGAATAATATGTGCAGGAAATCCTTATACTTATAGTATAGCAGGCAATACAGCGGGAACCACCATAAATTGGGTATTCGAGGGGGCAGATATTCTTGACGCGACGGGTACAGAAGTCACATTAGTCTGGTTGCCTGATGCAGTTGTTTACTCCATGATGGTTACTAAGTCCATTGAAGGTTGTACTGATCAGACTATAACGATAATTATAGTACCCCGGGAAAGTCCTTTACTTGAAATTGCAGGAGAGCAGGATGTTTGTGTGGACAGCGAACACCCTTATACGCTGCAATTGAATGACGTTCCTTTTGGAGAAGCCGACTTGATAAACTGGACTACATTAAATGGTTCGGGAAGTGTTATTTCCGGACAAGGAACCAATACCATTGAAATACAATGGCACCAACTGGGAAATGAACCGGAAGTGACTGAAACCGTGGTTGCAGAAATTGAGTATTGCGGTTTCACTTTACTTTACACATTGGAGGTTGTTGTTAACGCATCACCCGACATTGAAATTATAGCACCCACTTCTGCGTGTCAAGATGAATCAGTACATTTTTTGAGCAGTTTAGTAGTGCCCGGAGCCTCGTATGAATGGACATTGGGCAATACTGGATTGGGCAACACCCAAAATATCGCATATACTTTTACTTCGCCAGGGAACTACAATGTTCAATTGGTCGTTGGCAATTTACCCAATTGCCCGGGGAACTTTGTTGCGTTTCACAATATCAATATCTTACCGAACCCCGAACCTGTTATAACGAGCACCGGTTTTATCGAAGTTCCTACTTGTCTTGAGAATGGCTATTCAACTACCATTAATTTGTTCACCGGGAACAATCCAAATTATACCTACCAATGGCAAAGGTTTATTGGTCAAGCCTGGACAGATATATCAGGCGCGAATAACGCCCAATATGCGGTGGCCATAGACAACTCAGCTTTTGATCCCGGATATGGACTCTATAGGGTGCAAGTGACGCAGGGTTCATGCACCAATGAATCCAATTTTATAGATATTGATTGTCCGAATCTACCACCACCTTGCAAATTACGTGTGACACCAACTATTGCCTGGAGTTTTGGAACTGGATGCGGCGAAATTAATGTAGCTGGATCAGTGGACGTTTTTGATCTGACATCATACGAATATTCATGGGTAATGCTGCCATTTGGAGGGAATGTTACTTTGGAGTCCGTTGGTAGCTCTACAAATTATTCAAATGGCTTTGAATATCCGATAACGGCATCTGATCAATTTGATATTAATTTGACTTTCGCTGACCCAGGCTTTTTCACGTTGCGATTAAAAGTTAAAGAATTAAATGGCAATTGCTCAATCTGGGAAATAGCGAACCTCGAAGTTCCTATAATTGCCGATTACCGATACGAAGTTTTGGATTGTAGCCCCAATGGAGATGGAAGCGTTAATTTTAGTTTTATTGACCTTTCAGAAGCCATCTCCATAGATCCTCCCGGTACTGACCCGGTAAGTTGGTCGCCCTATTGGACAATTTCAGCACCCGGACAACCTATTCAGGAAGGAGGCGGTAGTCCTTTCACTGCCAATTTCGTTCCGGGCGAAACCTACACCATTACTATGTTGGCCAATACATCCTACACGAATAATGGTGCGATATCGCCATCCTATTTCTGCGCTGCAGAAGTTATAGAGTTGACCCTGCCAGACGCTACTGCAGAATTCAATATAACTTCTTCTAATTATTGTATAAGTTCGGCAATTACGTTTGAACCTGTGATGGATGATAATTTTGTAGAGAGTTATCATTGGGATTTTGGCGGTGTCTTCAGCGGCCTGAGAAGCCCTTCCTATACCTATTCCACCTCCGGGCTAAAGACTGTTACATTAACCATTACAACCAGCTATGGTTGTGAGATTAGCCAAAGCCTCACCATTGAGATTTATCCTGCTCCGGAAGGCAATATACTTCCCGAAATTTTGTGCGGTGCAGTATCGCTTTGTTATTTTCCAACTGCCGGAAATCCTATTGTGGCTTATGAATGGAGTAATGGAGATATTACCGAATGTTCCCCTTTAGCTTCTGCTGGAAGTTATTGGCTCACAGTAACCGACGATTTAGAATGCAGTGCTGTGTTTAATTACATTTTGTCTGATTTTCCTTCTATCGAATTTGCAATTCAAGGCCCTACGACATTGTGTGTGCCTGAAGGTGGCGCGCTATTTACATATAGTACTTCTTTCAGTCCAAATGCAACTTACAATTGGTCAATAACCCCGCCATTGAATAATCAGCCTGGTGAACCTCACGAATTTACCGCGATATTTACACAAGGGACATATACGCTGTCATTAACCGTGACACAAGACGGCCAAACTTGTAGTTCAGAAAGTATAATTATTAGTGTCAATGCTGTACCAGTATTGGATATAACAACTACAAGCTATTGCGATCCATACAGAACACTTGTCAAAGAAACCGGTGGTCTGTTGCTGGAATGGTCATTTAATGGAAATGTAATCAATCCTTCCGCCAACAGTATTATAACTTCGATACCTGGAGTCTATGCGGTGAGTTATACAGAAAACAATTGCACTACCAACCAATCTGTTTATGTACCAGAAGGAGATATAGACTTTAGCACTTTGTTATCCGGTTGTTATGAAGTTTGTCCCAAAGAACTGACCGAATCGGATTGTGTGCCGGGACTGCAGGGCACCTATATAGCATGGGAATGGCAATATATTAATGGCGGAAATCCCACTTCCTTTGATCCACCATTAGCTGGAACGAATAGTGAGGTTTCGGATTTGTGTCTCACTGCCGAAATGTTTACCGGAACCAACTTACTGGAAATAGTATTGGTGGTTACTTCAGAAGCAGGTTGTGTGCAAACTTCCAAATCGGTTTCATTTAAACCGACAGCATGTGAATCCGATTGTTTCACGGTTACTACAGGAAATGTTTTGTGTTATAACGTGGGCTCTAAAGACCCGTCTGATGATCATTGGACTTTCGAAATGACCGTAACAGGAGGTCTGCCTGGTTCGTATTGGCATACCGAAGGATTGAATGGATCAGGTGGCGAAGAGAACGGATCTTATAATGAAACAAAAACCATTTGGATGGGCAATATTGGCAATCTTGGTGGAACAACTATTACATTTTTGGTCTTTGATTACTTTAATCCGGAGTGCTT
The DNA here is from genome assembly GCA_031378885.1 of Flavobacteriales bacterium. GTDB lineage: Bacteria > Bacteroidota > Bacteroidia > Flavobacteriales_D > Sanyastnellaceae > JANNEQ01. The sequence goes on from JANNEQ010000142.1 coordinate 90,384, forward strand.
TACCACAGTGAGTGTGGTAGTACCTAATACATGTTCGGTAAGTTGTGATCTGGCGACCACCGTCATTTCCACTGATTGTTCCAAAAAACCGGCAGGAATGTATTTCGTTACTGTGACGATAACGGGCACAAATGAGCAATGCTGGATGGCCAAGCAAAAATTGGAATCAGGTGATGAAATTTTGATCGGTCAGGGTGTCGGTGACCCTCCCGGCCCAGTTACATTCGGTCCATTTTCGCCATCACAGGGCAATTGGGTATTGTGGATGATGATCTGTGGACAATATGATTGCTCTCTGGACATTTATATTAAAGCACCAAATTGTAGCGAAAAAAGGGCTGAATCAGGTGGATCAGATCTTTCAGGCAGCAATTCCAAAAGCAATCCGGGTATTGCTTTGATTGCCCCGCAGGTGAACATACAGCCGAATCCAGCCAATACATTCATAGAGGTGAGAACACCGGATGCCATGAACCTGACAATAGAAATCTACACCCTGCATGGCCAAAAACTAATTGCAGAAAAGGTTTATGAAACATCATCCAAATTGATTGATGTCAATCACCTTGCACAAGGGATGTACGTTGTTAAGATCAAAGACCCGATCACCGGTGAAAACCTTCGTACAGAAAAATTAGTGATCGTAAAATAGTTTAAGAACTATTGAAGTATTCCAATCCAGGCCACCTGTTCAACTCTGAACAGGTGGCCTTTTTTATTTATTTACTTTAGAAATAAAGCCTCATCTGCCTGATCTGTTTATCTTTATTCAAATTTCATTTATACCTTTAGACCCAATGGTTGGTAACCCCAAATATAATTTCATACTATTCGGTTTATTGGTTGTGCTCTTTGTCGGATGTAAAAAAACCGGGAAGGTCATATCTAAACCGCAAGAGACGTATTTAAATTGTGTCCAGGTGCCCAACAACAAAGCTCAGAGGAAATCCGTGCGTCTCATCGCCTACTTAGGAAATGATTCATTGCGGGCTGCTTCACTTCCCGAAGATGGAATAGAATTTTTTTTGACCAGAGATTCTATTCGAAAACCTGTAGATTTGGGCCAGCTATTCCTTAAACACGCCAGATATCCGGAAATGTTGGCGGAAATGGAAATGGAAGGCCGCTGGATATACGAACTGACATTTGATCAACATCTTTTGGCCTTGTGGACATTGCGGAAATCGGTTGAGAATTCGGTGATGATGGAAAAAGAAATTGAAAGAGTATTTAACCGGATGAAAGCAGAATTGCGCTACTCCAATGCCGGAAAACGTACTTTCACCATGCGAATTCAAGCCAATTTTTATGACTGATTTCGCTGGTTTTATTTATTTTTTTCAATCTGACCCAACCTTTCCAAAAGTATATTCGTGATACCAGTTATAACACATAAATAATTATATGATGAAATCTTTACAACTCACACTGGCCATAGTACTTGCCAGTTTTGCATTTTCTTCTAATGCGCAACTTTTATTGAATATCACCGGGAATGTGGTCAATGCTCCAGCCGGTACTACTCTTTTTATCTCACTAACCGGCAATAGCCCTGCTGATTCAATTGCAGCTACGGTTGTCACTGATATCAACGGTGATTTCTCCTTCTCATATTCTGGCGTTTCATCGCAGGGACAAGCCACTGTTTCTCTTCTATGCAATGGAATGATTGCAGACACACAGAGTCAATTCTGGAATCCAGGTGCTATGGATCTGGTTTTTAATTTCACTTTTTGTGGCCCAATGAACAACGATTGCAATGCGTATTTCTGGGCATGGAACGACTCAATTTCTAATAATCCGGGAGATAGCATAACGATTGATCCATTTAATGTCTACATCATTAACCAATCAACAGGTGATAACCTTAGCTATTTGTGGGATTTTGGAGACGGTGCAATTTCCACAGAAGCCTACCCGAATTACTTTTACGCCAACACGGGAACTTATACCATTTGCCTTACTGTTAGCAATGTGGACTGCGAGTCTACCTATTGCATAACTTTTACGGTAGATGAAAATGGAATATACAACGGACAGGGAGGGGCACAGCAGGGATTCTACCTGAATGTGGTTGCAGATATTACTCTGGCAGTTAAAGAAAATTCCAACGCACTGATTGGGTTGAGTGTTTATCCCAATCCGGTTTCTGAAAATGCTATAATGAATTATTATGCAGACCACGCTTTTACCGGGACAATTGAAGTGTACAACCTGCAGGGACAAAAAGTAAGTAATGATCGCATGGCAATAAGAAACGGGCAGAATCAACTTCCACTGGAATTGAATAATCTGACTTCCGGAAATTATGTATTGCGTTTGTTGGATGACAAAGGACATTCGGAGTCCATACACATTACCAAATAGAAATGCTTTTACCACTAATCTAAGTTCAATTATATAAATCTGCTGGTCTTACTCGCGTAAGTCCAGCAGTTTTATTATATGAAAAAAGTATCGAAAGAACTACTCAGCGGCTGCAGAAAAGGTGATCGAAAGTCGCAGACTGAAATGTACACCATAGTTTTTTCGACATTGATGAGCATGAGTAAACGCTATTTTGTAAATAAAGATGAGCAAGTCGTTGCGGTGAATAATTGTTTTTTGAAATTGATGAAATCATTGGACAATTATTCTGAGGAAGGCGTATTTGAAGCATGGTGCAGAAAATTGATGATCAACACAATTATAGACGAATTCAGAAGCAATAAGCGATGGAAAGACACAATGGTACTGACAGAAAGTATGAACAACAACCAGACCTCTGGTACTATTTTTCCTACAGAAGAAAAGTACACAGCAGAACAATTGGAAGCTATGATTTTGAAATTGCCCAATGTGTCGCGTTGTGTATTCAATCTTTTTGCTATAGAAGGCTATTCACATAAAGAAATAGCCGAGCAGTTGAACATGAGTGAAGGCACCAGTAAATGGCACGTCAATAAAGCGCGAGAGGATCTGAAAAAAATGTTGAGTCCCGTTTATACTACTATTAGATAAATGACAGAAAGAGAAGACATAGACAAGTTGTTTCACGACACGTTGTACCAACAGGAACTGCCGGTGGATGAGCAAGCTATGCAGCAAGCCATGCAAATGCTGGACAATAAAAAGAGTGTCCGCAGTGGATGGAAATGGTATGGTGCAGCACTTCTTCTGCTGCTTGTTGGTGCGGGAATTTACCTCACCTGCTCAACGGATAAGAAGAAGACTCCAATTGAACTTTCAGAAAATGGCTCTCATACAAATACACCAAATTCTATCGATTCAACAGAAAAAAATATTGATAGTCCGGGTATTAAAAATTCAACTCAGACAGAACAGGAAAATTTAACCACACACACAAGTGAATCCACACCAGAAGGCAAATCATTAGAAGAAAAGAAAAGTGGGTTACAATCTGACAACGCTGGCATCGGCTCAGCTTCGTTCGATCCAAGCGGTAAAGAACCCCGTAACACAAATGTAGCAAGCTTGTCAACGCATAGGAATGATACCCGGCGGATCAATGAAAAACCTATGACACCTCAGTCAGGCAAACAAAATGACCTTACAGAGTCCCTGAAAGTTAATGACACCGGAAATGAACCACATCGCGAAAAACAGTCAGCGGGTAATGAAAACTCTATTGCAACTGAATCAACAACAATAAACCAAAATGCAGAAAGTAATCAGGCGAGTGATTTAAATCAATATACAAATTCGAATAATTCTGATGTGCAAAATGTAAATTCGGACACAGCCTGGAACAATGTAAAATCAACAGATACTGCTCAGATTGCCGATACCTCGCAATCGAATATACAAGAAACAGAAACAGCGCATGGTCCCACGATTGAATCAGATTCTACGAATAATCACGAAGATGAAGAAATCCCTCCACCTCCTGCTATCAAGGGAAAATGGGATATCAGACTTGCCGGTTCTTATAGTTATATCACGTCAAAATTTAATAGCAGCGATGCGAAGTTAAAGGATTACGTCACTCAGCGCAACGAGCAGGAGAAACCGGTATTCGGATTTGGATTTGATCTTTCTGCTGTGCGAAATTTTAACAGGTCCAACCTGAGTTTCGGACTGGGTTACAGCAAAACAGGTGAAAACATTCAATACTCCGGGAAAAAAACAGAGAAACAAATAAGTAGTACAACCACATGGGATTATAATGTGCTCAGTTATATGATTGTTGATGGAACCCCGAATGGAGGTAGTTACACCTTTGATACCACTTTTGTAACTTTTGTAATTGATTCAACCGGCACTACAATATCAGACACGAACTATGTAGAAGTGGACAATGTAGAAGTTTCTGCACATAACGGACCTACTCAACTCGTGCATATAGTTGTACCCATTGGTTACTCCTATCGTATCGCACGTGGAGCACATTCTGAATTATTTATCACGGGACAAATTGAAGGAGATTATCTTATCGTTAAAAGGGCCGCTTATCTCAATCCGTATCCTAGTGATTTCTTGCCAATCTACCCTAACACAAGTCCATTTAGTGGTGACAGGTCATTTATGCTGAACGGCGCAATTGGTATTGAATGGCGCAAGTTATTCCATCAGGACAAATTGTATTGCATAATCAATCCCGGTTTCAAAACCAACTTGTACAGTTGGCACCGCGGCTTTGGGCAGCATTACTACATGCCGTATTTAAGGGTTGGATTGGGGTATAGGTTTTAACCCGAATCAATGAATTACTTTAATCTGGATTGGAGGCAATTCGCGGGAAGCCATTGGTGCCAAATTAAAATTGTAGCCACCTGCACATTCCCAAAGTATTTCCTCAATATAAATTATATCCCCTGCCCTGCTGCGCCTGATCATATCCATTTGATCTTTTGAAAGCTTTCCTTCATTCACTCCTCCAATGAAATCATTATGAATATCTCTGCTACTTGCCATTGTAAAAGAAATCAATGTTGGTCTATGCAGAACCATTTCTCCATGGAATACGCGAAGTACAGGATCCAATAAAATTTCGTTCACAGAAGCTGTCCCGTCTTTAATTGATCCCAATTGCGCATAATAATTATCCGTGTAGCAGACATTTTCAATGTTATTTCTGAGGCGATAATAAATGGGAAAATTAAATGACGACAGCATCAAACAAACAATCAATAATGGAAAGAATTGTTTCATAATGGCAGAACTGAAAAAGATGCATTAAAGTGTTTTTAGTAAATAAATTTACTGGTTACAAGATTAAACAAGTAGAGCCATGATTATTCACAAAAAAGGCCGCAAAAATTTGCGGCCTCCTTTTTAAACTAAGAATTTATCATTCGCAAATCACAATTCTGCTGATCAATTGATTTTTACCATCGGTAAATTCAAGAGAATACATACCGCATTCCAGGTGTCCAACGCTCCATTCAAGGCTAATTGTTTCGGCTTTGACTACATTGGAAGCTACTACCCTTCCCATATTATCGCGCAACAACATCTTGCCACCTTGCACGAGCTCACTGAACCTTACAATGAACTGTCCATTATTTGGATTAGGTGCTACGGTCATTTTGAGTTCGGATTGGTGCGATTTATTATTCTGTACATCACCGCCTCCAGGTGCCATAGCCATTGCATCAAGACAATTGACATAAGCATTCTTGCAGTACTTGCGGGTGCAGTATTCACCAGACGCATTTACAAGATTCACCACGCAACAGATTTTGTAGGTACCCGGTGTGGAGTACGAATGTGTAGCGATACCGCCAGATTCAGATTGTCCATCTCCGGTTGACCATTTTACATCCATTACCTGCCAGCATGAGTTGAGATTATTCTGATAAACCAATTGCACCACACATGGCGAAATTTGTGTAACTGTAAAATCAGGCTCACCTGTGCAATCACATGGGCAATCAATCACTACATCTTTACACACCTGGTCCGAACAATGGAGGTCATAACAATCAACCCAAACTGTAAGACAAACTACATAATTACCACCTTGGGCATATGTGTGCACAGGGTTTTGTAATGTGGAAGTCGTACCATCTCCAAAATCCCACAAGAAATGTACTGCACATTCTCCTGAATTGAAATTGTAGTAATATCCGAATCCATGGAAGGTGCAAAGGTCTATCTGATAATCCATCTTGGCTTTGATATCACAGGTCTCTTCACAATTTACTTCAATGTACAGATCGTATTGAACAGTGCACTTAATATCACCTTGAAGAAATTCTACAACCAGAGTTACGTTATAACCTCCTGAGCCCGGAAACTGATGTATTGGGTTTTGTTGGTTACTAAAACCTCCATCACTGAAATACCAATTCCAGGAATAAATGGATGAACCTATGTTAGGCAAAGCGTATCCGGTAAACTGATAAAGACAGCCGCTCATATTCGTGAAAGAAATATCAGTTTTACCTCCACAATCGGTCGGTCCTGACTCACAGCAAGTGATCTCCTGACAATATTCATTCTGGCATTTTAAACCAGCATCATCAGTTGCAGTAACGATTAAACAAATTGTATGCGTGCCATTTCCTATGTTGATGGTTTCATTCTGGTTGTTAGAGACAGAAACACCATCAAGGAACCATTCCCAATTTACAATTGTAGTTCCGGGAAGTGCCACGCTGGCGTCGAAGAAATCAAACTTGCATTCGCCCACATTTGAGTAATTCCATCGCGCAACTACGCCGCAAGGTTGTTCGCAAGGGCAGTCTACGGTAATCTCATAACAGATTGTTTCGGTCACATTATTATAACAAGTGCTGTAAAGGCAAATCTTATATGTACCCGAAACGAGATACTGATGGCATAAGTCAGTAGTCAATCCTGTTCCATCACCATAATCGACAAGATAATGGTCAAGTTTGTTGCAGTCATATACCATTTTCAGGCAAACTGTACAATTCTCCTGTACTTCCATTTCGAAATCGTAAGGAGTGCAGCAGCAACTCTCACAAGTGCCATCACCATGGCAATCAATGGTAATAGTCTGGCAAGTTTTTCTCTCACAAACCAAATCACCACTTATCAATAATACTGTGCAGCAAATGTCATACGTTCCATCTTGTTCATACACATATGACGCAGATGGATATCCGGAAATTTCCAGACCATTACCCATGTACCATTTTATTTCTTGCACTTGCCAGCATGGATCATGATTATCAAGGTAAGTCAGATCAACCTTACAATCTGGTCCTTGCACAACAGTAAATTCTGGTTCTGAGTTGCATTCGCAAGGGCAATCCATATAGAAGTCCTGGCAAAATCTGTCAGAGCAATTGAAATCCTCGCAATCTACCCATACAGTAAGACAAACTACATAAGCTCCGCTTTGTGAGTATGTGTGTTGTGGGTTTTGTAAAGTTGATGTTGTGCCATCTCCAAATTCCCATAAATAATTAACTGGACACACACCGGAGTAATTACCATATAGGCCATATCCGTAAATGGTACATGATCCGACTTCGAAAGAAGGTTTCGAAACTATCTCACAAGACTCGTCGCAATTGGCAGCAAGGTTGAAAGTATACTTCACTTCACATTTTGTATCTCCATAAATGAACTCAACAACTAAGGTTACAGTATACGATCCTGAATTGTTGTATTGATAGACAGGATTCTGCAAGTTGCTTGTTTGACCATCGCCAAAATCCCAGAACCAAGAGTAAATACCTGCGCCAGGATTTGGAGTAGCCGAACCAATAAACTGATAAATACAACCACCTAAGTCATGAGCATTACCATTAATTACTCCACCACACTCATGAGGTGCACCGGGACAACATGTAATTGTCTGACAGAATTTATCTGCACATTTATTTCCCATACCATCCGTAGCAATAACACCGAGACAGATATCATGAGTACCCGATCCAATATATATTATCTCATTTTGATTTGTTGAAACACTTATTCCATCGAGATACCACTCCCAGGAAGTAATGGAACTTCCAGATAATGGAGTACTCAAATCGGTAAATGCATACTTACAATCTGAATCGGGAATTAATTTGTAATTCCAGAGAGCTATGGCTCCGCAAGGTTTGTCACAAGGGCAATCCACAGTTACTTTATGACAAATTATTTGCGACAACTGGCCCAGACAATTGTCGTAAAGACAAATGCTATATGTTCCGGAATTGGTATAAGTAAAACATAAATCTGTAGTAAGAATACCATTGCCATAATCAATCAGATAATTGTCTGACCATGCACATTCGGAAACCAAATTAATACACACCTTACAGTTTTCGTACATTGATATGCTGAAGTCGTATGGAGTGCAGCAGGCACAAGCTTGAGTGGTGAAGCAAGCCTGACCGGAGCACAATGCTCCATTCGAAATTGCACTCTGAACACAGATTATGTGAGACTGAGGAGAATTGTATGAAAACGTACTTCCGCTTCCTGAAGCAATACCATCTACCAGCCATGTATAATTTCCACAACCACCGCTGGCAGTAAAATTATATCCTGTGCAGCCATCCCCTGAAACATTGAGTACAGGATTCGCCGGTGAAAGGTTCACATTAAATAATGTCGGTATCTGTTGCGCTGCGTTTAGCGTACATGAAGGTACATTGCAGGAGGGCAAAGAACATGTAAGCGTTCCATCAGTATATGGTTGAACAACAATGTCATAATTTCCACATAAAGCCAGCGGCCCGGCTGTCAAAGAAATTATCATTGGAAAATTTGCCAGTGCAGCCATATTCATACCCGCAGGGATGTGAATTACAAGTGGCGACGTAGTTACCACAGTATAAGGAAGACTTACACTATTGAACACAAATCCTGGTGGCAGTGTAACGTGAATATTATTTAGGTTATTGGTTAAAGGATTACCGCCAGGAAGTGGTATGGCCGGTGTTCCATCAATAAGACTCAACTGAAGATTATATGAATCACATCCTACAGCGGTGAGTGATGAAGCGGGACTCACATTAATTTCATTCAACAAAGCTGTCGTTCCAATCAATAAAGGATCGTATATAAGAGGGCTATTGAGGGCCGGTGAGTACAATATACCAGTTGGCTCACATAATTTACCTTGAGAATAGAAACTGATTGCTTTATTTTCATAATCAACGGTGCAACAAGTGCTCACTGTAAAAGTAATTGTAATAAAATCCGCATCTTGTACATAAGGCAACACTTTAAAGCCCGGTAAACATCCATTCGGCAAAACTCCGCTAAGGTCTGCTGTATATGTATTATTGTTGATCAAAATACCAGGAACAGGAGCGGGAATGCTTCCCATATAAGAATAATAAATGGTCTGATTAAAATTGTACATTGGAGGCACTTCCAGTTGTACAAGCAATTGATCGAGACAGCCGTAGCCAGGGTTTTCAATTTTATGCGTATAGGTAATTTCACCACACATAGAAGAAGAAACAGGAGCAGCACCGACCATGCTTGTTACTAATTCAGCCTCATATAAACCATAGTCAAGCATGACAGGAAAATCGTGACATGAATGCAAAAGTGCTTCTGGTACAGTTTCGATCAAATCATGACCGTTCGGAAAATCCCACTCAGTTAATGGGTCAAGCAGCGGTGTGCATGACCATCCAAAATGTAAAGTTCACTGGATTAGTCAGTCTATCCGGAGGGGTAAGGCAATTGTAATCTACACAAATATGAAGAGTAAAGTGCTCGCCTCTTGAAAGGCTGGTCTTAGGAGCAGCGGCATAAGGATTCAGGAAATAAACAAAATCGTTTGTTGCTAAAACCTGATTAATATTAGCATCATTATCTAACCAATCTCCTCCTGAAGATGTTAATGTGAATGATACATTACCCCATTGGGTATATCCAGGATCGAGTTGAACGCCGAACCATGTATAAGGAACAGGACTTCCCGGATAATAATTGTTGCCCGGAATATCATTTTTTATATCAATCTCCCAACACAGATGCCCTTCATTTCCTTGTCCGTATTGAGGAGTAACAGTTATGTGAGGTTCAGGTACCGGTGATTGATTAAATGAATTCATCACAATTGTTTTATGGTCTTCCCAGGTATTGCCACCCACATTTGCCTGAGTACCTGAAGTATATGCCTGGTCGCCAATTCCATTGCTGAATCTATCTTGCTCATTTAAGGTTAATTCATAAAATTGTCCTGAGGATATAGGCGATGGCGGACAATCGAATTGCACTGTCACCAAACCGTTATTGAAATGACTGTCATCCGGCAATAAAAATGGATGTGTAGTTGAAGTGAGTGCAAGACCATCTGTATACAAATTATTGGGAATAATATCAATTGGATTACCGTTGGGATCTCCAGGTACTGCCGGGTATCCGGGGGGAGGCAGATAATTTGTAAGTGCATTATAAAAATGCTGATTTAAATTATTGTTCAGAAAATCACTATCTTCCCTTTCAGTATCCGTGAATTGAGAATAAGGAGTTACAAATTGCGAATATCGTTCCAGTGTAAATCTGGGATTAGAGCCCGGAGGAAATGGTGGATTGACCGTATACGAAAGCTCTTCTAATTGCACCCAATTTCTAAATTCATAAGGAAAAATTAAAGAATAAGGTATGTCCTCATTGGCCATTCTAAAACTTCTTACGGGTGCATAGGGATAATCAATAGAATTAATCGTGTTATACATTGACCACTTACAAGCTCCTATTTTAGTCCATGTTCCATTATTTGGCATTACAAAATCCATCATAGCAAAGTCAAAACCAACTTCGTCAAACGAAGCATTGTTAGTACCATTGATGCAACCCCATCTCATATCATCGCAAGCGTCGATAATAAGATTATTATTGGGTACATTCGGATAGAAATCACTGCAAGATGGACTAGATGGAGGACTGGCACTGCACATATCAGTCAAAAATTGGATTTGACTTACCAGGCAATCGTCCAAATCCACGAGCCAGGTTGTTGGATCAGCTATTTCATCTCTAAGCGATGCGTAGCAATATGCGTTTACAGGGCATTCAATATTGGAGACATTGTAACCTATATTATTGATCAGTTCGAATTCGCAATCTACTCTGATGTCCATAAGGTTTGTCAGCAAATCGGGCATATTACCATTTGCAGCTTGCAATCTGACACAATCTAATCTGAAGCAGTATTCATGTGAATTGGCATCATAAAAATCACCATCTGCAAGATTATAATTCAGCACAGCCAGCTCGCCATCTAACCAAACTTTAATCCCATTCGGCACTGGCAGGACATCATCCCAACAACCACTTCCTGTTGTACCATGAGCTCCAAACTCCACGCGTAAATACCATCGGCGAATTCCATATTGGCCATTGATATAATCGAAAGGAGGTGATGCAATGTTATTGGGAAAATAATTACCGTTTAATTCCATGTGACCTCTGAATGACGTAAGGAATTTATCCTTGTACATTACCCTTCTCTCTGCGACGCCCATTGGCAATTCGCTTGGATCATTTACAGGTGGAGTAATGCTCCCTGATACATCAGCTCTTCCATCATTGGTGGCATCTACTGATCCGTAAGTAGTTCGCCACAAAAGAAAATCATCCGTAAAAACACCTTGATTCAGGCATCCCGGGCAATTAATCTTCACTTCATTTCCGGTGCTACAAAACAATGGAATTTCACATTGTGTAGCGCAAGTATTATTGGGTATATGAAATACAGTTAAATCACAATAGTTAGAAGCATTACTGGGACGACAATACGGTATAAGGTCGGCAACAAGAAAAAGATTATCCATCAAACCAAAAAGACTATTGGGCAGACCGTGCAATGCAAAAAATGCTGTTAAATCAGGATCATCAACATCAATTCGAATTATGATTTCATCTTCAGCACTATTCGAAGCAAATCCGGCATTATATGCCACATTAAGAGCATTTGCAGGAATTTGAAAAGTCCCTGCATAGACCCTTACACTCGTGGCAAGGTGAGCATTATCAACGAGGGAGTATTGGTACAGATTCATATCCGGTCCAATTTTTAAATGCATAACAATAGATTGATGCAATCCATTTCCCGGCCAGGTTGCCGCATTCAATTGAGCCAGGTTGCTCAAAGAAAGACCAAACTCGGCTACGCCCTCGGGAGCTGTATATACATTGGCTGTATTACCGGTTAATGCATAGACACCCGGTCCTATAGGTACAAGTCCACCTCCCTTTTCAACAGCTCTTACATCGGTAGTTCCATTATTCGCAAAGGGCTGGGTATAAACGTGACCATCGCAAAATCCTCCATATGAAATGCTTCTACGCCAATCGTCTAAATAAACTGCCTTTGGACAAAGAATGGCAGCAGGGCAATCGTGCCTTGCCTGCCATGTTATAGTGTAAGTAGCACCAGGTGCAATATTGGCAATTGTAATGGTGTGATTAACTCCATCTACTATATCGCCTGCATTCATTGGATTTAACACGTAGCCAAAATACGTGGTTGAAGAAACATCAAAAGGTACAGTTTGGTTATCTTCAAAGTGGATTACGTAATTTGTAGCCACCCCTGCTCCCGTGTTTGTAATTGTATACCGATATGTACTTTGATTGGCCGGTCCATAACAAAGATCACTTGGGCCAACAATACTAAATACCGGGGCGGCAACAGATGGATTGGCGCCATTTGCCGGTATTGTACCAAGACTTAATGGCTGGCTTGCAAAGCACAAAGCTGAAGTAAAAGTAAGAGTCGCGCCATTCGAACAATTCCAACCGACCCTGGTTGTTGTTTGATAAGCTGTATTACAATTTGCTACTACAACCAACTCCCAATATTCGATTGTAGTTCCGAGGGGCCATGTATTGGACGTTCCTCCACTAAGCTGTTGATAATCCAATCCATCAAAAAGAATCCTACCAGTGAGGGAAGGAACCTGAGTATTGATACTCGCTGACACTAATGCGCCCCCTGAGGTATAAATATCTTTAACATAAGTATTCTGGCCGAACGAGGTTTCCATTCTAAAACCCCTGAGCGGATTGCCTGTGGGTGAAAAAACGAAATTCCTGTATGCATTATTAACAATAACCCTTCTCCACATATAATGATAGCCAATTGGAGGCGCAGGTGGTACCATTGGTCCGGCAAAAGTGTATGGCTGTGGTGAAATAATAAGGGCTTCATAGATAATCAGCAAAGCATTATTTGCACCATTGAATTGACTGACCGGGGTTCCACCGCTATTCAAAATGGCAATATCTATGAGCGCAGTATTCTGTCCCTGCGCGCCGGGTAACGATGTCAAAGCGCAATCCACCTGAACCTGCACGGTTACCGTCATGGTAGATCCATTGAGGAAATTATACCCCAGACCATCTATTATCCAATTGGGAGCATTATTGGTTATTGATCCAAGGGTAATGGGAATAGAATTTCCATCGACCGCTGAAACGCTCACAATTGAAACTTGAGTAATCGTATTGATTCTTAAATCGAAATTAGTGATGTTAGTTCCTGAATTATTTTCTACAAGAAACGAGAAAGTACCAGGTTCGCATAGTGGTATTACCGGTGTACTACCGGGAATAGATACGCAAATAGAGTTCGAACAAATTGTCCACCCAATTAATGGACATAAGAGTACAATTAATAATAATAATTTTTTCATAACATAGAAATTTGGTTAATAAGAAAGCTTAAAATAGAATCTCATAAAGAGTAACTTCAATAATGACTTCAGGAAATTACTATTTCGATTCAACCAAATCTATGATGAAAGCATTGGAAATATCAATGGGCTAAAGGGATGATTTTAGATATCACCCAAAAGGACGATGAAGCAAAAATTCAGAAACGCGATTTTCCGGTTTTATTTAAAGCTTCTACCCTGGACTGAACCTGTAATTTTTCGTAAATATGCCTGATATGCGTGCGCACGGTATTGATACTCACATTGAGTTTGTCTGCAATTTCTTTCAGGCGAATTCCGGTAGCAAGCAGATCAATTATTTCATTTTCTCTATCACTAAGCGATTGAGTCGCATTGTTTACCTTTGGTCTGAAAGAGTCTACTACTTTTCTGGCAATACTTGGGCTCATGGGAGATCCGCCGGCAAGAAGTTGCGTTATTGATTCAAAAATTTCGTGAACGGGTGCGCGCTTGAGTATGTATCCATTGGCGCCGGCCTTCAATGCGTCGAAAATTTTTTCGTCATCCTCGTATACAGTGCACATCATAATTTGAACAGAAGGATATTGCCTTTTTATCTCTGAGGTAATTTCAATTCCTGACATTCCGGGAAGATTGATATCCATAATAACGGCAACTGGCATTATCTCCGGGAAACGGGCCATTGCGTCTTCGCCATTGGAAAATGAATAACACGCATACTGTTCATCATTACCCAAAAGAAATTCCATATTCTTTCGATAATCTTCATGATCTTCAATAAGTATGAGTTTGCGCTTCAACATTTCGTGCAGTTGGTTATGTAAATATAATTAATGCTGTAATTTTTCATTGTCGTCCAAATGTATGATGTGAGTCATTTTCTGTATAGTCCCTTCGGACTACAACATTAATCCAAACCTAAAGACAATCTTTGATGTGTTCCGTCTTTGTCGGAATAAATCACGAAAACTCCATTGATCATTTCCATCCTTTTCTTAATATTACTTAGTCCATGTCCCTTTTTTTCGACTTCAGGCAGATTCACCAGTATTCCTACACCATTGTCGTCTATAAGAATATTTATTTCGTTTAGCTTACAGGTTACTTCCATTATCACTACTGAGGCATTTGCGTGCTTTTGAATATTGTGCAACATTTCTTTCACGCATAAATACAATTGTCTTCTCTGGCCACTTGTTATATTGACATGCTCACTGTCGCTTGTAAATTCAAAACCTCCTTTAATACCCGATAACAAAAGAAATTCTTCGAAATACTTGTGTAAATATGCCTGAAAGTCACCCAAGTTGTCTTCTTTTGGATCGAGCGACCAGATTATTTCGTCAACTTTCACTAATGCCGATTGGGCGGCCATCTCAAATTTTTTCAATTGTACCCTTTCATGTTCGCTAATGTCTTTATCAATAGCTGCAATTCTGCTTTCAAGAAGAAGGTTGCTCAGATCGGCACCAAGATCATCGTGCACATCGGCTGCTATTCTAAGGCGCTCCTTGGAAATGCCTTCCAATCGATTGAGTTCTATACTTGCCCTCTCATTTCTTCTTTTAAAAAAATAAGCCATGATGAGTACACTAAGAATGGCAACCACCAGAATACCACCCAATATTGTCAACGGTTTTTTATACCATGGCATTTCAATTTTGAATGGAACAATAAAAGGTGGACCCCAATCAGAGTCATTCTTTTTAGCACAAATTTGAAAATGATAATCTCCGGGGCTCAGGCTGGTAAAACTGAATTCGGCGTCAGAACTTTCCGACCACTCATCGTTATCATGCAGTTTATAACGAAACATAAGTGACGAATGAGAATTAAAAGAAATTACATTGAAACTCAGATTAAAATTCGCTTCTCCGGCCGTTAAAGTGAAACCATTCGGATTGAGCGTTTGGCCCTGAAAATTATTCAATGCTGAAAGATAAATTCTGGGAGGTGAACCAGCTTGTTTGGTATACAATATGGGCGCATTGAAAAGCCCTTTGGAAGTTGCCAGGTAAATTACTGAGCCAACCATTACAGCACCCTTTACATCATTTGTGGGAAGTCCATCATCCTTCGTCAAATTGAATAGCAGGCGCAATCCCTGATTCTCATACTTCAAGACCGATAGTCCACCGTTAGTGGATACGAGAAGTGTATCGTTGTAGACTTTCATTCTTCCGCATATATCACTTGCAAGGCCATCACCAGACGCAAATGAAAAAACCAAAGAATCATTTCTTATTGCGTGCAATCCATTGCCGTATGTGCAGATCAGTATTGTATTCCGATCCAACTGCGTTATTCCGGTTATCTTTCCACGAAATTGACTCTGAAAACCGGCATATTCCTTTAAGTCACCTTTCCCATCATATTGGTACAAAACCGGTCCGCATTCAAACCAAAGATTATTGTCGTAATCGAAATACGGACTATATATACGATCTCCGGGCAATTTGTCAATAACCACAGCGTCGAAGTTTCCTTTGGTCCTGTTTAATTTATAAAACCCATTATTCGAACTATAAATATTACCCATCCTGTCATATAAAATACTTTTCTGTCCACCAAGCGAATATTTCCCAGGTTTACTTCTATCTTCAATCAAAATCAATCGATTCGATTCCCTATGTCTGGCATAAATACCCTCATTATTACAATAATAAACCTCTTCAAGATTTGTTGCTATATTAAGAATATATGAACTGACAGAGGTCGAAACAGGTGCAATACACTTCAGGTTGCCTTTCTCAATCGAATACACGGCACCATTGTTCATTCCCAGTATTAAATCTCCGTCCTGTGTGGCTTCAACACAACCTATAGAATGTTTCAACTCAGGGTGTCCATCCTCCAAAACTTCGCCTCTAAGCGCGCTATAAGGAACAAAAAAGGCTCCATTACCTGAAGTACTAAACCACAAATTACCTTCATCATCTTTATACCCCCTGTTGATACAATACTCTTTAAATACATGCTGAATGGGTAAGTATGAGTTGTTCTTGTTTATGAGCATATAAACACCTCCTTGCGTTGATCTTATGAATATATCACCAGAGGAATCCACCGAAAAACCACCGTTTACATGAGTGATCTCTCCAAACAACGGGAACAGTTTCGTAAAAGTGGAAGAATCCGAAAAGGAGTACATACCGTCGCATCCCATCGCAATGGCGTAATGGAGATTCTTATCAGAAACCGACAAACAATGGGTAGAACAACTTTGAATTGAATCTATAAAAACCCAATTATCATTTTTCAATTGGTACCTTAAGTTTTCGTTCATAAGAAACATCTCACCCGCATCATTGGCAAAAAAATTAACTGATGTATTTGAGGCTTTAAAAAGTGTCACCTTATTATCAGTGCTTAATGAAGCATAGTTCATAAATGTACTACCAATCCAGATGGTACCATCGCCAGCCTCGGCCATGGACATAATAGCACAATTCAACTTTAATTCTTTAAGAAACGGCACTTCATCTTCGTTATATATCTTTCCATTCAACCAAAAACTGGTAGCGCCATTGAGTCCCATAAACCAAATCCTGCCCTTACTGTCTTCATATAATTTGAGAATATCGAGTTCGGTTAGCCCGTCCTTAATGGCATAGTTTGTAAAACGGCGACCATCAAACCTGCTTACTCCAGCTCCGGTTGCAAACCACATATAACCCTTGCTATCCTGGAGCATGTCATAAATTGTATTGCTCGGCAGCCCGTCTTCGGTAGTGAGATTTTCATAAGCAGGAATCTGACCATAGCAAAAATGACCGCCAATGCAGCAAATGGTCAGCACCAAAAAGAATTGAATGAATCGAATTTTCATCAATTCAAAGATAAAGAAGAAAACATGATCTGGTCGACCCTCAATTAAAAGAACTCTTTCTTTGCCTTCTTTAATGGGACTATTAAAACCGGGATGATATTTTACCTGGAATTAAAGTATTTGGTCAAAAATTATATTGTTTATGACAGAAAAAATCTTTGTCAAAAGCGGCATTAATACCAATGTTCATTTTAATTTAGGCCAAAGGCTAATTAAAATGTTACAGTGGTATATGCCGATAGAGTAGCTGTTTAGTAAAATCAAGCGCAGCGCAAATTGGACTAATGCAGATACCGAATCGGTATAACAAACTCATTCTACTTTGGAAATCCCACTTGATTAAAATTAATTTGCGACCAGAAAGCATCGTGTGGATTCTATTATCAGGATAAATCCAACTTTCCCCTAAATCGAAAATAGTAGTTGTTTCTATGCCAGACCAACCAACAAAATTGTAGCCCGAGTCTGACTATTCGCCGTAAAAATTGTCAATATCCCGAGCAGGGTTAGAAGTATTCGCATCGCAAGTAATTCATTATGAAAAAAAACAATTATAGACTTGAATCCTGACAGCACACCAACTAATTGCTCAAACAGGAATAAAAGAAGGTGAACGGAAGCACCAGCCATTTCGGCCATGGCGAATTCACTCCTTTGTCTTTATCATTGTTGAGATGCGAGGTACCAGGCAGCTAGAATTAATAATTTTCCCGAGACTTATTGGTTGGACATTTTTCTCTTCAACTCATCCACTTCCTTTTGTAGCATATCAATTCTCTCTTCGATGTACAACTTCTTTTTCCGTTGATAAACGGTGAGCTTATCGTTCAGGGTATTGTCCATGCTATATTCGTCCTCGGGCAAACCGAGAAACTCGCTTAAAGAAATTTCGAAATAGATGCAAAGTTTGAGTATTTCTTTAAAACTCAAATCGTCTTGTTTTTCGCGATGATAGTAGAGTTGACGGGTATTGAATCCCAGTGCCTCTGCTATTTTAGCCGGACTTTCCTTGTAAGCCAGACCTTTCTTGCGAACATCGGCTAATCTCTCGCCAAGGTTTGTGTTTATAACTCTCTGAAAGTGCTGTTTACCAATCATTATGACCTTTTCAAAACTAAATGAAAATTTTTAATTACAATACGCGTTCAATTATTTTCCTTTGTATTGTCCAAAATATTGAAATAATGGTAAAAAATCAAAAAAAATACAGATAAAGGCTATCATGATGCTGGCTAAAAGGTTGGATTGCCGGAGTTGCCGGGCTTTTTTTACTCAACGAGGCAAGTGCCGGAGTTTCCAAAAGAGGCTGCAAAACCGTTAAAATACCGTGTGCAAATGAACTTCAAACATAAAACAAATCAATTAATATGTAATCATTTTTTTACCTTTCCTTCATTATTGTTTCAATTCCAGATACAAGATAAACTATAAACAAATCACCCTCAATGCCCCAAAGCACTGAACCTTAACTAATCTCATCCATGTCAAAAAAGCAAACCTCTTCACCCTCTTCAAAAGAGACTCCAGCGCTAAGCCTGTCTTTTTTTCAGCAAATTGCGGCGCTCAAATTATCTGCCTATTTCAGGCAAAGTTCACAAATGCTTGAATTGTTGGGTGAGCATGCCGGCAATATCAAAGGGCTCTTAAATCTTAGCAGAACAGAACAAATAGAAGTAGCGGAAGATTTAATCAAAAGAATGGAAAAAATGCACCATACATCAGGGGAAATTCTCAACCTGACGAAAGCCGAGCTCCAAACTTACAAACTCAGGCTGGAACTTGATGAGGGTGAAAGTGAGTCTGGCAGATCGCCGAGGAAAAAACAGGAGATTATTTCACCCGACCCTGAAGAATCGGCAGGAACTGAAGATTAAGTTCAAAAGAAAGTATTGACCAGATTTCCAAAGTTCGGGCGTCGATTGTAATAAAAAAACGGGTAATCTTAGGTTAATCCATGAAAGCTAAAATTCAAATAAACAATGATTTCTTTGGGTCGGCAAAGTCAATTACTGCATTTTAAGTGCGTTTTAGAAATTTATGGTGTAATAAAACGACTCAATTAAAGGATTTTTCACAACCCATTGAGCGACGTAATCTTCCTGCTCACCACCCATTTAAATAATATGTTCGGGTATATTTGTGGCTTAATGTAGTTTCGCACAACCTTAATATTTTTGAAACCAGACCAACTTCCAATGAGAAAAATCTCCTTAATTTTTATTGCCTTTATTTTTTCTGCAAATTTTTATGCGCAGAAGAGTACTTCTGAAACCGATGTTATTGTTGCATCGGGATTTCATATTACGCGGCCATTGACAGAGCTGGCTGCGGAAGAACAAGCGCTGCAGGCAGACCCCATGAAAAAACAAGAGTCTCGCGATAAAGAAAAGCGCAAACCTCAAAAATTCGAATTTACAGGAGAGGATGGCCCTGAGTTTGGCAACGACCCCTTGTCTATTCAGACAAAAATGGGAGAAGTACAGTCTTCTCAACTAAAGGCCAATTGGGCTGGACAGAATGGTCCTTTCAGACCCAATGATCCATCGGGAGCAGTTGGCCCGAATCACTATGTTCAAATGGTGAATTCGACAACAATGAAGGCATACAACAAAAACACCGGAATCGGAATGTTCACTTTATCATCGCTGGGTTCTCTCTGGAATCCGGATACCGACAACATGGGCGATCCGATAGTTATGTACGATCAGCCTGCAGACCGTTGGTTTCTGGCACAATTTGGACAATCTGGTTTTACCAACTACGTATATATCGCTATTTCTACCACGAATGATCCAACAGGATCTTATTATACTTATTCATTTACTTCCAATCAATTTCCCGACTATCTGAAATTCAGTGTCTGGCAGGATGGATATTATATGACGGCCAATACAAGCACGCAAAGGGTTTTTTGTTTTGAGCGCGATGCTATGCTGGCTGGCACACCTGGAGCCCGTGCAGTGAGTTCCACATTTTCGCCACCAGATGGCGGAGGCTTTTTCTGCCCACTAACCGGAGATGCAGCAGATGGAGTAATGCCACCGGCGGGCACTCCATGTCCTGTTTTTTCTTATTCAGACAATGGATGGGGAAATGGATTTGTGGATAGAGTAAATATTTACCAAATGACAGTGAACTGGGTTCCGGCGACGCCAACAGCTTCCATCACTTCTGTAGTTAACTTAAATACTGCTGCTTTTGATGGTTCATACAATGGAAACTGGAATGATATTTCTCAACCGGGAACCACCCAAAAACTGGATGGCATAGGCGGTGTGTGTATGTACAGAGCCCAATGGAAAACCTGGGATGGGTATAACACAATCATTCTTAATTGGGGAGTAAGAATAAGTAGCTCAAAACGCGGTATCAAATGGTGCGAATTGAGGCAAAATCAAAATACAGGTGTCTGGTCAATTTACCAGGAAGGAATTTACGATCCTGATTCGGCCACAAGATGGATGGGCGCTATTCTTATGGATAACAACGGAGCAATTGGATTGAGCTATATGAAAAGTGATGCCACGAGCATTTATCCGAGTATAGGCTATACAGGAAGAAGAGCATGCGATCCACTCGGCACTTTGCCCATAAGTGAGGTGATGGTTGTAGCCGGAACCGGTTCTCAGAATGACAATAACAGGAATGGAGATTATGCACATGCCACGCTCGATCCTGATGGATTGACCATTTGGGTAACGAGTGAATATATGGGGGGTAATACAGGACCTGATGCTGCCCGCACGCGTATTTTTTCTTACCAGATTGAGTCGTGCTTTGCTTCTGTTGGAGTAGATATTGCCATTACAGATGGCGTGAATCCAATGTGTGAAGGAGATGCAATAACCTTTACGGCTACTCCCACAAATGGTGGAACACTTCCATCCTATCAGTGGCAGGTGGATGGAATCAATGTAGGTTCTGATAGCCCCACTTTTACTTCTAATACTTTGACCGCAGATCAGGTAGTAACGTGTATTGTTACGTCGGATCTTGGTAATGCCATTGACAATCCTGCTACTTCAAATGGAATAACCATTTTGGGTATTGGAAATCCTATTCCTGTAGTTTCAGTAGCCCAGACAGGTGGCAGCAATCCAACATGTGCCGGCTTGCCATTGACATTTACTGCAACACCATCAAGTGGCGGTACAAATCCGACCTATCAATGGACTGTAGATGGTGTAAATGTGGGAACCAATAGTGCCACTTTCACTTCTACCGAAATCACAAATGGCCAATCAGTGAGTTGTACGATGATTACCAGTCTCATATGTGCAATGGATAATAACGCAATAGGAAATTCAATTGTTATTATAGTTACACCTTCTATTGCACCTGAAGTGACAATTGCCATAACAGATGGAACAAATCCCAGTGCATACGGCGACAACATAGTTTTTATGGCAACACCAGTAAATGGTGGGACTTCGCCTTCTTACCAGTGGTTTATAAATTCGCTTCCTGTAGGCTCCAATACTTCAATTTTTAGTTCATCCACGTTAAGCGATGGTCAGATAATAAGCTGCACAATGACTTCAAATGGATCTTGCGTGGTTCCGCTCATTGACAACAGCAACGGCATCACCATGGGGATAACGGGCGAGCCTGTGTTTTGTGGCGGATCGTCAACCAACAGCACCGAAGAGTATATCGCCTCTGTGGTTACCGGAACAATTAATAATGCAAGTGGAGCGTCGACATATAGCAATTATACCACATTATTCAGGAATGTATATGCAGGGTCGCCCTTCTCTATAACAGTTAGTATTGGAAATGGATTTAGCACAGACAAAATTTACATTTGGTGCGATTGGAATCAAAATGGAATATTCACCGATCCGGGCGAAAATGTCTATACCTCACCCAATGGCATTGGCCCTTTCACTACATCCATAGCAGCACCTTCTACCGCAGAAAACGGCAATACCAGAATGAGAATAAGATTGACAGACTCTGCCAATGGCAGCACGAGTGATCCATGTGGAACATCGAGCTATGGGGAAGTTGAAGATTATACTTTAATAGTGGCCGGAGGTGATCCTATTTCAGTAGAAGAAGTATTGAATGCAAGTGGAATTTCTTCTGAAGAATTTATTGTATACCCCAATCCGGGCAATGGCAACTGCACAGTAAAATCTGCACATTCAGGAACTTTCTATCTTATGAATACTGCTGGTCAGTTGGTAAAATCATTTACCCTGAATGCGGATAATAAATACACCATTCAATTGGAGAATCTTGCATCGGGAGTGTATATCGTTTCGGGTCAAAACAAATATGGTATTGTAAAGCAGAAGATTGTTGTGACGAAATAAATCTGCAAAGAAATATAATAAAAGGCTCTTCGAAAGAAGGGCCTTTTTTATTTTTATTACATTGTTGTCCGACTAATTTTTTGTTTCATCTTGAAAATAGTAAAGATAAGGTTGCGAAATCAATTGTTTTCCTGACTCCGTAAGGAGTCGAACATTGAATAGCCCTGGGTGAAGATCCGCAGGATCGAAAGCCAGGGTATG
>JANNEQ010000151.1:0-16011 GCA_031378885.1 Flavobacteriales bacterium
CGTTTTACACCATTGTTTACACGCATCTCCTGATCCAGAATGGATCAAACGTTTATAGCACATTCTGTTTGCAACGATCAAACGACCCGGATAGGGTCGAATGTTATTTTATAAAAAGACCTTAACTTAATGACATTGCCCTTTGGGAGTGGAACCCGGTGGTCCGATGATAAAATATCTTCTAATGGATAATCCTGTTTTGAGTTCAATATGCTTTGAAACGTGGCGGCATAACCAGTTCACAAAATAATACCAATGTTCATTTTAATTTATGCCAAAGATTAATTAAAATGTTACAATGGTATATGCCGGGAGAGTGGCTGTTTAGTCAAATCAAGCGCAGCGCAGATTGGACTAATACAGATACCGAATCGGTATAATTTACCCTTTGGGTTAAATTATATTTGGAATTGGTGTTAATTGATAATACTGAGGTATGGATCGTTGAAGTTGGTATCGTAATCAAGCAGATTCCTGCTGGCCGGTCCATTGATCACACTGCCGTCCTGAATGAGCCATCTGGAGTCTGAGCAAGGGTCTTTGACAATTGCCCCGTCGCTTTCTACAGCCACACTGCAATTGTTTTGCGGCTCATAAGTACTATGCCTCTCGAGGGCAATAAATTCAGTGGCGCTTTTACGGTAAACAATAATTCCACGCGAGCCTCCAGTAATATACACCCAACCCGTAGGCACGGTAAGGGCAAAAAAATCAGGCTGATTCACATTAATGGTGATGTTCACAGGCACGTAAGGCACAGTGTTGTTGTTGTCCTGACATTTGCAGCCTACAATAGCCATCAGAAGTAAGAAGGAATATCGCCTGGTTTTCAACATAGTCTTACAAATGTATTGAGCCGCTTCGATTTTTAATGCAGGTATAACGTTTCAGGGTCAGAATATTTTGGTTTTGCTCTTCAATGCAATGAAATCCTTCAAATAGAATGGCTCAAAAAGGGCCAGATTTTCAAATTGATTTTGCAAGAACTTTTGTTCGCTGATTTCGGCCATCATTTTTACACCGGGCTCTGTGCTTACTATCTGTTGGTCTTTTATTCCGGACTCATTGCATTTGAATGCTCCGTCGCCGATGAATAATACTTTGCTTTCCTTTAGTTCATTGTAGAATATTTCATCTAAAATTACGGCCCTTGTCTCATCTATTGGCTGCCCTGTAACGTCAAAGGTGCGCGTATAGACTTCCATTCTGCGGGCGTCTATCATCGGGCAATAAAGACCAAAGCCCTGATGGTGATAGATTGCCCAACGGGCCAGCATTTCAAGTGTGTCGATGGCTATGAGGGGAATGGAAAGCGAAAAACAAATGCCTTTTGCCGCCGATATTCCTATGCGCAATCCGGTATAAGAGCCGGGGCCACGCCCAACACATACCGCAGAAAGCTGAGTCCATTTTTTATTGGCCTTGCGCATAACTTCTTCCGCAAAGAGATGGAGTTTTTCGGCATGAACGTATTGATCCATACTCAACTCAGCACAATAAAGCAACTGGCCATTTTCTGCAATTCCCACAGAGCAATTGCGCGAAGAAGATTCTATGAGAAGAATCAAACTCATTCGTCAGACTCTTTTACTTCTTCGGCTTTTTCCTTTTTAATTGTAACGCTGTCGTGGTTCTTGAGCTTGCGGGAAACCATTTCATAAGGTCCGGTAATTACTTTTTCGCCGTCCTTAATTCCCTCCGTGATGCTGATGTATTTGTCGTTTTGAATTCCTGTTTTAACAATGCGTAATTCGCATTTGCCTGCTGGCTCATTCATAACAAATACAACAGTAAAGGGCTCTTCGTTTTCCTGAACCACATCTGAGTTTTCGCTCTTTTTATTTAATCGCTCCAGCAAACTTGCAGAGGTGGTATCATCGCGCGAAGTCACACATTTGATGGGAACAGTGAGAGCGGCATTTAATTTTTCTGTTTCGATTTCAACAGTAGCGCTCATTCCCGGTCTGAAAGGGGAGTGATTAACATCAGTGCCATCTTTCAGGTGAGCATAAGACTCGGGTAGTATTCTGATTTTTACTGAAAAGTTGGTTACCTGATTTGTGGAGGCCGCTGCTGTCAAAGAATTGAGTGCTGTATTGCTAATCTCAGTTACAATTCCTTTGAATTTTTCATCTTTGAAAGCATCTACTTCAACTACCGCTGTGTCACCTTGGTTTACCCTTACAATGTCACTTTCGTTTACTTCCACATTCACTTCCATCGATGAAAGTGCAGAGATTTTCATGATGATTTCACCACTCATCATGTTATTGCCCAAAACGGCTTCGCCAATTTCTTTTGTAAGTGCCGTCACAGTTCCGTTCATTGGCGATAGGATGGTGGTTCGCTTAAGATTGTCCAAAGCTTCAAGCCTTCCTGCTTCTGCACTTGATATTGAAAAGCCGGCACTTTCAATACTCTCTTTTGCTGCTGTTACTTCAGCTCTGCTTGTTTCCCATTGACTGGTGATGGTTTCCATCTCCGACTTAGAAATTACCGCGTCTTCAAACAATTTTTTTTGACGCTGGTAACTGAGGTCATTTGCCTTGAATTGTGCCTCTGACTGGGCAAGCCGTGCACGCGCGCTGCTCAGGTTGCTTCTGGCACTGTTCACTGCGGCCTCGGCCCGGTTGAGTGCTGAGGTGTATAAATCGGGATTGATCTTTACCAGAAGTTGTCCTTTCAATACATAATCACCTTCTTTTACCGGCAACTCAAGAATTTGCCCTGAAACTTCCGATTGAATCTTGACTTCAATCTCAGGCTGAATTTTACCGCTGGCAGAAACCGTTTCTACAAGATCTCTTCTTGCCGTATTTTCTACTTCTACTTCAAGCGCCTTTCCTTTGCCGCCAAATATTTTTCCCAGCACAATAATGGCCACCAAAAGCAGCACCAAGGTCAGGATTATTTTCCATGATTTTTTCATCAATTCAAGCTTATTGGTTTACCCTGATAGAATTCCAGTATTTTTAATTTGAAATAATAATCAAATTTGTTTCTTGTGAAGTTGCCCTGGGCATTGTCCAATCTTGTTCGGGCATCAGCATATTCTACTGCATTCGTGAGGCCTTGTTCGTACCGCAATTCGGACCAGTCAAATGCTTTTTTACTGGCCGCCACACTTTTTTCGGCTGCCTTGTACGAGGCATACGCTGCCAGTACATTGGCATGGGCTTGTTGAACGGATTGTTCCAGTTGTTGTTTTGCCTGATCGAGCAGGAGACTGGATTGTAATGCATTTATCTCAGCGCGTTTAATGGCACTGCGGTTGGAGAATCCATTGAAAATGGGAATGTTCAAATTGAAAAACAACGAGCGGTTTACATTGTCGGTTATTTGATTTCCGAATCCTTTAACCCTGTAGTCGTCGCTGTTGAATATTGGTTGAACACCCAATACAAGTTCGCCAGTGTTTTGCACAGCGCCAATTGGAATCAACTCATAGGTTGGTGTACCGGTGTAAACTTTGGCTGCTCCTGAGTAACCAGAGCCAAAACTTGCAGTGGCACTCAAACTGGGCAATCGTCCTCCTTTCGCTATTTTCACTCCGAGGCTGGAACTCGCCAGTGATACCTGTGCACTTTTTATTTCCGGAAAATTCGACAGAGCAGTTTGAATGGTGGATTCTACTTTACCCATTAAGGTACTTTGATCTAAATTTTCAATTTTCGGAACAACTAATTTGAAATTCCCCATTTCAGCAGTGGGTAGCATCATCAGTTGCATCAGAGCAAGTCTTGAGAGTTCAACACTGTTTTTGGAACCAATCAGAGTGGCTTCGTCCGTAGCCTGTTGGGCCAACATTTCATTGAGTTGACCCTCCGAAATCTGTCCGGCATTGTACAATTTCCCCAACCTCGCCACTTGCCGGTCTGTAGATTCAAGATTTCGTTTCGAAATTTCTTCAATTTCCATATTGAGCAGAACAGTGAGATATGCTGAGGCGACATTGAGGGCCACATCGTTTCTGGTTTTTTCGAAATTCAATTTACTGCCCTCAATGTTCAGGTTGGCTTGCCTGAGTGTGTTTTGTTGCTGCAATCCATTAAACAGATTGAAGTTGGCTGCAATGCCCATGCTGTTGCTCCTGATTCTTGCAGAGGCAAAACTATTGGTGAAAGGGTCAATCTTTTGGCCCCAGTTATAACCATGTGTCGCCTGGGCATTGAGGCTGGGTAACAAGCCTCCAAAGGCAGCTTCCTGATTTGCTTCTGCAATATCCACGTTGAGTTGACTGGTCTCAAGTGTCAGGTTGTGTTCCAGGGCATAACGTATACAACTATCTAGTGTCCAGGCTTGTGAAAAAGTCTGGCCTGGAATAAAAAGAAATAAAATCAAGGCCGCTCTGTACATTGGATCATCAATTATTATCACACAAACTTAATGTGCTAATGAACTCATTGCGTTGACATTTTTCCAGTGGTTCAAAATGAAGATGGAAGGAAGTTTATAGTTATGGAATAAAAAAAGCCCCGAAAAGGGGCTTTGGAATATTGTTCAGAGAAACAGATTACAACCCTGTTACCTCAATTTCAATTCTGCGGTTGGCATCTACTTGCCAGTCTACGATCGGATCAGGATAGAGCATCAGCTTATTTCCCATTCCTTTAACTGTAAGTCTGTCTTCTGCTATGCCGTGCTGAACAAGATAATCTTTTACAGCCTGTGCACGTTTTTCACTTGCTTTTTTATAGAAACCTTCGCTTTTGGATTCATCATTCATGGGACCGTTGGCATTTCCAATCACGCAAATCTTTACAGTCGGATTCATGACGAGAAATGAAATCAATTCCTCAAGTGCAGGAGCAGATTTGTGATAAATCTCAGTCTCGTCGCCAAGAAAATAAATATCTTCAATGCTTGTCTTAAGACCTACAGTCAAAGGCTTCAGTTCAATTTTTTCCAGGTGAAACTGGCTTTCATTTGGCCAGAACTTATGAGCAAAGTACATATAGCCCTCTTTGTTTACCGAGACCGTGTAAAGGCGGTATTTTTTCAAAATTAAAGTGCTGTCGGACAGATTTTTCAGAACCACCGTTTTTCTGGGATTCAGGCCTTTAACCATTACATCCGCATCAATCGGACGCTTGGTTTTGGCATGAACAACCAAAAGTTGCATTTTTTGTTCTTCCACTACGTTAGTTTCCGTAGAGTCGATAGCTTTCTCAGTAGTAAACTGAGCCTTAGACTCAAGGTTACTTAACGCTAAAACAGTAATGCTTAAAGTTAAAAATAGGTATTTCATCAGGTCATTCATCTTGGTTTTGGACAAATATGCGGCGGGGTTTTCAAAAACCGAACCAAACACATTTTGTCCAACTCTTTTACACCTGGGCTTTAAATAGCCCGGCAATATTTTTTCTGAAAAACACAATGGCTACAGTGGCTAAAAGCAGATACGGAACTACCATGAGGTATACAATACCTGAATTCAACCCTTCACCTATTCCTTTACTTACATTATCAGTGGCACTCTCAGCGGTGGCCTTGCACATTGCGCATTGGGCTGAAGCATTGAGATGAAACAGGACTGATCCTATAACTGTTATGACTGTAAGGAGCGTTTTTTTCATTGTGTGCAAAAGTACAAAAAATCAGAACGGATAATACGGACTTATCATTAAATAGACTATGACACCTGTCAGTGTAACATAAAGCCACACGGGAAGCGTTATTCTGGCTAATTTTTTATGTTTATCAAACTTTTCAGCAAGGGCTCGTGTAAATGTTATAAGTACGAGCGGAACTACGACCGCCGAAAGGATAATGTGGGTGTTTAAGATGAACTTATAGATTGGTTTTATGGGATTTTCGTTGGGGAATACGGTATGAGAAGTAGTGGCGTGATAGGTTACATAAGAAATGAGAAAGATCGCCGATAGGCCCAGGCAAAGCGTCATCAGTTTGCGGTGAAGCGCAATATTTTTATTTTTAATGGCCAAAAAAGCAAGCAAAAGAACAATAAAACATGAGCCATTAAGGCACGCATTCAGCAGTGGAAGCGAATTGAGAAAGCTTCTGAATCCACCCTGGCCAATTTCTGCCTTAGGCAACATATAAAGTAAGCCTACCAACACAGGGATGGCTACGGAAGCAGCGATTACAAATATTCGCGCTTTCTTTTCAGCAGAACCAGAATTACTTCTTTCCATCTTTTTCCTTGACTAATACTTTTAAATCTTCAAACAACCTATCGACTTCTTTTGTTGAGGTTCCATCGTAATATCCTCTTATCCGCATCTGGCGATCGAGCAAAGTAATTTTATCTGTATGAAAAATCCCTCCTTCTGCACTATCAGAGGGGAAAGCAGAAAGCATATAACCTTCTTCGGCCTGGTCATATATGTCTTCTGCAGAACCTGTTACAAAATTCCAATTGGTAAAATCGGCACCGAGTTTTTCTCCATACGAAAGCAACACCTCAGGCGTGTCATGCCCGGGTTTGACACTATGTGAAAGGAACATCACATCTGGTTTTAATCCGGCTTGATTTACAAGCGATTGTAGTCTGCTCATTTGGGCACTGAGCATCGGGCAAATGGATGGACATTCGGTAAAAAAGAAGTCAACGACCGATACTTTCCCTGTATAATCGCGGTGAGAAATTAATTTCCCGAACTGGTTGGTAAATGAAAACTTGGGGATGGAGTAAAACACTGTATCCGCCAAGGTCTCACCTTTTTCGTTGGTATTCAATTCTATATCATGTTCGCCAAAGAAAGGTAAAGTTGTTTTACCAGCCTGAACTGGAGCGTCTTCGGGTTTCACAGGAGTTGTTTCATGGCATGAAGTCAGGAGCGCGAGACAGGTCAACAGGGTGAGGTACTTCATTCTATTCATGTGATTTTCTTTCTTCATAGGCGAGCTGATCAATTTCTTTTTTGAGAAGCGCAATATCTTCTACAGCCTCCTGAATATGATATTCTGTATTGCCATACAAACCTCTGATGTGGCCGTTCTGATCAATTAACCTGAAAATTGCCTCGTTGGATAAATCGTTAATAAGGAAACC
Source organism: Flavobacteriales bacterium (assembly GCA_031378885.1). GTDB lineage: Bacteria > Bacteroidota > Bacteroidia > Flavobacteriales_D > Sanyastnellaceae > JANNEQ01. The sequence goes on from JANNEQ010000151.1 coordinate 7,016, forward strand.
ATTCCGGATATAGCTCTGCATGGCGCTTTGATTGCCGGTGAGGAATTGCCACTTTCCCGGAAATTCATTGTAAACGGTATTTTTTTCTACATAAGCCTGCAACAACTCTGGGGTGTCGTGATCGCAATTGGTGGAGAAAACTACAATTGAAATGTCATTCTCGCCTTTGTATCTGAAATTGGGTTCCAGCAATCGGTTGGTGATCTTGTCCAGATTTGGATTATCCAAAGAATAGAAGGCTGCAATCCATATTTTACCCTTGAGCGAATCATTGGTAATGGCTTGCCCATATTGATTCTGAAAGGCAAAAGGTGGTATAATATAATCACTAATGGTTAGCGGGCCATTGGCTTCAGGACCAAAATAAGGCAGCGTTTTGAAGTGATGGGAGCTGAATACACCAAAAAAAAGTACCAGAAATAATGGAATAAAAAAAAGTATACCAGCCAGGCCGATATACTTTTTCAAATTATTTTTTTTAGGCATTATTCCAGATCAACGAAAGATATTATTCATTACCTGACCTGCAAGTCCTTCATAAAGTCCAATGAATATAAGGTATAGAATAAAGAGGGCATAAGGTAATAAGATAACATACTTAAGTATCTTTCTCTCGTCGCCAAGGTGCATAAACGACATTACTATATAACCAGCTTTAAGCAGTGTAAGAATGAGGAAAATAATGCGAATGGTTTCCCATTGAGCAGTTCCATTTCTTTTGAAAACAATACCAAATCCTACCTCAATAATGGTTACTACCGTTAACAATAGGGTAACCAATAAGATTTTTTTCCGGATTTTTTTTCCGGCTTCTTCACTGTGATGAGCATTCAGAGAATAACTGTCATTCACTATCAAATCGTCTCTTTCCATAAGATGGGACTTTACTTTATTAATATTAAAATTAGATGAGGTAGAAGAAGGTAAATACGAATACCCATACTAAATCTACAAAGTGCCAGAATAATCCAACCTTTTCAACCATTTCGTAATGGCCACGGCGCTCGAAAACTCCCTTAATAGCCATTATCCAAATGATGAGATTGATAATAACTCCCTGAAATACGTGGAAACCATGGAATCCGGTTACAAAGAAGAAGAAATTGGCATATTGTTGTTGAACAGCATATTCATTCTTGGACAAGTTGGCTCCAAATACTTCCGTTCCAGGCGATTTGGCTTCCCAAAGTTTTTTGGCTTCAGCTCCTGTTACTGCCATGTTGCGATAGTCCTTTCCTGTTGCCCCATCATGAACCAGGGTGTATTTATTAAGAATGAGTTTTTCCGGAACTTTTACCTCGTGTTTCGCTTCTCCGGCACGGGTATCAGCGTGTGAAGCTGCCGAGTGGGCATCGGCACTGTGAGAATTGGTTCCATGCGAATCGGCTGGTGCTCCATGGCTATCAGCACCATGAGCATCAGCAGCATGTCCATGACCAGAGGCGGCATGCTCGTCTGCCTCACTGGCAGCATAATGACTTTGCATGGAATGCTCATATTCATGACCAAACTCCGATGTCATATGCACCCAAGTACCACTGGCGAGGTTCATCTTTGTTCCATCTTCTGTGGTCACTTCAAGCGGATGCGCTATCTGGAATCCACCTCCTGAACCATGAATAAAGTGAGACCATTCCCAGGCCTGAGAACTAAGGAAGAATACACCACCTATTACGGTCCAGCCCATCCACTTGATCACATTTTTCTTGTCAAGTCTGTGACCTGCTTCTACCGCAAGTACCATCGTTACAGAAGATACAATGAGGATGAAGGTCATCAAGGCCACATACATCAATGGATAAGCTCCATGAAGAAAAGGCAGCGCCTCAAATACCTGCTCACCAACCGGCCATGGATCGGCACTGGCGTGCCTGAAAAAACCATAAGCCGTGAGTAGTCCTCCGAATGTCAGGGCATCTGACACCAGAAAGTACCACATCATCATTTTACCGTAGCTGATTCTAAAGGGAGACTGGCCTCCGCTCCACGGTGATTCTTTGCTTACTGCCTGTGCGTGTCCTGACATATTGAGTCTTGAAATTTGGGCGCAAGTTTAGTGATGAATTGACCTGAAACTATCGCCTATGTTAAAAAAATCAAAGGTGTTTTTAATACAGCACAGTTACAAACTATTGTTTCTGCTGTTATTTAAAATCAATCTAAAAAATATAGAAGATAAAGAAGAACAAATAGAGCCACAGAATACCCAGCAAATGCCAATACATTCCATTCACATGAAGGCTGATCCAATTGCCGGAGTTGATTCGGCCTTTTTGCAATCTCACGATGTTGATCGACAGATAGATAAGCCCGATTACAAGGTGGATGATGTGAATGTAAATCAGCACAAACAACATTGCTCCAACCGCATTAAATGTGGTCATTACTGTATTGGTAACAGGCTTTCTGCTGATATCGCCTTCAAGATAATATTCCTCGCCTTCTTTGATAATTTTGGTTCCATTCATTTCAAAGAAATAATCCGTGCCATAATTACCTGAAATTTTCCCCAGCGCATTCCAGTGGGTTGCAGTCATTCCATTTTCTACCCTGGATTGCGTATTGCCCATTCCTTTAGCGGCCAATTCCTTCCATGCGCTGTTCTGTGAAAAGGCAAAGGCAATTCCCAGTATTAGTGTGGCCACTGTTAGTCCGGTTGCCATGCTCTGTTTCCCTTTTTTCAAAGCCGAATTAGCAGCAATAAGGGTAACGCTGGAAAGCACAATGAGTAAATTGCTAATCCACAAGGATGTAGTGGGATGCATGCGCAACCAGATCAGTTTGCCATACAATACGATAATGGCACTGGTTATTCCGGCAAATAACATAACGACAGCGAAAACGATGAACCACATCATCATTTTCTTGGTCCTTATTTTAATATCCGGATCAAGCCCATCAAAAACACCTGTTTTGCCATTGACTGCTTCAGTCTCAGGACTCTTTTCATTATGGTCGGTCATAGAACTTTATTAAGAATGAAAAAAACAACACCTTAGCGGACGTAGTTGTTCTTTAAAATTTATCAATCACATAGAATAATTGCACAATTGGCAAATAGAAAAATGAAGCAAACATGAGCTTTCTGGCATCTTTTATCTCGCAACTGAGAAATAATTTTAAGGCATACCAGGAGAAGATTACTCCACATAAAATAGCTACTGCAGCCCCTAAATTTCCTGTAATGGGCTGATTAAGTGGAAAGACCCACGGCAAAAGACTAACAGGAATGAGGAAGAGCGTATATAAAAATATTTGAAAAGCACTCCTTTTACTTCTGCCTTCTTTGAAGGGTAGCAATTGATAACCACCTTTTAAGTAATCATCATGCACAACCCATGCAATGGCCCAAAAATGTGGAAACTGCCACATAAACTGCATTGCGAAAAGACTTCCTGCTTCGACACCATAGGTGTTGGTTGCGGCTACATAACCCAACATGGGCGGAATTGCTCCCGGAAAAGCCCCGATAAATACGGCCAGACTCGTAATTCTTTTGAGCGGAGTGTACAAAAACACATAGGTGAAAAATGCAAAAAGCCCAAGTATACCCGATGCCGGATTAATAAAAACCCATAGCAAAACAATTCCCAAAATACCTGCTGCAAGCGAAACAATGGCCGCAAATCTGGCCGACATCCGCCCGGTTGGAATAGGACGGTTTTTTGTGCGGTCCATCAATTTGTCCCAATCCTTTTCCAGAACCTGATTCATTCCATTGCTGCCTCCGGTAAGCAGGAAACCACCCACACAAAGAGCAATGAACTTTCCCACATCTATTGAAGTGGCGCCGAGAAAATACCCCAGTACTGCAGAGAAAACAACCAAAAATGCCAGACGCAATTTGAAGAGCGCAGCAATATCGCGTACCCGTGAAACAGAGCCTGTGTTGGCCTCAGTGATAATACTTGTTGATTCTTCCAATGCGTTGTGAAAAGTGGCGCAAATGTAATAGCACAATTTGGATCTTATCCACTTGATTTTAAAAATCTCTGATCATTTCCATTAGCCCCCGCGATCGGATTCCAAGCATGAGGTAGATATCATTTTGATTGCCCGATTCATTGCGCACAAATCGCGTGGTTAGAGAACCAAAAAACTCAAATTGTTTTAGTCCGGCAACTTCTCTGCTCACCATCACCTCATTGAAAAATAAAGTGTGTTGGTTGCCCTGAAGGGTGAGGTTGCCATATTGCCTGTGTGGATTTCTGTATGACCTGAATACGTCTCCGCCAAGATTGTCCTTTTTCCCATCGCCATCTACATCTTTGTCTTTTCCAAATCGGGCAAAATTGAACTGTTCGCGAATGGACCATTTACCTCTTGTATATCGGATGAAGGAGGTAGACTCAAAAAAATTGGCACCCAGAGGATGGGCCAGAGGCTGATTCAGGTTGGTCCAACCTTGTATGGGGCTGCCATGTGTGAAGAGAAACGGCCGGGCAATATTGATCTCCGTCTGAAAATGCAATCCCGGAGTGAATACATCAAATGCTTTTACGCCCAATTGTCCACCCAACTTGTTTCCCCACCATTTCAATTGCTGTTTCAATTGATTCAGCAGAAATTCGTCCAGAACAAACTGGCCATACGCGGTGAACTTTTTTGAAATTTTTACCCTTGTGCTAAAGGCCAAAATCACGTTGTCTGCAGATCCCTGAGCATATTCCACAGGGCGATAGAAAATTATGGGATTCAGATAATTAATGTCTAAAGTCCGGTGGCTGTTGCTATCGCGATCCTGCCAGACCACCATTTCGTAAAGGGTAAAATTGACCTGCTTGCCTGCATTCCAACTTAATGCATGAAGTGCAATGTATTTCTTTCGGTTATCCCGCAGCAGTTGGTTGTTGCTCAGATCTTTCACCTGAGCCCAGAGATTGGTATATTTTAAGTTCCAGATTTTGGTTGTAATCCGAAGGTAGGGATAAGAATTGCCGTTGTCGCTTAATATCATGGATCGATAACCATCGCCCCAAAAGTGTTTTCCCTTTCCGGCTTCGAAGTTGAAATATTTTCCGGCGGTGTAAGAGATTCTGCCAAAAGTATAATGGCTGTGGTAAACATCTTTTGCATCGCGCACTCCATATCCTGCTCCGGGTATGATCCGATATTGGTCGGCCGCCGACCTGATATAATCCGGTGCTTTAATACCGATGAGCGAATAGCCGGCCTGAACAAATAAATTGTTTTTAAAAGTAAAATCTCCTGCGCCACCCACTACAATTGACCCAATGGCTTTGGCATCGGGCGAAAACGCAAACCCTCCCTGAAGGCTTCCAAAGGGTTGGATGTGAAACAAAATTTTTTGAGCACTGTCTACCTCACAAGAGGTGGAGTCCAAAGCACACCCAAAGTTTTTTTCCATACCATGGGCAAAGGGTTGGATTTGCGAGTGCTCGCGGGTATTCCATTGAGCCAGATTTTTTTCTGAGCTGGAAAGCATCTCACGTGAGAATGCACTTCCCGGTTGCTGAGCCGATGCATGAATACTTGCAATTAAGCACAAACCACTCAGAAGCAATGCCTGAGCTTTAGATTTAGATTGGACGGAACTGAAAAACATTGCGGCCAATTTACATGCGATCATTAGTGAATGAGGCATTATTGAAAAACTCTTTTTATCAATTTTGTAATACTGCCCGACAGGCACTAATTTGCGCTCTAATATGGTTAAGCAGGAAATAAACCCCGAAGAGGAACGCAGGGAAATTTTGAGACGATACCGCGAATTGCTGCGAGTATGCCATCGTTCGAAAGCACCGAGTGATCGCGCAAGAATCAGAAAAGCTTTTGAAGTAGCCGTCGAAGCGCATAAGGATATGCGCCGGAAAAGTGGCGAACCCTATATCTATCATCCATTGGCAGTGGCTAAAATTGCTGCCGAAGAAATAGGTTTGGACACAACCAGTATTGTGTGCGCATTGCTTCACGATACTGTTGAAGATACCTACATTACACTCGAGGACATTCAAAATCTTTTTGGAAAAAAAGAAAGAGTCATTATTGATGGCCTCACCAAAATTTCGGGCGTAAGCGATTACGGAAATAACACCAGCGATCAGGCTGAGAACTTCCGCAAAATGCTGCTCACTTTGAGTGATGATGTGCGCGTGATTCTCGTGAAATTGGCAGACAGGCTGCACAATATGAGAACGCTCGACCACATGAAGAGGGAAAAGCAGCTTAAAATTGCCAGCGAGACGTTATTTATGTACGCACCTCTTGCTCACCGGCTCGGTTTGTACAACATGAAAACAGAGCTGGAGGATCTCGCCCTCAAATTTAAAGATCCCGAGGTATACGAGGATATTATAAGTAAACTTCAGAAAACACAAGCAGTTAGAACAAGATTTATAAATGCCTTCACACTACCTATTAGAAGAGCCCTCGATAAGGTAGGATTGAAGTATGAAATAAAGGGAAGAACAAAATCTATCTTTTCTATCTGGAATAAGATCGTGAAGAAAGGAGTGCCTTTCGAAGAAATTTACGACGTATTTGCCATTAGAATTATTCTGGACAGCCCGGGCGATCTTGAGAAGAGTGATTGCTGGAGGGTATATTCAATTGTTACGGATTTCTATCAGCCCAGTCCTGAAAGATTGCGCGACTGGATTAGCATTCCCAAATCAAGCGGATACGAATCGCTACACACCACTGTGATGTCGCCAAGTGGCAAGTGGGTTGAAGTTCAGATTAGAAGTGTAAGAATGGACGACCTCGCCGAACGCGGCTATGCTGCGCACTGGAAGTACAAGGATGCACCAGATACCCCGGAAAACAAACTCGACAGATGGCTCGATCAGGTGAGAGAAGTGCTGGAAAATCACGAAGACAGCGCCATTGAATTTATCGACAACTTTAAACTGTCGCTTTTTTCCGAAGAAATTTATGTCTTTACGCCAAATGGCGATCTCAAAACATTACCTGTAGGAGCTACTACGCTCGACTTCGCCTTTCATATTCACTCCCATATTGGTTCGCAATGTATAGGAGCAAAAGTCAACTTCAAATTGGTGCCCCTCAGCCATAAGTTGCGAAGCGGCGATCAGGTGGAAATTCTCACCTCTAAAAAACAACGACCAAAAGAAGATTGGCTCAGCATTGTGGTTACGGCAAGTGCCCGTCACAAAATAAGAGACGCCCTCCGCGAAGAAAAGAAATCGATTGGAGAAGAAGGAAAGGAAATGCTTCGCAGAAAATTCAATGCAATAAAAGCTGAATGGCTTAGCGTGAATATCGACGAATTGGTTCGTTTTTACGATACCGATAGCACACTCGAATTGTATTACCGGATTGCCAAAGGAAGTATCGACCTCACCAGAATGAAAGGATTTCTGGTGGAAGGCGGCAGAATAAAATTCGAGAAAAAGGATGAGGTAAAAAAAGAAACCGAACCCCGAATTATTACTACTTCGCCCTCTAAAGGTGAGGCATTGCTGATTGGCGACGAGCAACAAAAAATGGATTACAAACTTGCCCCTTGTTGTAATCCAATACCGGGTGACGAAGTATTTGGTTTTATTACCATCAATGAAGGCATCAAAATTCACCGCACCAATTGCCCCAATGCGCAGGAACTGATGAGTAAGTACGCTTACCGGGTCATCAAAGCGCGATGGAGAAACAAAGAATCAGTACAGTTCGAAGTCGGAATCAGGTTTTCAGGAACAGATGATGTTGGTATTGTACAAAACATAACCAATATTATATCTACAGACATGAATGTGAATATGCGTGCCATCTCTTTTGAGGCTAATGATGGCATATTTCAGGGCAAAGTTGTAGTCCTTGTCCATGACACAATGCACTTAAATGCCCTTGTAGAAAGACTTAAGGCCGTTGATGGCGTGCTGACCGTCGACAGAATTGACAATGAATTTGCGTAAGTGAAATCTGAGACAGAATACTTCACAGATTTTTGATGTACGTTTGACACGGAAATGGGCACACAGGAAATTCAAGAGAAAGTAAGATCAATTTTTACAGCGTATCTGGAGCAACACAAACACAGAAAAACTCCGGAGCGCTATACTATTCTCCGTGAAATTTATGATTTCACCGGCCACTTCGACATTGAATCACTCTATACTTTAATGAAAAATAAAAAGTACAGGGTATCGAGGGCTACATTGTACAATACCACAGAATTACTTCTGTCCTGCAACCTGATTCGCAAACATCAATTCGGTCAGAACTCAGCTCACTTTGAAAAGGCCTATCAGAATCAGCAACACGACCACATTATACTTACCGATACCGGAGAAGTGCTGGAGTTTTGCGACCCCAGAATCCACAACATCAAATCCACACTCGAGGAAATTTTTGGAATTGAGATCGAGCACCACAGCCTTAATTTCTATGGACGAAAGAAGTAAAGCCAGAGGTTTTTTCTTCGGGACTTTGTCTAAAATAACATTCGACCCTGTTGGGGTCGTTTGGTCATTGCAAACTCATTGTGCTATAAAGATTCGATCCATTCTGGATCGGGAGACGTCTGTGAACAATATTTTTGAGTAATGTATCGAATCGACAGATGAGTTTGAAGTTCCTCAAAAATGATCTCACCACATGAAATCTATATGACCCGCGCTGAACGATCCAGAATGGATCGCATGTTTATAGAGACGCTCATGAAAGAGGTGATAAACGACCCCGAACGGGGTCGAATGTTGATGTGCCATACTTAACTTAATGACATTGCCCATAGGCACAGGCCGGGGCTAATATCATTCAACTCCGTTGGAGTTTTGTTCTCCTTCGATTCCTCATTGTGAAATAATCCGAAAGATTAGGTGATGCAAGATTTTCAACAATAATTAGGGTAGGAGCTGTTTTGAAATCATATTCATCAACAATTCTCTCCCCAACTTTTGCGGTTGACCCCTTAACCCCGCAATTTTCTTAAACCGTTATTGTACCTTCAACAATCATGGACCTTTTTCACCCAAATTTTTTCTGATTCAATTTTGTGGGCAAGAATTGTGTGGGCA